>CAZHUH010000001.1:0-199443 GCA_964535505.1 uncultured Oscillospiraceae bacterium
ATATTTTTGCGACATTGGTATGCCTTTATTTACATTTTACACTGTATAAGATGTTTTGCGCGGACACAGGAAAGGAAAAACAAGATATGGAATTGTTGCTGATGCTAATATCGTTCATAGTCGCGTGCGTGGTTATCAACATTTGCCTCACAAAAAAGCAAATGATGGTTGCTCGCGCGGTTTTCTTGGCGTTCGGCATAGCGATAGGCACCTGCTCTGCTTTTCTTATCTATGCCAATTGGCAGTGGTCGCAAGTAGCAAATCTCGGCGAAACGGTGGAAGCAATCAACGATTTGGTAACGGTGCTCCTTTCCGTTTCCACCATTGTGTTCGACGTAGTTACTTTGGTTATAACCATTGCCACAATCATTTTGTCCATTCACGCAATACGAAAAATTGCTGAATACATAAAATCCCACAAGCGCGAAGAACAGCACGTGCAAAGCAAAACGGAGACTACTACAAAACCCGTCTTTGCTTCCACACGCAAAATCTTTGTGCTGCATTGCAGGTGGAATAATTGATTGCTTTGTTTTGGTTGAATTTTTGCGACATTGCAAAACACTAGGTTGCCAACCAACCCCACGCCGGACGCGTAGGTCATCATTGCCAACGAAGTGAAGCAATTCGGTAATCTTTGACAATATCCAACTAGATTGCCACGTCGCTCCGCTCCTCGCAATGACGGCGTTAAATTGTAAACCGTTGTAAAAAATTCACTCTCACTTCAATTTGCCGCACGCGGCAAACAAAATCGCGCGCAAATAAATAATTTACGAGGTAAAAACACTATGAAACAACAAAAGCGTAAAGGTTTTACCCTTGTGGAATTGCTTGTTGTCATTGCCATTCTTGCAGTTTTGGCAACAGTTTCTATCGTAGGGTACACATCTTTTATTAAAAAAGCAAACGTGTCTAACGACACTGCGCTTGTAAAACAAATTAACGATGTTCTTATGGCAGACGAAGTTCTTGACGGTCAACCCAACACATTGGGCAATGCGCTTGCAGTGGTAAGCGAAAACGGTTTTGATGTTACCAAACTTACCCCCACAGCCGCCGGCTACGACTTTGTTTACGACATCGAAAACAACCGTTTCGCACTTTTGGACGAAAACGGCAAAGAAGTTTATTCCGCAGGCAATCTTTCTTCCGGCGCCGATTTGTGGAAGTTTGTAAACAACGAAGAAGGGGAACCCTACTCCGGAACATCCGATTATTCTCTCTATTTCCAAAACAATGTGGGCGCCGTTACACTTGAAAGTCTTGTTGGTGTAGAAGTTGCGGATGGCTGCGAAATTACTTCACTTACAATCGAAGACGAAACTTCCAATGCAACGGTAACCATTGCAGGAAACATTCAAAGCGGCACGATAACCGCACCCAAAGCAACGGTTCGTCACTACGGAGAGTTGGGCTCTCTGGAAATAAATGCCATTGATGGCAATTCTTGGCATGAATTTGGCGAAGTTGGTTATGTTGAGATCGCAAAGGGACGTTTTGTTGCCGAGTCTGGTGCAGATGTTAATGTAGTGGTTGCTACAGCAACAGTTACAGTAGAAGACAAGGCAAACGCAATTAAAGCTGCTTATGCTACGAATGAAAGCGGAGCTGAATTTGTGGGAGTTAATTCTACTGAAATTAGTGATGATGAAATTGATACAATTAAAAAGAAAGCAATAGGATATGAAATATATAATATTGATGATTTAAACGCCTTTATTAATAGTGATTACGAATTGGGACGTTTACAAAATACATTATTTAATATTGGTTCAATTACGATTAACAGAAGTCTTGTATTAGATGGTAATGGTTATAAAATAATGGGAAAATCTTCATTTACATCCACTACATCAGACTCATCTGTTGTTGTAACATATAAGGATATTTTCTTCTCTGAGATTCACAATGAAGTTGTAGTTGATCAAGAAACTCTCGAACATTATGGTTGGGAATACAAAAAAGGTAATCTTTCGGCTATATATGCAAACAGTGGATTCGCCGGCACTTTAAAAGTGATTAATTGTACTTTTGATAATATGGACTGGGAGTGCATTCAATTTGCCAACACTAGCGACGGGGCTATTCTTGATGTCGAAAACTGTGTTTTTAAACATACAGGAAAAGGTTGGTTCCAAAACAGATATATCCATCTTGAAGATAATGGCAAAATGACGTTTATCTGCAAAAATAACGACTTTTTCAATTGCAACAGTGAGTCTGTGCCACAGGCCGCAATTGCAGCATGGGACCTTGCTCTTGAAACAACATTTGAATTTGAAAGCAATTATTTCGATGAACCAGAGTGGTATGTAATACGGATGGCTGACCAAACATATGCAACCGATTTAATTGGCGCAAGTTTAGCTGAAAAACCAAATAATAAATAATACATTTGTAACTACTGAAATTTCGAACTGCGGCACCGCCGTACAAAACAATGTCGCTTGTGGCACGACACAAAAAAAACGTCACAAAAACAAAAAAATATATCACGGCGAAAAGCCGAAAGGAAAATTAGAAAATGAAAAAACAAAACAGAAAACAAGGTTTCACATTGGTGGAATTGCTTGTTGTAATCGCGATCCTTGCCATTTTGGCAACGGTATCTGTTGTTGGCTACACATCGTTTATCAAAAAAGCTCATCAATCCAACGCTGAAACAGAAGCGCACCAAGTAGAAAATGCATTGCTTGCCGAATTGCTTGTTCCCAACGAAAAAGGCGAAAACATTGTTGACCTTGGAAAAATTGACGAAATCACCTACTACATCACCAAAGTTGCAGATAAATTTGTAGTTGCTACACTTGAAACAGTCACTGGTGAAGGTGGAACAGAAACAACAGCGTACAAAGCCGCTGCAAACGCTGATTTGACAGAGTTGTTCGCAACTCTTAACGACGGCGATTTCGTTGACTTGACGGAGAAAGCAACGTTTAAAACTGACGCAAACGGAAACATTGTGTATGCCTATGCTGACAACACCGCAAGCGTAGTTCTTAATTTGAACAAATAAGTTCTTCAACAAAAACATTTTTGGGCGTGGAGCAATCCGCGCCCTTTTGTGTGTTCAAAACCATTTGACGATTTGGGAACCAAGCCTCCCTCCGGGAGGGAGCCTTTTTGCGGTGCGTCTTTTAGGTTGGTACGTCGAAAATTTGCTCGATTTTTTATTGTTTTGTAAACTCGGCAATAAGCAAATATTCGTTCCACATTTTAGCGTTTTGTAGGCACTGCAATAAGCGAAAATTTGCTCGAAATTTGGGCGTTTCTGAAACCCCACAATAAACGAAAATTTGTTCCATATTTTGGTTTAAAGAAAGCGCATATTTGCTCAATTTTTTAGTGTAGTGGTGGTGTTGCAATAAGCGAAAATTTGTTCCATTTTGGAGCAGTGCAGAAGCTCTAAGAAAGCGAATATATGTTCTATTTTTGAAATTTTTTGGGACTAAAAAGCGAATAAATGTTCTATAATAATGGCATCAAAAATGAAATTTTAAACTATTTTTTCAATTGTCCAAAAAAAGGTAAAAAAAGGGTTAAAAAGGGTTGAAATTGGTTAAAAGGTGTGATAAAATAAGCTTACTTATAAAAGGAGCGGTATAATGTTTTTACTGGGCAACTACCAACATTCGTTGGATGACAAAAACAGAATAAGACTTCCGTCCAACTTCCGCAAGGAATTGGGGAAAAGTTACTTTCTTATGCCCGGCGCAAACGGTTGTATCCACGTTTATAAGGCTGACGAAACACAGGAAGTTTTGAGTTCTCTGCTTTCTTTGGAAAGTTTGGATCCCGAGCAATCGCTTATGCTAACCAAAATTGCGGCGTTCAGCCGCGCGGTTACGGCGGACGATCAGGGACGGTTTATGTTGCCGGACGATTTGATCGAAATGGTTGGGATCAAAAAGGACGTCAGAATTGTCGGTGCTTTCACCAAGGCTCAAATTTGGAGTGAGGAAGCTTGGCAAGAAAAATTTGGCGGTGCAACTTTGACGGGCGCAGCGCTTGACGAAATTTATCGCAAGTTAGACGCAGCTATGAAAACAAGTCCAAAACCGACAAAATGATTTTTGCTCACAAATCGGTGTTATTGACCGAATGTATTGAAAATTTGAATATCAATCCGCAGGGCGTCTACGTTGATTGCACTTGCGGAGGCGGTGGTCATTCCGCAGAAATAGCCAAACGTCTTTTGGGTGGCAAACTTGTTTGTGTCGACAAGGACACCGAAGCGTTGGCAGCGTGCAAGCAGCGTTTGGGGCAGCTTGGAAACGTCTTCTTCGTTCATGGTGATTTTAAGAACGTGGACTTGACTCTCGACAGTTTGGGGCTATCGAGGGTGGACGGTTTCTTGGCGGACTTGGGAGTCAGCTCGTATCAGATTGACAACCCCAAACGCGGGTTCTCGTATATGGCTGTGGATGCGCCGTTGGATATGAGAATGGACGCATCGCAAAACCTCTCTGCCAAAACGGTGGTGAACACCTACGATGAACACACACTGTTTACAATTATTCGCGACTACGGCGAAGAAAACTTTGCCAAAGTTATTGCAAAAAACATTGTTTTGCAAAGGGAAATTTCCCCGATAGAAACTTGCGGACAGTTGGTAAATATAATAGATAAATCGATACCTGCGGCGGTTAGGCGCAAAGGCGGACACCCTGCAAAACGAACATTTCAGGCGTTGCGTATCGAAGTTAACAAAGAATTGGACGGCTTGGACGAAGCCTTGCACGAAATGTGCAACCGTCTGAACCCCAAGGGCAGAATAGCCGTGATAACCTTCCACTCGTTGGAAGACCGAATTGTAAAACATTGTTTTGCCGATTTGGCAACGGGATGTATTTGCCCACCCAATTTGCCTGTTTGTGTTTGCGGACACAAAGCGCAGGGCAAACTGATAAACAAAAAGCCTATTTTGCCGAGTGAAGAAGAGTTGACAAACAATTCGCGCTCGCAAAGTGCAAAGTTAAGAGTTTTTGAAAAAGAGTAGTTCTGAAAAACACGGTGGTGAATAAGATGAGAATGAACGCAGATAAAAACAACTATGATAACACAGATGTGTACTCAAATTTGGACGCATCCTATTCGGCCACCTATTTGGCGCCCGATACGCAGGAATTTTCTCTTGAAAGCGTGCAAAAGAAGTTGGGAAACTTTTCTCAAATAGATGAAGGCACCAAAAAAGAAACTGTGCTTAACGCAGACACAATGCCCACGCAACAAACTCTTACTATGAACTATCAAAGAGAGTATCAAACGGGCAGCGTTGTGTCAGCGGGCAAAATGACCACCAAAACCAAGGTGGCAATCATCAGCTACGTTACCGTTGTTTTGGCGTTGGTTTTGGGAATTGTGCTTGCTTCGGTGGCAGTTTCCGGCTCATTTGCCGAAAGCGTGGCGCTTACAGGCAACTATCAAGATACTTTGGATAACATTGCCGCTTTGGAAAACGAACTGACCGTAGACGATGAAGCTGCGTTGGCTCAAAAAGCCGAAGACCTTGGCTACGTAAGTGCAAATGATTCGGAAACAGTAACGTACACGAGATTACAAACAAGACCCGCGCAAAATTTCAATATCGAATCTAACTGGTTTGATAGTTTGTGCGATTGGTTAAGCGGAGTGTTCGGAGGCTGATTTGCAACAAAGCTATTTTACATCTAAAAAACGATTGCTGTCACTTTTGGTGGCGGCAATTTTTTTGTTCTCTGTCATATTTTTGCGTTTAGGCTATATACAAGTAGTTTGGGGCAAAGATTTGCAACAAAAGGCGGCGGAACAATGGCAACGCGATTTGCCCGTTAAGGCTTATCGCGGAGATATTGTGGATGCAAACGGCAATTTGCTTGCCACAACGGAAACAGGCTACGGAGTTTATGCCCGACCGCAAAGTGTGCGCGACGCCGATTTGTGCGCAAACAAACTTGCGGCAATTTTGCAAAAAGACAGCACGGAATTGAAAGAAAAACTGCTTAAACAGGGCGTATCGGAAGTTACTTTGGCGCGGCAAATAACAAGCGAGCAGGCAAATGCCATTCGCGAATGCGATTTGGAGGGCGTTTATTTGGCTTCCACCGGCGTGCGCAGTTACGTTTTCGGAGATTTTCTTTCGCAAGTTTTGGGGTTTGTTTCTTCCGACGGCATTGGTCAAACGGGAATCGAGGCCTACTACGACAAGTATTTGCAAGGGTTAAACGGTGCATTACTTACCGAAACGGATTTGGTGGGCAGCGAACTTGCCGATGGCAACATGACTTATCTGCCGGCAGTTGACGGTTTGACGGTGCAACTTACAATCGATTCGGTTATTCAAACAGTGGTGGAAAACGTGTTGCAATTGGCAATGTATCAGCAAAATCCCGTTGCGGCACGCTGCATTGTGATGGATGTTACCACGGGAGAAATTCTTGCCATGGCAAGCAAACCCAGTGTCGATTTGAACAATCTTCCGCGAGACGATTTGGAAGAATTGACAAAATATACCAAAAACACCTTGCTGACGGATGTTTACGAGCCGGGATCCACTTTTAAAGTGCTTACGGCAGCGGCTTGTTTGGAAGAATATCAAAAGGGAAACGCCAAAGCCTTTTCAGCGCAGTATGTGTTCTCCAACAACAGCGGCACAAGGATAATAGACGGTTCCAAAATAAGTTGTTGGACAAAGCACGTCAACGGCAAACACTCTAACCAAACACTTTCTGACGCGCTCAACAACAGTTGCAACCCGATTTTTACAGATATCGCCCTTTCGCTGGGAAAAACGACGATGTACGACTATTTGGAAAAATTCGGCTACGGCAAGGTCACCGGCATAGATTTCGCAGGGGAACAACCGGGGTTGTTGGTCCCCGAAAGCGCCGTTACCAATGGTGATTTGGCGCGCATTGGCTTTGGACAAACAATCGCTGTTACGGCACTGCAACTATGCGTTGCGACGGCTTCGGCGGTGAACGGTGGCTTGCGCATGCAGCCCTATTTGGTGAAGGAAATAACCGACCCTACAACGGGAAAGGTGGTAAAAAGGTTTTCGCCTACGGTATTGAACCGCGTGGTAAGTGAAGAAACAAGTGCACAAGTCGCCAAAATGTTGGAAAGAGTTGTGAAAGAAGGCGGTGGCAAAAACGCTTATATAGAGGGCTATCAGGTGGGCGGAAAAACCGGAACGGCGCAAAAGTTTGTGAACGGAGCGTTGGCGACGGGAAAATACGTGTCGTCGTTTGTAGGGTTTTTCCCAGCAAGCAAGCCAAAGTATCTTTGCTTGATGATAGTGGACGAACCGCAAGGACAAAGTTACGGCTCCGTTGTTGCGGCGCCTTACGCAGGGTTGGTTTTTAGGGGAATTATCGACTACAAACAAATCGACCCGTTGGAATAAAGGCTCGGCGTGAACTCTCGGTTGTGTTTGGATGTTTTTGTGGCGGGGAAAAAGGAGCGGAATCCTTGCCGAAACGCCAACAGCGCACGGATATATGCTATTTGCGGCGCATTCATTCTCGGCAGTTGCTGACGAGGCACATTTCCAAATGTTCTGAGCACTCAAATTTTGCCGGCGGTTGCATTGAAATCGAGCCGTATCAAGTTGGAAAAGTAGCAAAGCTCGCTCATTTCCAAATGTTCTGCGCATACATAAATAAAGATATATTGTAATAAAATAATCCATACGAACAATGTTTTGTATGGATTATTTCTTTTGGGAGAAAACTAAATGTATCTAAACGAGTTGTTAAGAGGCGTAAGCTGCAAACTGGTTGGGGAAGGCAACCCCGACATACAATCTCTTTCTTGCGATACCTCTACACTCAAAAACGGCTGTATGTTCTTTTGCCTTTCGGGGCAAAAATACGATGGTCACAATTTTTTCCGCAAGGCGGTGGGCGAAGGCTGTGTGGCATTGGTATGCGAAAGACCGTTGGATACCAAAGCATTACAAATTGTGGTGCCCAGTTCGCGCGTGGCAATGGCGCAAATTGCCAAAAACTTTTACGGCGGCTACGCCGACAAGTTGAAGATAATTTCCATCGTGGGCACTAACGGCAAAACTTCCACAAGTTACATTTTGGAAAGTATTCTTTCCAAAGTCGGCTACAATACAGCGGTGATAGGCACTAACGGCATTTTTTTCAATGGGCAAAAGCACGAAGTGGCACTTACAACGCCTGACCCCATTTATTTGCACTATTGGTTTAAGCAAATGTACCTTAACAAGGTGCAAATTGTGGTTATGGAGGTTTCAGCACACGCCATTGCGTTGCAAAAGTTGCGCGGAGTGAATTCCGAATTGGCAATTTTCACCAATTTTTCGCAAGACCATTTGGATTTTTTTAAAACAATGGAAAATTACGCAAAGGCAAAAAAGAGTTTCTTCTCAGCAGAATACATAAAAAACGCAGTGGTGAACGTAGACGATGAGTTGGGCAAGGAAATTGCGGCAAGTTTTCCGCACACGGCAACTTATTCCGCAAAGGGGGTTGCCGACTGCATGGCGCAAAACGTCAGGTGTTTGCCCGATCAAACCAAATTCGCAGTGGAGGCGTTTGGGCAAAAGGCCGTTGTAACCACAAAACTTTTGGGGGAATTCAACGTATACAACGTTTTAGCGGCGTTGACGTGTGCAACGGCAATGCGTGTGGATATCGACAGCGCAGTTTGTGCCGTGGGGGAAATTTCCTACGTAAGCGGACGCAACGAAACGGTGTTTCGGCGCGATGGGACAAGAATTGTTGTGGATTTTGCGCACACGCCGGACGGAGTTGAAAACATTTTGAAGTATCTCAAAGCCACTTGCCAAGGCAAATTGATTGTAGTGTTTGGGTGCGGCGGCAACCGTGATAAGTTCAAACGCCCCGTTATTGCGGAAAAAGTTTCTGCTTTTGCCGATTTTGCCGTGCTTACCAACGATAATCCGCGATATGAGGATCCGCGCGTTATAGCGCAAGACGTTGCCGCAAGGCTAACTTGCCCCTACAAAGTCATTTTGAACAGAAGCCAGGCAACGGAATTTGCTCTTTCTTTGGCAGGCTGTTCGGACACAGTTGCCGTATTGGGCAAAGGTTCGGAGGTTTATCAGGAAATAAAGGGCAAAAAAATTCCTTATTCCGACGTTGACGTGGTAAAAAGTTTGCTTAACAAAAGCGAGTAGAGAGTGCGCTTTCGGCAGCGTGTTGGATCGGTTGCGCACCTGCACAGTGGCGACGCGTTGGGCTGGTAGCATGAATGTATCAGCAAAATAAACTTAACGCAGCGAATGCCTGTAACCACAACCTTTGTCGTATTATTCCTATCGGCTTTTACATAGAAAAAAGAGGTTTTTTGCATGAACGTTTTACCACTATCCTTCATTGTGGCTTTTGTGCTTTCGCTTGCCGCAAATTTTGCATTGTTACCGCTTTTGCGCAAGGCTAAAGCAGGGCAATCTATTCTGCAATACGTAACGGAACACAGCGCTAAGAACGGCACACCCACTATGGGAGGAATTGCCTTCATTTTGGCAATTGTGGTTGCCGGATGCATTTTTTGCGACCTTGAAAACGCAGGTACTGCTGTAAGTTTGGCGGTGTTTTTCGGCTATGCTTTCGTGGGATTTTTGGACGACTTTATCAAAATAAAATTCAAACGTAACCAAGGGCTTTGCGCTTATCAAAAAATCATAGTACAGTTGGCAATAGCCGTTGTGGTTGCGCTGTTTGTGTGGCGCAACGTTTCCATTGGCGACAAACTGCGCATTCCTTTCACGGACAAGCAACTGGCTGTGGGGTGGTGGATTGTGCCGTTGGTGATTTTTATTTTTTTGGCGTGCACCAACGGAGTGAATTTGACCGATGGAATTGACGGCTTGGCAACTTCCGTAACCATTTGCTACTTAGGTGGCATGGCTCTGTTGCTTGCCAAAGAAATTTTGCGGTTGGAAACTTTGGGAGACACATATGCTATGCAACAAACAAAAGATGTTTTGACGCTGTGCGTGCTTTCCGCAGGTGCGCTTTTGGCATTTTTGCTGTTCAATGCCAACGACGCAAAGGTGTTTATGGGGGATACCGGCTCGCTTGGGTTGGGAGCATTGGTGGCGTGCGTATCTATTTTTACGCGGTACAGCCTTTTTATCCCGATCGTTGGGCTAACTTACGTTATTTCTTGTGTCTCGGTGATACTGCAGGTGACGTATTTTAAGCTGACAAATGGCAAACGTGTGTTTTTGATGGCGCCATATCACCATCATTTGCAACAAAAAGGCATGAGCGAAACTCGCATTTGTGTAATATATTGTGCAATAACGGTGCTAAGTATATCGATTTTACTGTGTTTTGGAGAATAATATGACAGACATAATACTCTACGGAAGGGGCAAAACGGGCGAAAGCCTGCATAAAATGATAAATGGGTTGGGTTTGAGTTGCACGTTCTACGACGACACAAACGGCTTTGCAAACTGCTGCAAATTTTCCGAGGAAAGTTTGGTTATCACCAGCCCCGGCGTAAAACCCAATGCGGCAGGTATGTGTTTGGCAAGGCAATCAGGAGCAAAAATAGTGGACGAATTGGATTTTTGTTTTCCCTATTGCCAGTCGCCGTGCGTTTCCGTTACCGGCACAAACGGCAAAACAACAACTTGTCAACTTATTTTTCACGTGTTGCAAAACGTCGGCAAAAAGGCTCGTTTATTGGGCAATGGAGGTGTGCCCTTTTCTTCGGAAGTGATGGATATAGGCAAAGAGGAAATTGCCGTGTTGGAAAGTTCCAGCTTTCAACTGGACTGTGCGCGGCTGTTTGCTCCGTTTATCAGTGTGGTTACAAACATTGCTCCCGACCACTTGGATTACCACGAAAATTTGGATAACTACATACGGGCGAAGTGCAACAATTTTTTGCATCAAAAAGCCGATAGTTACGCAGTGTTTAATGCAGATGACCAAGTTGCTTTGAACGTTTCCGCCGATAGTCCTGCATACACGCTTTATTATTCCACGCAAAATCCCAACGCCAACTGTTACTATGCCGACGGCATTTTGCACCTTAACTGTTGCGGCAAAACAATCAACTATGCCTGCGATTTTTTGCGCACGTTGCGAAAGCACAACCTTTCAAATGCTTTGTGCGCAGTGTTGGTGTGCTACTTGTTGGGAGTTCCCGTTGACGAAAGTTGCAATGGCATTTCAACATACAGATATCTTCCTCACAGATTGCAAACGGTGGCGGAATTCAACGGCGTAACTTTTGTGGACGACAGCAAGGCAACCAACGTGCACGCCACAGTCAGTGCTTTGGAGTGTTTCGAAAACGTTCCTTTGGCGCTTATTTTAGGCGGCTCAGACAAGGGGTGCGAGTTCGACGAAGTTTTTCGACACCTAAATTCCAACGTAAAACTTGTGTGCGCTTTGGGGGAAACGGCAAACAAAATTTTCGAAACTTCCCAAAGATATTCAGTGCAAGTGAAAAAGTGCGAAAGTTACAAACAAGCGGTAGAATTGTGCTATCGAAAGATCAAAAACATAGGCGGTGTGGTGCTTATGTCCAACGCTTGCGCCAGTTTTGATATGTTTGACGGGTACGACAAACGCGGAAACTATTTCGTCAAGTTGGTGGAGGAACTGTGCCGTGGCGAAAAAAAGAATTGATTTTGTGTTGCTGTCGGCAGTGTTGGCGTTGGTTGCGCTGGGGTTGCTGTTTGTTTACAGTGCAAGTGTCTACACTGCGGAAATAACCTACGGCAACAAATATTTTTTTCTGCTCAAACAACTTTTCGGGGCCGTTTTCGGATTGGTTGCAATGTTGGTTATCAGCCAAATCGACTTGAAATTTGTAAAAAAATTGTGGATTGTCGGCGTTGTTGTTTCCATTGTGCTGTTGATATTGGTGTTTGTTCCGGGAATAAGCATTGAAAACTATGGCGCAAAGAGGTGGATAGGCTTCGGCAGTTTTTCCATGCAACCTTCGGAAGTGGCAAAATTTGCTTTTGTGCTTTTTTGTGCGGTGTATATGTCCAAAAAGGACATGAGCAAGTTTCGCAACTGTTTGCCGATAATCGGCGTAGGCGTAGTGTTTTGCGGCTTGATTATTGCCGAGCCCAACATGTCGATAACCATGTGCATGGCTTTGCTTATGATCATCATGCTGTTTTTGGGTGGAATGAAGTGGAAACATTTTCTTCTGCTATTGGTGCCTGTAGCACTTTCGGTGCCTATGTTGATTTTTACCGAGCCTTACCGTTTGCAACGGCTGTTGGCGTTTATCGACCCTTGGGCTTCCCCCAAAGACGAAGGCTACCAACTGATTCAATCCCTCTATGGTTTGGGTAGCGGTGGTTTTTTCGGTGTGGGACTTTTCAACAGCCGTCAAAAATACCGATTTTTGCCCTTTGCCGAAAGCGACTTCATTTTTTCCGTCATAGGCGAAGAAACGGGGCTTATGGGGTGCGCGGCGGTGTTTTTGCTTTATTTGATTGTTATTTTGCGCGGTGTACGAATTGCCGCCAACTGTCAAGACAAATTCGGTTGCTTTTTGGCAAGCGGAATTTCCGCCGTTATTGCCGTACAAACGCTGTTGAACTTTGCCGTGGTAACGGGAAGCATTCCGCCAACAGGTTTGCCATTGCCTTTTGTAAGCTACGGCGGCACATCGCTTGTGGTGTTTATGTCTGCGGTGGGAATTTTGCTCAATTTATCTTCGGACGTTTTAGAAAGGAGAAAAACTTGGATTACATAATTGACGGAAAAAAGCCTTTATTCGGCGAGCTGCAAATTTACGGCGCAAAAAATTGCGCTTTGGCTTTGTTGGGTGCGACGGTGCTTACTTCGGAAGAGGTAACGTTGAAAAACTGCCCGCAAATCGCAGATGTGGAAAACATGCTTTTGTTGTTGCAAACTTTGGGTAAAAAAGTGGTGCGTCAAGACGAAGTTGTTTCGGTAAGCGGCAATGTGTCCACGGCGGTACCCAAAGAAAAAGCCAAGCTGCTGCGCGGCTCCGGTTTGGTTTTGGGAGGGCTTGT
This sequence comes from uncultured Oscillospiraceae bacterium, assembly GCA_964535505.1. GTDB lineage: Bacteria > Bacillota > Clostridia > Christensenellales > CAG-314 > Fimimonas. The sequence continues at coordinate 12,995 of CAZHUH010000001.1, forward strand.
TGCCGCCTACGGTCAAGCGTTTTTGCCTTCCATCGGAGGCTGTGCCATAGGTGCACGCCCGATAGACATTCATCTGGAAGGTTTGGAGGCAATGGGCGTTTCGGTTGAACAAAACCAATTGGGCACAAAGTGTTTTGGTAAACCCAAAGGTTGTTTTTTCCGTTTGCGTTTTCCCAGTGTGGGTGCTACGGAAAACTTGCTGTGTGCCGCATCGCTTGCAGGCGGAACCACCTTGCTCGCCAACTGCGCATTGGAGCCCGAAGTGGTGGCGTTGGAACAAATGCTTGTGCAAATGGGCGCTCGTATAAGCGGAGTGGGCACTTCTCGTATGGAAATTTGTGGCGTTTCAAAGCTGCATGGCACGGAATTTACCGTCATTCCCGATAGAATTGTCGCTTGCACCTACCTTGCCTGCGTGGCATCGGCAGGCGGCTGTGTTTCTTTGACAAACTGCAATCCGCAACACTTTCAAGCCTTTTTGCACCGCCTAAAAAAACCCTTTGAAGTAAAAACTTTTTCCGATGCCGTTACGCTTTGCGCAAATGGACGCCCCAAAAACTACGGCGAAACTACAACGGCTCCTTATCCGAAATTTCCCACCGATTGTCAACAACTGTTGCTTTCGCTTTGCGCCCAAAGCGATGGCGGAATTTCCTACATTACCGAAAACCTTTTCGAAAATCGTCTTGCACACAATGCCGAACAGTTGAACAAAATGGGCGGCAATGTGGAGCTTGTGGGGAACAAAGCAAAAATTGTTGGGAAAAACCTTTTGGGCGGTGAAGTTATTGCGCGCGATTTGCGCGGCGGAGCAGGACTGGTGGTGGCAGCGCTTGGTGCCGAAGGTAAAACCGTTGTGCACGAAATCGAGCACGTTTTTAGGGGGTATCGCAATTTTGCGGAAGAGTTGCGTTTGGTGGGCGCAAGTATTGTGGAAGAATAGCTGTGTAGGCATTGTCGAAAAGCGGTGGCGCACGTAATGTGGCAAAGCAACGGTACTTGAAATGTGTCAAAAGCTGTGGCGCAAGCATGCTTTTTGCTTGCGCACATAAGTCGTCTAAATGTCTTGCGTGCCGACAGTGTCGTCTCGCGCGTGGAACGTTTGTTGTATGCGCAAACGGCGTCATTTTCTTGTGAGCAAACTACTGCGTTCTTGCTTTGCACGACACTCTGCGTTGTCGGCGCATGTGCAACCCTGTTTGCCGTCGCACGCGCAAGCGCGCGAACAAAATATATTTTCAATAATTTTTTAATACTACAATTTCTATCTAGATATTTTATAACAAAAAAATCTTTTCTTTTGCGCTCATTCTATTGACAGAATCAACTTTTATCGGTATAATTGAATTGCACGTTTATGACGGCAAGAATATTCTTTCCGTCAGTTGTAAGGAGTTTACCGTGAAAAGCAAAAAGTTGCTCACTTTGATTATTGCAGTTGCCGTTTTGGTTGTAATAGTTGTCGTATTTATCAGTGTGTTTTCGGTGCGGCTTGTTTTGCCTGTTTATCATAATTTCGATGGCGGACAAATGAGCTCGACGGATGGCGCACCCACTTCCGATGACGTTTTGCAATTTGCAAGAGGGCAAAACATTTTGTTTTTGTCTAAATCCAAGCTTGTAGAACAACTTAACACAGCTTTTCCCGAATGGCATGCAATTGGCATTGTGAAAAATTTCCCCAACATTTTGGAAGTTCATTTTGTAAAGCGAGTTGCCGTTTTGATGGTAAAAATTGACGGAGCAGATGTGTATTTGGACAGTTTCGGTTACGTGGTGGATGCCCCTTCGGACGGCGAAGCACGCATTAACGTAACTTCCGCAATGGAAGCGCCCATTTTGTCAAGTCAAAACGCAAATGGGCAAAAACTTTTGTTTACGTCCGAAACAAACAACACTCGTCTAAATTGCATTTTGGAAAGCATAATGGCTCTTTGGCAATGCGAATGCGAAATAGAGGATATCCCCACAATTTTGGGCAAGACAGACAATGTGTTTACATTTGATTCCGACGGCGTTATGACAATAACCACCGGCGTTGGTGCCAAAATTCGCATTATGGAGCCGTCCAACACCCTTACAGACAAACTCATCGACGCATTTAGTGTCTATTGCGACCCGACATCAGATTTGCAAAAGGCAGGCACCGTTTTGGAAGTTTATCCCGACGGAAAGGTAACTCGAAAGTAAAAAGAACGAGGATAGTTATGAAAAACAATTTTGTTGCTATTTTGGATTTCGGCTCCAGCAAAATAACTTGTATGGCAGCCACAAAAGTTCCCGGCAGATACGATTTTGTTATCCGTGCGGTTGGTCAAAGCACCTACAATGGTTTTGACGACAACGCTTGGTACGAACCGGAAACTATTTCTCAAGCAATTATCGACGCCATTCAACAAGTAGAAAAGAAAACCGATTCGCAAATTAAAGAAATTTATGTCGGTGTGCCGGGTGTGTTTTGTGCATCCGTTACCAGCGAAGCGTCCACAACTTTCCACTCCAAGAAAAAGATCGACGGCGATGACATTGTGGAATTGGTAAAAAAGGCAGATATCCACGATGCAGGTTCGGATTTTGTGCCTATGGGCGGAAAACCAGTGTACTACTTTTTGGACGATGTGATGAAATCCTTCGATCCCATTGGCAGTGTGGCTTCAAAACTTACGGCATTGGTGTCGTTCTCTTATATGAAGGCATATTTCCGCAATTCCGTTGCGCCTGTGTTGCAACAAAAGGGAATAAGGCGCATTACTTACATAAACACTTGCGACGCCGAATCACAATACGTGGTGCAAAGCATGCGTCAAAACAACTACTGTATTGTTATCGACGTTGGGCACATCACCTCCAACGTTATGCTTTGCGGCGGAAAGAGTTTGCTGTTTTCCAAAACATTTTCGTTGGGCAGCGGCTATTTGGCCAGCGACTTGTGCCAAGTTTTCGGGTGCGACTACTCGATTGCAATGGCAACGTTGGAAAAAATCAATTTGAGTTTGGAATTTAAGGAGGGTGACACCTACAACGTAAACGGCAGGGCACTTGACGCAAAACAAACGAATGAAGTGCTTGTTGCGCGTATAGGTCAAATTGCCGACTACATTATGAAGAGTTTTCAATTCTGCGAGAAGGAAATTCCCTTCAACACACCCATTGTTTTGACGGGCGGCGGATTGAGTTATCTTCGCGGAGGCTCTTATGTGTTGGCATCTTTCTTGGGCAAAAACGTAACGGTGTACGAAAGTGCAAATCCTCAAACAAACAGAAACGAATATACCTCTTGCTACGGTTTGATTGCCGAAGCTATAAAAAACGATAACGCCGGAAGAGGAATTCTGGCATTCTTCCGCAAGTAAAAAGGAGACATACTATGGATACAAGTTCATCAACAGGCAACATTGCAAAACTTTTGGTTGTAGGCATTGGCGGTGGCGGTGGAAACGCCGTAAACGCAATGATAAAACAAGAAATCGGAAACGTTGAGTTTTTGGCCATGAACACTGATAAGCAGGCTTTAAGCACAATCAACGCCAAAAGATTGATTATTGGCGAAAAACTTACCAAGGGCTTGGGCGCAGGTGCCAACCCCGAAATCGGACGTCAGGCTGCGGAAGAAAGCCGTACTACAATTCAACAAGTGTTGGACGGCGTAGACTTGCTGTTTATTGCTGCAGGTATGGGCGGCGGCACAGGCACAGGTGCTGCTCCCGTTGTGGCGCAAGTTGCGCGTGAATTGGGCATTTTGACGGTTGCCGTCGTTACGAAGCCGTTTGCATTTGAAGGTTGCCGTCGTATGCAATATGCCGAAATGGGCATTGAAAACCTCAAAGGCAACGTAGACGCTTTGGTGATCGTTCAAAACGAAAAACTCAACAGAGATAAAAACTTCTCCATCAAAGATGCGTTTGCAAAAGCAGACGAAATCTTGATGCAAGGTATTCGCGGAATAACGGAAATTGTTGTTCAAAACGGCAGAATCAACCTCGACCTTGCAGACGTTCAATGCGCAATGAGAGACAGTGGTATGGCTCACATGGGTATCGGCGAAGGAAAAGGCAAAAACAAAACTATCGACGCTATTCGCAAGGCTGTTTACTCACCTCTTTCCGAAACGACAATTCAAGGTGCGGCAAACTTGATGATCAACTTCCGCGGCGGCGATGACCTCACATTGGATGAAGTTACCGTTGGTGTAGACCTTGTTAAACAAGTTATTTCTCCAAATGCAAACGTGCTGTTCGGTATGGCGTTTGACGACAATATGAAAGACGAAGTTCGCGTAACGTTGATTGCAACGGGATTCTCCGGCGAAAACGACGAAAAAGCGGCGTTCTTCGGAAGTGAAACGGCAACACAGGTTGCTGCGGACAATATGAAACGCCGTGCAGACGCAAACAGCGCTGCTACCGCAACGTTGAACCCAATTGACACGGTCGGTAAGAAAAACGTTGCCAACAACGCTCAACAACAACAGCAGAATGCCCCCAGAAACAACAACGGCACAATTTCCGGCACGATCGCTGTTGAAGAAGATAAAAGTATTCCGCCGTTCTTGCGCAGAATGAAGGGCTGATAACACAAACTTAAAATAATTAACGGCGCCAAGCAAAGTGCATGGCGCCGTTTTTTTTTTTGAGGGGGTAGGCGGTTATCCGTGAGACGACGTGGGGCAAAATCCAAATGCGATTACTGGTTGAGCAATCTCGGATTTTACAGAGATTTACGGTATTTGATGTGCTTGGCACCGCAATATTTAGTTAGAACATTTTGTGAGTTATCTGTGGAGTTGTGCATTGTTGTCATGTTGGTGGTTGGACGTGTTGTTGTGTTAGTTGTTGTTGACGGTTTTAGGCGGATGCTGTGTCGATGGTTGGTGATAGCTTTTGTGAAAAGTTGTGTGCTGTCGCCGAAAGATTGTGCGATTGCGGCGAAATTTTAGTTGTAGCGGTTGTGAGTTGCCGTGTTTGATGTTTTTTAATATCGAGCATTTGTATGCTTTTGTAGGCAGTTGTCTGTATTGTTTTTTTTAAATAGAAAACAGTTTTTGAAAGGGTTCTGGAGAACAAGCAAAAACGATTGTCAAATGTTGGAGTGATTTGTGGCTTTTGGCAATTGTGCAGAACTCAAAAAATAACGTTGAAAAGTTTGTGTTTCAAAGGTTTATATTTTTGTCTATGGGACAAACTAATTGCAGGAGGTGCAGAAAAAATGAAATCCACAAAAAACAGCTCTGGCACAAAATCTGGTTCTAACAAAAATTGCAAATCGACCAACAGTTCTAACGCCAAGAAAGGCGCAAAGAGCAGCAGCAAGTCCACATCCGAAAGCGAAGGGGACCCATCGGGTAGTTATACGGGTAACCCCATAGGATGGGGCAGAAACGCTAAACCGATTCAGGATGCCGATGATTTGTAAGAAAACAAGACTGCATTTGCTTTGCATTTGCAGTCTGTTTTTTACATTTTTGGTAGTTGAACTTCGTTGAAATAATAGTGCGGAAGGTTCTTTTGAACTTTTCAAATCCATTTTTAAGCGTTATGTTTTCGGCGTTCGTGCCGAATATTCACCATTTAAATTTCAAACGATTTTGCAACAGATTTTCCTTTGAAAAAATGGGAGTTTGTCTGTTTGTTGCAAAAAATCGATAAAACTGCCCCAAAGAGCCGTTGTAACAGCGGTGCACATTCAAGGGCACGCTTATTTTTGTCAGATTATATCAGAAATTTGGCTTTTTTAAAATAATATGACACGCATAGTATTATGGCACCGCGAATAAGCCGTTATTAGGGAATTTTCGCATAGCAAAGTTTGAGTTTTTGATACCTATTTTTCAGTTTTCATTGTCTTTCGTCACTTAAAAAACTAGTCGTTCGGCTGTTTCGAAAGTATGGCGACTTTCGCAGTTGCAGTTCCACCTTTGTGCAGTGGTTGTCGCAATGCACGCAAACCTTGCCGCATTTCGTTTGGTAAACGCATTGCACAAAAGGATAGGTGGGCATGCAACAATTCGCATGTTTCTCTCCGCTTGTTTTGCAGACAGTTTCCAAATAGGTCTGTTCATTCAAAAAGCGTCCGCTTCGGCAGTATTTCATACTAAATACTATGCATCAAAGGAATATTTTGTTAAAACAGTTGAAATATTTGCCGAAATAATGTAAAATATATTCAGTCAATATAGGAGGCAACACATATGACTTTTGAAAAAGTGCAAAAGCTTATTGCTCAACAATTCAGCATCGACGCAAGCAAAGTTACTTTGCAATCCGATTTGGTAAAAGACCTTGGCGCGGACAGCCTTGACATTGCCGATTTGATTATGACTTTGGAAGACGAATTCGGAATTACTATACCCGACGAAACCGCCAACGACTTTTTGGTAGTGGGTAATATTGTGAATTTTATCGACGCTCAAAAGAAGTAAAGCTTAATGCCAAAACAGGCCCATTTTTGCTTGGGCCTTTATTTTTTGCTGCTTTTGTCAAAACAAAAAAAATCCTGCCGCCCCTTCGCACCCGATGCTCCGAGCGGCATTTGGTTGTTTGCTGTTTTTGCAATGGGCTGTTGTTTGGATTGATGCTTTAACTCCGTTCGTCTGTATTCGCAAACGCCGTTTAGTCTGCTACCGTGGAGAGAACTATGAAGGAAAATCGTATGGACAATTTGGATTATCAAGAGCTGTTGCAGTTGTTTAGGCAAAACAGCAACTGCCAATTTGACAATTTTAACAACAAAATCATCAACAGCGGTGTACGAACAATTGGTTGCACCGTGCCCTTTGTGCGTAGCGTTGCAAAACGCTACGCAAATTGTCTTGCGCAAATTTTGGCTTTGCCAACGCACGACTACTTCGAAGTGGATATGTTAAAGGGAATGGCAGTGTCTCTTGCCAAATTGCCTTTTGATCAAAAGAGCCTGTTGCTGCGAGATTTTGCCGCAACGTTGGAAAATTGGGCAGTGTGCGACAGTAACACCGTGAAGGTGCCGCAAGTCGAGCGCCAGCTCTATTTCGATTTGTTTTCGCAAATGTGCCGTGATGACCGACCGTTTGTTTGCCGTTACGGGTTGGTAAACCTTTTGGCTAACTTTTTGGACGAAGCGCACATTTTCGACATTTTTCAACTTTTAAGTGAAGTAAAATTCGGTCATTATTACGTGGATATGGCGGTAGCGTGGCTGGTGGCAACTGCAATGACAAAGTGTCGCGATCAAACGGTAAACTTTATGGAAAACCAAGCGCGCACGGCGTTGAACGTGTTTGCCTACAACACGGCTTTGCAGAAGATGCGCGACTCCTTGCGTGTTTCGGTGGAAGACAAAGCCTGGACAAAAACATTGAAAATGTAGTCGGCTTTTTGTTTTTAATATTTTGCGGTATATCCTTTTTCGGAGTTCACACACGCAATTGCGCAAAATTTGTCAAAAATTGTTCTCGTCAAATAAACTTTTGGTGTTTTGCATACACTACAAGTATGTACGAAACAACGATAAGCGTACCCAAAAGCGACAAGCACATTTTGGAATACATCAAAAGTCAAATGGCATCTGCCGTGACGGAAATAGACGGCATTGCAACGGACGTGGAGGACAAAAGACGTTGCTACTACGCCTTGGCGTGCTCGGACACATTTCGTTTTCAACTGAAACGGTTGCTGTCAGAAAGCGTTTCGTCGGCGGTGGCATTGGGCTACAAAAACATTTTCGTGCGCAAATGTTTGAAGGTTTCGCAATGTGATTTTTTTCAAAACGTTTTGATAAACACGATGTGCGTATTCGACAAAAGTTACGATCAGCAAATTATCACAAAAATTTTGGATGTGGATAAGCCGATGTATATCGACGGCTACTACAATTTCAAAATGTCACTGTTAAAACGCAAATGGAAAGAAATTGCCAAGTTGGTTTCGGATAACAACTTTATTTTGCAAGATAGGCAACTTATTTTGGAATTTTTGCAATATCTTTTGGAATCGATAACTTGCAAGGTTTCCCACCTAACATTAACTTTGGAAGATAACAGTTTTTTGGAATACGACAGCCACAACGACATTTTGCCCAACGTGCAATCCCTTGCGCCATCACCGACGGTAGAGGAGGAGGCTGCAATAAACGTGCTTTTATTGAAGCCCAAACGCCTGACTGTTTTCGGCAAAAAACACCCATCTGAGGATTTTTGTACGCTTATGCGGCTGTTTGATTGCGAATTTCAGAATGTAGAGTAAATTCGCACAATTTGTGCTTTACTTTGTTCAAAATGCATTCAAACAGTTGACACATTTTCTTTGCTGTACTAAAATAAAGACATACCGAATATGCCTAAAGGGGCAAAGACAACGTTTTGCGAGGGTAGTTTTTCAGAGAGCGACAGGCGGTGGAATTGTTGCAAACGAAACGCAAAAATACCACTTTGCTTTGGCACGTATGCCAACGCGCAGTTTGGCGCAAAGCGGATGGCTTTTGCCGTCAATTAAGGTGGAACCGCGGAATTTTTTCGTCCTTATGAAATTTTCATAAGGGCTTTTTTGTTGCCTAGGCACAGTTTTGCGAAAGTTTATGGTGCGCTTGGCGGCGAAAAGTTGGAAGAAACTAATGGCAAAATGTAGGATCAAAACGTCAGTGCGAAGTCGGTTCAAACAAACAGCAAAAAAGTTTGGCTAACACCAAAGGCAAAAAGTTTCACGAAATAACCAAAACACATTTGCACATTACAAGGAGGATATTATGATACAAGTTAAGTTGCCCGATGGCAGCGTAAAAGAATTTGAACAATCGGTTTCTTGTTTGGAAGTTGCTGCGGCAATTTCGCAAGGGCTTGCACGCAACGCCGTTTGCGCAGAAGTGGATGGGGTTTTGTGCGATATGTCGCACGTTATAAATTCCAACGCAGATTTCAAAGTGTTCACTTTGAAGGACGAAGAAGGTTTGGCGGTACTTCGCCATTCTACGGCACACCTTATGGCACAAGCAATTTCGCACATTTGGCACAATGCAAAATTTGCCATCGGGCCTTCCATCAAAAACGGTTTCTACTACGATATCGATTTCGAAGGCACGGTAATTGCACCCGAAGATTTGGAAAAAATCGAAGCTGAAATGGCAAAAATCGTCAAGGAAGATTTGGCAATCGTTCGTGAAGAAATGTCTCGTTTGCAAGCCATCGAGTTTTTCAAAGAACGCGGCGACAACTACAAGGTTGAAATTTTGTCCGAATTGGATTCGGAAACGGTTTCGCTTTATCGTCAGGGAGATTACGTAGACTTATGCCGTGGTCCTCACGTTTCCAACACGGGCAAGCTTAAAGTGTTCAAACTTACAAGCATAGCCGGTGCATATTGGCGCGGAGACACCAACAACAAAATGCTCACTCGCATTTACGGCACGGCGTTTGAAAAGAAAGCGGAATTGGACGAATATCTGCTTCGCATGGAAGAAGCAAAACGCCGCGACCACCGCAAGCTCGGCAAGGAATTGGATTTGTTCGATATCTTCGACGAAGGCCCCGGTTTTCCGTTTTTCTTTCCCAAAGGAATGGTGTTGCGCAACACTCTTGAAGATTTTTGGCGCAAGGAACACTACAAAGCCGGCTATGAAGAAGTGAAAACTCCAATGATTTTGAATCAAGAATTATGGCACCGCAGCGGACACTGGGATCACTACAAAGATAACATGTACGTTGTGAAAATCGACGACCAAGATTACGCCATAAAACCCATGAATTGCCCCGGCGGAATGCTTTGCTACAAGCGCAAACCTCACAGTTACAGAGATTTGCCCGAACGTATGGCAGAATTGGGCTTGGTTCACCGCCACGAACTTTCCGGCGCTTTGCACGGACTTATGCGTGTGCGCTGTTTCACTCAAGACGATGCCCACATCTTTATGACACCCGAACAAATCGAAGAAGAAATCGAAGGCGTAGTGCGTCTTATCGACAAATTCTACAAAGTGTTCGGTTTCAAATACAATTTGGAACTTTCCACGCGCCCGGAAAACAGCATGGGCAGCGATGAGCAGTGGGAAATGGCAACCAACGCACTAATCAAGGCATTGAACAACCTTGGTAAAAAGTACGAAATTAACGAAGGCGACGGCGCATTTTACGGGCCCAAAATCGACTTCCACTTGGAGGATAGCATTGGGCGCACATGGCAATGCGGCACAATTCAACTGGATTTCCAAATGCCCGAACGTTTCGATTTAACCTATGTGGGGCAAGACGGCGAAAAACACCGTCCCGTGATGATTCACCGCGTGGTGTTTGGCAGCATCGAACGCTTCATTGCTATTCTAACGGAACACTACGCAGGCGCATTCCCTCTTTGGTTGGCACCCGTGCAGGTACAAATCGTTCCCATTTCCGAAGGACAAGTCGACTACGCACAGGAAGTTTGCAACAAACTTGTCGATTTGGGTATTCGTGCCGAAGTGGACGCGCGCAACGAAAAAATGGGCTATCGCATTCGTGAAGCACAACTGCAAAAAATTCCGTATATGCTTGTTTTGGGTGAAAAGGAAAAACAATCAGGTGCCGTTTCCGTTCGCGGCAGAAAACAAGGCGATTTGGGCAGCATGAGTTTTGACCAACTTACCGAAAAACTGCTTAAAGAAATTGCCGAAAAATCTTCCGATATGTAACAAGGATATCAAACTTATAAAATAATCGTCGATTACGTAAACAGATTTTGTCGTTGTACGTTCAAAAAAAACAGGTTGAAGTATTTCGGACAGTCTGTTTGCGTAATTTTGGGTTCTTTGTCAAATGTTGGGGTGGAAGTATCAAAAGCCAAGAAATATGGTTAAGCACTTATAAACAGTTATACTGTCACTCCAACATTTATTACAAAAACGTAATTTTAGTTGATTACTTGTATGCCATACATCTGTTTTTCCGACAATTTTGTGATAGGGGCTGTGGCTGTAAATATGAGAAACGCTTTTGTATTTACCCAAAAGACGGAAAGATGCCTAGATGGGCTAAAAATTATTTATAAGAAATTTTACCAAAAAGCGTTTGACATTGTTCGGCGCTTTTGCTATAATGATTAAGCAATAAAGCAGAAATACCCATTTCTCACCGCCGAATTACGTTCGTCGGTTATCTGATAACAACAACGCTTGCAATATTTTTGCAACGTGTACCTTATTGGTGTGGTATTTTTGTTTACCACACTTTTTTGTTGCAGGAGGATACAACTATTAAAGAACTTCAAATAAACTCCCAAGTTAGGGACAGGGAAATTCGTCTTATCGGTAGCAATGGTCAACAGCTTGGCATAATGTCGGCTTACGATGCACAGCGTATTGCAGATGAAGAAGGGTTGGATTTGGTAAAAATTGCCCCAAATTCCGTTCCGCCCGTGTGCCGTGTTATGGATTATTCCAAATACAAATACGAGCAGAACAAAAAGGAAAAGGAAATGCGTCGAAATCAAAAGGTTATAGAAATAAAGGAAGTTTGGCTTTCTATGACTATCGACATCGGCGATTTGAACACCAAGGCCAACATTGCACGCAAGTTCTTGAAAGACGGCAACAAAGTGAAAGCCACCATTCGCATGCGCGGCAGACAGCAAGCCTACGCAAGCCAAGGGGTGGAAGTGATGAAAAAGTTTGCTGAAATCTTGGCGGACGTTTCTAAAATCGATAAACAGCCTATTACGGAAGGCAGAAACATTTCAATGTTTTTGGCTCCGCTAAATAACTAGAAAAAATTGATGGGAGGACAAATAAAATGCCTAAACAAAAATCACATAGCGCATCCAAAAAAAGATTTGTCGTATTAAAAAGCGGCAAAGTAAAACGCGCACAATGCAACAAAAACCACAAACTTGGCAAAAAAACCACCAAGAGAACGCGCAACCTTCGTTCCACAGCGTATGTCAACGAGACGCAAGCCAACACCGTAAAGAGCATGTTGCCGTATTGATAGGAGGGTAGAACAATGAGAATTAAAAGAGGCGTGACCGCAGTTAAAAAACGCAGAAAAATACTTAAAGCCGCAAAAGGCTACTTTGGATTGAAATCCACCAACTACCGCATTGCACGTCAAGCCGTTATGAAGAGCGGAAACTATGCATACATCGGAAGAAGACTTCGCAAACGCGATATGCGCAGTTTGTGGATTGCTCGTATCAATGCAGGCGCACGTGCAAACGGTTTGTCTTACAGCAAATTTATGCACGGTTTGAAAGTTGCCAACATCGACCTCAACAGAAAGTCTTTGGCGGAAATTGCAGTATCCGACGCTGCAACTTTCACAAAACTTGCTGAAACCGCAAAAGCAAATTTGCAATAACAACTATATTGGAGTCTTGAACAAGGCTCCAATTTTTGAATTGAATTGGTATATACAGAACGCGGTTTAGCAAAATTTTTGCGCAAAAACCTTGTTGAAAAAAATCGGTGGCAAAATGGTTATCACTTCGACGGAAAATGCAAAAGTAGTGCAAGCCGCCAAACTTTTGGAAAAGAAACATCGCAAAAACAGCGGAATGTATCTTATCGAAGGCGAGCGGTTGATTTGTGATGCGCAAAAACACGGCGCCGAAATTGTGGATATCTTTGTGAAGCAAAGCGCAGAAAGCAAGTTTTGCTTTGAAAATCAAATTGTTTTGGCCGACAAAGTGTTTGAAAAGTTGCAAGACACCGTAACTTCGCAAGGGGTGATTGCCGTTGCAAAGCAACCTCACAAAAATTTGGCAGAGCCAAAAGGCAACTGCTTGGTTTTGGACGGTTTGCAAGACCCCGGCAACGTAGGCACGCTTATTCGCACGGCGGCTGCATGCGGTTTTTCCGACGTGATTGCCGTAAATTGCGTGGATGTTTTTTCACCCAAAGTGTTGCGAGCCGCAATGTCGGCACATTTTTGCGTAAACTTGATTCAGCACGACAATTTGGCGGAAGTTTTTGACGTTTTGGGCAAGAACTGCCAAATCGTGGCGGCTGATATGAAGGGCGAAAACGTGTTTTGTGCGCAACTTGCAAAAAAAGTGGCGATTGTTTTGGGTAACGAAGGCAACGGGCTATCCGACTTTGCCAAAACGCACGCGCATGCTATCGTGTCTTTGCCAATGCAAAACAATTTTGAATCGCTTAACGTTGCAGTTGCCGGTAGTGTGATTATGTACCAAATATTCGGAGGTTCTGAAAAGTAAGGAGGAAACAATATGTCCGGTCATAGCAAATGGAACAATATCAAAAATAAAAAAGCCAAAGGCGACGCAGCGCGCTCTAAAATATTTACAAAAATCGGTCGTGAAATTGCCGTAGCGGTAAAAGCCGGCGGTCCCGATATCAACAGCAACAGCAAGTTGTACGATATCGTGCAAAAGGCAAAGGCAAACAACATGCCCAACGACAATATCACACGCAGCATCAAAAAAGCAAGCGGCGAACTTTCCGCCGTGGACTACACCGAAATCGTTTACGAAGGTTACGGCATCGGCGGCAGCGCAGTTATCGTAGAATGCCTTACCGACAACAAAAACCGCACGGCAGGTGACGTTCGTTGCGCATTCGACAAAAACGGCGGTAGTTTGGGACAAACCAACTGCGTAAGCTACATGTTCGACAGACGCGGCGTTGTTATTGCCGAAAACACCGTCAACTTGGATGAAGACAGTGCCTTCGAATTGGCAATCGAATCGGGTGCAGACGACGTTTCGGTAGAAGACGGAATGGTGGAAATGACTTGCGACACAACGGCGCTCAATTCCGTTCGTGATGCAGTGGTGGCAAAAGGTTTGAACCTTGTTTCTGCGGAAATGAGTTGGTTGCCTCAAACGATGGTAACTTTGGAAGGCGAAAACCTTGTTAAATTCCAACGCATGTTGGATGTTTTGGAAGACAACGACGACGTTCAAAACGTTTTCCACAACGTTGCTTTGCCGGAAGAAGACGAAGACTAACGCTAACACAAACGGATTTATAACAAACAGAAAGCAGAGAAGACAAAATGTCTTTTCTGCTTTTTTGTCGCCTAGGCGAAAGTTTCACCTAAACATATTTATCGCCTAACTGCTTTTTGCAATAAAAACCCTCCAAAATACGTTTTGTATTATGGAGGGTAGTGTGCTTTTTTGGCAAAAAGTATTAGTTGTTGTTGTCGTTCATGCAAAGCAACAAAATACCGGAAATAATGTTTACAAAAATGAGCGTGCAAACTTTCAATCCCGTGCCGATAGGTTCGTGGCGTTTCAAACGGTTACTTACCTCAATCGTCATAGGAATGCACCAAGCCAAAGGAATAAGGTAAAATCCCATCACAACGCAACTGATAATCATAAACACTTTTGCAATCAAGCCCAGTGTGTTTCTTTCGGAATTATTTTGATTGTTTTCGACAGCGCAACCGCAATTTGGGCAAATAACCGCTTCGTCAAGCAATTCCGCTCCGCATTTTGTGCAATACTTCATAGTCAGTTCTCCTTTTGTTAATTAAATATCATTACAGACGTAGACTTGTCTGTTGATAACTTTGTGTTTGTTCTTCTTCCATACACAGCAACAATACGCCTGCTATCAGGTTTACAAAGAGAAGGGTGCATACCTTGAAGCCAACGCCGATGTTTTCACGTCTTTGTAACTTGCGCCAAGTGCTGATAGTCATAGGAATACACCAAGCAAGCGAAATAAAATAGGCTACTGCAAGAATTATCAAGTAAGCAGTGGCTATACCGAAAAGAATTTCGGTGTTGGGTGCAGATCCATCCGGGGCGATCATTTCCGGATTGGATGCAGCGGCATTTTCGATCACACCGTTTACAATTTCGCCGCCGAGTGATACTACAACGGAGACAATAATCAGTCCTATTGCTGCAATTCCTTGCCCGACAGTTTGTATCAACATCAAAATTTTGGCGATTGTGCCCAAAATCTTGTTGCGAGAAGAGGGGGTGTTGGATGTGGTTTCGGCTGTGTAATTGGTGCGGCAGCCGCAATTTGGGCAAATAACCGCTTCGTCGAGAATTTCATTTCCACAGTGAGAGCAGAATTTCATTTTATATTTCCTTTTTTTGTCAGACATTTTGCATGGAAAGCATCAAAATGCCACACAATTATTGCCAACGTGTCGTTGAGATTCGCGGTGGAATTGTCGATGGGTAAAATCGGGCGCGCAACCGCAATGCACACAAACTTCCGCATAGTCCGTTCGGTCCAAACCGCAATGAGCTAAGCGTTCCATCGTCCGCCTTCTTAAAATAGTGTATTCATTATAACTTATGTCAATTCTGTTGTCAAGGAAATTGCCAAATTTGCCATTTGTTGCAAGAAATAACTTTTGGCAGTTTATGCGATCAAGAAAGCAAAACTTCAAAATGCCCGCAATGGTGCTTACAGAAAAGTAAGGAGCAAACTTTCCAACTTGTGAAAATAGGCAAATTTTTCCAAGCTTGTTGCAAAGAGATCGCCATAAGGTGCACACCAAATAAGCATTGCAAGCAGAGTAAGCAAAGATGTGAGAATTGCGCCAATAATAAGTAAAACGATGACAGCAACTTTCGAAGCGACTTGCGTTGCAGTACAATTAGGTAACCGCATAGGGCAAATCTTATCTTATTCGGAAAATCAATCTGCCGCGTTCCGGGCAAATTTTCTTTATAGTTTTCTCCTGCAAGTAAGTGTTTGGTTGTGGTAATTCGTTCGGCATTTCGTGCCTTCAACTTGCGCAGCTTGTTTGGTGAAATTGTAAACAGTTCTATTCTTGCTAATTTGAGCAAACGTTTTGCTTTTGGCACGGTTTGGTTTGTGGAATATTGCGCAGAGGTTTTATAAAAAATTAGCGGAGTTTTTTGAAATTTGCAAAACTAAAAGAGAGTTTATCGCCCAATTGTTGTATCGGGGCAGCATTGGTGCAGTTTTGTGTCGAAAAAGCCGCAAATTATGTCGCAAAATGGTGTTTGCATGAAATACTATGGTAGGCATAGTCCTTGTTTTACAACACAAGTACAACATTGTTATTCGTAAAATCATGTTCACGTTTTCAACTTTTTTTCAACGTATCAAATGTCTCATTCTGCCTGAACGCCTATTTCAGACAGTTTATTTGGCAACATTTGCGGCTTGTTTGTGTCTTTTGTTAAACTTCTTTTGTGCCTTTTGTTAAGCTTTATTAACATTTTTGCGTGGTTTGTTTGGAATTTATCGCCGTAGATTGTGAACAATTTGTGTTGTCGATTTTGAAATTTTGGTACACTGTTATTTTGTGTTTTTGCGCAGTTTGTTTTAATCGTACAGCTATCACAGGCGATAACGCACAGTTTGCAGTAGTTATTTTTTTTGTCGCTTTGGGAAAAGCTTGTTTTATGCCAACAGTTCGGTGTGTCTGTTGGGATTTACAATAATGGTTTGGTACACGTTATAAACGGCAAAGCCCTGTACCGAGTGGTTTGGCTTTTTCACGTTTTGGCGTAAAGTGTAGTCTATGGGGATTTTCGTTCCGTCGCTTGCTTGCGAAAAATAAGCGCAAATTTCTGCCGCCGTCAAAATTACTTGTTCGGGAACGTCTTCATGCTTCGCCGAGATCACAACGTGCGATGAGTGTATTTTTTGCGTATGCAACCATATGTCCTCCGCGCGTGCCAGTTTGAAGGTAACAAAATTGTTTTGCAAATTGTTTTTGCCAACGTAAATGTCGTAGCCTTCCACAATGTAGTGCAGTGGTTGCATTGGCGGTTCTTTGGCTTTCTTTTTGGCATTGTCTTTCACCAATCCCATTGCCACAAGTTCTTCGCGAATTTGTTGCAAGTCGTCCGGCTCGGTGCAAAAGCGTAGACATTGTTTTATCGTTTGCAAGTATTCCAACGTTTTTTCGTTTTCAGCCACCAACTTTGTGTTGTGTTCGGCAGAAGACTTCAATTTACGATACTTTTTGTAGTAGGCTTGTGCGTTTTGCTGTGGCGAAAGTTTTTTGTCCAACGGAATGGTAACGGTGGTGTTGTCGTAGTAGTTTTGACAAGAAAAACAGTCTTGCCCTTGTTTCAGTTGCCACAAGTTGGATAGAATCAAATCTCCAAACTGCTTGAATTGCTCGCGGTTTTCTGCCTCCAAAATGCCTTGACGTTGCGCCGCCAATTTCTTTTCCGTGCGCGAGATGGCATTTTTTACAACGGTGGAAACAGATTTTGCCTTGTCGTTGAAGCGCTGAACTTTGTCTGCCATAAAGTAGAAATAATCGTGCGCTTTGTTCAACGTGTCGAAAAACACCTTTTCGCCTTTAACCGAGCAGTAGTCGAAGGGGCAAACGTCTATCGGTGTACCCTTTTGCATAACAACGTTGGGCGCTTTGTTTTGTAAGCACACTTTGTATTGTTTAATTCTGTCGGCAACAAGTGCTTGATTTGCAATTGAGTGGTCATTTTCGTCAATTCCGCAAAGTATTTCGTTCACGGTTGCTTGCGAAACCCCCAGCAGCGTTTCCGACAGCGTTTTTCGCAGCGGTGTGTTGCAATTTGCCAAGAATTCCCTTATTCGTGGCATGTCGAATGGGACAATTTTTTGTTGCGGCAAAAAGAAATGATATTTTGCCCCGGGCATAATAAGTCGTTTGCTTTCCAAATCTTGCGGCAGGTGTTTTATGCTGTCCAAAACAACGTAGTTGCCGTCTGTCAAAATGATGTTGGACGTTTTCCCCGTAAGCTCGAAAATTAGGTGCATTTGGCTTTGGTAGCCCAGTTCGTCGTTTACCAACAAACGTAAATCCAACACACGTTCAAATGGCATTTGTGAAATTTCTTCTAAGGTAGCGTTTGTTAAGTGTTTGCGCAACAGCATGCAAAAAGAGGGGGCAATTTTGGGGTTGTCCGTCGGCATTTCCGTCAAGTGAATTCTATTTACACTTGCGTTTGCGGAAATAATCAGTTTGTAAGTTTGCTTGTTGAAAACAAACAAAACAATTTCGTCCTTCTCCGGTTGGTAAATTTTTGTGATTTTTCCGCCGGAAAGTGTTTGCTTAAATTCTTCGCAAAGTACCGAAAGGGAAAGCGCATCGTAAGCCATAGGGTATCCTTCGCCGTACAAGTTGCGGCAACAAATTTTTTGTGGTTATATTATACAACATCTTGCGGCAAAAACACAATAAAAAACGCATTGTTTGGCGTTTGCGCGTAACGTAAAAGATGTGCTGTAAAATATTATGTGCTTCCACGCGCACGTCGTTATGTCTTTTTTTGTAAAGCGACTTGAAAAGCAATATAATTTTTATGCTACGGCGAAAGCGGAGAACGCCCTCCAAAATACACTTTTGACAGCGCATATCAAAAAGCGCTTGATTATTTTTTTTACATATGATATAATATCACGTTGTCAAGCAAATTTGCGGAATAGCAATACAAACCAAGTTTGCAATTTGCGGAAAAATGGATTTGCCGCGACAAAGGTAAAAAGAATATAAAAGTATCGTGCGAAGGAGGCATGGTTTTAGCAATGAAATACACACAAAAAAGAGAAGTAAACACACTTACCGTTACGTTTAAAATGAACGCAGAAGAATGGGCAGCCTATGAAATGAAAGCCTACGACAAAAACAAAGGCAAATACAACGTTCCCGGTTTCCGCAAAGGACACGCGCCCAAACACGTTTTGGAAAACAGATACGGCAAAGGGCTTTTCTTTGAAGATGCAATTTATCTTGCGGCACAAGAATATTATAGCGATTTTTTGGATAAAAATAGTGATGTGTATCCAGTGGCTCGCCCCGAAATTGATGAAAAATCCGTAAAAATCGAAGAAAAGGGCGTTACATTTGCCGTGGTTGTTACCGTTCGTCCCGAAGTCGTTTTGGGCGACTACAAGGGAATTACCATCGAAAAAACCAAGCCCGAAGCAGTTAAGGCTGCCGACGTTGACGCCGAATTGAGCAAACTTCGCGAACGTAACGCACGCTTTGTGGAAGTTACCGACCGTCCCGTTGCAGAGGGCGACGAAGTTACGTTGGACTACTGCGGAAAGGTTGACGATGTGGCATTTGAAGGTGGCACTGCCGAAAAGCAGAAACTGGTTATCGGTTCGCACACGTTTATTCCCGGATTCGAAGAACAACTTGTCGGAATGAACATCGGCGAAACCAAAGATATCAACGTAACTTTTCCAGAGGACTATCATGCGGAAGATCTCAAAGGAAAGCAAGCGGTTTTCACTTGCACAATTCACGAAATTACGGTAAAACAGTTGCCGGAACTTGACGACGATTTCGCCAAAGACGCAAGTGAATTTTCCACGTTGAAAGAAATGAAAGCCGACATCAAAAAGACAATTAAGGCCAAAAACGACAAGTCCGCTTTGGATAAAGACGAAGGTCGTTTGGTAGATACCATTGTTGCCAACGCAAAAATCGAAATTCCCGATGTGATGGTGGAAGAACAAATCGACGAATATGTGGAAGATTTCAAATATCAACTTATGTATCAAGGTTTGAATATTGACGCTTACTACAAGTATACTCAAACTACGCCGGAAACTTTGCGCCAAAACTATCGTGAACGCGCCGAAAAGGCGGTTCGCACACGTTTGGTGTTTGAAGAAATTGTAAAGGCTGAAAAAATCACTGCAACGGACGACGCCGTTGACGAAAAAATCAAAGAATATGCAGAACAAATCGGCAAAGAATTTGAAGAATTCAAAGCAAGTTTGAATTCTCAGCAAATTGCTTACTTTGAAAATCAAGCAACAACAACGGCATTGATGAATATGTTAAGAAAAGAAAACACCATAGCCTAGTTAGTTTATTGTTCAAATTTCTACCCAAACTATAGGAGGAGCAAAACGATGTTAATACCTTACGTTGTGGATCGTACCGACAACGGCGAAAGAAGTTACGACATTTATTCTCGTTTGTTGGAAGACAGAGTAATATTTCTTGCCGGCGAAGTTACTGACGAATTGGCGAACACGATTGTTGCCCAACTGATTTATTTGGAATCTAAAGATCCAACAAAGGATATCTCGTTGTATATAAACAGCCCCGGTGGGTCGGTAACTGCAGGTTTAGCAATTTACGACACCATGAAATACATTCGATGCGACGTTTCCACAATTTGCATTGGCATGGCGGCTTCTATGGGAGCATTTTTGTTGTCAAGCGGCACAAAAGGCAAGCGTTACGCTTTGCCGAACAGCGAAATTATGATTCATCAGGTTTTGGGCGGCGCTTCTGGGCAAGCCAGCGATGTGGAAATTCACACACGGCACCTTTTGAATACAAAAAATCGACTAAACGCAATTTTGGCAAGCAACGTTGGCAAAACGCTTGAAGAAGTGGAAAAGGATACCGACAGAGACAACTTCCTTACGGCAGAAGACGCCAAGGCTTACGGTATTGTAGACGAAGTTTTTTATAGCAGAAAATGACGGCCGTTCTTATGTAGGCAGATATGTTGATTGCATAGGAGTGGCAAAGGAGTATTAATGGCACATCAACATTGTTCTTTTTGCGGAAGAAGCGAGGACGAAGTAAGAAAATTGCTTTCAGGACCCGGCGGCGTATGCATTTGCGACGAATGTGTGGAAACCTGTTCGGCAATAATTCAGGGAGAAAGCTTGGCGGATATGTCCGAAGATACGCAAGTGAAGCTTTTAAAGCCCGAAGAAATCAAGAGGGAATTGGATAAATACGTTGTAGGGCAAGAAGCCGCCAAAAAAACTTTGGCTGTTGCCGTCTACAACCATTACAAACGTGTTTTATTTGCGCAAGCAAAGAATAATGACGTAGAGTTGGAAAAAAGCAACATTTTGATGCTTGGACCAACCGGCTGCGGCAAAACACTGTTGGCAAAAACGTTGGCGAAAATTTTGGAAGTGCCTTTTGCCGTTGCCGATGCAACAACTTTGACTGAAGCAGGCTACGTTGGAGAAGACGTGGAAAACATTTTGTTGAAGTTGATTCAGGCAGCAGATTTCGACATCAAAAAGGCCGAACGAGGCATTATCTATATTGACGAGATAGACAAAATTGCTAAAAAGACGGAAAACGTGTCTATCACGCGCGATGTTTCCGGCGAAGGCGTACAACAAGCGCTTTTGAAAATTATCGAAAGTACTGTTGCAAACGTTCCTCCTCAAGGTGGCAGAAAACATCCGCAAGCGGAAAGTATAGCAATAGACACAACCAACATTTTGTTTATTTGCGGCGGTGCGTTTGTTGGGTTGGATAAAATTGCCGAGAAACGTCAGCAAGGCGCAGGGCTCGGCTTTGGCAACAGAATAAAAAGCACCGAAGAAATAGACCATGCGGAATTGGTAAAGAACTTGCAACCGCAAGATTTTATCAAGTATGGTCTTATTCCCGAATTTGTGGGACGTTTGCCCATTACGGTGGGGCTTTCTCCGTTGGACGAAGAAGCTCTTGTGAAGATATTGACCGAACCGAAAAATTCTCTTATCAAGCAATATCAAAAATTGTTTAAGATGGACGACATCGATTTGGTGTTCGAAGAAGATGCGGTTCGTGCCGTTGCCGAAAAATCCATTAGGCTCAAAACCGGTGCGCGCGGATTACGCTCGGTTATTGAAAACCTTATGATGGATTGTATGTACGAAGTGCCTTCGCTTGGTAATGTTTCTCAGATAAAGGTTACACGCCAATGCGTAGAAGGTTTGTGCAAGCCGCAAATAGTAAAGAACGCAAGTTAAGCTAAATTGTTTGTTTTGCCCCGCCAAGTTTGGTGGGGCAATTTTTGAACCTTTTTGTTCTATGTGTCAAATATTTGGTTGCAAGTGCAAAAGTCAATAAATATGACTAAGTACTTAATACTATCACCGCAACACCTGATGCCGAATTGTTCTTTGCCGGATGTCGGAGTGGAAGAGGCAAACTCAACAAAATGTTTGCTTTCGCACGCAGCAAGAAGTAGGGCAATTTTGTTGCAATAAATTGCATTTTATTTTATAATAATACATATTGCTTGAATGCTGTGGTTTGCAATTTGTTTGACAATTTGAAAAGCACAAATAACGTAGTTTTAGCAAAGGCGTTTGGTGAGTTTTCGACTTTTTCGATACCAACTTTTCTGTGTTTAAGCAACTTTGCCAATAGTATTTACTTTGCTAAGAGGGACTGCTTAGTGGTAAATCGATCCGAAAATCGCAAAATTATGTCAGAAAAACGACTTTTGTGTAAAACTATGCGTGGCATAATATCTGAAGAATATATTCAAACTAATTCAGGCAAGGACAGTACGAAACATGATTGCTGGCATGCAGTATACGTTATTTATGCCGAAGTGGCGTGAAGTCGGCAACTCAACGCACTATTTAGTTGCGCAGCACATATCACTTGGCGTAAGTGTTGCTCGAATTGTTTTTGACCATTACAATAAAAACTCAATTTGCTTTTAGATGAGGTGAAAATTTGAACACATACGAAGTTTTGCCATTGTTGGCGATGAGGGGAAATTTTTTCTTTCCCAATGTAAAATCAAAAGTGGAAGTTTCGCGTGCAATTTCTCGCAACGCAGTTTCTTTTGCCGCAAAAAACGGAGGCTTGTTGTTTATGGTGAGCCAAATGGATGCGGCGCAAGCTGCGCCCACTTCGCAAGGCGACTTGTTTGATGTGGGCGTTGTCGGCGAAATTATTGGTATAGAAAAAAACAACGAAGAATCGGTTATCATTTCCGTTCGCACTTTGGAAGCGGCAAAAATCGTCAAGTTTAACGCAACGGACAACTTGATTTTGGTCGGTGCCGAGGCATTGGAATTTACTTGCAAAAACGACATGCAAACCAAGGCGCTGTTTGCCAAAACCTGCCAGGTTGCAAAAGACTATTCTCAAATAAACAGCGGCGTTTCCAAGCTCGGTTTGGATAGATTTGTCGCTTCGCCCAATGTGGATTATCTTAATTTTACCAACGTTTTGGGAAATGAAGTAGTGTCTCGTCTTTCGGAACGGCAGCAACTTTTGCAACAAACCGATTTGGACAAGCGTATGGAAGATTTGTGTGTGTATATGCTTTCCGAACTGGATTTTGCGTCTGTTGAAAAACGCATTGCTAACCGTGTGCGCCAACAAGTGCAAGATGGACAAAAGGAATTTTATCTGCGCGAACAAATAAAGGCCATTTCTGCCGAATTGGGAGACGATGCCAACGAAAAGCAAGAATACCAACAGCGAATAAAAAATTGCCAAATGTCGGAAGAGGTGGAAAAGAAAGCGTTGAAAGAGTTGGCTCGCCTTTCCAAAATGTCGCCTACTTCGCCGGATGCCGCCGTTATTCGCAACTATTTGGATTGGCTTTGCGACATGCCTTGGGCAAAAGAAACGCAAGACAACAAAGATTTGAGCTTGGCGCGAAAAATTTTGGACGAAGATCACTACGGTCTGGAAAAAATCAAGGACAGAATTGTGGAGTTTTTGGCTGTTATGCAGCTGACGGGCAAATTGAACGGTCCTATTTTGTGTTTTGTGGGGCCTCCGGGGGTGGGCAAAACATCCATTGTTCGCAGCATTGCCCGTGCTTTGGGCAGAAAGTATGTGCGAGTGAGCCTTGGCGGCGTGCGTGACGAGGCGGAAATTCGCGGTCATCGCAGAACCTACGTTGGCGCGATTCCCGGGAAAATCGCCTATATGATGAAGCAAGCGGATTGCCGTAACCCCGTGCTTTTGTTGGACGAGATCGACAAAATGGGGATGGACAACAGAGGCGATCCGGCAAGCGCAATGTTGGAAGTATTAGACCCTGAGCAAAATTTCAGTTTTACCGATCACTATTTGGAAGTGCCTTTCGATCTTTCCAAAGTGCTGTTTGTGTGCACGGCAAATGCCACTGACGACATTCCTGCGCCGCTTTTGGACAGAATGGAAATCATCGAACTTTCCGGCTACACTGAAGTGGAAAAGATTGCCATTGCCAACAAGTTTTTGCTCAAAAAGAACATGGTTTTGCACGGAATTCCCGAGGGTGCAATTCACATTTCCGATGAAACCTATGCAAAAATTATCGAACGATACACGAGCGAATCCGGCGTGAGAAATTTGGAACGCGAAATTGCCGCAATTTGCCGCAAAGTTGCGTTGAAGTTGGTGGAAAACCCCGAAACCGTGGTGGACGTAACTCCGGAAAACTTACACGAGTTTTTGGGCGTGGAAAGATATAAAGACGAAATGGGCATTATTCCCGATACGGTGGGCAGTGCACGCGGACTTGCTTGGACAAGAGTGGGCGGTGTTACTCTTAACGTAGACGCAACGTTGTTCGAAGGCAGGGGGGAAGTGCAACTTACCGGTAACTTGGGCGACGTCATGAAAGAATCTGCCCGCACGGCGATTTCGTTGGTAAAAAGTCTTGCGGAAGAATACGGCATCGACAAATCTTGTTTCGAAAAAACAGATATCCACATTCACGTTCCCGAAGGGGCAATTCCCAAAGACGGACCTTCGGCAGGTGTAACAATGGCTACGGTGGTTATGTCGGCATTTACCAATGTGCCGGTTTCCGGCAAAGTCGCAATGACGGGTGAAATAACTCTGCGAGGCAAAGTTCTTCCAATAGGCGGCTTGCGAGAAAAAGCGTTGGCGGCTTACAGAATAGGCATTCGCAAGGTGATAATTCCCAAAGATAACCAATCGGATTTGGAAGAAATCCCTGCGGAAATAAAAAATCAGATAGAATTTGTTTTGGCGGAAAACATTAAAGATGTTTACGACAATGCTTTGGTTTTTTCCAACAACTAGTGCGCGGCTAAAATCGAATTTTGCGTTTGAATTAAAGACGACGTGGCAATGTCAATCGCTCGCTGTTGCGTGTCGTTGCACAGCGAGAAAAAACAAAATGCGTGTGTTCAATTGTTTCGCGCTTACGTTGCAGTGCGTGTCGGTGCGCAGCAATGTTGTATGGCGGTGCGCAGTGCAAAGAAGCAGAGGTACTTTCCAAATGTGCATCAGCCTCCTATGTGCAGAGTTGTAGCAGCTGACGTTTGTGTGCTTGCAACCGTTGCCTATTCAAAAGAAAATAAATCGGCTGTGCGGTTTACAAATTGGGTATCGAAAAGAAAGAAGAAAAATGTTTACAATAAAAAAATCAAGTTATGTAAAGGGTGCGGCACAATACAGCCAATGTATTGTGTCCGATTTGCCTCAAATAGCGGTGGCAGGTAAGTCCAATGTTGGCAAAAGCAGTTTTATCAATTTTTTGGTAGACGACGGCAAACTTGCACGCGTAGGAAAACTGCCCGGACGAACTCGACTTATCAACTACTTTTTGATAAACGAAAATTCGTCCGAAGAGTTTTTGCTTGCCGATTTGCCGGGATATGGTTTTGCAAAGGTTTCCGATGCGGAAAAATTGAAGTGGGCAAATTTGTTGGAAAACTATCTTGCCAAAGAAAAAATGCTAAAACACCTCTTCTTTTTGGTGGATATTCGTCATGACCCAACCAAGGACGATGTTACTATGTACAACTATCTGTTCAAAAACAACGTTCCTTTTACTATTGTGGCAACTAAATCGGATAAAATTTCCAAAAGCCAAGTGAAGAACCGATGCCGCGCAATAGCCAATTTTTTGAAAGTGGGCGAAGGCAACATTATTGCCGTTTCGTCGCTTAACAAGGTGGGAAAAGAAGCTGTTTTCGACCGCATAGAAAAGGTGCTTGAAGCACATCGCACAAGTGTTTCGGAGTAATTTGTTGCCGTTTGCTATTATTAAAGACTTTTCGCGCTTTTTAGCGTGTGCTGTTTGATTTTTGTGGCGTTAAACATAAAACTTAAAACTTTTGCCTTGCCGTTTTTGCTCGGAGGGAGTGTGCGGTGGGGCATTTTTATGAAAAAAATTCTGTTAGAAAACGCGAAGTATTCTATGTTTCGGCACTAGCGAATAATACTATGGCTATCATAGTATTTAAATTGCAAGCCATTTTGGTGTCTGCCTTGTGCGCTTGGCGCTGCAAAGCAGTATAGATGGCGAATTTGCGCTCTATTTCGTCAAAATGATTGTATTTTAACCGTTTTAGTGGTAAACTATACGTAGGTCGCATCGTTTATCGAGCGATACTACGAATTTTTATATCTTTTTACCTAAAAAGATATTCGTACCTAAAAAGGCGTCGGTTTGCCTGTGTTACATATTTTATGTAGACAAACGGTGCTTTAACGGACGAAATTGAGGTTTTTATGGTAAACAATAGTAAGGCAGGCATTGTGGCAAGATATGCCATTATGCTAGGAATCATTTTTGTTGCGACACTTTTAGATAGGACCATTACACTTGGTTTGCCTATTGCCGGAGCAACTGTAGAGCTGTTGATAACGTTTGCTTTCTGCTTTTTATTTAACAGTTGGTTGGATGGATTTTTGGCAAGTGTATTTATGGGACTGTCTTCTTTTATTTTGGCGTTTCCGTTTATCAAGGTAGCCTCGCAAAACCCACTTATTTCCATTGTGCCGCGTCTTTTTGTTAGCATTTTGGCTTTTTGTGTGTATCGCTTTGTGTTGTTTGTAACAAAAAATATCAAAAACGAGGTTACTCGCCAAACGGTGTCTATTGTGCCGTCAGTGTTTGTGGGGCTTGTTACCAATACAATTTTATATATGGGCGCGCTCACATTGTTCACTGATGCTTACGCTTCGTTAGTGGTTGCGTTACAAGCTGTTGCAATACTCAATTGCTTGCCGGAATATTTGACATCCATTATATGCGTTGCACCTCTTGTTTTGGGCGTACGTCATGGACTGAAATTGGGCATTGACGGCAACAACTTAAAACGTCTTGCCGAATTGGAAAGTGCCGAACAGCAGTCAGAACAGCAGGCGGAACAAAAGGCGGAGCAGCAGTCAGAACAAAAGGAAGACCAGCAGGAAGCATTTATCCATTACAATGAAAATTAACAAAACCAAATCGAAAGATTGGGAGAAAAACTTATGATACTTACGGTAGATATCGGCAACACTAACATAAAAATTGGCTTGTTCGAGAGCAACGGCAAATTAGCAAAATCTTTCAAAATGTCCACCGACGTAAAACGTACTTCCGACGAGTACGTTGCGTTGCTTTTGCAACTTTTGTGGTACTCTAAAATTGACGAAAAAAGCATTAGCGGTGCCGTGTTGTCATCGGTCATTCCGCAACTAGACTACACATTTACAAATGTTATTAAGTATGTATTCGGCGTTTCTCCGTTGATAGTGGGTGTGGGCGTAAAAACCGGGCTTGCAATAAAGTACGATTTCCCTCGTGAACTTGGCAGTGATCGTATTATCACTTGTGTTGCGGCAGAAAAACAGTACGGAACGCCATTCGTTTTGGTGGATTTCGGCACCGCAACCACCTACAACGTCGTAAACGAAAGGAAGGAATTTATCGGCGGAGCAATTTCGTTGGGCTTGAAGACAACTATAGAAAGTTTGGCGCGTTGCACGGCAAAATTGCCTCATGTTGAATTGGAAACGCCACAAAAAACCGTGGCGCAATCCACAAAAAAAGCCATTCAAAGCGGCGTTATTTTCAGCGCAGTTGGACAAGTTAAATATATGGTGGAACGCATCAAGCGCGAAACGGGTCTACACGACGCAAAAATCATTGCCACCGGCGGACTTTCGCAAATAGTAAACAGGGTGGAGCCACTGTTCGACTTTGTGGATAGGGAACTTTCGCTGAAAGGGTTGTTTGAAATTTACCGCCTAAACTCACCGCAAAACAGTTGTGCTTCTAACTGAAAAAGGCGTTTGTTCGATTTTGTTCGCCAAACTGTTGGAATTCGCAAGCGCACCAACCACACTTGCAAACAGCCTTTGGGTTGTTATGGTTACTTGGTTTGACTGTGCATATCGCCACCGAAAATGCCGTTTATATTATAACTTGCGCGCCAAACAATAGTGAAATTTTTGCGCACAAATTTTTCCTGTAAATCGTTGACAATTTTGTACACGCATTTTACAATTATAGCGAACAAATGTTCCATTAAATTGAGCATTGTAAATCAAACGTTTATGCTTAGTGTTTTTTCGGCAGTGATTTTGTGCTTTTTTGATGGATACGATTGGTGCACAAGTCCTGTCATACTATTCAAAGGCGGCAAGGCACAAGCAAGGTGAAGTAATGAAAAGCGATATTATGATACGAAAAATAAAATCGGAAGATCTTGACGACTTGTATGCGCTGCTTTCCGATGACGAAGTTATGCGATATATCGAGCCGCCTTTTTCAAAAGAGCAAGCAGAAGTCTTTATCCGAAATGTCGGGCTTTGTTCGGAACCTTTGATCTATGCAGTAGAAGATGGCGGTTCTTTTGTTGGGTACGTTATATTTCACGCCTACGACAAAGACAATATGGAAATAGGCTGGATACTCAAACGTAATGTTTGGGGCAAAGGGTATGCAAGCAATCTGACAAAGATGCTTGTTGAAAAGGCTAAAAGTCTTGGAAAGGGCGCAGTTATCGAGTGTACTCCGCAACAACACGTCACAAAGCATATTGCGGAAAAGTTCGGGTTCCGCCTTGTAGGCAAACGCGACGATTGCGACGTTTACAAGTTGACTTTTTGAATTCGTCGTTACTGTAAAGAACAACATATTCGAATTGAAAGTAGTGGGCGTGCATGCAAGAAACTGTAAGGCATTTTGGGGATTGCTATGGATTTTAAGCTACATTCCAAATATAAGCCGTGCGGCGATCAACCGCAGGCAATAGAAAAACTCACGCTAGGGCTGAAAGACGGGCTTGCAACGCAAGTGTTGCGCGGAGTGACCGGCAGTGGCAAAACTTTCACTATGGCAAACGTAATTGCCAATTTGAACCGCCCCGCGCTGGTTATTTGTCACAACAAAACGTTGGCGGCGCAACTTTGCAACGAGTTTAGAGATTTTTTCCCCGAAAATCGTGTGGAATTTTTTGTTTCCTACTACGATTACTACATGCCTGAAAGTTATATTCCTGCACGAGATTTGTATATTGAAAAGGAAATCGACATAAACGACGAAATAGACAAACTTCGCCACAGTGCGACTTGCAGTCTTTTTAAGCGACGTGATACTATAGTGGTGGCAAGTGTTTCCTGTATTTACGGTTTGGGTGGACCGGGAGAATATTACAAAATGAGTTTGTCTTTGCGCCCCGGCGATACCGTAGGCCGACAAGACGTAATAAAGAAACTTATTTCCATCCAATACGAGCGTAACGATATGGATTTTCATCGCGGAACTTTCCGTGTGCGCGGTGACATTTTGGAAGTTTTTCCTGCTTCCTATACTGATAAGGCCATTCGCGTGGAGTTTTGGGGGGACGAAATCGAAAAAATTTCCGAAATCGATGCGCTGACAGGCAACATACTTGCCAATTTGTTGCACGTAATCGTTTTCCCGGCAAGTCACTACGTTGTGGAAGGCGTAACTATGGAAAACGCACTGAAACAAATAGGCGAAGACATGCAAGCCGAATCACAAAGTTTTTTTGATGCTAACAAAATTGTAGAAGGGCAACGCCTAAAACAGCGCGTTTCTTACGATATGGAAATGATGCGCGAAATGGGCTATTGCAGTGGTATCGAAAACTATTCGCGCTACTTCGACGGCCGAGAGGTAGGGCAACCGCCGTATACGCTATTGGACTACTTCCCCGACGATTTTATAACATTTATTGACGAAAGCCACATGACAATTCCGCAAATTCGCGGTATGTTCAACGGCGACAGAGCACGCAAAATAAACTTGGTGGACTACGGTTTTCGTCTGAAAAGTGCCTACGACAACCGCCCGCTTACTTTTGACGAGTTTGATGCTCGGTTGGGACAATTGATTTGCGTTTCCGCAACGCCTGCGCCTTACGAAATGTCGCGCGCAGATAACGTGGTAGAACAGCTTATTCGCCCCACCGGCTTGTTGGACCCATCGGTGGAAGTACGCCCTGTGGAGGGGCAAATCGACGACTTGTTGGGCGAAATTCACAAAGTGGTGGAGGGCGGCGGCCGTGTATTGGTTACAACGCTTACAAAGCGCATGGCGGAAAGCTTAACAGACTTTTTGGCTAAACAAGACGTTCGCGTAAAGTATATGCATTCCGAAATTGACACGCTGGAGCGTGTTGAAATTGTAACAGGGCTAAAACGCGGCGAATTCGATGTATTGGTGGGCATAAACCTGCTTCGCGAAGGGTTGGACATGCCGCAGGTGAAGTTGGTTGCAATTTTGGACGCCGACAAAGAAGGCTTTTTGCGCAGCGACACGGCACTTGTTCAAACAATCGGGCGTGCGGCACGTAATAGTGAGGGGCGCGTAATAATGTATGGGGACGTCATAACCGATAGTATGCGGCGTGCCATTGATGAAACGAATAGGCGCAGAGCGGTGCAAAATGCCTATAATCTGGAACATAACATAACCCCCAAAAGCATTGAACACTTTGTTGAAAACACGCTGGAAATAACGCAAAAAGACGACGGTACAATGTCGGTTAAAGATTTGGAACGCGCTGTGGAAAATACGACGGCAAAAATGAAAGCTGCCGCCAACAGACTGGATTTTGAAGAGGCAATAAAATTGCGCGAAGAAGTTGTGCGGTTGACAAAGCAATTGGAAAAAGCTAGAAGAAAGAAACACGGCTAAGAGGTAAATTATGTACAAAATATACAACAGCGGCAGAGAATTTTTGGACGACTGTCACGATATATTGGACAAAAACCCTTTGGAAACGATGTTTTTGGGCGGTAACGCAGCTGCAATGTCCCAATGCGACAAAAACGAGTTTATAGTGAAGGTTTTTGAAGGCGAAAAGGTACTTCTGATGTTGCATCACGCCAAGTATCCTGCCGTAATTTTCGGCAACGTCGAACTTTGCGCCGAGTTAGCTAGGGCTGTTGCGCAAAACGAGTTCTATTTTGACGGCATAAACAGCGGCACTGTTTTGGGAGAGGTATTTTTGCGCGAATATGAAAAATTGAAGGGTGGAACGCACACAGTCAAACATAACATGAATATCATGTATTGCCGAGCCTTAAATAGTTGCGATTTAAGCGGCGTGCGCAAAGCGGTGCCAAACGACGTGCCGAAGCTTATTCCGCTGATAATAGATGCAAATAAAGAAATGTTAGATGAAATTGTAACCCAAGATGACGCACGCAATCGTGTGGAAAAGTCGTTGGACAACTTTGCCATCTTGGAAAAAGACGGCGAAATCGTTTCTATTGCAAGTTGCGCTAAACAAGGGAAACTGTGCAGAATAAACAGCGTTTACACGGTGTCGCAATACAGAAATTGCGGTTATTCACGCAAAGTGGTGTCGTATGTTACCAACCTTGCACTGCAAAACAATCTCGTGCCATTGCTCTATGTAGACATAACCAACCCGATTTCTAACCATTTGTATCAAAAAATCGGTTACGAATATGTTTCGCCGCAAGCGCAGTATGCTTATTTTGACGAGTAGATCGGTCAATTATTGCAACACGCTTTACAAAGAAGGGACACTTTTGATTGCGCTTGGCAACGTATGCGAACAATTTTTTGTTTGTGTTTGGCAAAGTAAACGGCCGGTCTAACTCTTGGTACTTAGAGATTGGGCGAAATGGTATGGTGTGGAACATCGTGCCGAAAAGGGTGTTGCGTGTCGCATTTTAGCAAACAATCTGCATAGCACACAAAATATTGTGATGCGCAACCTTGCGCGTATTATGCGCCATTTTTGTCTGTTTCTTTGGTTAAAATCACAAAATTACTCTACAAATTTAGCTTGTGTAAGATACTATGAAAGACATAATAATTAAAAATGCTAAAGAAAACAATTTGAAAAGCGTCAGCTTGACGATTCCGCGCGACAAACTTGTTGTTTTTACGGGGCTTTCCGGTAGCGGAAAATCGTCGTTGGCATTTGATACCATCTTCGCCGAAGGTCAAAGACGTTATATGGAAAGTTTGTCAAGTTATGCTCGTCAGTTTTTGGGGCAAATGGACAAGCCTGATGTCGAAAGTATAGAAGGGCTTTCGCCCGCAATAAGTATCGACCAAAAAACAACATCGTCAAATCCTCGTTCGACAGTGGGCACTGTAACGGAAATCTACGACTATTTGCGTTTGCTTTTTGCACGCGTGGGCACTCCATATTGTCCGCATTGCGGTTTGGAAATTTCCAAAACCACGGTGGATCAAATTTGCGACAGAGTTATGTCGTTGCCGTTAGATACAAAGTTGCTTATTTTGGCGCCTGTTGTTCGCGGTCGCAAAGGGGAGTTTCAAAAACTTTTCGAGCAACTCAAACGCAAAGGTTTTATTCGCGTGGTGGTAGACGGTCAGTTGCGCACGTTGGACGAAGATATCAAACCGGTAAAAAACAACAAGCACAACATTTCCGTAGTGGTGGATAGGCTTGTGGTAAAAGAGGACATGAACACGCGCCTTTCGGATAGCGTAGAGGCGGCGTTGAAACTTGCCGATGGGTTGGTAACCATTTCGGCAAATGGCACCGAAACCACCTATTCGGACAAGTTTGCTTGCCCGGAATGCGGTTTCACTTTGGAGGAAATGGAACCTCGTTCCTTTTCATTTAACAGTCCCTTCGGTGCTTGTCCCGAATGTTTGGGGTTGGGCTTTAAGCAAGAATTTGACGAACGTCTTATTTTGCCCGATCCCACAAAAACTTTACATGAAGGTGCTGTTCGCTTGCTCGGTTTCAATTTAGGCGCAGCCAGTTGGATGCGCAAAATTTTCGAGGCTTTGGCGCGCAAATACGATTTTTCCTGCGATGTTCCCGTAAAAGATTTGCCAAAATCTGCCTATCACACAATAATGTACGGCAACGGCGGTGAAACGTTGACATGCCGTTTGGATGACGGTAGAATGTACAACACAACATGGGAAGGCCTTTTGCCCATGATGACGCGCCGCTATGCGGAATGCAAAAGCGATTGGACGCGGCAGGAATACGAAAAATTTATGGTCGATAAACCATGCACCAAGTGCCACGGCAAACGCTTAAAAGAGGAAATCTTGTCGGTAAAAGTGGGCGGATTGAACATTTGGGATGTTGGCGAACTTTCCATAGTAAAATTGTTGGAATATTTTGAAAATTTGCAGTTGGATGAAACCGGAAAGAAAATTGCCTATATGGTTTTGAAAGAAATTAAGGCACGCTTGAAATTTTTGGTAGACGTTGGCTTGGGCTATTTAACGTTGAACCGTGCGGCTGGCTCGCTTTCCGGCGGCGAAGCGCAACGTATAAGGTTGGCAACGCAAATTGGCAGCGGACTTACCGGGGTGTTGTACATTTTGGACGAGCCCTCCATTGGTTTGCACCAACGCGACAATAGCAAACTTATAGCAACTTTGCTGCGATTACGCGATGCCGGTAACACACTTATTGTGGTGGAACACGATGAAGAAACCATTCGGAGTGCCGACTTTGTTGTGGATGTCGGTCCCGGCGCAGGCGTTCACGGCGGCAAAATTGTGTGTGCAGGCTCCGTCTCGGATATTATTGCTTGCAAAAACTCTATAACAGGCAAATATCTTTCAGGCGAACTCTCCATTCCCGTGCCAACCGAACGCAGACTCGGCAACGGCAGTTGGCTTACTGTTCACGGCGCACGCAAAAACAACCTTAAAAATGTGGACGTTTCTTTCCCGTTGGGCACACTATGTTTGGTTACAGGCGTTTCCGGCAGTGGAAAAAGCAGTTTGATCAATGAAATTCTTCTGCCTTACCTTGCTGAAAAACTCAACAGAGCGCGTCCGGCCGATGTGGAGTGCGATTCTATCAACGGAATCGAAGTTTTGGATAAAGTTATTGCCATCGATCAAAGCGCAATCGGTCGTACACCTCGCAGTAACCCTGCAACTTATACGGGCGTGTTCACCATGATTCGCGATTTGTTTGCCGCCACAATCGACGCCAAAGAACGCGGCTACACTTCCGGACGTTTCAGTTTTAATGTCAAAGGCGGCAGGTGCGAGCATTGCGACGGCGACGGCATTTTGCGCATATCTATGAACTTTTTGCCTGATGTTTACGTGCCTTGCGAAGTTTGCCACGGTGCGCGCTACAACCGTGAAACGCTTGCGGTAAAATATAAGGGCAAATCCATAGCCGATGTGTTGGATATGACGGTGGAAGAAGCCGTGCATTTTTTCGAAAACATTCAAAGCATAAAAAACAAAATTCAAACGTTGTACGACGTTGGTTTGGGCTACATCAAGTTGGGTCAACCGGCAACAACCCTTTCCGGCGGCGAAGCGCAACGTGTAAAACTTGCAACGGAACTTTCCAAGCGTAGCACCGGCAAAACCGTCTACATTTTGGACGAACCCACAACCGGGTTGCACCCTCACGATGTAGCTAAGCTAATAACAATTTTGCAACGTTTGGTTTCCGCAGGAAACACCGTTATTGTTATCGAGCACAATTTGGACGTTATAAAAGTGGCGGACTATATTGTCGACCTTGGACCGGAAGGCGGCGATCAAGGCGGAACAGTGGTGGCCTGCGGAACGCCCGAACAAATTGCCCAACACGAAACAAGTTATACGGGGCAGTTTTTGAAACCTGTTTTGCAAAAGAACGAACTATAATTCTTCAAAGGTGCAGCGTCTTCAAAGTTTACCGCACCCACACAAGCATTTGTGCAAATACGTGTCATTATGTGCGCAAGCGGAAATGCTTTATTGACAGCCAAAACCGAACTTCCCGATTTTTAAATCAAAAACGGCAACACGCGATTTGATTTTCAAGTTTTCAAAGTCACTTCGCTGTCAAGTGCACTTTTGTGCGGCGCAGTTGCCAACATTAAAAACCTCAAAGGTGAAATTATGTCAAAACTACTTCTTATAGACGGCAACAGCATATTGAACAGAGCATACTTCGCTTTGCCTGCGCTTAATGATTCCGAAGGGCGCAATGTAAACGCCGTGTTTGGCTTTGTAAACATTTTGATAAAGGTGTTGCAAGACTACGCACCCGAAAAACTTTTGGTGGCTTTCGATATGCGTGGGCACAATTTTCGCAAGGACATTTACGCCGACTACAAGGCAAACCGCAAGGGAATGCCAGACGATTTGGCGCAACAAATGCCCATTTTGCATGAACTTTTGGCAAAAATGCAGGTAGAAGTTGTGGAAAAAGCCGGCATAGAGGCAGATGACATCATTGGTACGGTTACAAAGAACTTCGATGGCGAAAGTTATATCGTTTCCGGCGACAGGGATATGATGCAGCTTGTTTCGCAAAATGTCACGGTTTTGCTTACCAAACGTGGTGTGACGGAAGTGGAAAAGATAACTCCCGAAACCTTGAAAGCCAACTACGGGCTTACCCCGGCGCAAGTTATAGAATACAAAGCGTTGCGCGGCGACACTTCGGATAATATTCCCGGAGTAAAAGGTATCGGCGAAAAAACGGCAACTACGCTTTTGGAAAAGTACGGAGATATCGATACTCTTTTTGCCAATGTGGAAAAGGAAAAGGGCTCACTTCATGACAAATTGGCGAGTGGTCGCGAAATGGCGTATATAAGCAAAACATTGGCAACCATTGTGCGCAATGCCGATATCCAATACGATTTGGAACATTGCGGTTTGCCTATCCTCAACGCGGAAGTGCGCGAAATGTTGGAAAAACTGGGGTTTCGCTCGTTAGTTTCGCGGCTGAACTTTGAAGAAATTGCGCCAAGCGAACAATTGGTTGTGGAAGAAGAAAACATTGCAGTAACTTCCGCAGAACAACTTCGAGCCTTTGTCGCTGAAATGCAGCAAAGCAATTTTTTCGCGTTTTACTACGACGGTGCAAAGGTTTGTTTGGCAAACAGCGGTGCGGTAAACTACGAAGTGACAATTTCCGATAGTTTTTTGGATGAGCTTACCGAACAAACGGTGTTTGATATTTTGTCGCCGTTGCTTTGCGGCAACGCGACTAAGGTTGTTTACGACCAAAAGGCATTGCGACATTTGTTGGATAGCGTAGGCGTGGTGTTGGGCAGCGTAAAGTACGACGTGTGCCTTATGCAATATTTGGTGGAATATCGTTCCTACAAAGATATAAAAAGTTTGGTGGAAGCCTATGGGCACAAAACTTTCGGCGCAGGCATGTTTGCCGTGGCGGAAAAGCTTTCTGAACAGTTGGCTATGCACGAAGTGGAAAAACTCTACTACGAAGTGGAATTGCCTCTTTCCGATTTGCTTTTCAGAATGGAAAAAGAAGGCGTTGCCGTGGACGTTGAATTGTTGGAAAAAACGTCCGAACAAATGCACTTGCAGATGGACGCCTTGGTGAAGGAAATTTATCAATGTGCCGAATGCGAACCATTTAATGTAAACAGCCCCATACAACTTTCAAAGGTTCTTTTTGAAAAATTGCAGTTGCCGCATGGTAAAAAAACGCAAAAAGGCTTTTCCACAAACAACGAAGTGTTGGAAAATTTAACGGACAAACACCCCGTTGTGGAAAAGATTTTGGAATATCGCAAAATTTCCAAGTTGTTGGGTACCTATGTTGACGGTTTGAAACCACTTGTGCGGCACGGATTGGTGCACACAACCTTCAATCAAACGCTAACTTCCACCGGTAGGCTTTCCAGTTCCGACCCCAATTTGCAAAACATACCCATTCGCAACGAAATGGGCAAAGAAATTCGTAAACTGTTTCGTTCGAAATACGGCGTTTTTGTTGGGGCAGACTATTCGCAAATAGAATTGCGTTTGCTTGCGGCATTTTCTAATGATGAAAATTTGCTTTCCAGTTTCAAAAATGGTGAAGATATTCATGCCAAAGTTGCGTCGGAATTGATGGGAATACCCATCGAAATGGTAAACAAAGATATGCGGCGTATGGCAAAGGCGGTAAACTTCGGAATAATCTACGGCATAAGCGATTTCGGTCTTTCAAACAACACCAAAATCAGCGTAAAAAAAGCGCACGAATATATTCAACTTTATTTCCAACGCTTTCCCAAGATCAAGGCGTATTTGGATGGCAGTGTTGAAGAAGCGAAAGAAAAGGGTTACGTTACAACCATCACCGGACGTCGCAGACAAATTCCCGAAATCAAATCGGCAAACTTCAACTTGCGCTCCTTCGGCGAGCGCGCGGCAATGAATATGCCGTTGCAGGGCAGTGCGGCGGATATTATGAAAATAGCCATGTTGCGAGTGGATGAAGCTTTGCGAAAATCCAACTTGAAAAGCCAACTTGTTTTGCAAATTCATGACGAAATTATTGTGGATTGTTATGTGGAAGAGGCGCAACAAGTTAAGGAAATTGTAAAACGCGAAATGGAAAACGCCGTGTCTTTGGCGTGTCCGTTAGTTGCCGAAACGGAAGAAGGAGAAACGCTTTATGAAGCATAAGGTTGTTGCCATAACCGGCGGAATAGGCAGTGGTAAAAGTTGCGTTGCACAAATGTTGCGGCAAATGGGCTTTTGCGTGCTTTTTTGCGACAAATTGGCTGCCGAAGTTGCGCATGAAAAAGAACTTTTGGACCAAGTTCGCATACTGTTGGGAGACGACTGCGTAACAAATGGACAACTCAACAGAAAAGCAGTGCGGGAAAGAGTTTTTTGCGACGATGAACTTTATTTGAAATACAGCAAATTGTTTTGGGAAAGAACAAAACAGCGGTTGCTTTGTGAAGTGAATTTTGCCGAGCAAGAAACTGTGTTTGTGGAAATTCCCGTAATTTCCGCATTCCGATTTGATTGGCACGAGATTTGGCTTGTAGAAAGCGAAAAGGAAATTCGTTTGAATCGTGTTACTGCGCGAGATGGTGTTAGTGAACAAAACGTTTTGGATATTATGGCAAAACAGCCGACATGCGAGAATTACACCAGAAAAATTGTGAACGACGGCAGTTTGGAAACGCTGAAAAAACGTGTGGAAAATGCGTTAAAGAACGCAAGACTTTCTTAAAAATGGTATTCCAAAAATATTTTTAAACGAATATCCCGTCTAACGATTAAATAGCCGATTATCTTTCGGAATGTTTTGTATCTTCTGTCTTTTGCGCTTCGGTTTTTGTGTGTCGAAGCGCATTTTACTGTCGTGTTTGGAAGTGTGGTGAAAAATTCAGAATTTTCGCAAAATTATTCTATAAATTGTAGGAGACGTCAAATACTATTTCAGACATAGTGGTTTAATTTCGGATTTTTGAGAACTTGGACTTATTCGAAATTGCGACAAAGCACTTTCCTTCTTTTGCAGTTGCTTTTGCTTGATTGCTTACCATTCAATATGCACTTTTTCGCTTATCGCCTGCGCCCACATTCTTTTCCTCAATACAATTTTCATTGTGCTGTTTTCAGCAGCCTCTTATAATAGAAAGAGGAGTTCGCTTCAAGCATTTTTTTACAACAATTTGAGTTGGATTTATGTTTTTGTTTTGTTTCCACCCCCATTAAACGTTTGACATTAAATCTGTTTGGGACTAAAATAACAATGCTAAATTAGGCGTAAAACTTATATAGTTTTATATAAAAGGGGTTAGAAGATGAACGAATTACTTATTATAGCAATTGCCCTCATTTTGGGCTTGTTTTCTACAAGAATTATGAAATTGATAGGGTTGCCTAACGTTACGGGTTACCTTATTGTAGGTCTTATCATAGGTCCTTATGCTTTGGGACGAGTGATGCCGGAAAGTTATTCCGCTGCATTTGACGGTTTGAGTATTGTCAGCACGGTTGCTTTGGGCTTTATCGGATTTTCCATCGGCGTGGAATTCAAACTTTCACATATAAAAGAAATCGGCAAAAGTGCAATAACCATCACATTCTGCCAAGCACTTTTGGCAACAATTTGCGTAGACGTGGTTTTGGTTTGCGTGTGCTTGCTCTTTAAGGATTTAGGCATGGCAACCTACGAAGCGATTATTTTGGGCGCAATTGCAACGGCAACGGCACCTGCCGCAACGTTGATGGTTGTTCGCCAATACAAAGCAAAAGGTATTGTTACCGGGACTTTGTTGCCGGTTGTTGCATTGGACGACGCCGTTGGTTTGATTGTGTTTGCAATTTCCAATTCAATTGCTCTCTCTATGGCAACGGGTGCCGCATCTATTTCCGTTTTGGATATTGTGGTATGGCCGCTGATGGAAATTGTCGTCTCTTTGGCAATCGGTTCCCTCATAGGTTTGTTGCTGTCTTTCATTCCTCGCTTTTTCAAATCGCGCGACAACAGACTTATTGCATCTTTGGCTGCGGTGTTTTTGAGCTTGGGCGTTTGCGAACTGTTCGGTTGGCTCAAAGATAATTACGGTTTTCCGTTTGATTTGTCCGATTTGCTGGTTTGCATGATGGCAGGCGCAACCTTCGTCAACTTGCGCAAAGAAGCAACGCAAATGATGGAAGGCGTGGACCATTGGACTCCCGTTGTGTTAATGCTCTTCTTCATTTTGTCGGGTGCCGAACTGGATGTTACAATGTTCAGTAACGTGGGTATCATCATCTGCATTGTGCTTTATATCATTGCTCGTTGCTGCGGAAAATACTTCGGCACAATGTTGG
Source organism: uncultured Oscillospiraceae bacterium (assembly GCA_964535505.1). Taxonomy (GTDB): domain Bacteria; phylum Bacillota; class Clostridia; order Christensenellales; family CAG-314; genus Fimimonas. Next base: position 52,390 of record CAZHUH010000001.1, read on the forward strand.
GCGCAAGTATAACAAAAAGCGACCCCAAAGTTAAAAAGTATTTGGGCATAACATTGTTCCCTCAAGCCGGTGTCGCAATAGGTATGGCAACAATGTGCAAAGCTGAATTCGAAAAGGTGAACTTGCCTGACATCGGTGCCAAAATTGTAACGATAACCATGTGCGCAGTCATGATTTACGAACTTGTCGGACCGTTCCTTACCAAGTGGGCTTTGACTCGTGCAGGCGAAATCGACCCTGCAAATTTGGGCAGAGGCAAAAAACATTCTAAGGCTGTCGCCGGTGCGGCAAGCGAAGGCTCGGCAATAGCGGACGGTAACGCACCAACAGATATCGGCAAAAAAGACTAGACCGAAAAAAATATGAAAAACACATCGACAATGTATGAACTTATGCGCCGCTCGGAATTGCAAGATGATGACGGAATGGATTTGGACGATGCCGAAAGGAAAGACCAACGCACCGACTCACAGAAATTCAAAGAGCAATACAAAGAGTTTTATACCGATATCAAAATAGATATCAGCGAAGATTGGTAGGTTGAAATGAAGCATTACGTTTATCAAGCAAAAATTTTGCCGACCTATTTAAGGTCGAAGAAAAGCGAAGAAGCGTTGCAAGCTCTTTTGGACGAAAAGGCGTCAGAGGGGTGGCGTCTGGTAAGTACACAATATGTGCACCAATCGGCAGGTCTCCTTGTAATCTTCGAAAAAGAATCGGACGTGTAACCACAAAGTGATGCTGTCGCGCCGTGGAATGGTGTGTATTTTCACTAGATTGAATGCAACAACACGCACAAGGCGCATTTTTCAGACAAATTTTAGCAGTATGATTCGGAAGGAAAATCTTTGAACGGGTTTTCCTTTTTTGTGGTTCTATGGCATAGGCAAATATTGGAGAGGCAAGAGTCAAAAACCAATAAATATGGCTAAACACCCACAAAATTATAATATTGTCCTGGCATTTATTGCAGAATTCTTTTTTTGATGTTGTAGACTGTGGGAACAAGGCGTTTCGTTGAAGCGAAATTATTTCGTCAAAAAGGTGCAAACGTATTGAATTCAAAGCAAATTTGCTGTATAATAAATATTATAAGTGAAAGTGCGGTGTTCGAAGTTTCCGCTTGCTTGGCAAAAGCGGTGGAAAACAAAATTTATGTTTTAATCTGTAGCGTAGGCACAAATAGAATACGGCGTAATGCACATTTATTATCAATAAATATTCGAACACGAACGATAAACGCGCCGAGCAAAATAGTGTGAAAAATCAAGGAGATAAATTATGACAATTTTGGATGTAATCGAAAAGAAAAAAAACAAAGAAGAGCTTTCTACGGAAGAAATTCGCTTTTTTGTGGACGGATTTACGCGCGGCGATATTCCCGATTATCAAATGTCTGCGTTGCTTATGGCAATTTTGCTTAACGGAATGACGGACCGCGAAACATTCGACATGACGGACGCAATGTTGCACAGCGGCGATATCGTGGACATGTCGCATCTTAACGGCGTTGTGTGCGACAAGCATTCCACCGGCGGAATCGGCGATAGCACAACTTTGGCATTGGCTCCCATTTTAGCGTGCTGTGGCGTTTACGTTGCAAAAATGAGTGGCAGAGGCTTGGGCTTTACCGGCGGAACAATCGATAAGTTGGAAAGTATCCCCGGGTTCGACACGGCACTTTCAGAAGAAGAATTTTTTGACGTTGTAAAACGCGTTGGGTGTGCTGTTATCGGACAAACGGCCAATTTGGCCCCTGCGGACAAAAAACTTTACGCTTTGCGCGATGTAACCGGCACGGTAAATTCCATTCCGCTTATTTGCGGCAGCATAATGAGCAAAAAACTTGCCTCCGGGTCCGATACGATACTATTAGACGTAAAGTATGGCAGCGGTGCATTTATGCCCACCAAGGAAAGTGCGTTGGAACTTGCCGAAAAAATGGTAACAATCGGCACTCGAGCAGGGAAAAACATAGGTGCACTGATAACTGATATGGAACAACCGTTAAGCGATCACGTTGGAAATTCGTTGGAAGTTGTTGGAATAATCGATGTTTTGAATGGAAAACAAAACCGACTTTACTACGAAATAAAAGAAGTTGCAATAAAACTTCTGGTACTTTCGGGAAAATACAACGCACAAACTGCCGAAGAAGCATTCCAAAATGCCATTGACAGCAAAAAAGCATTGGAAAAATTTGCGGAAATGGTGCGTGCGCAACACGGCGACGACAGCTATATTTATCACCCCGAAAAATTTGTTTTGGGCGAAAAAGTTGAAGTGCTTGCTCCCTGTGACGGTTACGTTGTAAGCACGAACGCCGCGGATATCGGCAGATCCGTTACCCTTTTGGGAGGAGGCCGAATGAAAAAAGAAGACAAAATCGACTTTTCCGTTGGGCTTGTGATGAATGTTTCGTTGGGTAGCGCCGTGAAAAAAGGCGATGTGCTTTGCACTGTTTACCACAATTCACGTGGGTTGGACGATGCTTTGGCGTTGTTGTCAAAATCTATTCACATTGGGCCCGAACAGCCCGCGCCACACAAAATTGCCTACGCCTACGTGTCAAAAGACGGCGTGCAACGCTATTAATAGTGTCAACTATTCTGCAAATTGCATATATATAGACTACTATGACAAACATACTATTGAATTACTACAATTTTGACGGTGATTGGACGGAAGGAAAACTAGAGAAGTATTTTCGTAACAAAAAAGTTTTGGTGGTGCCGTTGGCTTTCAGAGATTCTCAAGCGTGGGATAACGACAGTTTCCTTTCGGTGTATGGTAAAGGCGGCGAAAAGTACGATAGCATTTTGCGCCCGTTTTTGTCCTACGGATTAAAGGAAGAAGAGGTTAATTGGCTAAACTGCTACGACAAATCTTCGGATTTTCACAAAATGATTGCCAAATCCGACGTGCTGTTTTTTACCGGTGGCATGCCGGAAAAAGCCATCAAGCGCATGGAGAATTTAGGCATTGCCGAAGACGTGAAAAACTTCAAAGGCGTGGTGGCAGGTGCTTCGGCAGGAGCTATGCTTCAACTGGATAGATATCACGTAACGCCCGATGACGACTACGATCATTATCAACTGTGGCGCGGCTTGGGGCTTGTTTGCGGCATCGATTTGGAGGTGCATTATCTTGCGACGCCCATTCAAAATGCTTGCACGCAACGCGCCATAGTCGATTTGCAACGTCCTATTTATCAAATGTGGCACGAAGGCGGTCTTTTAATAGAAAACGGCATTATTACAATGCTAGGCAATGTTCAAAAAATCGACAAAAATTGCTAAATTGAAAGTGTAAGCACCGCGTGGTTTTGTTGATTTATTTGGTATTTTGATGTATAATAGCCGTAATATGGTATTTGTGCTTGAATTTCAAGCACAAATTGCCGTTGTTTTTGCGGACAAGCCCGACAGGTTGGTTGGCAAACTTTTGCAAAACATCTTTTGTAGCGCGCGAAAAAATGAGGGAAAAACAATTATGGCAAAAAAAGTGGGCTTTTTCAAATCAATTAAACAGCGAGATCCTGCGGCGCGTAACGCTTTGGAAATTTTGTTGCTTTATCCCGGTGTAAAAGCACTTATATACTACCGCGTGGCGCACTTTTTTTACAAAATTCATTTGAAGTTTATAGGCAAAGCAATTTCTTACTGGGCAAGGTTTCTAACCGGCATAGAAATTCACCCTGCAGCTCAAATCGGAAAAAACTTGTTTATCGATCACGGGCACGGCGTCGTTATCGGCGAAACGTCAAAAATCGGCAACAACTGCACAATTTACCAAAATGCAACTTTGGGCGGAACGGGCAAGGAACACAACAAACGCCACCCGACTTTGTTGGATAACGTTATTGTCGGCGCCGGTGCAAAGGTGTTGGGCAATATAACAATTGGCAACAACGTAAAAATCGGTGCAAATACAGTGGTGTTGAAAAATGTCCCCGACGATTGTACCGTTGTCGGCGTGGGCAGAGTGGTAAATTGCAAAAACTGTGTTACTACCGAACAGCGCAACGGCGAAAAACAGTCTTAAAAAACCTGCACGCCATAAAACAAAATTAGAAAACAACAAAAATTCGAAAACTATAAAAATTATTGCGGAAATTTTACGGAGGATCAAATGAAAATAAAAATCACGGCAGATAGTACCTGCGACCTTTCGCCGGAATTGGTGGAAAGATATAACATAAGCATTATGCCGTTGTTTGTGGCATTGGGCGAAGACAACTTTGTCGACGGCGTAACCATCAAGCCGCAAGCAATTTACGACTACTATCGTGACAATAAAAAGTTGCCGAAGTCGGGGGCTCGCAGTGCTGCCGAATACGAAAACTTTTTCAAAGAAATTTTGAATGAAGGTTACGATGCAATTGTTCACTTTGATATTTCTGCAGATATGTCCGCATCGTACAGTAACGCTTGCGTTGCAGCGGAAAAACTCAAAAATGTTTATGTTGTAGATTCGCGCAGTTTGTCTACAGGCATTGGCTTGCTTGTGTTGGATGCTTGCGATATGGCGCAAAAGGGAATGGATGCAAAGTCAATTGTAAAACGCGTTACTTCGCGCGCCGGCGCAGTGCAAGCGTCATTTATTATCGACTCTTTGGTATTTTTGTATAAAGGCGGTCGTTGCTCGTCGTTGGAATATTTCGGCGCAAACTTGCTTCGAATTCGTCCGTGCATTGCCGTAAAAGACGGCAAAATGGGCGTTTGGAAAAAAATACAAGGGCGTTATCCGCACTGTGTTGACAAATACGCAGAAGAAGTGCGCAACACATTTACCACGCCGGATAAAAAGCGTTGCTTTGTAACGCATACACAAATGGAACCGGGTGTTGCGTTTAAGTTGGTGGAAACGGTGAAATCTTGGGGAATTTTCGACGAAGTATTGGAAACAACCGCCGGTTGTACGGTAACAACGCACTGCGGTGCAAATACCATTGGAATTTTGTTTATTAACGACGGTGGAAAGGACTAAACGAAAATTTTCGGGGCTGTTGGGCAAAATGGGGTGTAACCCTTGCCTAACAGCTTTTTTGTTGCGGTTTTTGGTTCTTTGGCAAAAGTTTGACTCGAGAAAATGGAGCGGGTGGCAGAAAGTAGGATTTGTTGGTTGCGTTGGAAACCGAGGCGCACTAATCCCAAGTTTGGCATAAAACATACTTTGCACCTATATACTACAACTATGAAGGCTTCATTCAAAAACGTTGCGTTTTTTCTGGTTATACTTTCTTTGCTGATTGTGGTGTTTGCTGCCGTAGATTCCGCATTGAGCATAAACGTTGACACAAACGATGATACCTATTTGCGCGTTACCGTGGTGGATTTACAGGGTAATCCCGTGCACAATGCGCAAATTTACGTTTGCGATGGCAGTTTTTTCACCGACAACAAAGGGCTTTCTCCCAATATTTTGCTTACCGATTTGGCAAATGTTTACGACTGTTCCGTTACGCAGTGGCACACGATTAATGTAGTGGTGAAAAAGGAAGGTTTTGTGCCAACGGTGGTGCTTAACTGCGTGGTGTATCACGGTCAAACACGCCGCTTAACAATCAAAATTTACCCCAACGACAACAGCGGCTTGCCTTACGTTTGCTATGTGGAAAGTCCGCCGCACGAATATGTGAAAGAAATGGTTGGAAACTGAAATCATCCCTTCACGGGTTTTATGGATTTGCGACGATTACACCCAACTTGCGGTTATATCGCAACAATTTGCAGTGTATCATTTCGGCAATCAGCGGTTTAACGCAACGCACTGCAGTGGTTTCTTACAATAATCAACGATTTATTGTTTCTACAATAAATGTTGGGGTGATGGTATAATAATTTTTTGAGTGCTTGGCCATATTTCCATGCTTTCAGCTTTTACATTCTCATATTTGAAATAGAACGATTTCATTCAACAAAAACGTACCCCAAAGACTTCTTTGGGGTACTGTGCTTTTGTGTGGGGAGTAAAGATTTTCAACAAGGTTGGGGCGAAATATCGAACACAATCGGTAATATCGTTGAGTTTTTGATTTTATTGTCGACTTTTACATCGGAGTTTATTTAACTTTAAAAACTATTGTTTCATAGGGGCGCAAGACTGTGTTATGCGGTTTTTCCACACTGTCTGGGTAGTTGGAAGTTATGTTGACAAAGTTTCCGTCAATGCCTTTGGGTAGCTTGAATTTTACGTTTTTGTCAACAAAATTTGCCACAACAAGCAGTCTGCCGTAGTTGCTTTGGCGAAGGTAGCACATCAGCTTGTTGCTTTTCGGCAGCAAGTCCGTGTAAGTGCCGTAGATAAATGCCTTGTCGCTTTTTCGCATTGCAATAAGTTTTTTGTAGTAGTGCAAAACGGAATCGGGATTTTTTTCCGCCGCTGCGGCATTTATCTCGGTGTAGTTTGGGTTCACTTTCAGCCAAGTAGTTTCGCCGTCGGTAAATCCTGCATTTTTTTCGTCGTTCCATTGCATTGGTGTGCGTGCGTTGTCTCGCGAACAATAGGACATCATTTTCATTGCGCGCTTTTTGCCAAACAGTTTTGAAAGTAATTTGTAACTGCGGTGAGTTTCCACATCCTGATAGTCGTTTATGTTTTGCATGCGCGCCGAAGTGGTGCCGAATTCTTGCCCTTGATACACAAATGGTGTGCCGGAAAGAGTCATTAAAATGGTTGCCAACATCTTTGCGCCTTCCACGCGGTGGCTTGTGGCGGAACAGTATCTGCCAACTATGCGTGCTTGGTCGTGGTTTTCCCAAAACAAAGTGTTCCAGCTTTTGCCGTAAAGCCCGTTTTGCCAAGTGTTTAGGCATTTTTTCAGTTGTTTTAGGCTAAATTTTTTTACAAGTTGCTTAACGCCGAAATGATTGTCTGCCGAAATGTGGTCGAAAGCAAAAACGGTAGTTAGGTATTCGTGGCTTTCATCGGTGTAGCGCAAGGCTTTTGCCACGTTTATAAACACGCTTTCGCCAACGGTGAATGCATCGTATTGGCGCAACACTTCTTGAAGTTGCCCCAAAAGTTCTTCCATTTTGGGGCCATCCATATAGTGTTCTTTGCCGCACAAAGCAATGGAAGGTTTGCCGTTTGGCAACCCCGGTGTTTTGGAAAGCAAGTTGATAACGTCGCAACGGAAACCATCCACGCCCTTTTCCAACCAAAAGCGTAAAATTGATTGAATTTCTTGCATAACCTTAGGGTTGAAGTAGTTCAAATCCGGCTGATTTTTGTCAAAAAGGTGCAAGTACCATTGGTGTGTAGTGTCGTCGTATGCCCAAGCGCTCCCCACAAAAAAACTTGTCCAGTTGTTGGGAGGCTTTTTGCCGTTTTTGCCGCGGCCATCCATCCAAAAGTAGTAGTCGCGGTAGGGATTGTCCTTTGACGAACGGCTTTGTTCAAACCATTTATGCTTGTCGCTGGTGTGGTTTATCACCAAATCCATAATCACTTTTATTCCGCGCTCGTGAAGTATTTTCACCATTTCGTCAAAATCGTCCATTGTGCCGTATTCGGGATTTATAGCGCGGTAGTCGGAGATGTCGTAGCCGTAGTCAGCGTTTGGGCTGGCATAGAGGGGCGAAAACCAAATAGCGTCAATGCCCAATGAGGCAAGATAGTCTATTTTGGAGATAATTCCTTTTATATCGCCTATTCCGTCTCCGTTTGAATCTTTGAAACTGCGCGGATATATTTGGTAAAACACGCTTTCTTTGTACCATCTATTTTGCATAACAACACCTCCATAGTTGTGTATCCAATTAATTATATCTCAATTGGCGTATCATTGCAATAGCCATTCCCAAATTTTTTCTGTCAAAAAGGCTATATTAGACAGTTTGCGGTGGTGTGCGTGTCTTGTTTGCATTATTGAGAATAATTTGGTACCGAAGTATGTCGAAATTTGGCTTAATGGAGAACATTATTACAGACATAGTATTCTTTTCTTGGCATATAGTACCATGAAAACTATCTAAAAAAGTCAGAAAAGGCAAAATTTGCATTTTTTTCTTGCCAACAGTACACAATCGGGCGATTATGTGGTAAAATATGTTATTAGTAGAAAAGCACATTCGTATTGTTATATAAATGTTTATATGAGGAAAGCGTAATGGCAGATATTGAATCGTTAAGTTTGAAAGAAAAATCGTTGCTGGTTAGCGGCGATGGTGCTTGGCACACACACGCTGTCGGCAACATACCTGCCGTTATGATGACTGATGGCCCGCACGGACTACGTAAGCAGGCAGACGGAGCAGAAATCAACGACAGCATCAAGGCTACTTGCTTTCCACCTGCGTGCGCCGTTGCATCTTCTTGGAACGTTCATAATGCGGCAAAGGTTGCACAGTGCATTGCGGAAGAGGCACTTTATGAAAATGTAGATATGGTTCTCGGCCCCGGTTTGAACATCAAGCGCAGCCCCTTGTGCGGCAGAAATTTCGAGTATTTTTCGGAAGATCCGGTTTTGGCAGGGCAGTTTGCTGCGGCATACGTCAACGGAATGCAATCTCGTGGAGTGGGCAGTTGTATCAAGCATTTTGCCGTAAATTCTCAAGAAACTCGCCGAATGACCGTCGACGCTTTGGTGGACGAACGCGCGCTTCGCGAGATTTATCTTTCCGCCTTCGAATATGCGGTAAAATACAGTCGGCCTTTTGCCGTCATGGCAAGTTACAACAAAGTGAACGGTACTTACGCCACGGAAAACAAACATTTGCTTACTGAGATTTTGCGTAATGAATGGCATTTTGACGGCATGGTTGTTTCCGATTGGGGCGCAAGTTACAACACGCCCAAGGCACTTGCTGCCGGAATGGACTTAGAAATGCCGGAAGAGTCGTCGGGGTATCACCGCAAATTGGTGGAAAATGCCGCTAAGGACAATTGTGAGGCGTTGAACGTCGCCTGCGGACGAGTTGCGAAATTCATCGAGAGGTGTTCGGCACAATCTTCCGCCGACGTTTCTTGGCGATTCGATCACGACAGAGTTTGCGAAGAAGTTGCCGAAGACAGTGCCGTGCTGTTGAAAAACGAAGATAACATTCTGCCGTTGGGAATAGAAAGCGATTTTTGCGTGGTTGGCGGACTTGCGGAATCTCCGCGCTTTCAAGGTGCAGGCAGCAGTCACATCAACGCATTTTGTAAAAACTTTTTGTTGGTGCTGTCCGACATGGGGCACAAGGTTCACTTCGCCGCAGGCTACAACGTCAACACCAACGAAGTAGACGAAAATTTGCAGCAAGAAGCGGTGGAATTGGCAAAGAAGCACAATACCGTGTTGTTTTTCGGCGGACTTACCGATATCGCCGAAGGTGAAGGCTACGACAGAAAATCCTTGGAAATTCCGCAAAATCAGCAAGTTTTGCTCAAAAAGTTGAGTGAAGTTACGTCGGAAATAGTGTTTGTTTCCTTTGCTGGCTCACCCTTTGCGATGCCGTGGCTTAACCAAATAAAAGGTTTGTTGCACATGTATTTGGGCGGACAAAACGTTATGCAAGCGGCATACAATTTAATTTTCGGAAAAGTTTCTCCAAGCGGCCGTTTGGCGGAAACTTTTCCCCAAAAGTTACAAGATACTCCTTGCTTCAATTACTTTGCGCAAAGCGGACGTTTTGACGAACATCGCGAAAGCATTTTTGTGGGCTACCGTTATTACAACACGTTTAACGTACCTGTGCTGTTTCCCTTCGGTTACGGATTAAGTTATTCGGCGTTTGAATATTCGAACTTCACGGTATCTAACCTGCCAAAAGGTTTTGAAATCAGTTTGGTTGTCAAAAATTGCGGTCAAACCAACGCCGCGGAGGTCGTTCAACTTTACGTAGATAACCCTTGCGGCAACTTAATGCGAGCCAAGCGCGAACTGAAAGCCTTTTCCAAAGTATATTTGCGTGCAGGCGAAAGCGAGGAAGTACACTTCGTGTTGTGCGAACGAGATTTTTCCATATATGCCGAGGATAAGTTTGTCGCCGTCAACGGCACTTACGCGATTTCCGTGTGCAAAAACGCAGAAGAAACCATTTTATCGCAAAACGTTACGGTAAGTTTCGGCGAAGATTTGTCGCAAAATGACAAGGAGTTGTATCCCGACTACTTTGAACCACCCAAAACTCCCTTTACCGTTTCTGACGATTGTTTCTATAAGTTGTTGGGCTACGTTCCTAAGCGTGCAGCCGCCCCAGTTCGCGGAAAATTTACTTTAAACAACACGTTGGAAGAAATGGCACCTACCGTTGGGCTTGTGCGCACGGTTTTGAATTTTTTACACAAAATGGCAATCAAGTATTCGCCAAGCAAGTCAGTAGACGATCCGGTTACTCAAATGATTTTGAGCGGTGCAAAGGAAACGCCGCTTATATCGCTTATGTCTATCGGCGGAGTCAAGGCAAAATACGTAATTTTTTTGTTATATCATGCAAACAAACAGCGTTGGAGAGCATTTAAAGCGCTGTTTGGAAAATACGTAATTGAATAATATTTACACAAGAATGCAGAGGAGAAGATTTTATGAGTATCAGGCTTAACTATAACAATATGATGTCAGCTGTTGTGGGAGAACATGGCATTACCGAACAAGAATTGGAGAGTTTGGAGGAAGCAGCCAAAGCGGCGTTTTGCACTGTTGAAAAACAGCGCGGTTTGAACATGCAAGAATGGATGAACCTTCCGTACAACCAAGACGAAGTGGTAGCACAAATAAACGCTACGGCAAAACGCTTGCGCGAACAATGCGAATTTTTTGTGGTTTTGGGCATCGGCGGTTCTGCGCTTGGTCCCATAACGTTGTTTAACGCATTGAAGCATTTGTACTACAACGAGCTTCCGCGCGAAGTTCGCAAAGGTCCGCGTTTCTACGTTATCGACAATGTCGATCCCGAAAGAATGAACGCGTTGTTCGATATTATCGATTTGCAAAAAACCGTTTTCAACGTTATCACAAAATCCGGTTCCACCAGTGAAACGATGAGTCAATATCTCATAGTAATGGATATGCTTAAGGAAAAGTTCGGCGCAGATGCAAGCAAACATATTATTGCCACAACCAGCCATGCAACGGGCAACTTGATAAAGCTTTCCAAGCAGCACGGCTTTGAAACGTTTTATATTCCCGATGGAGTAGGCGGAAGGTTCTCGGTGCTTTCGCCCGTGGGGTTGTTGCCTGCCGCCGTTTTGGGAATAGACATCGCCAAGCTGTTAGAGGGTGCACGCTATATGGACGAAAAATGCCAAGTGGACGATTTGTACCAAAACCCCGCACTTGTTTGCGCAGTATTACAGCACATTTCTGTAAAACAAGGCAAAAACGTGAGCGTTATGTTGCCTTATGCCGACAGTTTGAAGTTTGTTGCCGATTGGTATTGCCAACTTTGGGCAGAATCGTTGGGCAAAGAAGTTGATAACGATGGCAAAATTGTAAATGCCGGGCAAACCCCCGTGAAGGCTTTGGGTGTAACTGACCAACACAGTCAAATTCAACTTTACAACGAAGGTCCCTTCGACAAAGTTATCACTTTTTTGGAAGTGGAAAACTTCCGCGGCGAATGCGATATTCCTTTTGGTTGCGAAGAGTATCCCAACGTAAACTTTCTTTGCGGACATTCTTTGAACGAACTTATGAGCAAAGAACTTTTTGCAACGCGTTACAACCTTACTAAACGTGGCAGAAGCAACTACACAATTGCAATGGATAAAGTTGATGAATTCAACATCGGTGCGCTTATGTATTTATTGCAAATGCAAACTGCCTATGCCGGTGCGCTTTTGAAGGTAAACGCCTACAACCAACCGGGCGTAGAAGGGGGCAAAAACGCCACTTACGCACTGTTTGGCAGAAAGGGCTACGAACAACTTGCTTCGGAAATCAAGGTAAGCGCGCCCGATAACCCCAAATTTATTGTAGAATAGGAGAAAATATTATGCTTCCAAAAGCTCCGGCAAAGGGTATGAGAGATTTTTTGCCCAAGGAATTTGCTTTGAGACAAAAAATACTTACGACAATTCAACGCACTTACGAAAACTACGGCTTTACCAGAATTGAAACGCCGGCGGTGGAAAATTTGGCGTTGCTTACTTCCAAACAGGGGGGCGACAACGAAAAACTCATCTTCAAAATTTTGAAGCGCGGCGAAAAGTTGGAAAATGCCGAAGGAGAATTGTGCGACCTTGGTTTGCGATACGATTTAACCGTGCCGCTTGCGCGTTTTTATTCCAACAATATGGCGCAGTTGCCTTCGGTGTTCAAAGCCATCCAAATTGATAATGTTTGGCGTGCCGATCGTCCCCAGCGCGGCAGATATCGTCAGCTTGTGCAGTGTGATATCGACATTATTGGCGAAGAAAGTAACCTTGCGGAAACGGAACTTATTTTGGCAACCACAAATGCCCTTGAAAATTTGGGCTTCGACGATGTTACCGTGCGCCTTTCCGACAGACGTTTGCTTAACGCTTTGGCAGAGTGTTGCGGCTTTGAAGAAGAACAAAAATCCTTGGTGTTTATCGCTTTGGACAAACTTGACAAAATCGGCATCGACGGCGTGCAAAAAGAGATCGATGAAATTGCGTCGGATAAAACTCAAAACTTTATTGGGCTGATAAAGCAAATTACCGAAAGTCAAAATCCGTTGGAAACTTGCGTGGAAAAACTGGGCGAATTTTTGCCTGAAGCGGTAAAACAAAACCTACAAGATTTGCTTTTTGTGTGCAACAACTGCATAACCAACGGCAAAGTGGTGTTTGACGTAACTTTAGTTCGCGGAATGGGCTACTACACAGGTACTATTTACGAAATTGCCGTTGACGGGCTGAACCTTTCCGTAGGCGGTGGCGGTAGATACGACAAGATGATAGGCAAAATCACCGGGACAAACGTGCCTGCGTGCGGCTTTTCCATTGGGTTCGAGCGCATTGTGCTTTTGTTGCAAGAACGCGGATTGGCATCGGAATCGGAAAGCGGTGCGGCAGTGCTTGTGGAAAAGGGCTTTGACAGCGCCAAACTTTTGCAAGTGGAAAAAGCCTGCATCGAACTTCGCAAACGCTGCAAGGTTACCGTTGTGAAGAAAATAAAGAACTTTGGTTTTCAACTGAAACAGTTGAAAGAAAACGGATTCGAAACAATTTTCGAATTCAAAAACGGACAGTTGGAAAAATTAGACTAGAATGAAAAAAGAATTAAGCAACGCAAATGCCGTCGAAAATAATGCGGCCAACCTCAAAAAGCGCAAGCGGGTAAAGTTGCCTGCCGATTTGTCGTCGGCAGGGCGCTTTATGCCGCTCGTAAACATGGGGCTTTCTGCCGAGCAGGTGAAACAACGCACCGAGCAAGGGTTGCTTAACGTGGATTATACCAAGCACGGAAAAAGTATTGTCGGCATAATTTTTTCCAACATTTTTACTTTTTTTAATATAATTTACATTGTCATTGCCGTTGTGCTGTGCATTTACGGTTTGGCAAATCAGTGCACATTTTTGCCGGTAGTTATTGCCAACACGGCAATTGCCATTGTTCAGGAAATAAAATCCAAAATAACTTTGGATAAGCTGAACTTGATAACCGAACCGAAAATTGTTGTTATTCGAGATGGCGTTGAGAAGGAAATCTCCGTAAACGACTTGGTTTTAGACGACGTGATAGAGGTTGTCTCTGGCGCGCAAATTTCCGCCGACAGCGAAGTTTTGGATGGCGTTGTGGAAGTGAACGAATCCATTTTGACGGGCGAAAGCGACGCAGTTACCAAGTGTAAAGGGGATATCCTTTTTGCCGGCAGCTACGTTGTTTCCGGCAAGTGCCGTGCAAAAGTTGCAAAGGTGGGTATGTATAACTACATCGCCAGTCTTACCGGCAGGGCAAAACGATATAGCAAGCCGCGTTCACAAATGTTAAAGGCTTTGCGTGGCATATTGATTTTTATTGCGATAGTCATTTTGCCGATGACCATTGCACTTTATATCGTAAATGCCAGTGCAACCTACCAAAACAGTCCAAATTTTGTGGAAGGGGTAAGTGCCTTTGCCGATTTTTCGCTTAAAAATTTAGATAAACAGGCGTTGAATTACACGGCGGGTTCGATAATTTCCATGATTCCGGCAGGCCCGTTTTTGCTTACCAGCGTGGCTTTAGCAGCTTCCTTTTTGAGGTTGGCAAACCGCAAAACAATGGTGAAAGAACTTTATTGCATAGAAATGCTTGCCCGTGTCGACACCCTGTGCTTGGACAAAACCGGCACCATAACCGATGGCACCATGCGCGTGGTAGAGTGCATCGATTTGCGTTCCGGCTCGCCAACCTATACGATAAAAGAAATTATGGCTTCGCTGAATTCCGCATTGGGTTCCAACAATATGACGGGAAAAGCATTGTCGAAGTTTTTCGGTCACCCCAAAAATCCAAAGTTCGATGTGGTTTCGGTGTTGCCCTTTTCTTCCGAAAAAAAACTTTCGGCTGTATCCTTCAAGGGGCAGGGAACCTACATTTTGGGCGCACCGGAATTTGTGCTTAAATCGCCTACGCAACGAGTGAGCGATTTGGTGAAAAAATATTCCGAGCAAGGCTTGAGAGTTTTGCTGTTGGCGCACACTGCGACAACGGTTTCGGCGGGAGCAAATTTGCCGCAAGCTAGGCGGCCCATTGCTGTGATTGTAATTGAAGACCACATTCGCCCGGATGCCGCCGAAACTATTCGTTGGTTTGCCGAAAACGGCGTTAAAATAAAAGTTATTTCCGGCGACAATGCCTCAACCGTTTCCAATATTGCGTTGCGCGTCGGGATAGAAAATGCGCAGCAATATGTAAGTTTGGAAGATATGACGGATGAAGAAGTGGCAGAAGCGGCAACCAAATACACCGTGTTCGGCAGAGTTTCGCCCGAGCAAAAGGCAATTTTGGTGAGGGCAATGCGTCAAAACGGCTGCACCGTTGCAATGACCGGAGACGGCGTAAACGATATTTTGGCAATGAAAGAATCTGATTGTTCCATTTCCCTTGCTGGCGGAAGCGATGCGGCACGCAAAGTTTCTCACCTTATTTTGATGGACGACAGTTTTGCCGCTCTTCCCGAAGTGGTAGCGGAAGGTCGGCGCGTGGTAAACAACATTCAAAGCGCAACATCTATGTATTTTATGAAGACGGTGTACGTTATTGTAATAAACATAATGTTGGTGGTTTTGCATTTTGGGTTCAAACGCACAATGGTTTCGCCCCTTACCAATTTACAAACAACTTTGATGGACTGGGTTGTGGTGGCATTGCCTACAACGTTGTTGGCTTTGCAACCAAACGAAAGACAAATAAAGGGCAATTTCTTCGCTAACGTGATTAAAAGTTGCTTGCCGGCTTCGCTGACGTTTATTCTATCCACCGTATCGCTGTACATTTTGCACGGCGTGCAACCCGATTTGGTGCCGTTGGAGCAGTTGGGCACGTTGGTTACGCTGTCCTACACATGTGGCGGCGTGTACGCATTGTTGTACGCTTGCCAACCGTTGAACAAATGGAAAATTGCAATGTATCTTTCCGTTTGCGCAATAGTGATAACTTGTTTGAGTATTCCGGCAATTCGACACTTGCTTACCTATGTGGAACTGGGCAGAGAACAAACTTTGCTGTTGTTGGTGGAAATATTGGCAATGCCATTTGTGTTGTATTTCTTCATATTCATTTTCCATAGACAAAAAATAGTGTTAAAGAAATAAAATGTTAGTGCGGTGGATTAGGCGTTTGAACACGAAAAACAAAAGAAGTTCAAAGGGCTGACAACGCTGATTTGGGGATATAATGTTAGTGCAAATTCAATCTGCACACTTCAAATACGGTGACGTAACTGTTTTTGAAGACGTGAACTTGGAAGTAAACGAGGGGGACAACATTGGACTTGTTGGCGCAAACGGCGCCGGCAAAACTACGTTGCTTTCTTGTTTGACGGGCGAAGCGTCGCTTTTTAGTGGTAGCATATACAAAAAGAACGGCTTGACGTTGGGATATTTAAAGCAAAATTGCAATTTTGTTTCGCAAAACACGTTGTTTGACGAGATGATGACGGTGTTTTCCAAACAGACGGAGCTTATTTCTCAAATAGACCAAACGGCGCAAAAAATGTCAAAGGTTTTGCCCGAAAGTGCGGAATACAAGGCGCTTGCGGAAAAATTTCACAGGCTTACGGTAGAGGCAGACGTTACCGACGCCTACCAAAGCCAAGTAAAAGTAAAAACCGTGCTTAACGGAATGGGTATGTCGGAGTTTTCCGATAGAATTGTTTCCACCCTTTCCGGCGGTGAAAAAACAAAAGCGGCGTTATGCAAACTGTTGTTGCAACGCCCCGAATTAATGATTTTGGACGAGCCCACCAACCACTTGGACTACAAAACTTTGGATTGGTTGGAAAACTTTTTGTCCGACAAAAAATCCACGTTGATTGTGGTTTCGCATGACAGATACTTTCTGGATAAACTGTGCACGTCCATTTGGGATATTCAGCATCAAAAAATTCACGCCTACAAAGGCAACTATACACGGTACAAAGTGTTGAAAGCCGAGCGTTTGGAGAACGAACGCCGCCAATATGAAAAACAACAAAAGGAAATTTTTAAGCTAAATGACTACATTGCCAAAAACAAAGTGCGTGCATCCACTGCAGATATGGCGAAATCGCGCGAAAAAACGCTTGCAAAAATGGAAATTTTGGAGGCGCCAAAACGCGATGAACAGCCGCCGCGCTTTAAGTTCTGCTACTCGTCGGAGCCATCGGAATTTCCCCTTACGGTGCAAAATTTGTCGTTAAGCTATGATGGCGAAAGAGTGTTGGCGCAAAATGTCGAACTGCAACTGAAACGTGGTCAAAAAGTGGCGCTTTTAGGACTGAACGGAACGGGAAAATCTACGCTGATTAGGCGAATAGCGCAACAAAACCCCTGCGATTTTGGCAAAATTGTGTTCGGCAAAAACGTTCGCGTCGGCTACTACGACCAAGAAAACCTGAACTTGCAAGGCAATTTGCGCGTTTTGGATCAACTTTGGTTTGATAACACTCGTATGTCGCAAACGGAAGTGCGAAGTTTGTTGGCATTGGTAACTTTGGGCGCCGATGACGTGTACAAGCTTGTTTCGGAACTTTCCGGCGGCGAGCGAGCAAAACTTGGGTTGGCAATGATTATGGCAAAAGATTGTAACTTATTGCTTTTAGATGAGCCAACCAACCATTTGGATTTGCCCAGCCGCGAAGCGCTGGAAGATGCGCTTAAACAATATTCGGGAACACTGTTGTTTGTTTCGCACGACAGATATTTTGTAAATAGTGTGGCAGACAAAATTGCCGAGTTGGACGGCGGCAAAATAACATTATACGACGGAAACTACGACGACTTCGCCTGCAAAAAGGTTAAACCTGCAGAGGTTTCGGTGCCCAAGCAGAGTTTCGGCACCTTTCGCTCGGCAAAACAACGCGCCGAACAAACAAACCGTGCGCGAAAAGTGAAGGAATTGGAAAAGCGCATAACGGAATTGGAACAAGAATCGGAAAAACTTAACCAAGATATGGCTGTGCCGGAAATTGCCGCCGATTACACAAAACTTTCGCAAGTTATGTTGCGTTTGAAAGAAGTTGAAACGGAATTGGACGAGGTTACGACGGAATGGGCGTCATTGGTGGAGTAAAAGCCGAAATTACTCTACAAATCGCATTAGTGTAAGATACTATTTTAGACATAGTATTTTAAATTGGTGAAAACAATATGAAAATTGCTTTGATAACTGGTGGTTCGCGAGGGATCGGCGCCGCAACGGCACAAAAATTTGCAAAAGAAAACTACACGGTGGTGCTAAACTACCACAAAAGCGCCGCTGAGGCAGAAAAATTGTACAAAGATTTGAGTTCTGCCGGGTGCGATGTACATCCTTTTCGTGCCGATGTTGCCGATTGCAATCAAGTTTTTGATATGTTTACGTTTGTTCAAAAATATTTTAAGCATTTAGACGTGTTGGTAAACAACGCAGGCGTTGCGCTCTACAAACAATGTCAAGATGTTTCGGAAGAAGATTTCGATACCGTTATGGATATCAACGCCAAGGGCGCCTTTTTCTGTTGCCGCGAGGCGGTGAAGATGTTCTTGAAACAAGGCTACGGTAGCATTGTGAACGTGTCTTCCCTTTGGGGAATAAAAGGCGCATCTTGCGAAAGTGTTTATTCTATGAGCAAGCACGCCATTTTGGGGCTTACAAAAAGTTTGGCGGAAGAGTTGCGACCAAGCAACATTCGTGTAAACTGCGTTTGTCCGACAATTGTGCAAACGGATATGTGTGCACACCTTTCGCAACAAGATATTCGAGATTTTTGTGTCGAAAACGCCGTAGAAGCGTATTCTGCCGAGCAAGTTGCGAAGGACATTTTTAACTTGGCTGAAAGTGACAAAACAGCATTTGTTTTGCAAGAATAATTTATCGGAGGCAATTTGTTATGGATTGGTATTGGATTGTTTTGATAGTTTTGGGCGGTCTTGGGCTGTTTTATTTATTGATAAGTTTTGTTATTGCAAAAAAAGTGCTGCAAATGGCAACTACACCGGTTGCACACACTTTGGATGAGGCGCGCGCTTATCAAATCGAAAAAGAAGGGGTCAGTTATGACGATTACGACCACGTTTGGAAAAAAGAGAACTTTTCTGTTGCGGGCGTTCACGGAAAAATAGTGGGTGAAATTGTTTATAACGGCGAGGGCACATCGGCAAAACGTCCCAAAGTTGCAGTGATTTGCCACGGACACACTTGGAACCGTCTGAATTCCTTAAAATATGCAAACATTTTTTATGCCAAAGGCTACAATTTGGTGCTTTACGATCACGCCTATTTCGGCGAATCGGAAGGAAAATTTACCACTTTGGGGTTTTACGAAAAGCAAGATTTGAATGTGGTTTTGAATTTGGTGCGTGAAAAATTCGGCAAAAACGCATTGGTGGGTTTGCACGGCGAAAGCATGGGTGCCGCTACGGTTTTGTTGGAACTGGGTGTGCGCAACGATGTGGATTTTGTGGTTGCCGATTGTCCGTTTTCCTACACGATGAGTTATTATCGCGAACTTTGCACACATCTTACGCATTTGCCGAGTTTTCCGATTGTGGATATGGCAAACGCAATGTCCAAACGCAAATTCGGTTACGATTTCACAAAGGTAAGCCCTTTGGATGCCGTAAAGAACAGCAACACACCCGTGTGTTTCATTCACGGCAAAGATGACAAATTTATTTATCCTTCGCACAGCGAAAAGCTGTTTGCCGCTTGCAAAAATCCTCTTTCTGAATTACACTTGGTAGACGGCGCCGCACACGCGTGCAGTCATTTGGTAGACAATGCGCAATATTGGAAAATTGTCGGCGATTTTGTGGATAAGGTGGAAAATTCTCTTGCTGCGGCAGAGTAGTAAATGGGCAATATTTACTTGCAATAAATGTGACAAAATCGACAGTATTTATCGGCATTGAAAGGTACCGTGAATGGTGTTTGAAGTTCTCGAACAACGCAAGCAAAAGCAACAAATGTAAATTGTAATACAAACAAAGGAGTTTTGAATATGGTAAAAATTTCTCAAATAAAATACGTTCGTCCCAACAAAGACGAAGTGTTGGCAAAACTGCACGAATTCAAGCAACGTTTCGATAGTGCGGTAACTGTGGAAGAATTTTACAAAGTGCACGACGAATACAAAGACTATTCTGAAAAGTTGTCCACAAACATACGCATTGCATTTATTCGTTTTACGCAAGACACGCGCGACGAGTTTTATTCCGACGAACAAGACTACTTGGACGAAATCGGCCCCGAATTGGCTGTTGCCAATGCGGAAGTTACAAGATGCTACTTGAACAGCAAGTTCCGCAGTGAGTTGGAAAAACGTTTTCCCAAAGTGATGTTTGTAAACATTCAAATGTTGGTGGATTCAAGCGATCCGCGCATTGTTTCCGAAAGAGTGACAGAAAACAAACTTACTACGGAATATACCAAACTTATGAGCAGTATCGTTATTGATTTCAATGGTGAAAAATTGCCTATGAGTGGAATTCGCAAATATTTTACCGCCGACGACAGAAAATTGCGCAAGTCTGCCTATATGGCTTTCGGGCAGGCAATTGAAGACAACAAAGAAAAACTTGACGAAATCTACGACAAACTTGTAAAAGTTCGCACGGCAATGGGCAAAAAATTGGGTTACGACAATTTTTCACATTTGGGATATCTGCAAATGCAACGTAACTGCTACACAAAGGAAGACATTGCCAAATTCCGCGCAAACGTGCTTAAATACTTGGTTCCTTTGGCGGAAAAAATTCGCAAAAAAGTGGGCGAAAACCTTGGGTTGGGACAACAATACATATACGATAACGATGTGTTTACAAAAGAAGAACCTAAACCCATTGGTACCCCGAAAGAAATTTTTGCCAACGCTTCAAAAATGTACAACGAAATGTCCGTCGAAACAGGTAAGCTGTTCGACTCAATGGTGGAAAGCGAGTGCTTCGACGTGATGTCACGCGAAGGCAAGTGGGGCGGTGGCTACTGTGAAGGTTTGCCTGAATACAAATTGCCATTTATACTTTCCAACTGGAACGGTTCAGCAGGCGATATTGATGTTCTTACACATGAATTCGGGCACGCTTTGGAATTTTACAAATCTTTCTTTATCGAAAGCGAGTTTTTGAGCAGCATTTCCATGGAAACGGCGGAAGTTCACTCTATGTCGATGGAATTTTTGGCATATCCTTGGCTTAAATTGTTTTTCGGAGACAAAACGGAAGAATACAAATTTTATCATATCGGCAGTGCGGTAACGTTTATTCCTTACGGCACAATTGTAGACTACTTCCAACAAACTTGCTACGACAATCCGGATATGACGCCGGCCGAACGCAATGCTTTCTATAACAAAATAGAAAAGCGATTTTTGCCCTATATGACAACGGAAGGTATCCCCGCAATTCAAGACGGACGTCGTTGGCAACGTCAGGCGCACATTTTTGAAAGCCCGTTCTACTACATTGATTATTGCTTCGCACAGTTTACTGCATTGCAATTTTTGGCACTTTCACAAGAAGATTACGAGGCCACTTTTAAAAAGTACATCAAATTCCTTGATTTCGGCGGAACAAAAACTTATGTGGAATTGTTGCAAGAATGTGGTTTGAAATCTCCGTTCGAGGAAGAGAGCTTCAAATTAGTAGTGGCTTGTTGTGAAAAGATTTTGAAGTTGTAATTGCTTTGGAATGATTTTCTATGAAAAAAAAACATTTTGAAAAGGTGTTTACCTGCGGCGCAAAGGTACGTTTTTCTTTAATGTTTTATGGGTTTAGAACAAGCGTAAAAATGGTTTCCGAGAATAGTCGGAAGCCATTTTTACATAAAAATTTCAAAAAAATACCAAATTATTCTATAAATCGCCGTTTTGAAAGATACTATTTTAAACATAGTAATATATATGAGTATTTCTAGCGGTTATTTTCAAAGTGTAATTCTAGGTTTTATTCCCGGTTGTTGATCGCGATGGAACAGCTTATCCAGAAATTTTTGAATGGTTGCTTCTCTTTCCGCATCGGACATTTTCTCAAGTTGCGTTATTGTATGCATAACTTTGGGGCTTCGTGTAATCAAAACTTTGTCCAAATCGAATTTTTCCGCAATTTCTCTTTCAAGTTTTGTTCTAAACTCGTCGTAGTTGGTTTTTGAAGTAAATTTTTCTGTTTTTATTGCAATCACGCAGTTTCGTTCATAAACAACGCATTGTGCATCGACAATTTTGTCTTTTTCTTTTACCAAAGCACATATTTTCGTCTCTTGGTCTGTTGCGGCTTGTGCAGCAACTGGAACAAGCACTGCCATGGCAAGTATCAAAACAAAAGCCAAACAAATCTTTTTCATTTTTGTGCCTCCTTTTTGCATTAGTTTTTGCGATTTGTCAAAAAATATGCGTTAGCGGTGTTGGCATTTTTTTTGTCTGAGTTTGTTGCAACAAATTTGCTATTCTGTCAAATTCTTCCGTTATTTTGCAGCCTTTTTACATTAATATTTAAGAAGGTTTTGTGCTTAAAAGGAGAGGATTGTTATGCAACAAGTGTTGCCGATAATAATAATGTGTTGCGTTGGTTTGTCTGTTTGTTTGGGGTTATTGGTGTTTTATTTTGTGCGTTTTGTTGTGAAGCATTTTAAGCACAAAAATGAAGAATTCGAGTTGGACGAAAACACGCTTACGATAAACTTGGATAAAAAACGTCGAAGACAGTAAATTTTCGTACTCAAAATCGCGTCAAAAGATTTGCGATTATTTTCAGGGTTGCCCGTTGCATGAAATCGAATTGTGCATGGTGTCAAAAAGCAACGTGCGAGTTTGTCAACACTCTTTTCGCATATCAAACAGCACTGCCTACATCAATTTTAACACTATCGACAATTTTTATTTGTTATAGGTGACACCAAAAACCAAAGGGCGCAAACGCAATCGGTATTTAATTTAAATTGTTTGGTGTTTCCTCTTGAAAAAACACGCGATTTGTGCTAGAATATAAGAAATGCGCAACAACAAACTCTCTTTGCGCTTGTTCGGAGGTACTATGGACAAAAAACAACTTGCAGGAATGATAGATCACACTTTGTTGAAACCTGCCACAAAAAAACAAATTACAACTCTTTGTGCTGAAGCAAAAGAATATGGCTTTGCATCGGTGTGTGTAAATCCTTGTCACGTAAAATTGGCGGCTTCGTTACTCATCGACACCGACGTTAAGGTTTGCACGGTTATAGGTTTCCCATTGGGCGAAAACACAACAAAAGTGAAAGTGGACGAAACTCGTGTCGCCATTCGCCAAGGCGCAACAGAAATCGATATGGTTATGAATCAATCTTGGGCAAAAAGCAAATCGTGGGCAAAAATTCAGCGCGAAATTGCTGCGATAAAAAAGGCCTGCGGCGATTTGGTTTTGAAAGTTATTTTGGAAACTTGCAACTTGACGGACACTCAAATTGTTGCCGCTTGCAATGCAGCAGTAGCAGGCGGTGCCGATTTTGTAAAAACCAGCACGGGTTTTGGCAAGGGCGGCGCAACAACGCACGCAGTAAAAATCATGTCTGACACCGTAACCCCTCATGGTTTGAAAGTTAAGGCAAGCGGCGGCATTCACAACTACGACGAAGCCATGGCAATGGTTGAAGCAGGCGCAAGTCGCATTGGCGCAAGTTGCGGCGTGGAAATTTGCAAATAACAGCCATTTTGCGAGAAAAAGCCAACTGGAAACGGCCTTGCGCAAAAAACATGTTGTAGCGATAAATGGTTTGCACAAATTATACACAAATTCTGTTGACATGGCAAAAGTCGGGTAGTATAATGAAACTGTCGAAAGACAAATTTAAAAATTCTTTGGGGCGTGGTGAAATTCCACACCGATAGTAAAGCCTATGAACGCAAAACTTCGGTTTTGCGCCGAATCGGTGAAATTCCGATGCCGACGGTAAAGTCCGGATGAGAAAAGAATTGATATCAATGGTTATTGATATTATTGCGCCCTTGGGTGGTTTTATCCAAGGGCATTTTGTTTCTTCCTGTTTCCTCAAAGAGAAGGAGAAAAAATGGAAATCAACACCGAACAAACTCAAAACGCAACAGAAGAAATGCAAAACAAAAACGCCGTTGAGTCGGCAGAAACCGCCAAAAAGCGAAAAATCAAACTTTTCAGTGCAGGCAATTTGGCAGTAATGGGGGTTTTGACGGCAATCTCTTTCATTTTATATGCTTTCCTAAAATTCCCGTTACCTTTTTTGTTTCCGTCGTTTTTGGATATACAATTTTCCGATATGCCGGCGTTGCTGGGCGGTTTTGCTCTTGGCCCCGTCGCCGGCTGTTTGATTATCGTGGTGAAATGCCTCCTAAAAATGCCGATGACGTCAACGGCGTGTGTGGGCGAACTTGCCGATATAATAGTGGGCATTGCATTTGTACTGCCGGCATCGTTGGTGTACAAATTTCACAAAAACCGCAATGGCGCAATAATGGGAATGCTTATGGGAATGTTTTGCGCAGTTGTGGCAAGTTTGATAGCTAACCGCACGCTATTGATACCTTTTTTTGCCAGAAATTTTGGCGGCATGGAAGCAATAGCCGGCATGATGAGTGCGCTGTATCCCGATATCACTGCCGATACCGTTTACAATTACTATTTGCCTTTGGCTGTGCTGCCGTTTAACGTATTGCGGTGTGCTTTTTGCGGAGTAATAACTTACTTAATCTACAAACCGCTATCCAAAGCCTTGCATTGGGAAATAAAGCGCAAAGTTAAAAAAGTTGATGCGGCTGAAGCGGAAGGTTCGGAAAATAAAAACACAAGCAGACGGAAATAATATGAACCAAGGTTGTGGGCGTGCCTAGTGCCACGTGCAGCGTGTTTAGTTGGCGCATTATGAACATAAAGTGTTTGATATCTACGCTCACAACGGCAACGCTACACGATAGAATGAATTTTGGGGGCAATGGCAATGCAACGAGTAGTCAAGACTGTGCTCGGCGGTACAGACAGCATGAGTTAACGAAGCTATCGCTAAAAAAGACAAAGTTCAGACGTAGGTTGGTATTTTTCTCGGCGGCTAAAGCGAAAACAGTTTGGCAAATACGGGAGCTGAATAATAGTGCGCACCGACCGAAAACGCCGATACGTGAAAATTCCAAACTGCTATTTTAGACATAGTAGTATACGCAATTGCATTTTTGTACTAAACGTGGTGTATTTGCAACGTAGCACGGCGAATTTGCAACGTTAATCCTGTTGCAAATCGTTGCGGATTGTATTATAATATCAAACATGAAAAAATATTTGCAACAAGTTACGGAATCGTGTGAAGAAACGGAACGATTTGCCGAAGAATGGGCAAAAAATCTTGTGGGCGGAGATGTGGTTTTGCTTCACGGAGATTTGGGCGCCGGCAAAACTCATTTTGTAAAAGGAATTGCTCGCGCGATGGGGGTTGATGACGTTATCACAAGCCCAACGTTTGCTTTGCACAACGTTTATCAAGGGGAAACTTGGGTTTTGAATCATTTCGATTTCTATCGTGTAGAAAGCAGTGAAGAAGTTGCGCTGTTGGGGCTAAACGAGTTTTTCTTTGACGAAAGCGGAATCTGTGCCATAGAATGGAGTGAAAATGTGGTGGATTTGTTGCCGCCGCATTGTATTTCCGTTACGTTGGAAAAAACTTCGGATAACTCCAGAAAAATTTCGATTGCGGAAGAAAGACCTTTTAAACACATTGATTTTGCGTTGTAATCTTTTGGATTTTTCGCAAAAAACCGGAACATAAATAAAATCATATCAAACGGGTGTGTTTTGTGGCGTTGCTTGCGTAATTCTACCAAACGTTTTGTCCTACAAAATGGTAATGCGCAGAACGTAAATGCAAAAAACGCAAAGGCAGAATTTGATAACACGGAAAGTGAAAACACGGGAAGTAAACGCACCGAATGTACAGGTGTAGATCAAATACACTGAATGTGAAAACACATAAATATTCGGTTTCGGCGCAGTTGCCGTTCCAATGCTTAGAAAACCATGAAAATATTGTACATAGATACAACTACGGCAGATTTGGTGGTTGCCGTAGTGGAAGAAAACTCAACAATAGATTGCTCACTGCAAAATTGCGGTGTAAAGCACAGCGAAACTTTGTGTTGCAGAGTTGCGGAAATGCTTTCGGCTCACAATTTGAGTTGGGGCGATTTTGATGCGTATGCATGCGCAATCGGTCCCGGCAGTTTTACGGGTATTCGCATAGGAATTGCCACGCTTAAAGGATACAATCTTGCCGTGCCCAAACCGATAATTGCCGTAAGCAGCCTTGAGGCAATTGCCTTTTCAAAAATGTGCGGTTGCCGAAAAAGTGCAGTTATCAATGCCGGCAACGGTTACTACTTTGCCGATTACCAAAACGGCATTGCACATTGTTTAATTTCGTATGACGACGAGCGTGTTCAATCGGCAGGAAAATGCATTGGAGGAATCGAATGCTTGGATGGTGCCGCTGCCCTAGTTCGCGAGAGATTTTTGAAAAAACAATTTATCGAGGATCTTGTGCCGGTTTACATTAGACGCAGTCAAGCGGAGGAGAGACGTTAGAATGATAGAACAACTTCAATATACGATGCAAAACATAATTGCGCTTGCAGAGTTGGAAAAAACGTGTTTTGGCAGAGACGCTTGGTCTATCAATTCCCTTCGGGGAGAATTCGAAAACAATTTTTCGCACTTTTTTGCCGAAGTGTGCGATGGCGAAATTGTTGGCTATATTTGTATTCGCACCGTTTGTGAAGAAGCGCAAGTATGCAACATTGCCGTTATGCCTGAGTTTCGTAGGCGCGGCATTGCAACCTCGCTATTGCAAAAAGGTCTTGAACTTTCTCGCGAAAAAGCTTGCACGCGCTGCGAATTGGAAGTTAATACCGAAAACATAGCGGCGGTGGAACTGTACAAGAAATGCGGTTTTGAAATCGAAGGAACGCGTAAAAACTTTTACAGAAGAAACAGATATAAGTCGAGAGATGCATATACGATGGTGCTAGTATTCTAGAAACTGCCAAATTATTTAACTACTATTTCACAAATAATATCATTATGCGAAATTATTCGCATTGCCCTTGCAACTTTAACTTGCAAGGGCTTTTCTTTCGCATTCTGTCGCATGTTTTCTTCCAAGGCGCTCTTAACTCCGATTGTTCGCACTTTACCATTGAAAATTGGAACAATACGAAAAATTTTGTCATACAATATCAAAAGGTAAGGCTAGCTTAATGCATTTTCAAAAGATCGGAATCGGCACTCCCATTGTGTTTCTACATGGTTGGGGTTGCGATGGCAGCATTTTTTTGCCCATTGCGAAAAAACTAAACAATTTCAAAAGTTACTTGGTTGATTTCAACGGCTTTGGGAAAAGTCCTGCCCCGCCGCAAAACGGCTGGGGCGTGGAACAATATACCGAAGCGTTAAAACTTTTTTTTAAACAACACAATTTGTCAAACGTCTGCATTGTTGCGCACAGTTTCGGGTGTCGTGTTGCCTTGGTGTTTGCCGCCAAGTATCCCACGTTGGTTCAAAAAATGCTGTTGGTTGCACCTGCCGGCATTAGGCAATTTAGTTTGCGACGCTGGCTGAAAGTGCGAAAATACAAACTGCGTAAGTTGTTTCGTCCTTCGGTCGCCGCAAAATTGGGCAGCGCCGATTATCGTGCGTGCGGTGATAACATGCGAAACACCTTTGTGAAGGTGATAAATCAAGACTTGTCTCATTTTGCAAAGCAAGTTGAGTGTCCTGTTCTTATAGTAAACGGAAAAAGCGATGCCGAAACTCCGTTGAAACAGGCACGCATTCTGAACAAATTGCTAAAAAACAGTAGTCTTGCGGAAATTGATGGCGATCATTTTGCCTTTTTCAAAACTCCTTCGGCGTTCGCGCAAGCAATTTCCTATTTTATGGGGGCAAACACGTGAAAATTTTTTACACAATTTGGTGTGCTTTGGCGTTGTGCGGTTGTTCAACCGAGTGTTTGCGAATTTTGCAATGCGCTTCTTATCGCCCGAAACGCGGCTATTTCAAGGTGGTGTTTTCTTTATACTTTGGCGTTTTGGCTGTGCTGTGTGCATTTTCATGGTTTTGGAAAATATGTTTTCCTGCGAAATCGGTGCTTTGCTTAATCTACACATTGGTTGCGCTTATTCTGCATTTCATTCCTCGAAAATGTCCTATAAAATTTACAAAGCGTGTTTTGCGCATTCTGGTTGCCGAGTTTGTACTTTTGCTAGGTGCTTGTTGGTTTGCTTTGCATTGGTGGGTACTGTTTTTACCATTGTTTGTTTTTGTTGCGTGGCTGTTGTGCTTGCCGATAGAGTCGCTTATAAACAAAAAATATCTATCTGCGGCTCACCGCAAGTTGCTTGCCAGCGGCATTACTGTGGTGGCAATAACCGGCAGTTTTGGTAAAACTTCCGCAAAAGATATGCTTTGCGCATTGTTGGACGGCGCAATATCGCCAAGCGGTAGTTGCAATACGCCTTTGGGGATTGCCAAGTACATCAACGCCACGCCGTTAGAAAACGCAAGGTATCTTGTTTTGGAATTTGGCGCGCGGCAAAAGGGGGATATTTCGCAGCTTTGTAAATTGTTTCCGCCAACGCATGGCGTGATAACAGGTGTGTGCGCCCAACACATTTCTACCTTCAAAACGGAAGAAAATGTTTTTGCCACCAAAATGGAACTGGCAGAGAGTTTGCCGCCACAGGGTTTTTGCTTGCTGTGTGACGAAAGCGTACGCAGATTTGCCGAATCTGGCTGTTGTCAAAAAGTGGTGTCGCCGCAAGTGAAAATTTCAAACCTGCAAGTGTCGCCTAAAGGGTTGTCGTTTTTAGTGGAGTACGAAGCCGAAAAGGGCTCCGACAACGCCTACTGCGTTCGGTTGCCGCAAATTTCGCCATATAGTGCGCAAACTTTTGCCTTTTGTGCAACATTGTGTCTGCTTTTACAGCAGCCGCTTTTGCAAACCGTGCAAAATGCCGCACGTGTTGTGCAGGTTGCGCATCGAATGGAAATTTCCAATAACGGCAAATTTTACATAATCGACGATAGTTACAATGCCAATATCCGCGGAGTGGAAAGTTGTTGCGCGGTTTTATCCAAATTCGACGGCAAAAAAGTCGTTATTTCGCAAGGCATAACGGAAGGCGGACGTCTGCAAAAAACGCTTAATTTGCAGTGCGGAAAAATGCTGGGCGAAGTTTTTGATGTGGTTATTGCCTTGGGGAAAAATAAAAAGCAACTTTTGTTAGGGGCAAACAGCGCAGAGAAATTGACTTTGGCTTCTCCTGCGGTGGTTTTGCAATCCAAAAATCTGCAACACG
Organism: uncultured Oscillospiraceae bacterium; assembly: GCA_964535505.1. Lineage (GTDB taxonomy): Bacteria > Bacillota > Clostridia > Christensenellales > CAG-314 > Fimimonas. The sequence goes on from CAZHUH010000001.1 coordinate 81,294, forward strand.
CAGTGGAGATGGCTCAACCGTATTTGAACACAGGCGACTTTTTGATTTTCCAAAATGATTTGCCCGATGTAGCGAATATTTAAGGAGAAAAATTATGAACGTTTTGCTTATTTATGGTGGTGAAAGTTGTGAACATGACATTTCGATAATCACCGCTTGTTTGGCAAAGGGATATTTTGACGGTAATCTTTTCAGTGCATATCTTTCACAGGAAAACGTGTGCTACTTAGTGCCAAACGATTTTTCGCCGGTAAAACACAAAAATCAAAATTTCAAAAATCAACTCGCCTTTTTGTTTGGAAAAAAGCAAGTGGCGGTGCTAAAGCGTAACAAAATAACCAAAATTTTGAATATCGATGTTGTTGTGAACTGTTGCCATGGCAGATGCGGCGAAGATGGTACCGTTGCGGCATTGTGCAATTTGACAAATTTGCCGCTGGTTGGCAGCGACGTGGTTGCGGCGGCCGCAACAATGGATAAAATCATAACAAAGCAAATGCTTCGCTCGTGCAACTTTCCCGTGGTGGAGGGCGTTGCATTGCACGATGACGAAGAATATTCCCTAAAAAAAGCGGAAACGTTAGGATATCCTATTATTGTAAAGCCTGCCACGTTGGGTTCAAGCATAGGAATTTCCCTTTGCCACAATCGCGAACAACTTGCGTCGGCGCTGAAAACTGCCTTTTGCTACGACAACAGAGTTCTTTGCGAAAAAGCACTGGCTGATTTTTACGAACTAAACTGCGCTGCAATGCGTTCGCCTTCGGGAAAAACGGAAGTCAGCCGTGTGGAACGGCCGTACACATCGCACGACATTTTGACTTTTCAAGATAAATATCAGCGCGGCGAAAAATTCTGCGCAAAAACCATTTCTGTTGATGACGATTTAGCGACCAAAGTGCAACAAATGACACAAGAAATATACAAGAAGCTCAGCCTGGCCGGTGTAGTTCGCGTGGACTTCTTGGTGGCAAGTGGCAACATCTTTGTAAACGAAATAAATTCTGTGCCGGGCTCGCTTTCTTACGGTTTGTGGCAAGAGAAGTATTCGCCAAAGCAATTTGGCAACATTTTGTTGCACCAAGCAATGTTGAACTTTGCCAATGCGGAAAAGAAAACTCACAGTTTTGCATCCAGCGTTTTGGACACACATGGCGGTGTGAAAAAATAAAACCTTGCAATGAGCTGCATACATTTTAACCTTGTAGAAAAAGATCTAACGTTTTTTAACAAGTGGTGCTGATTTGATTTTGGATGGAGTAAGGTGGTATAATTAGTTTGCGTTCCGTGCAAATGGAAAATATATTATAAGCCAATCACATATTGACAATCTGTACATTTTATGATACATATAAAAACGAACTTTATCACAGCCGCAAGCCAAAATATCCATCAAACATGGTGTATGTTGTACACGCTTAAATTTTTTAACGTTTGATAATATAATATATGGCTTGTGTCGGTCTTAATCAGTTTGCATTCTGGCTTGGCTGCTGCGTTGAGTTAGCAAGCATAATGCTATTCAGTTTGTTTTGCAAAAGTTCCAAATCGTTGCGCTTGGCAAAAAATTCGCTGGCGCGCACCTTGGTAGTGCTGTCATTTCCCGTTAGTTTTTGATAAATTTCGTTCAGGTCAAATTCGTCGGAACAGTCGTAAAACATTTTTACTACCTCTTTGTTTGAAATTTTTGTGGTGCGTGTCTATGGTCATTTTCTGCATTTATTATATCAAGTTATCGTGCCAGCTACTTGTCAGTTTTTAAAAAAATATTTAAGTTTTTTCAAAAAAAGTTGACAAACGTTTGGCAGTGTTTTATAATAAAACGCAAGGAGAAAGAATATGCAAATTCCAATTTTGGTTGGTATAATGTCTACGCTTTTGGCTTCGGACGACACGGTAAATGCCGACGAGTTGTCGCAAAAATTCGAAATAAGCAAACGCTCGGTGTATCGCTACGTGGCTATGCTTTCGGAGGGCGGTATTCCCATTGAATCGCACTTGGGGCGAGGAGGCGGTTGGGGCATTGTTGATACCTACAAACTCAAAGCCACTTATTTTACCGAAGAAGAATATCAACGGCTTATTTTTACATTGCAAAGTTCATCGTTACAAGACGAAGTTACCAAAATGGCCATTCAAAAACTTTCCGGCTTAAAACGCTCGCATGCATCGGCAACGGTGCTGAAATCCGACCAACTTGTGGTGGATAGTCCCGATTCCGTGGGCGGCACGGTCAGCATTCTTTCCGATTGCATTTCTCAACGCTTAACTTGCGACATCGAATACCACTCGAAGGCGGGCGCCGATACTTCGCGCACGGTTGAACCTTATTGTCTTATTTTGAAAGAGGGCAGTTGGTATGTTTATTGCTTTTGCCGTTTACGCAAAAATTTCAGATATTTCAAAGTTTCACGCATTGTTAAGCTGGAAATCGGCGAACGCTTTGTGGGCAGACCTTTTCAAGTGGACAGCAGCGTGATAGAATCGGACGTGTTGCGCGGCAAGGAAATATGCGAAGTAATTTTGTCGTTGGAGCACAAGGCACTTTCCGCTTGCGAAGAATGGTTGGGAATGGGGCACGTTGCAAAACTGGGCGACGGCTACATTGCCAAAGCTATGTTGCCTTATGACGAAATGTTGGTTAGCCAAATTCTTTCGTTGGGCGACGGCGTTCGCGTCGAAAAACCTGCCAAGTTGCGCCAAGCTGTGGTGGAACGTTGCAAAGTTGTGTCGCAAAAGAACAGCGAAGAGTAGGTTTTACATGCTTTACACGCTTTTTTCACAAAACAATAGGCGCACACTCACACGAAAAGCGAATGCGCTTAAAAACGCACACACAGCATTCTTCGCAAAGTTATATAGAAAACAATGTTTGAATGCCTACTAGTGCAAAGTTGATTTTGAAAAGAAACCAAATATTTCCTGAAAAACGGTTGCTTTAGGGGTACCTTTCATAAGACAGTAATGTTTTATGGAGGGTATTCTTTGTGTTGATTATACAAACGAGACATGATAAAATTATAAAAGAAAGGGGATAACAAATAGGAAGTTGCGGAGGAGAACTGTTATGACAAATCAAGAAATATTTCAAATTGCATTACAACAATCGGCATATGACTGTAATTGCAATGCCGGTGATTTTTTATTGTCTGAAAACAAAGTCGTTTTGTCACAGAAGAATGAAAAAGCAAGGGCATATCTTCCGCTTCCCTTGGAGTGTGATTTGGTATCATATGGTAATAATATTGTTGCTCAGGTTAGCCCAAGAATGAAAGAGGTTGTTAAATGGTATATAAACAAATATGCAACAGAGCATTGCTTTGAATCGCCTAATGTGATTGCCTTAAATGAGAAATTAACAGAGTTTGGATATAAAATCTGCTTTATGGCGGAGTATTTTCTACCTGACATAAATGAACTTAAAGAGCAGCCCTGCGATTATGAGCAAAAGATTTTATTTCCTGAATGCTTTCAACAGTATTATTCTGATGAGTGGGGAAATGCTTTGTGCAAAGATAGAAAACATTTGGACAAACTCGCTGTAGGGGCATTTGATAACGACAAACTTGTAGGGCTTGCAGGTTGCTCTGCTGATTGTGAAACCATGTACCAAATTGGTGTTGATGTTCTGCCCGAATATAGAAGAAAGGGGATTGCGTCCTCACTCACAAGCAAACTTGCAATTAAAATTTTGGAGCTTGGAAAGGTGCCGTTTTATTGCGCTGCATGGTCGAATATTAAATCGGTTCGTAATGCAATAAAATGTGGTTTTAGACCTGCCTGGGTAGAACTTACAGCAAGGAACAACGATTTCGTTGACAAAATGAATAAGTAACGATAAATTCCGGTTTGTCGGTCAGATATATTCAAAAAATAATTTTAGCGAGCATAACAGTTCGGGATTCACTGTTTTAAAACAAAAAGCTTTAAAGTCGATTTTTCGGCTTTAAAGCTTTTTGAGTACCATACTGTCTTATGGAAGGTACACTTATGAGCCGTTTTCTATCGCTTCTATGTACATTTGCCGTTTTGAAAAGATTGACCTAATCTCTTTTTGCGGACTTTAATCTTTCTGCCTTTCAACAGCTTTTATGCTTTTTCGCGGTTTTTGTAGTGAACAAGATTTGGCAAGGCTTATTACAGCAATTATCTTAATCCGGCATTTTTGCTTTGTCTGATTATTTTTTTAAACAATAGGGCAACAATTTAACCATGAAAAGGAAAATCGGCAAAAAATACGGCGCGAATATGGATGAACGTGAAAGTCGCGTTCCTCAAAAGTTCGAAGCAGAATTGCCTGTAGATAACACCGTTAGAAAGCAACGACAAGAGCCGAAAGGAGTTGTAAAATGAAAACAGAAGGCATTATTCAAAATAACAAGGCGATAACCCGAGAAAACTACAAACAGTATGTCTTTGAAAAGATGCCCAAAAGTTCACACTGGAAAAACATGTTCTGGGCGTTTTTGGTGGGCGGCTTGATTTGTGTTATTGGGCAAGCGTTTATCGAACTATATAAAATTTGGTTTTCGCAAGAAGATGCGTCGGTGTTGGCATCCGGCACGTTGGTATTGATTGCCGCGCTTATGACGGGTTTTGGCATTTACGACAACATAGGTAGGTTTGCAGGGGCAGGTTCTACAATACCGATAACCGGCTTTTCTAACGCAGTAGTTTCGCCGGCGTTGGAATTTCGTGCCGAAGGATATATTTACGGCGTTGGTGCAAAGATGTTTCAAGTGGCAGGTCCTGTAATCGTCAACGGAGTTACCGTTTCGGTTGTTATCGCAGTAATATTGTTGGCGTTTGGGCTTGTATAGGTATATTCGAAGGTGTAGTTGATAGGCAAAGGCACGAGCGTGGCTATTTGGGTGCTATGTGTAGGTGACAGTGTAAAATTTGGCCGCGAGTTCAAAAACAAATGCCGGTGCGGCAATGCGTGGCATTTGTTAGCTCCTACTTGCGTGGCAAGAGAAGCCTCATCTGCAAAAGTTGCCAACAGATGGCATTGGCGGCCGCGCTTCACGAAAATGCAGAAACATAGTACTATTTTAGACATAGTAGTATATAAAGCCCGATTTTTGGAGGTTTTTGAGTGGAATATTATAAAAAACGAACACTAACTTTTCAAAATGCTAACATTTTGGAAGGGTACACCGTGGCGGGGCCAAAGGAAAATGACGGCAGATACCGCAGCTTGTTTGACATTGCCCTTGTCGACGATATGTTCGGTCAACAAACGTTCGAGCGTGCCGAGCGAAAAATGTTCGAGCATTGCATCGACGGAGCAATAGGAAAGGCGAATTTGTTCAACAAAGATGTCGATGCGGTTTTGGGTGGCGATTTGCTTAACCAAATAGTGTCGGCATCCTTTGCCGCACGCAAACAACATGCCGGTTTTTTGGGTTTGTATAATGCGTGCGCAACATTTGTGGAAAGTTTGATTGTCGGTTCTTCCATGCTGAACAATGGATTAGAAAATGTAATTTGTGTTGCCGGCAGTCACTTTTCCACGGCAGAAAGGCAGTATCGATATCCCTTGGAATTGGGCGTTTTGCGTTCTCCCGTAACGCAGTGGACGGCAACCGGCGTAGGCGCAACGGTTTTGTCGGCTCATTCGGAAATATGCGTGCCTAAAGTTACTCGCGCAACCATAGGACGAGTTGTCGATTTTGGCATAATGGATGTGAACAATATGGGGGCCGCAATGGCGCCTTCCGCATGCGATACCATTGCAACATTCTTTCGCGACACTTTGAGCGGCGTTGACGAATACGACGCAATTTTCACCGGCGATCTCGGCAAATTGGGCACCGAAATTTTGTTGGATTTGGCAATACAGCAAGGGTTGGATCTTTCTTCAAAACTTAAAGATTGCGGCGGTTCGCTTTATTTTGAAGAGCAACAAACTTATCAAGGCGGAAGCGGAGCAGCGTGTTCGGCATTGGTGTTCAACGCCTTTTTGTTGGGAAAACTTCGGCGCGGCGAATACAAAAAAATTTTGCTTGCAGGCACCGGCGCTTTGATGAGCCCCACAACCTCGTTTCAAGGCGATAGCATTCCCGCAATCACTCATTTGGTGGAGGTTTCGGCGTAGTGGATACTTTTTTGATGTTTCTGAAAGCCTTTTTAGTGGGCGGCGGAATTTGCTTGTTGGGACAAATAATTATCAACTGGACTCACCTGACAAACGGCAAGATTTTGGTGCTGTTTTTGGTTTTAGGTGCAGTTTTGGAAGGTTTCGGGCTTTACAGTCCTTTGGTGGAATTTGCCGGAGCCGGTGCAAGCGTGCCGATTTCGGGGTTCGGCTGTGCCTTGGTAAAAGGCGCAGTGAAGTCTGCAAAAACCGAAGGGTTCTACGGCGCGTTGAAGGGCGGCTTGGCGGCGTGTGCAACAGGCGTTTCCATTGCGATAGTCTCGGGGTATTTTGTTTCGGTGGTTTTTAAGCCGCGCACAAAGAAAAAATAGCGGCGCAAAAATTTTTGTAACCTTTCTTTCGACGTAGGAATATAATGTGGCAAAGGTAAACTATGTTGCATTACGTTGTTGTAAATCGCGCAGAAAAGCGCAAAAAACATAAAAGGAAAATACGCAAAGCGCTGCTAGCCTTACTGTTGTTGATGGCAATTGTTTGTGCGGTTGCATTTGGCGTCTACCGACAATCGATGACGCCCACAATTTTGGAAATTGCACAAGTTCAAGTTCAATCGGAGGCAACGCGCGCGATAAACGAAGCTATTGCGGCGGTGTTTGAACACGTTGATTACAAAACATTGGTTTGCGTGGAAAAGAATGCCGACAACGAAATTACCATGCTTTCGGCAAATTCCGCAATGGTCAACATTCTTGCGCGCAACACATCGTTGCTTACGCAAAGCAAGGTCAATTCACTTTTTCAAGATGATATCGAAATTCCCTTGGGAACACTTTCAGGCATACCGCTTTTGAGTGAAAGAGGTCCAATCGTTTGCGTTCAAGTTTCTCCAATCGGCACGGTAAATTGCACATTTTTGTCCAAATTCGAAACGGCAGGCATCAACCAAACGCTTCACAGAATCTACGTAAATGTAAACAGCAAGATAGATTTGATTGTGCCCACAATGCACCAAACGGTAGAAATTTCTACGCCGATCTTGATTTGCGAAACAGTGATAGTGGGAAAAGTCCCGGATACTTTTTTACAAGGAAATCTGTTTTGGAATGAAGTTTAGAAAAGATATCGGAGTTTTCTGTAAAATTTTTCTAAAGTATAACAGAAAAAACGGTTTCGGAAAATACTATTTCAGACATAGTAATCTGATATCAGACATCCGTAAGTTTCGCGGCACTTTGGAAACCCCGGCATTTTGTTGTATTCTGTCAGAATGGCTGTTTTAGCCAGATTGCGTGATTTTTCCCAAAGACGTACAATTCCTAGTCAAATTTGTCAATTATGGCTTGAAAATTTGTTTGGTTGTGCGTAATCTCAACACATTTTGGCTACTATATTCTTATAAATTAAGAAAACTAAGAAAAAATTGTTGTCAACGTCGCAAAACTTTGGTATACTTATACAAAACGATGACGAAGTGTAAGAGTTTGCGACTAACAAAGTTTCAGCGAGTGGGAGGCGGTGGAAGTCTCACCTTTGCGCAAAAGATGTTTTCGCTTCTGAGTTCGTGCGGTGAATTCCTGTAGTCGCATGCGGTTGGTTTACGTTACAAAACTTTTGAGGAAAGGCAAAGTTTATGCCTTTTGAAGATAGGTGGTACCACGAAAGTTTCGTCCTATGCCGTATTTTGGCATAGGCTTTTTTGATGCTTGGTGGCACTAAACAATCGCAAGGGTTTTGTGCCGCGCGTGAGTTTAAGGTGTTGCAATTGCTGCAAGCGATTGTGTTAAAACAAAAATTATTTAAAAAGGATTTTGTTTTGCATACCTTTTAGTCAGTCGCCTTCTGCCTCGGCAAAACTATTTGATAAATTTGCAAAAGCGTTTTTGCTTTGCGTGTTTTTTAGGAGAAAATTATGGATAAGATTTCGGAAATTCGCAAGATTTGTTTGGAAAAATTAAATTCTTGCCAAAGCCTTGCCGCATTGCAAGACCTAAAAGTTAAGTATTTGGGTAAAAGCGGCGAGCTTACAACGCTACTTAAAAGCATAAAGGATTTACCTGCCGAGGAGCGTCCTTTATTTGGCGCAAAGGTAAATCAGTTGCGCAATTTGTTGGAAGATTCCTTTGCGACGGCGGCGACACAACGCAAACAAACAGAAATGCAACGTAAACTTCAAGAGGAAAAAGTAGACATCAGTCTTTCGTCCGTTTCGCCGTGGGGAGCCTTGCATCCCGTAACTTTGATAGAAAACCGCATAAGCGAATTGCTAATTCCTATGGGCTTTGAGGTGCTTTACGGTCCGGAAATCGAAACGGATTACTACAACTTTCAAGCGGTGAACATTCCAGCCGATCACCCGGCACGGGACATGCAAGACACTTTCTACATCACCGACAGTATTTTGCTTCGCACACAAACATCGGCAATGCAAGCGCGCCTTATGGAGCGCAAACAACCGCCCATCAAAATGTTAAGCCCCGGCAAAGTTTTCCGTTCGGATAGCGACGCTTCGCACTCGCCCGTGTTCCACCAAATAGAAGGCTTGGTTGTGGACGAAAACATTACCCTTTGCGATTTGAAAGGCACATTGGAATACCTTGCCAAAAACCTTTTCGGCAAAGCTACACAAGTGCGTTTCCGTCCGTCCTATTTTCCCTTCACCGAACCCAGTGTGGAAGTGGATTTGACATGCAGTAACTGCGGCGGAAAAGGTTGCTCGCTTTGCAAAGGCACCGGATGGATAGAAGTTTTGGGCGCAGGCATGGTTAGCCCAGCCGTGTTGGAAATTTGCGGCATCGACAGCAAAAAATACACAGGTTACGCTTTCGGCATGGGCATGGACCGCATTGCCATGATAAAATACGGAATTCCGGATATTCGACTTTTCTTTGAAAACGACAAGCGTTTCTTGAAACAATTCGGAAAATAGGAGATTGAAACATTATGAAAGTACCTCTTTCTTGGATAAAAGAATACGTAAACGTAACGGAAAACGTAGACGATTTGTGCAAAAAAATGGTGAATATCGGTTTGGAAATCGAGGAAGTAAGTTTTCTGGGCGAAAAGGTTAAAAACGTTAAGGTGTGCCAAATCAAAGAAATTGCGCAACATCCCAATGCGGAAAGACTTTTGTGCTGCAAGGTAGATATTGGCGAAGAAATAATTCCCATTGTTACCAATGATCATAATGTGAAGGTGGGCGATAAAGTCCCCGTGGCTTTGCACAACGCAACTTTGGCAACAGGAATAACCATCAAAAAGGGCAAAATGCGCGGCGAAGATTCCTTTGGTATGTTTTGCGGACCGGAAGAATTGGGCATAACCAAAGATTATTACCCCGGTGCAGATATCGACGGCGTTTTAGTTTTGAACGACAATGCAGTGGTTGGACAAGACATTCGCGATGAAGTTGGCTTGAACGACTACATTTTGGATGTAAATGTTACAGCAAATCGACCCGATTGCAACAGCGTTTTGGGGTTGGCTCGCGAAGTTGCGGTAGCATTGGGGCGTGAATGCAAAGAGCCAGATTTGTCTTTTGAAGAAACTTCCGTGCCAACGGAAAGTTTGGTTGCGGTAGACAATACTGCAAAAGATATTTGCAAAGGTTACTACATGCAGGGGCTAACCGATGTTGAGATAAAACCTTCGCCCATTTGGATGACTTCTCGCTTGGCAAAATTGGGCTTGCACGGCATAAACAACTTGGTAGATATAACCAACTATGTGTTGTTTGAAATAGGACAACCCCTGCACGCATTTGACTACGCCGATATCACGGACAAAACTATAGTGGTGCGTCGTGCAGAAAATGGCGAAAAAATTATGCCGTTTGACGGCAAAGAATATGCATTAACCAACGACGATTTGGTTATAGCCGACAAAACTCGTGCAGTTGGGCTTGCCGGCATAATGGGCGGAGCCAACTCAGGCATAAAAGATAACACCAACTGCGCGTTGTTTGAATCGGCAACCTTTGCGCGAGACAACATTCGTCGTACAAGTCGCAGATTGGGGCTTCGTTCCGATTCTTCGGCGCGTTTCGAAAAAGGCATAGAAACCTACACAAACAACGTTGGGCTTTCGCGTGCATTGCACCTTGCCGAACAACTTGGTTGTGGCAAAGTAACCGGCGGGCGCATTAGCGTGGGCGAAGTTGCAACGGAAAAAGCTGTTACTTTCGAAAAGTGCCGCATCAAAAAACTGTTGGGTATCGAAATTCCCGATGAAAAAATAGTAAGCATTTTGCAGTCGCTTAACATCAACACCACAATAGACGGAGAAACGATAACTTGCGTTGTTCCGCCTTACCGCGACGACATTGCGCGCGATTGCGACATTGTAGAAGAGCTGATTCGCGTTTACGGCTACGACAACATTACCGGAACACTTATGGAAAACAGCCACATAACTTGCGGCGGCAAAACGGAAGAAGCTAAAATGCTGGAAAAAGTACGCACGGTTATGACGGGTTTGCGCTACGATGAATGCATTTTCTATCCGTTTGGCGGCAAGGCACTGTTCGATAAGGCAACTTTGTCTGGCATTGACGAAAGCAAATATATAAAAATCAAAAACCCCATCGGCGAAGAGCTTTCTATGATGAACCTTTCGCTTGCACCCAACATGTTGCAATGCGTGTCGCTAAACCTTTCGCGCAATCTTCATGATTTGCACTTGTTTGAAGTAGGCAACGCCTACGTTGCAAAATCGTTGCCATTGACGGAATTGCCGCACGAGGACAAGCGTCTTTCCATTGCGGCAACGGAAACTTCCTTTGAAGATTTCCGCAACGCCGTGTTGCAAGTTGTTTACGCATTTGTAGATAGCGGTGTGAAGTTGGTTCGCTCAAACGATCAACTTTTCCACACGGGAATTTCCGCCGACGTGTTTGTAAACGATGTGTTCTGCGGCAGTTTCGGTAAAATTCACCCGCAAATCGCACAAAACTTCGAAATTAACGCCGATTGCTACTTTGCGGAATTGCGCCTAGAAAACATTTTCGTTCAAAAGCGCGGCGAAATAAAATTTGAAGCATTTGGAAAATTCCCCTCGATTTCTCGAGACTTTGCGCTTCTGGCGGAAGAAGACGTTGCGGCGCAAGACATTTTGGACGAATTTTTGGCATTGCCTTACGTTCGTAATGCTACGTTGTTTGACGTTTATCGCGGTGAACAAGTGGGCGCAGGCAAAAAGAGTTTGGCAATTTCCGTAGAGTTTAGGGCAAATAACAAAACATTGCAAGATTCTGACATAGAAAAACTGGTTGGCAAAGCTTTGAAAATCATACAAGAAAAACACGGCGCAGTTTTGCGCTAGCAGGAGTAAACTTTGAATGGTGGCAAAAAATACGAAATTCTTTCGCCGGCGGGAAGCATAGAGCAACTTGTCGCAGCGGTAAACAATGGGTGCGATTCCGTGTATTTGGGGTTGGACAATTTCAATGCACGAATGAAAGCCCCCAACTTCAATGCCGAAAACATTGGGTATTGGGTGGATTTTTGCCACTTTTTCGGAGTAAAAGTATACGTTGCTGTAAACACTTCGGTAAAAAACAGCGAGTTTTTTGGCGCCATCGAAACGCTTTTGACTGCCTACAAAAACAATGCCGATGGTGTTATCGTAACCGATTTGGCACTTTTGCGGTACGCGGCAACGCTGCAAAAACCGTTTGAAGTGGTGGCAAGCACTCAACTTAACGTTCACGACGCATTTGGTGCGCGTTTTTTGAAGCAACTTGGCGCTAACATGGTTGTGTGTGCACGCGAAAGCAGTTTTGATGAAATACAGGAAATAGCAAAAGAGAATGTTAAGGTGGAAAGTTTTTTGCATGGTGCTTTGTGCGTGTGTCAATCGGGTCAATGTTTGTTTTCTTCCATGGTGGGAGGAAACAGCGGCAACCGCGGATTGTGCGCACAGCCTTGCAGAAAACTTTACAAAGCTACCGTCGGTAACTTTCAAGATGGCGGCTACTTGCTTTCGGCAAGTGATATTTGCGGATTGAACACTGCGCAAAAGCTGTTGAATTTGGGGGTTTCCACCTTTAAGATAGAAGGCCGAAACAGACGTGCGGAATATGCCGGCTTGACGGCAAAGGTATATTCGCAATTTTTTGCACGCGATTTTGAAAACAGCAAAAGCGACAAAGAATTGCTTTGCGAGATGTTTAATCGCGGAAACCTGCCGTCCAACAACTACCTTTACGGCAAAAACAGTGACATAATCTACCCATTTGCGCAAAACCACATAGGTGTGGAAGTTGGAAGAATTCGCGACGGCAAAATTGTTACAACAACCTTTTTGACAAAGGGAGACGGCTTAAAAGTATTTTGCGGTAAAAGAGAATTTTGCGGCGGAATAGTTACTCTAAGCGGTAGCGGCATTGTTTCGGCGGAATTTTCCGACAAAGTAAAAAACGGGATGACTGTGTGCAGAACATCTTCGGTGGAGCTGAACGAAAAAGTTTTGTCGGCACGCCGCAAACGCAGTGTTTCGGTGAAACTAACTGCTTTTTCGGAGAATAAAGCCATTTTAACGCTTTCTTCCGAAGGTGTAAGCGTTAGTGTTGAAAGTGATTTTGTGGTGCAAAGGGCACGTCAAAAGCCCACAACCGAGACAGAATTGGCCCAACAATTACAGAAAATAGGTGATTTGCAATATACTATTTCAGACATAGCAGTATATTGCGACAAAATCTTCGTGGCTAAATCTCAAATAAACGCCTTACGTCGTTTGGCATTTGAAAAACTTGGCGAAGAAATTATTTCGCAATACAACAGTGCTTTTCAAAACAGAAAGAGTGTTTTGCATTATGAAGAAACTGCTTCCAAAACCGAAAATGCCACAAACTGCTTGGCTGTTATTTGCTACAATGCCGATCAAATCGACCGATGCAAAAAAGTTGCCGATTATGTGATTTTTAAGCCGGAAATTATTTGCGAACAAACGGTTTTGCAACCAAAAATATTTTGCTACTTGGATTTGCCGTCTTTTTCGGATAACACATTTGTTGCCAAGCTTTTGCGCAACAAAAAAATGGGGATTGTTTGCCACAACGTTGGGCAGGTTCAAATGGCTCGCGAAAGTGGTTTGCGTTACATTGCAGGCACGGGCTTGAACATTTTCAACGACCAAATGGCGGAAATGTTTTCCGATGCCGACACCTTCTTTTACTCGCAAGAACTCACGTTGTCTGAAGTTGCGGCTTTTTCCCACAAAAACGGGCTGGTTTTTGTGGATGGAAAGTTAGTTTTGATGAAATTGGTGCATTGTCCGTTTAAAGCAGTACTTTCCTCCACATGTGAGAACTGTTTGGCAAGCGAAAATCTTAGTTACACCGACGAATTGGGCAATCAATTTAGGTTGCAACGCAGAAAGGACGCGCGCTGTTCTTTCGAACTGATAAATGGCAAAAAACTTTCCGTCTGCGGAAAACTCCAAAAGGGCGGAAGGTATTGTGTCGATTTTGACAGCGATGTGATAAACCATTACGTTCACTTGAACAATGGCGAAACCGACAACTATGTTGAAAAATTGCCCTACACAAAAGGACGGCTTTATAACAAAATTAATTGATTACGGTACAAACATGATAAATACAAAAACATTAAAAAAACTTCAATATTTTGACATTTTGCAACAGATTTCAGTGTTTGCGATAAGTTCCGTTGCAAAACAAAAAGTGTTGAACATATTGCCCGACGCAGATTTCGAAAGTGCCGAGAAGCATCTTGAAGAAACGAAACAGGCTTTCGATTTGTTTCAATACGAAACATCTTTCGATTTGTCAGTGGACGATGTGAAAGAAATTTGCTCATTGGCACGAGTGGGCAGTTGCCTTTCAATGGGGCAGTTGTTGCAAATTATGCGTATTTTGCGCACTTCGCGCAATTTGCAAAGTGCGTTGTTTACCGACTACGGCATAGACATTTCATTGTTGCAGGCAAAAGCTTATGCGTTGTTTAACGACAAACAATTGGAAGAAGACATCGATTTTTCCATTTTGTCCGAAGAAGAAATGAACGACAAGGCGTCCGATCAACTTTTTTCCATTCGCAAAAAAATAAAAGGTATCAATGCAGATATCAAGCAAAAGTTGCAAAGCTACACAAAAAACAGCGAACTTTCAAAATATTTGCAAGACAGCATTGTAACATTGCGCGGCGATAGATACGTAATTCCCGTAAAGCAAGAGTTCAAAGGCTACGTAAACGGCATTGTTCACGACCAATCGGCTACGGGCGCAACGCTTTTTATCGAACCTATGGCGATAGTTCAACTCAACAACGCACTGCGCGAAGCGATTTTGGAAGAACGCGCGGAAATTCAACGTATTTTGCAAGCCTTTACTGACAGAATTTCGCCGATTGCAGATCGCATTTTGGTTGCGGAAGAAACAATAAGCGACATCGATGTGATTTTTAGCAAGGTAAAATACGCGTTGGAAAACAAATGCACGTTGCCTATTTTGAATAACCAAGGCATCATCGATTTGAAAAAGGCGCGCCATCCGTTATTGGACGTGCGCAAAGTGGTGCCGATTTCGGTAAAACTTGGACAAGACTACGATGTTATTGTGGTAACTGGACCCAACACGGGCGGCAAAACGGTAACGCTAAAAACAGTCGGACTTATGTGCTTGCTGGCCATGTCGGGAATGTTTGTTCCTTGCCAAGAAGAAAGCGTTGTTTCCTTTTTCAACGACATTTTCTGCGATATCGGCGATGAACAAAGCATCGAACAAAACCTTTCCACCTTTTCGGGACACATCACAAACCTGCGCGATATATTGAACGTTTGCGGTCCGTGCGATTTGGTGCTTATAGATGAAGTGGGCGCCGGCACCGAACCCAACGAGGGAACGGCGCTTGCCCTTGCCGTAACGGAATTTTTGCGCAAAAGCGGTGCGAAATGCGTTATAACCACTCACTACGGTAAACTTAAAGAGTATTCGCTTACTACCGCGCGTGTAGAAAACGCCTCAATGGAATTTGATATTCAAACGTTGGCACCAACTTATCGTCTTATAATGGGCGTTCCGGGAAGTTCCAATGCATTGGCAATCGCTTCAAAATTGGGCATGCGCCAAGACGTCATCGAATTTGCAAAAAACAATGTCTCGGATGAAAAGTTGGCGTTTGAAAGAGTTTTGCAAAATGCCGAAAGCATACGCAAAGACTACGAGCAAAAACTTGCCGAAGCGGACAACGAACGAAAATTGTTGCAAGACGAGCGCACTCGCACGGAAAAATTGAATGGCAATTTGCAGAGCGAAAGGGACAAACTGTTGCAAGGTGCACGTGCAGATGCCGAAAAAATTGTGGAAAAGGCTAAAAACGAAGCGGCGGAGATCATTTCAGAATTAAAAGAAATTTTGCAAGAGAACGAAGTTTCCGACAAAGACTTGTTCGCAGCACGTGCCGCCGCAAAGAAACTCGGGAAAATCGATTTGGGCAAAGAGGACGATTCAGAAGAGTTGATCTTCACCGGCGACCAAGTAAATTTTGACAAACTGAAAGTGGGAGATGTGGTGTATTCCCAAAAGATGTCCGTTCAGGTAAAAATTGCCGACATAAAAAACAAAAAGCGAATCAAAGTTACGTGCGGCGGTATTACCACCGAAGTGGAAGTATCTGACTTGTTTTACTGCGTGGCAGAAGTAAACAAAAAAGCCGCGCGAAAAAAGTCGGTAAGCGCACCCAAAACGGAAATTAACACCCGCAGCATAAATAACGAAATAAACGTGCTTGGGCAAACCGTTGCCGAAGCCATATCCAACGTAGACGCCTTTATCGATCAAGCTCAGTTGGCGGGATTGCACCAAGTGTGGATTATTCACGGTATGGGCACGGGACGTTTGCGCGCAGGTTTGCACGAACATTTTCGCCATCATCCGGCTATTGCCGAATTTAGATTAGGCAAATACGGCGAAGGCGAAAGCGGTGTTACCGTGGTAACTTTGAAATAATTACTTAATAGCTGCGATTTGTCCATTACGATCGGTTTGTCGATCGTTGCACTTGTCAACTTACTCTACACAAGTGCGCAAGGTTAACGACAACATTCGATACTAATGTCGCGAAGGGAAACTTGAAAATGATTTTTTGCGTGTTTTTCGGCTCTTGAAGACACGGAAAAAAAATCACTTTGCGACCACTCGTTTTTTCGCAGTGCAGAAAAACGTGCGAAACGCACAGCTGTTATTGGTTAGAGTTGCCAAAATATAACTTTTACATTGCAAAGTATGTCAGAAATTGGCATTTTTAAGAATACTATTACAGAAATAGCAAAAGAATATGAAACAAATTCATTATTTTGATAATTGTGCCACCACAAGGGTGGACGACAACGTTGTGCAAACGCTGGTAAAATATCACACCGAGAAGTATTTCAACCCTTCGGCACGCAGTTCGTTCAGCGTTGATATCGCCAACGACATTTCAGCAGCGCGCGAAAAAGTTGCCGGGCTTTTGGGGGCAGAAAACTACAACGTATATTTTACTTCGGGTGGCACCGAATCGGATAATTTGGGAATAGTAGGCGCGCTTAAAAGCAAGCGCGGAAACATTGTGGTTACCATGTCTGAACATTCGGCTGTGTACAACACGGTTTTGGAATTGCAAGGTCGCGGATACGAAGTGCGTTTGGCAAACGTTTTGCCTGATGGACACATCGACGCTGCCGACTTTGTTTCCAAAGTTGATGAACAAACGTTGCTGGTTTGCTTTATGCACGTCAACAACGAAACCGGCGCACTTAACGACATTAAAAAACTGGTTAAAGCAGTGAAAACCGTAAATAAAAATACCATTTGTTTCTCCGACGGAGTTCAGGCTGTGGGCAAAATTCCGATAAATTTGGCGGATTTGGACGTTGACGTTTACACCTTGTCGGGACACAAATTTCATGCAAACAAAGGTATCGGTGCGCTTTTTGTTAAAAAAAGTTTGCGCCTCAATCCGTTGGTTTTTGGCGGAGGGCAAGAAAAAGGTTTGCGATCAGGCACGGAATACGTCGGTGGTATTGTTGCGCTTGCCCAAGCGTTGCAAATTGCAGTAGCAAACATTGCGCAAAATACGCAAAACTTTTTGCAGTTCAAACAAGTTATTCGTTCTTCGCTTGAAAGCGTTGACGATTGGCGCGAGAATTGCACCGAAAATTGCTCGCCGGCAATCATGTCGTTGGCTTTTGCCGATATCAAAGGCGAAGTGCTTTTGCACATGTTGGAAAGTTTTGATATTATCGTCGGAACAGGTTCTGCATGCAGTTCTAAAAGCAAACAAAGCCGTATTGCCAAGGCAATTAAACTTGCCCCCAACTACGCCGAAGGCTTGTTGCGCATTAGTTTTTGCAAATACAACACGCTAGATGAGGTTCGGCTTTTGGGCGAAAAACTGCGCGAGTGCGTTTTGCAACTTCGCAAAACTATGTTGTTGCACTGAAAAATTTCCAAGCCAAAACAGCTAACCGATTGCTGCGTATCAAGATTTGAAATTGTGTGCAAAATTTGCAATCTACTTTTGCGGAGCTTGAAAGTCAGTTGCATTTTTCAAAATTTCAATATTGCCAAGAGTTTCTGTGGCAAATTAAATTTCGCAAGTCTTTTTAAAGAAACAAATATCACAATATAAAGAGTGAAAAACATGAAAGTAGTTATCATAAGATATTCAGAAATACACCTAAAGGGAAACAATCGCGAATATTTTGAAAGCGCGCTCATTTCCAATTTGAAATTTGCTTTAAGTTCTTTCAAGTACGATTTCGGACGTAGCAACGCACGTTACGTTTTGCGAAACTTTGACGAGAATTTTTTGCCGCAAATTATCGACACAGTAAAAAACGTTTTTGGCGTTCACTCGCTGAGCGTTGCGGAAGAAGTGCCGTCTTCTTACGACGAAATAAAGGTTGCAGCACTTGCGATGGAGCCCATTTCCGGTTCATTCAAAGTAAACACCAATCGTGCCGACAAGCGTTTTCCTATGCGCTCGATGGAACTTTCCGCAGAAATCGGTGGAGACATTTTGGAAAGTAACCCAAATTTGTCGGTAGATTTGCACAATCCGCAAACAGTGATCAATATCGATATTCGCGAAAACGGCAAAACTTTTGTGTATTGCGACACGATAAAAGCGGTGAACGGCATGCCTGTCGGAACGGGAGGTAAAGCAATTGCCATGCTTTCCGGCGGCATCGATAGTCCTGTCGCAGTTTATATGATGGCGAAACGCGGAATGACAATTCGTGCGGTACATTTTCACAGCTTTCCATATACTAGCATGCAAGCGCGTCAAAAAGTTTTGGATTTGGCAAAAATCGTAAAAAAATACACTCTGCGTATGACTGTTGACATCGTTAAGTTTACGGAAATACAAATGGCAATACACGAAAAATGTCCCGAAGAATATATGATAACAATTATGCGCCGTTTTATGATGCGCATTGCCGAGCGGTTGGCGCGCATGAATGGTGCCGGCGCGATAGTGACGGGGGAGAGTTTGGGGCAAGTGGCAAGTCAAACGTTGGAAAGCATAACAAGCACAAACTCAGTGGCAACATTGCCTGTGTTCCGTCCGCTTATCGGTTTCGACAAAGACGACATCATCGAAATTTCCCAAAAAATCGGCACTTATGAAACTTCTATTTTGCCTTACGAAGATTGTTGCACGATATTTTTGCCGAAACGTCCCGTAACAAAACCTCGCATTTCGGCGGTAGAAAAGATCGAAAGCGTTTTGGATGTTGAAACTTTGGTAGAAAACGCCTTAAATAACGTAGAAACGGTAGTGATAGAGTAGTCAACAAAACTTCGATCTTGACTGCTTTGGCAACAGTGTTTTGAATGACTAATTAGAAGAATGGCGGAGCCATGTCAGTACTTAGGTGCAAGATCCGCAAGCCAAGAAATATGACTGAACGTACACTCATAAAGTTGTCCTGCCCCGATAAATCATTACAGAACCGAATAATATAAGGCGTGGCAGTGCATAAAGCATTTTGCAACGCCTTTTCGTTTTTGGGCTCGCATTCTAAAAAGCATTGTTTTGTGCACAAACGCATGATATATGGCAGGTAAATTTGTATTAAACTTTCTCAGATTTTAATAGCAATATGAGTAGTTTTTAAAACTTGTGCGACTAAAAACTATCATAATGCCGTCAAAAAACGTTCAAAGTATTATACAAATTGCGCTTTTAAAGAATACTATTTTAGACATAGCATATTATGTTTGCAATTTTGCGCTGCGCAAATTCGTCAACAATTTAAGATTTTGTCAACAAATTTTGCAAATTTTCATCAAAGTTTGTTAACAAATTATCAAGAGGGTAATATCCAAAAGCGCCACGAGTTTGTTTGACCTTGGTTTTTCGGCAAAGTTACGGTAATTTTCGGCGTGGTGTAAACGCATTTCCCATTTTCGATAAGTTTAGCGTAAAACACGCCGTTTTCGGCGAAATCTTTTTTATATTCCGTATCGCCACTTTGTTCTTTTTTTACAATTTGCCAACTTGCTCCGTCAATTTTAGGCAAAGTGAACATCAATTTCCCGTCAACCTCAGCAAGTGAAAGTTTTTCATTGTGACCTCTGTTTGAGGGCGTTATTCTTTCTTTGGGTTTGTTGCTATTTTCAAACAAAAAGTTTTCCCCCTTTTCTACCAATTTTATTTGTTGCTTCTGGTAAAGCGACGTTTTGTCCACAGTCAGTTTCACAATTCCCTTTGGCGGTTCAAAGTCTTTGGGTGCTTCCTCCTTGTCATACATTTTTGTAAGGACAGCTTTTGCCAATTTGCAAGGTGCGGTACCGCCATTTACGCTGTTTTCTAAATTTCCGCTAAACCAAAACACAAAGGTGTGTTCTGTGGTGTACCCTGCAACCAGCGCCTGACTGTTTCCATTTTCCGTGCCTACCGTTCCGGTTTTTGCCGCAATGGCAAAGGGTTCTCTCAACTGCCTTGCCGTGCCATTTTTGACTGCGTTTTGCAACATATCAGTCATCAAATATGCGGCTTTTTCATCAAAAACACGTACATTGGCTTGTTTACTTGCATACAATTCGCCGTATTCGTTGCTAATGCGTTTTACGTAACTCACGCCGTTGTTTGTTCCTCCGTTTGCCAAAGTTGCGTAGCAATTCGCGAGTTGTGTTGCCGTCATGCCGCCGGATATGTTTCCCAAAGCCAATGATAGGTTTTGTTCGCCGCTAAACCCCAATTTTTCCAAATATTGTTGCGCTTTTTTCAGCCCCAATGTGTTCAACGTTTTTACGGCAGGCACATTCAAACTTTTTGTAACGGCGGCTTTTATTGTTGTCCATCCGTTGTAGCCGCTTGCGTTGGTGGGCACGTATCCGCTGAAATTTGTAGGTTCGTCCAAAACGGGAGACGCCTGAGTTATCAATTTTTCGCAAAGTGCCGGCGTGTAGACGGCGATGGGTTTTGCCGTGCTGCCTATTTGTTTGCTACGCAGTGCGCTTTCGCCCCTAAAATAGCATGCGGAAATTCCTCCGTCGTTTCTACAAATAACACAAGAAAGGTCTGCCAAACCTCCGTTTGTGTTACGTGTGGCGTCGTTTGCCACCTCCGAATCCAGTGCATTCTGCACGTTTTTGTCAAAATAAGTTTCTATGATGAAATTGGAATGAAGTAGCTGTGTCGGCGTCATATTCAACACTTTGCACGCTTCGTTTATCGTTTGGTTCACGTAGTTTTTCTCCGTTACGGCGCAATACTCTCTGTAAACGATGTCGGAATCTACCGCCTCGTCAAACTGTTCTTGCGCAATAGCCCCTTGTTCCAACATCAATTTCAGCACCAAATTTCGCCGTTCACGGCATTTTTCGACATTTTTGTCGGGTGCGTAGTTGTTTGGCGCCTTAATCATTCCAGCCAAAATTGCGCTTTCCGAAACAGTCAAATCTCGCGCGCTTTTGTCAAAGTAAACGTTTGCGGCGCTTTCTATTCCGTAAGCATTGCGCCCAAAATAGATGGTGTTAAGGTAGATTTCCAAAATTTCTTCCTTGGTGTAGTTCTTTTCCAATTCCAACGCCAAAAGTATTTCGTTCACTTTACGTTTTAAGTTTTTACCATTGTCCAAATGAGTGTTTTTTATCAGCTGTTGCGAAATGGTAGAAGCGCCTTCCTTAAACCTTCCGCTTTTTGCATTGTGAAAAACCGCACCCAAAATGCGTTTGCCATCCACCCCATTGTGGCTGAAGAATCTTTTATCCTCAACTGCGACGAACGCCTTGTAGGTGTAGTCGTGTAACGCCGAAAGTGGAATCTGTTTGTTGTTATTGAAACAAAGTGCTTGGTTTATTTCTTCGCCGTTGTCGTCCAGTATTTTCAAAGTAGAGCACACTTCGATTAAGCGGCTGTTGTCGAATTTTACGTAGTCACTGCTGTTTTGAACTTGTCTTACGTAAGCCAAAATGCCAAGACTGCCTAAAATCAGCGCAACGCAAAACATCAAAACGCAAACTTTCAATATTTTTTTAATCATAGCACTTATATTGTTTATCATTTATATTTTTATATTTATTTTTCTTGAAAAAACTTGCAAAAGGTAGTAAAATAGCTTTATAAGTAAAATTATGCAAAATTTCGGCAAAAAAAGCCAAGGCGCTTGGCGGCAGAAATGTTGTTAGGGGCCGAGAGCGGTGCTTAAAGTCCAATGAACAACCGTAGCAAGTTGTTGCGCCGCAATGCGGTTTTGCATAATTTTGCAACTTTTTGGGAGAAAACATTGAAATATTTCATTCACACCTACGGATGTCAGATGAACGTCCACGATTCGGAAAAAATTGCAGGCATTTTGCGTTCGCTTGGCTACGATGAATGCGCAAGCGCGGAAGAAGCCGATGTGGTGGTTTTCAACACTTGTTGTATTCGCGAAACCGCCGAGCAAAAAATCTACGGACATTTGGGACAACTTAAAAAACTTAAACGCAAAAAGCCCAACATGATAGTTGCCGTTTGCGGCTGTATGTCGCAACAGGAGGGTGCGGCTGAAAGCATTCGTCAAAAGTATCCTTTTGTGGATATTGTTTTGGGCACGGGAAACTTGAATATGCTCAAAAGCGCAGTGGAAGATGCGCGCAGCCGCAAAAAGTTTGTGAACACAGATTTCTGTCTTTGCAACGAAGAAGACTTCGAGCAATATCGCACAAGTTATCCCAACGCTTGGGTGAACATCAACTACGGATGCAACAATTTTTGTACCTATTGCATTGTGCCATACGTTCGTGGGCGCGAGCGCAGCCGCAAGCCGGATGACGTGTTGAACGAAGTGAAAAAACTTCTGCAACAAGGCTACAAAGAGATAACGCTTTTGGGACAAAACGTCAATTCCTACGGAAAAGACTTGGAAAATGTCGATTTTGCGGCGCTTTTGCATCAAATTGGACAACTTCCCGGCAAATTTCGTTTGCGTTTTATGACTTCTCACCCCAAAGATCTAACGGATGACATCATCGACGCCGTTGCCGCCTATCCCAACATTTGCGACAACATTCACCTTCCGGTGCAAAGCGGAAGCACAAAAATTTTGAAGGCAATGAATCGCCACTACACGCGTGAAGATTACATTGCGCTTATTGACAAAATTCATGCAAAAATTCCCGATGTAGGAATAACAACGGATATCATGGTGGGTTTCCCCGGAGAAACGGAAAAAGATTTTTGCGATACATTGAGTTTGGTGGAATATGCAAAATACAGTTCGGCTTTTTGCTTTGTTTACTCGCGCAGAAAGGGCACGCCGGCTTATTCTATGGAGCAAGTTCCCGACGAGGTGAAAAAGGATCGTATCACTCGTTTAAACGAATGTCAAAACCGCGTTACAAAAGCCATTAGTGCGCAAATGGTAGGCAAAAGGTACGAAGTTTTGGTGGAAGGAGCGCAATTTCACTATGAAAACACCATGTGCGGCAGAACGGAAAGCGGCCGATTGGTAAACTTCATGTGCGATGAAAGCTACATTGGAAAATTTGTTACGGTAGAAATAGAAAAGGCGAAATCTGCCACCCTTTGGGGCAGAATCGTATCGGAGGAATAATGGCAAAAAACGATTTTTCACCAATGATGTCGCAATATTTGGCAACCAAAGAACAGTATAAAGATTGCATTTTGCTTTATCGCCTTGGCGATTTTTACGAAATGTTTTTCGAGGACGCAGAAAAGGCCAGCAAAATTTTGGATTTAACCTTAACAGGCAAAAATTGTGGTTTGCAAACACGTGCGCCCATGTGCGGCGTGCCTTATCACGCAGTGGATATGTACATTGCAAAACTTATTGCCGCAGGTGAGAAAGTTGCCATTTGCGAGCAACTTACCGAGCCCAAAGCCAAACAACTTGTACAGCGAGACGTAGTGCGGGTTATAACCCCCGGCACCATTGTAGAAACGGATATTTTGGAAGAAAAGCGCAGCAACTACATCGCCGCCGTTTGTGTTGGAGACAAGGTTGGTGTGGCTTTTTGCGATGTTTCCACGGGCGAATTTTGTACGTCCGAATTGGAAACAACCGCCTACGCAAAGGATTTGCAAGAGCTGTTGGTATCCTACAAACCTGCGGAAATCATCTGCAACCAAGCGGCAAAAGATATTTCCGAAACTTTGGAGTGCGTGCGAGCAAGTTACGTGCCTAATTTTACTCTTTACGACGAGGACAACTTCGGCAAAAAACGTGCCAAGGAAAAAACTTTGCGCCACTACAAAGTAAACACTTTGGAGGGCTTTGGCTTAGGCGGTAAGAATTTTGCCGTAAGTGCTTGCGGTGCGTTGCTGTATTATCTCGAAGAAACGCAAAAACGCGAATTGGTGCATTTGGAAAACATCAGATACGTCGACAAGAGCAGATTTATGTCCATCGACGTAAAAACGCGCAGAAATTTGGAACTTACCGTTTCCTACCGCGATAACAAGCGCACGGGAAGTCTTTTGTGGCTGTTGGATAAAACTCAAACGGCAATGGGGGCAAGAAAACTTGCCGATTGGGTGGATAGGCCGTTACAAAAAGCCTCGCAAATTAACGCGCGGTTAGACGGCGTGGAAGAACTTTTCTCAGCCTATTTGTTACGCAATGATCTCGCCAAAGTTTTGCACGAAATTTACGATATCGAACGGCTGACATCAAAAATTGCCTACAACAGCATAACACCCAAAGAGTGTTTAACTTTGAAAAATTCGTTGATCAAGCTTCCGCTTCTGAAGAAGATGTTGGCGCAAACAAAATCCAAAATTTTGCAAGAAATTTTTGCCAACATCGATTGCCTTTCGGAAGTTGCCGACTTGTTGCAAAAATCCATTCGCGAGCCGGAAAGCAACCTTTCGTTTGAAGAATATTACATCAAAAAAGGCTACAATGCTCAATTGGACGAGTTGTTCGACTTGGAGGAAAACGGCAGCAAACGCATATCCGATTTGGAAGCCTACGAGCGCAACAGAACAAATATTCGCACGCTGAAATTGGGCTACAATAAAGTTTTCGGTTACTACTTTGAAGTTAGCAATTCCTTCAAAGATATGGTTCCCGAAAACTTCATACGCAAGCAAACGCTTACCGGCGGCGAGCGGTTTGTAAGCCCCGAACTTAAAGAGTTGGAAGAAAAAATGCTTTCCGCAGACGAAGGCAAAACACGTTTGCAACGTCAACTTTTTGAAGAAATTCGCAATTTTATGTTGCCTTACATTCCCACCTTGCAAAAAACGGCGCAGGCGATTGCCGCATTGGATTGCCTAATGTCTTTTGCTCAAGTGGCTCAAAACAATGACTATTGCAAGCCCAAAATCAACTCGCGCAGCAATGCGCTGAATATAGAAGAAGGGCGGCATCCCATTGTGGAATGTTATCTAAAACGAGATAACTTTATAACAAACGATGTGCATTTGGACACCGAAGAAAACAGAACTATGGTAATAACCGGTCCAAACATGGCAGGGAAAAGCACCTTTATGCGCCAAGTTGCGCTTATTACTTTGATGGCGCACATAGGCAGTTTTGTGCCGGCAAAAAGTGCAGAAATCCCTATTGTGGACAAAATTTTCACCCGTGTGGGCGCAAGCGACGATTTGGCGTTCAATCAAAGCACATTTATGGTGGAAATGGTGGAAGTTGCTAACATTTTGAACAACGCCACACAAAACAGCTTGATAATTTTGGATGAAGTCGGGCGCGGCACATCCACCTTCGACGGGCTTGCCATTGCTTGGGCGGTTATGGAATACGTTTCGAAAAACGTGCGTGCGAAAACATTGTTTGCAACTCACTATCACGAATTGACGGAGTTGGAAGGCAAAGTTGACGGCGTAAAAAACTATCGCATAACGGTAAAGGAATTTAACGGATCGGTTATTTTCTTGCACAAAATCGCTCGCGGCGGTGCGAACAAAAGTTTCGGCATAGAAGTTGCGCAACTTGCAGGTGTGCCGCAAGACGTGTGCGAAAGGGCAAAACAAATTGTTTCCATGTTGGAAAACAGCAATGTCAGTTACAGTTTGGAAAAAATTCAAGCGAGCGAGCAAAGCAGAAAAAGCAACAAGGCCGCACAAGACGTTGCTACAATTTTGCGCGATATTGATATGAACAGAATTTCCCCAATAGAGGCATTTGACGTTTTGAATGGACTGGTAAAAAGGATAAAGGACAATGGCTAAAAGAATAAACATACTTTCTGCTGATACCTACAATAAAATTGCCGCCGGAGAAGTAGTGGAAAGACCGGCTTCGGCATTGAAAGAAATTGTTGAAAACAGCATAGACGCAGGTGCACGCCGAATTGACATGGAAATAGAGCAAGGCGGTTTGGGGCTTATTGCCGTATCTGATAATGGCTGTGGAATCTACGAAGAAGATTTGGACGCTGTGTTTTTGAAGCACGCCACAAGCAAACTTTTTTCAGTGAACGATTTGGAATCCATTCAAACTTTGGGCTTCCGCGGCGAAGCGCTTGCCAGCATTGCAGCAGTTTCGCGAGTTACGCTTACTACCAGAACTTCACAAGCCGAAACGGGCGTAAAAATTTGCGTGGAAGAGGGCAAAATCGTTTCTAAAGAATATGTATCTTCTAACGTGGGCACCAAAATAGAAATTCGCGATTTGTTCTACAACATTCCGGCTCGCAAAAAGTTTTTGAAAAGCCAAAGCCGCGAAAGCGCAGAGTTGACAAGGTTCGTCGTACGCCTTATTTTGACTAATCCCAATTTGTCGATGAGTTACGATTTGGACGGCAAAATGGTTTATCAAACCAAAGGAAAGGGGCTTGGCGAATCGATTTTTGTCATCTACGGACAAAAATGCTTGGAAAATTGTATACCGATTAACTACGCCAACGGTTTTTTGCGCATAATGGGCTATGTTTCCATTCCGGACTACGTGAAATCTAACACAACCTACCAAACGCTTTCCGTAAATGGCAGGTGTATCGAAGACAAAACGCTGCAAAGCGCCATTATGCAGGCGTACAAGCCCTACTACGTGGGCAACGGTAGGCAATATCCAATGTATGTTTTGAATTTGGATATTCCTTGCGATTTAGTCGACGTAAACGTTCACCCCAGAAAAAGCGAAGTTCGGTTTCAAAACGTGGCTTCCGTTGCCGGCAAATTTTATCACGCAGTAGGGGATGCGCTAAAAAGTTACAGTATCAGCCGTGCGCAAATCTTTCGCGCCGATAATTCTATAAGCGATTTGGAAGAAACAGCCACTGTTCAAAACGATTTGATACCGGGCGACAGCGAACTTTTTAAGAATGCCGGACATTTAACGCAGGATCAAACTCAAGATATTTGGGCAATAGAAGAACAAACACAGGCTCAAAGCAAACCTCCGTTGGAAGAATATGCCGAACAGTTGGAAAAAACGCTAACGGTCCAAAGCGCACGCAGAGCCATTGGTTTGGAAGACGAAAACGGTGTGCGCCAGCCGGTGGCTGCGTTGGAATTAAAGCCGTCGCAACCGGAAAAAGTCGAACGCGACATAGCTGACGAACTGCTTGAAAAAACACGCATTTTGGGCACGGCATTCAAAACCTATTTGATTTTGGAAAAGGACGACAAAATTATTTTTGTAGATCAACACGCCGCCCACGAGCGCATTTTGTTCGACAAATTTATGCAAAATCCGCCCAAAACAATGCAGCCGCTATTGTTCCCCTATGTGTTTTCCGTAAACGAAACGGAAGCGGATTTTATTGAAAACAACTTGGAAAACATTACCAAAGCCGGCATAGAAATAGAAAATTTCGGCAAAAACACATTTCGTATTCGCGCCGTTTCCACATTGCTAAACGGTGCCGATATGGAAAAATTTGTGCAATATATGCTTTCCGGCTTGGAAGACTTCCGCTTAGACGACAGTGCCTTGATTGTTGAAGCGCTTGCAAAAAAAGCATGCAAAGCCGCAGTTAAAGCCGGCTACGTGATGAGCGCACAAGAAATAAAGTACATTTTGAAAATGATGTACGAAAACAAAGTGGTACGGTGTCCGCATGGCAGACCTGTTACGGTGGTGTTTACCAAAGCGCAGTTGGAAAAGATGTTTAAGAGGACACTGTGATGAAAACTTTTGTGGGAATCACCGGCACGACATGCGTTGGCAAAAGCGCCGTTGCGGTGGAACTGGCAAAAATTTTGCACACGGAGATTGTTTCTGCCGACTCGATGCAAATCTACAAAGGCATGGATATAGGCACAGCCAAAGTAACTGCTGAAGAAATGCAGGGTATAAAACACCACATGCTGGATGTTGTGTGTCCAAACGAGCCATTTTCTTCCTTCCAATATCAACAACAAGCGTCTGAAATTATTGACAAAATAGCGTTGCCCATTGTGGTGGGTGGAACGGGATTCTACTTTGACAGTTTGCTTTATCCCCCCGAATTTGGCGAAGGCAACCAACTTCGTAGAAAAGAATTGCAACAAATTTTGCGAATGGAAGGATTGCAAAAAATTTGCGAAATGTTGAAAGAGGAAGACGAATATGCCTACCAAACGGTAGATTTATCTAATCCCGTGCGCGTGGTACGGGCATTGGAAATCGCCGAAAAGGGAGGAAAACGTGCTTTAGGAAGGGGAAAAACACAGCCTCGCTATAACTGTTTGCTGTTTGTTTTACAGCGCGAAAGAGCCTCACTTTACCAAATGATAGACCAACGCGTGGACAAAATGGTGGAAAACGGGCTTATTGACGAAGTAAATCAAATGGTGGATTTGTACGGAGTGTGCGATACGCCTGCTTTTGCCGCCATTGGCTACAAAGAAATTGTGGAGTTTTTACAAAGAAATTGCACACGCGAACAAGCCATAGACAGGATAAAACTTAACACCCGTCACTACGCAAAACGCCAAATAACCTACTTCAAAAAGATGAATGTATGTAAGTTTTTGGATGTAGAAGGGAAAACAAGTCGGCAAATTGCCGAAATAATTCTTGCAGAACTAAATAATTTGTGTTTATCTCAATGTAAATTGCCGTGAATTATGGCAAGATTGTATCATAAACACACAAAAGTATATCAGTAAATCGAGAAATAAAGAATACTATTTTAGACATAGTTTGTAACAAAAAAAAAGGATCGCGCACAATGATTGATGAAGTAAAAGCTGCTTTGGAACAGACAAAAGACAAATTTGAAAAAATAGACGAAATATCGCTTTTTAATCAACAAAAAGTTTTGCAAGCATTCGCCGATAACAACGTGGCGTTGCGTCATTTCATGGGGACAAGCGGCTACGGCAATGATGACATAGGCCGCAACACGTTAAACAGGTTGGTTGCGCAAATTTTCGGTGCTGAAAAAGCCATTGTGAGTCCATTGATCGCCTCCGGCACGCACGCTTTGACACTGGCTTTGTTTGGCGTTCTTCGTCCCAACGACTTGGTTTTGTCTGTGTGCGGCGAACCTTACGATACCTTGCATGATGTTATTCACGGCGAAAACAACGGCAGTTTGGCAGATTTCGGCGTAAAATTTCAATCGATATCCCTGCTGGAAAACGGTGATTTCGATTATCCGGCAATAGAACGTTTTTTAAAAAACAACAAAGTAAAAATGGTGTACATTCAACGTTCTCGCGGATATGCTTGGCGTTTGGCGTTGTCTATTTCGCAAATTGAAGAACTTTGCAAATTTGTGCGACTAATAACGCCGGAAATTACAATTTTTTGTGATAACTGCTACGGCGAATTCGTGGAAAAGCGCGAACCTACCGAGGTTGGCGTGGATTATTGCGCAGGATCATTCATCAAAAATATCGGCGGCGGACTTGCGCCTACGGGCGGCTACGTTGTCGGCAAAGAAAAAAACGTAGATTTGGTTGCCGGTAGGCTAACCGCGCCCTCAATAGGAACGGAAATTGGCTCATATGCCTGCGGTTACAGAATGTTTTACCAAGGTATTTTTATGGCGCCACACACGGTAAATCAAGCGATAAAAACCGCGTTGCTGTTTTCTCAAGCGCTTACAAACCGCGGCTACGAAGTTTCTCCACGCCCGAACGATCGATTCGGCGATATCGTTTGCTCGATAAAACTGGGCTCTGAAGACAAAATGGTAAAATTTTGTCAAGCAATTCAACAAATTTCGCCCATCGACAGTTTTGTGTTGCCGCAGCCGTGGAGTCAAGCAGGCTACGCCGACAAAGTTATCATGGCGGCAGGTTGCTTTGTTCAAGGCGCTTCGATAGAATTGAGTTGCGATGGACCGATCCGCGAACCATTTGTTGTGTATTTGCAAGGCGGCTTAACACTTGAACACGGCATTTTGGCATTGGAGAAGGTGCTGAAAGGACTATAAAAATAAATCTTCTGGTTGTTTCAGCCCTTTATACAGAATATTGTAAAAAAAAATTCTAAAAATCGATATCCAAAAATAAGAAATTGTCATGACGATAGTTCTTTTTTATAATTTTGGCTTCAATGTGTCTGAATTAGGAGTAAGAACAAAAAATAAAAATAATGGCGAAGTTGCCTATAATCATTAACAGAATCATAATTCGGCTATATTAACGTAAAGTAACTTTTATGAACTCACTTCTGATTGCTGGTTTTGTGCGGAAAATATTTTATTAATATCGGCGCTATCAAATCTAAACATGTGATAAATGAAAAATTTCGATTAACCGAGAAAGGACATAATTTGCTAAATCAGAGATCTCAAATTTTGAATTTATCAATCACTTAAATTTAATCAAGTCAAACAAGTTTGGAAGAAAAAGGTCTATTAAAAACTTATAAGTGATTTCCATAAAAATTAAAACAAATTAAGTGAAAATAATCGAAAAACCCATTTTTCCTCGTAACCACTCTCGAAAACGTCGTTTTTGAGCATATCTATTCGCAAAACTATCCTTTTGCGAATAGTTGTGCCCCTGTCGCAAGGTGTGTCTGTTCGAAAAATCAATACGATTTTGGAAGATGTGTTAAGCGCAATTTGAAAATATTGACTTCATACAAAAGCGCAATAGAGGGATTAGAGAAGGTCTTTGTTTCATCGCGACACGACAAGCAAAGCGTAGGCAACCCATTTCCTGTACGACACAAGTTGCACCACAATTTTCTCGGTCAAGGCAAAACGATCCTGCAATTATCTTCTTAAATGCTTTTGCTTGTTCATTATACTCAATATCTTTTGCGCTCTGCTGCGCCCCCCCCATTTATTTCATTGGTGGCTCCCCGCGAGCTGTCTGTAATTCCGCAAAACATGCACAATTCAACAATCTATTCGCAAAAAACTTGATTTCTGCCTTTAGATGTGTTATACTGTTTACACTATGTCAAAAACTTATTTTGATCAGCGTGATATAAACAACGCAGAAAAAATCGAAAAAATTTTGGATGAGGATTTGCCGGAATTCTGCCGCGAATATTTTGTAGGCATTTCCACAAACACCACCACCTTGACGCGCCTAAACTACGCCTACGACATTCGCAATTTTTTTGGCTACATGTGCAACCGAATTGTGCGATTTAAGGATAAAACCACCAAAGAAATTACAACAAAAGATATAGAATCGCTTTCTCCGTATGAAATTGAGGCATACTTAAACTATATCGAAATTTATCGCGATGCAGCCGGAAACTACGTTCGCAACGGCGAGCGTGGCAAAAGCAGAAAACTGGCGGCAATACGCTCGATGGTGAAATATTTTGAAAAAAAACAGGCTATTCGATACAATCCCACCGCTTCTGTCGAAACGCCCAAACTGCACGGCAAAGAAATAATTCGCCTAAACAGCGAGGAAATCGATACCATGATGAACGTTGTCGAATCGGGCGACGGGCTGTCCGACCACCAACAAAGGTATCAAGAAAACACCAAAACGCGCGATTTGGCTATTGTAAGCCTTTTTTTGGGCACCGGCATTCGTGTAAGCGAGTTAGTCGGGCTGGATTTGGACGATTTGAACTTTGACGATTTGAGTTTTGTTGTAACCCGAAAAGGCGGCGCACGTGTTATTTTGTACTTTTCGGAAGAAGTTGCCGGCTATTTGTACGATTACTACGCCCTTCGTAAAGCCAACGCCGAACTTAAAAACGAGCCTGCACTGTTTTTATCTTTGCAAAAACGGCGTATAACAACTCGTGCAGTGGAAAACATTATAAAAAAATACAGCAAAATTGCCACTCCGTTGAAGCACATAACTCCACACAAATTGCGCTCCACTTTTGGCACGCAGCTCTACCGCAGCACAGGCGATATTTACGTTGTTGCGGATGTTTTGGGACACAAGGACGTGAACACCACCAAAAAGCACTACGCCGCAATAACCGACGACATCAGGCGCAGGGCTTCAACAAGGGTGAATTTGCGCAGCGACACAAATGGAAACGACACCGAATGCAACACTGAAAACGACAAAAACAACCAAAGCAACAAAACAGAAAACAATAACAAAAACAATAAGGACGACAACTGATGACTCATTCTACTGAAAATGTAGCACTAGTTTATTTAGATCAGCCTCAAAGCAACCCCGAAGAAGAAATTGCCGAATTGAAAGAATTGGTTAGGTCGGCTTACGGAAAGGTGGCTCTTTTTGTCCAACAAAGTCGCACTTTTGCCGATCCCAAAACGCTTATAGGCAGCGGCAAGGTGCAAGAATTGAAATTGGCAATAGAAAATTGCGACCAACCTATTGATGTTGTGATTTTTTCGCAGGAGCTAGATTCGTTGCAACGAAAAAACTTGCAAGAACAGTTGGAAAAGGACGTTATCGACAGTGTGGATTTAATTTTGGATATTTTCGCTTTGCGCGCCACTTCCGCAGAAGGAAAAAAGCAAGTAGAATTGGCTCAACTTTCCTACAGTTTGGCAACCAGACCCGAAAAGAACTTTTCTCGTCAAGGTGGCGGAATAGGCACACGCGGCCCCGGCGAAACGCAACTGGAAACGGATAAACGTCAGGTGCGCAACAAAATGCACCGCCTCCGCCAAGAGTTGAACGAAATTGCTCGTCAGCGCGCCACCACTCGCAAAAAACGTTTGGAGAACAAGGTCTTTACCGTGGCTTTGGTGGGTTACACAAATGCCGGGAAGTCGACGCTTTTCAACCTCATAACTGAAAACAACGTGTATGCAGACGATATGCTGTTTGCAACGTTGGATACAACGGTCAGAAAGTGCTCCGTTGCCGGTATAGACGTGCTGTTTTGCGACACGGTAGGATTCATTCGCAAGTTGCCTACACTGCTTGTAGAAGCCTTCAAGTCCACTCTTGAAGAGGTTACTTTTGCCGATTTGATTCTTAACGTGTGCGACATTACCAATTCGGACGTGGAAAACCACATTGCCGTTACAGAAAGAATTTTGCAAGAACTGGGCGCAACAGCGCCAATTGTTAGAGTGTACAACAAATGCGACAAAGTAACGGAAGGACGTTTCGCCAAAAATTTCGATAAAACTTGCGTTTATGTTTCGGCATTAACCGGCAAAAACGTTGACGCGCTTTTGGATATCGTGGAAAAGCAACTTATTTTGCACTACGCCAACGTAACGCTGAAAGTGCCCTATAAAGAAAGCGGCAAAATTGCCTCGTTTTTACAAAAATATGCAGTGCAAATCTCGGCGGATTTTCAAGACGAATTTGTGTTTTATAAAGCGGCAATTAAACGACAATACCTAAATTTGTTTATGTCTTACGTGGTGCTTTAACAAACTTTGCGTAGTAAACAAATACTATTTTTAACATAGTATTCTATGTTAACTCGATTTGTAGAGTAATATTTGAAATAACCGCAATTTTTATCGAACAAAAGTTTGAAAAATTATTGATTTTTTGCACCATTTGTTGTATAATTTGATTGCAAACAACTTTTGTGGAGGAATTCACGATGAGAAAAGGCGACGAAAAACTTGAAAAAATTTATAATTATTTGCAACAATTTACCGATGAAAACGGATTTCCGCCTTCAGTTAGAGAAATTGCCGCCGAGTTCAACATAAAATCCACGTCCACAGTGCAATACTACTTGGAAAAGTTGAGGGAAAATGGGCAAATTGCCCATGCAAGCAACAAGAAACGCGCCGTTGTGATTAACAGCAAAAACCGTGTTCAAGCAAATTTCGTTCCGCTTATCGGTAACGTAAGCGCAGGTCAAGGTATTTTGGCTGTGGAAAACCGCGAAGGCGAGTTCCCTCTGCCGCAATCGATGTTTGCCGGCAACGATATTTATCTTTTGCGTGTTGAAGGCGAAAGTATGATAAACGCTGGCATCAACAACGGCGATTACGTTGTTGTGCACGTGCAAGACAATGTTGAAATCGGCGAAATTGCTGTGGTACTTTGGCAAGACAAAGCCACTATCAAACGTCTGAAAGAAACAAATCCTAACCTTGTTTTGCACCCCGAAAATGACGCTATGGAAGACATCGTCATTTCCCCTGACGAAGCGCCTGTTATTATCGGCAAAGTTGTGGGTTGCATCAAAAAATTCTAAAATTCTGTCAAAAAGTCTGAAACAAAAGCCTATCGGTTGTTCCGCACCATTGCGTTGCGAAAAAATCGGTAGGCTGTTTTTGTTGATTTTGTTTTTGCGGTTGTTTTGAAAAAAATTGATTTTAATGTGGATTTATATTCGCTCGTTTGGGAAAAAACAACTTGTTTTAATTTTCGTTTTTGTTTGGTTGTCTTTTTGAAGAACCCAAATAGACGATTTTGCTGCTTTTTTGAAAAACAAACTAGCCTTAGATTTGCGTTTCTGCTTTTGTTAAAAAGATACAAAGCCAGCCTGCATCCATGTTTGTGCTTACTCTGTCATCTTTTTGAAAAAACCAATTCCAACCAAGCCGCTGCCCAAATGTGCTCCTATTATCGGCGACAGCAATCTGCGGCGAATTTTCAAATTTGGAAATTTTTTTTGAATCATGTTTTGCAAAACCTGCGAATTTGTTTCTTCGTCGGCATGCATAATGTAAATCACGTCAAAGTTGGGGTCATGCGTTTCCTCAAACAGTTCCGCCATGTATTTTAAGGCTTTCTTTATTCCATGAGTTGTTGTGGACATCTGTAAAGTACCATCTGGATTTACCAAAATAACCGGTTTGAAATTAAGCAAGCCGCCAATCACCGCCACTGCCGAGCTTATTCTGCCGCCACGTTTCAAAGCGTCCAAATCGTCAATCACGCCCGTGGTCGTGATGTGTCCACGCATTTCTTCCAAATCTTGCTTGTTTTGGAAAATGTCCAACCCTTTTTCGTGGTTTTCGATCATTCTTTCGCACAAAAGCCCCATACCAACAGTCGCTTGCAACGAATTTACGGGCACCAAATCTACATTGGGATACTTCTCTTTCAAGTTTTTTGCAGCCATGCAAGCCGCTTCGAACGTGGAAGAAAGCCCACCGGAAAGACAAAGATACAGTGCTGAATGTCCTGCCTTTAAGATTTCGTCAAAATAGTCTTCGTAGGTCGACGGAGTAATTTGGGTTGTGGAAATGTGTACGCGGTCTTTTACGTATTTGTAAAAATCAACGGGATTTATGCCGTCGTCTCTGTCTGTGTAAACGTAACTTTCACCGCCGATAATAAAATTCATCGGCAAAAGTTGCACGTTGGCTTTCGTCGCTACATCGGGCATAACGTCGCCGGAAACATCCATAAAAAGTTTGTATTGTTCCATTTGTTTCTCCTTTGTTCGCCAAAATGCACAGGATAAAGGTGTTTGCCAGTTCGATTGCAACTTTTATAATACTATATTTTGCCGATTTGCACAAGCGTTTGAGTGAAAAAAACACAGTGTAGGCACCATTTGCTAGGGGACACGTTGCCGAAAGATCGACTTGCATTTGTCTTTGTGGCATTTCCTAGTTACAACATTTCTAAATTTCTTTCAAAAAGTTATATTCCAACAATTCTTCTACGCAACTTTTGTAGTTTGGCATATAGTTGCAAACCGTGTTCCAAAAATTTCCGTCGTGCCCGGCGTTGGTGAAGTGGGAAAAAGCGTGAACTATCAAATAATGCTGCAAATGTTCAGGCAGTTGACTTACACGAAAATCCAACGTAACTATCCTTTCTGTTGGGTTACTGCACTTCAACCACCCCTTTGAAATGCTGCGAAACTCTATTTTTGTGGGACACAACGAAACGCAACTGCCAAAACGTGAAATTGCTTCCGAAACGCTTTGAACGGAGTATTTTTTTAAGCAAGATTTCACAGCTTTTAGGCGGCTTTCCTTTGTTGCAAACAGTTTTTCGGGAACAAAAACGCTGTCGCCCTCTACACGGCACTTATTTACTGCCGATGGTTTTACGCAAAAAATTTCGCCGCCCAACAATGTCTTTTTGCCGCAAAAAATATCGGCAACGTCGTTCGTGGCACTTCCTACAATACCAACGTTGGCATCTGTTGTGGTTTCTACATCTGCGGCAAAATACTTTTGTGCAAGCTGTTCCGTTATCCAACTGCGTTTATCTTGCACCATTTTTTTTATTTCATTCAAACTTAAGCGGTTGTTTGCAATAACGCGTAAGTTGCCTCTTTCGTCCAACTTCATTGACAGTATTCTTTTCCTCGTTCTGCTTACGATAACTCTCATTCTTTTCTTCTAGCACAAAACTGTTGTATAAATTCCCGATTTTTACAAAAATATTGCCAAATTTTGAAAAAATAAAACAAAATTGATATACTATGTCAGAAATAGTATTATTTAATATTGACAAATTTGAAGTAATATTCTAAAATAATATAAAGGAGGCGCAAATATGAGCAGTGGAGACTTTTCATTTTTGAAAGGCAATATATACACCATTATTTTGTGTTCGCTTTACAGCAACGATAAACAAAGCGG
This sequence comes from uncultured Oscillospiraceae bacterium, assembly GCA_964535505.1. GTDB lineage: Bacteria > Bacillota > Clostridia > Christensenellales > CAG-314 > Fimimonas. The sequence goes on from CAZHUH010000001.1 coordinate 117,671, forward strand.
AGACAAATACGGCTATGAAATTGCACGAGAAATAAAAGATCGTACCGACAATAAGTACGAAATCAAGCAACCCACCCTATATTCGTATCTGAAAAAACTCGAACAACAAGGGCAAATTCAATCATATTGGGGCACCGAGTCTAACGGAGGACGTAGGCGGTACTACAAACTTACCCCCCAAGGAAGACACGATTGCGAGCAATTCATCGCCGAGTGGGAATATCACAAAAACGTTCTTAATTCACTGGTGGACACGTCTGACACGCCAATTGAAATGTCGCAAGACGATGTTACACCGCTGTTTGGTGAAAGGCAAAAACGCACCAGCCCCGTAACCAGTAAGGAAATGGACGAGCAAGATGAAATTGCACGCAGGTTAAGTGCATTGCTTGGCGAGGAAGCGGAAGCAAGAGAACAACCGACTGCCAACAACGGCGACGAGAATTCCTCGTTTGAAGAATTCGACAACACCGACTACACCGCCGAAGAAGTTTCCGAAGAAGAGTCTGTCGCAACAAATGTTGCAGAAGAAACTTTTGAAGAAACAGAAGAAACTTTTGAAGAAAACGTTGCCGAAGACAATTTTACTACTGTTACGGAAGCGGAAAGCGATCAAGTTGTCAAAGCCGACGTCGTTGAGGAGGATTTTTCGGAAGAGGAAACTTTCGAGGAAGTTGCTGCTGTTGACGAAACCGCCGCTACTGCCGCTCGGGTTGTTTCCGAAGAATCTACGGAAGAACACAAGGCAAAATTCGATGTTAAACCGCAAGATAACGCCGACGACTTTATGCACAAGTTCGATGAGCGCGCACGTGTGATTTCCGAAAGCCGCGAAACCCAGCAACCGGAAAACGGCGAAAACTACCAACATGTTTTGATGAACGTTATCGGAAACCAGTTGGACGATATGCAGGATTACAAATCCGAACAACGCGAAGGAGCTCAAAAGTACTACACCGATCATCCTGTTGCTTTGGAGGATGTTGCGGACGATTTGGCAAAACAAGGTGTGCGTATGCGCATTTACAACCACGCTTCGTCTAACTACAAATCAAAAACGCTTATGCCGATTTCCAGCGTTCTGTGCAAATCCGCTTGGATAACCTTTGCCGCAATAGCAGTTTACTTCTGCGTTTTGATTTTCACTTCTATTGCAAACAATAATTGGCGTCCGTTTCTTATCACAATTTCGATAATTGCCGTGTTGCCGATTGGGCTTACCGTATTTGCTTTGTACGATCCATCTCGCAAAGACAAACCTATTTTCCCATACAAACGATATCTTATTGCAACGGGCATACTTGCCGCAATTATTGTTTTGGCAGCACTGGGAATAAGCATCATTTCCGGAATAGAACTTAACAACTACATTGCCGTTTCGTTGCAGATTTTGCTTCCGTTGGGAATAGCCGCAATGCTTCCGTTGTATGTTGTAGTTTTCTACTGGTTCTACAAAAAATATTAAAAAAAATTAGGGCTGTCGCTTTTGGGGAATGCACCACTGCGACAGCCTTTTTGATGTTTTTCAATTAGCGGTGTTTGTGTTCGGTAAAATGTTGTGGCGGAACAAAATGATACAATTGTAAAACTCTGCAAGTAAGGTTGGAAAATTTTCAATTTGCACACTAACATTTTTGAAAGAAACGTTATTATTTTTCAATAATCGATTTTTTCTGTTTTCGATGTTTTTCTTCAATTATCGGTGCTGTCGTTTTTCTTGCTACAGTTGCTCTGCAAGTTGGTGATATCGCTCGCAGCCGTAGCCGTATTTTCCTTCACGCAGCGCTCTATTGCCGCTTTTGCCAATTTGTCGCACCTTTCGTTCAGTTCAACATCGGAGTGTCCCTTTACCTTTACAAAAGTTACCTTATGTTTTGACATTTCCGTCAATAGATCCTTCCACAAGTCGACGTTTTTAACTTCCGATTTAGATGCAGTGCGCCAATTGTTCATTTGCCAAGAAACAAGCCAATTTTTGTTGATGGCATCCACCACGTATTGCGAATCGGAAAAAATCTCGCATTCGCAAGGTTCTTTCAGCGCGCGTAAAGCCTGAATAACTGCCAACATTTCCATTTGATTGTTGGTTGTTTCTTTGTCGAAACCGCTGATATCCATGGTTTTACTTTTGTAGGAAAGCACCGCTGCCCACCCGCCGACACCGGGGTTCCCCGAACAAGCGCCATCGGTGTAAATTGTTACTTTTTTCATATTTTTCACCACTTATTGCGTTAATTGTTTGACATATTTCGTTTCTTTTATTATAATAGTAAAGCAATTGAAAAGCAAATGTTTTTTGTTACTTTATAGGGGAGTGGCTCAACGGTAGAGCAACGGTCTCCAAAACCGTCGGTTGCGTGTTCGAATCGCGTCTCCCCTGCCAAGCTTTGTTGAAATAACAGGGCTTTTTTTATTTCTCGGCAACGCTTGTTCAAAGAACCCCCACGATCGTTCGCCGTTTAGGCGTGCGCGATTCAAACACGCAACGCTGATACCATGTCGGCATTAATGCCAACATTGATTTTTACACGAAAAATGCCTACCTCTAAAAGTAGGCATTAGTTTTTAGTATCGACTTTTGTAACAATACAACACGCCGAACATCAAATTTTGTATTGAAGTTTTTTGCATCAATACAAAGCAATCAAAAGTCAGTTTTGCGACATTGATGATTTTGACAGTGCGTTCTGTAACAAAATCGATTCTGTAATAAATGTTGGGGGTGATAGTATTCACTTATAAGTGCTTGATTATTTCTTGACTTTTTGGCTCTTGCACCCCAATATTTAGCATCGAACCACAAAATTAGCACTGAAACTATTTGGCAATATCCACACTGCGAGTTTCGCGAATTACGTTCACCTTGATTTGTCCTGGATATTCCAATTCGCTTTCTATCTTGCGAGCAATATCGTGCGCCAAAAGCACAGTCGTTTCGTCATTGACAACTTCGGGTTTAACTATCACGCGAATTTCTCGACCGGCTTGCACTGCATACGATTTTTGAACGCCGTCGAAAGAGTTTGCAATTTCTTCCAAGTTTTCCAAACGCTTCACGTAGTTTTCCAACGATTCGCGGCGCGCACCGGGGCGTGCACCGCTTATTGCATCGGCCGCCGCAACGATAACCGCTTCCACAGTCATAGGTTCAACGTCGCCGTGGTGAGAGGCAATGCAGTTTACAACTTCTTTGCTTTCTTTATATTTTTTGGCAATGTCAGCACCAATTTGCATGTGCGTGCCTTCGATTTCTTGATCCATCGCTTTGCCGATGTCGTGCAACAATGCCCCACGTTTTGCAAGCGCAACATCCAGCCCAAGCTCAGAAGCTATCATGCCGGCGATATAACTTACTTCTATTGAGTGGTTCAAAACATTTTGACCATAGCTTGTGCGATATTTAAGTCTGCCCAAAAGTTTTATGATTTCGGGATGCAAACCAAACACACCGGTATCGAACGAAGCGGCTTCACCTGCGTCCTTTATAGTAATTTCCATATCGCGCTTAACTTTTTCCACGATTTCTTCTATTCTTGCAGGATGAATACGTCCGTCTGCAACAAGTTTCTCAATGGCGATTCTGGCAATTTGACGTCTTACGGGGTCAAAGCCGGAAAGAATAACAACTTCCGGTGTATCGTCTATAATCAATTCCACACCGGTGGCGTTTTCCAAGGCACGAATGTTTCGTCCCTCGCGACCAATCAAACGTCCCTTCATTTCATCGTTGGGAATTGCAACCGAAGTGATCGTAGATTCACTTACTTGATCGCTCGCGCAACGCTGAATTGCCGTAGCAATAATTCCTCTTGCGCGCTGCTCGCCGTTTTCTTTGGCTTCGTTCTCAATTTTGCGAACCAAGCCTGCGGCCTCTTTTCTGGCATCGGATACCATCATATCAACAAGTTGTTGTTTGGCATCCTCTTTGGACATCCCAGCCACGCGTTCTAACTCACGTTGTTTTTCCGCCTCGGCATGTTCCAAATTTTGCTGACGTCTGTTCAATTCCGCTTGTTTGTCGGAAATTTGCTTTTGTTGAACGTCAAGTTGATCCAATTTTTTCAAAAACAACTCTTCTTTGTTGTCCAAAGCCGCTTCTTTTTGATTCATGCGGTTTTCTTGTTTTAGCAATTCTTGGTTTCTTTCTTTGAACTGACGTTCTTGTTCATTCTTTAATTTACGTGTTTCTTCCCTGGCCTCTTCAATGGCTTCTTTTTTTAGTGACTTAGCTTCGTCCTTGGCACAATCTATGATAGAATCTGCCTGTGCTTGCGTCGTACCAAACTTTTTGTTGCGATAATATCTATAAACTAACGCTCCTACGGCGCCGCCTAATGCTAAGCATATAACGGCGACAAGGGGTATTACCCAAGATAAAATAGATGATGATTCAGAGGTTAGGAAGAGTGAAAACAAATTCATTGTCTTATCCTCCTATATTTACATAGTAAAAGTCAAAACTTTACCTATGTTATTTTACCCAATTTTATACGAGATGTCAATATTCTAAAGAAAATTTGTTCGAAAAAAATGCGACCAGTATACTATGTTTGAAATAGTATTTTTAGAAAGTGCGATTTCTAGAATACTTTGAAAAGAATTTGCAGCCGGTATCGGCATCATTTCGAAAAATTGTGGCACAGAAAATTGCAAAGCACGCGAAATTGACCTTTGCTAACAGAAAACGTGCACTTTTTGTTTCGCAATAAATGTTGGGTGATTTTATTGCTATACCTCGCGGTTTTTGGCTCTTGTACTCCAACATTTGCAACAGAGCTCACTTTTTTTTCAACAAACAAAACGCCTAGGTGCACCGTTTGTTTTCGGTTAACTTTGTCCTAGGCGTATTTGTTAGGTTTACGTTGAATGTTTCTTTGAGCACAGCCCGCAACAATTGCTATTTCCGGCAACAGCGTATGTAAACAATAGCAAGTAGATCCGAGATAATATATTTCACAAATCTTCTAGACCGCACTACTTACTGTTGCTGCGTTGAATCAGGCGGCGTTCAACCTAATTTAAAGGGTAAATTCTCACAAATCAGTTGTTTTCGGCGGGTTCTTCTGTGCTGGGTGCAGGTTGCAAAATAGATTTTACCTTGGCCTCAATTTCTCCCATAATTTCGGGGTTATTTTCCAACCACTTTTTTGCATTTTCGCGGCCTTGTCCAACTTTTTCGCCGTTGTAAGCAAACCACGAGCCGCTCTTTTCGATAACTCCGTTTGCAACGGCCAAATCCAATACGCATCCGCTGTTGGAAATACCTTTGCCGAAGATGATTTCAAATTCCGCAGTTTTGAAAGGTGCAGCAACTTTGTTTTTTACAACTCTTACGCGCGTTTTGCTGCCGACAATTTCCGAGCCCTCCTTCACTTGGTCTATCTTTCTTACGTCCAAACGAACACTGGCGTAAAATTTCAATGCCTTGCCACCCGTTGTGGTTTCGGGGTTGCCGAACATAACGCCGATTTTGTCGCGCAACTGGTTGATGAAAATAATGCAAGTGTTGGATTTGTTTCCAACGGCAACAATCTTGCGCAAGCATTGCGACATTAAACGCGCTTGAACGCCCATGTGGCTGTCGCCCATATCGCCTTCGAGTTCTGCCTTGGGGGTAAGCGCCGCAACCGAGTCTACGACAATCAAATCGATGGCATTGCTGCGAACCAAGTAATCCAAAATATCCAAAGCTTGTTCACCGTTGTCAGGTTGAGAAATATACAACTCATCCAAGTTGATGCCCAAATTTGCAGCATAAACGGGGTCCAACGCCTGTTCGGCATCGATAAACGCCGCCGTTCCACCCATTTTTTGCACCTGCGCAATAACGTGCAAAGTTACCGTAGTTTTACCGGAAGCTTCGGGACCGTAAATTTCCACAATGCGTCCTTTTGGCAAACCGCCAACGCCTAAAGCCAAATCCAAAGGCAAGCAGCCTGTGGGGATAACCTCGATATTTCTTGAAGCGGCGTAACTTCCCAATTTCATAATCGAGCCTTTTCCAAACTCTTTTTCAATTTGCAGTATCGTTTGGTCTAATGCCTTTTTCTTGTCTTCTGTCATTGTTTTGTTTCTCCTAAATTAGTTTTTTCAAAAAATTCATTGTTTTTTATGGCCTCCGTAAGTAGAAAAAGCGCCGTGTTTGCAACGCAGTTTCTTATGCCGTTTCTGTCGCCACTGAAAATGTTTTTGAACACCTTAACATACTTTGTGCCGTTTAATTTTGCTCCCACACCAATGTAGCATAGCCCCACCGGATAATTGCCCTCGGCTGTCGGTCCTGCATAACCTGTGGTGGAAAGTGAATAATCGGCATTTTTAAGTTGCGAAAGCGCCATTTCCTTTGCAACTTGTGCCGAAACAACGCCGTATTCATCTACAAAGTGCGGATTCAACCCCAACCGTTTACATTTGGAATCTACCGAATAGGTAACTGCTCCTTCGTAAAACACATTGCTTGCGCCGGGCACATCCACAATGTGCGAAGCAATTATACCGCCGGTTAATGATTCCGCCACAGCAACCATTTTATATCTTTCGTTCAACAGCGAAACCACTGCCGCAGCAGGCGTAATGTCGCTGTTGGCATAAATGTAGTTTTTGAAGTCATCGCAAAAGGCCTTGATGTAGTCGTTTACAACTTTTTTAGCACAGTTTCGTGAAAATGTCAAGGTAACTTTGCTATCCAAATTTTCCGTTTCACTTTTTACGGAAATGAGTTTGCTTGTCGGGTTGACCAACCGTTCGTTCAAATCCTTTTCTGAAAGCCCGAAGAGTTTGAAACAATAAACGATGTTTTGCTGATTTTGCTTGAACAAATCTTTTTTGATGTAGTCGTCAAACAGCAACTTGCACTCTACCGCATCGTTCGGCAAAATGTATACGTGGCATTTATGATACTCTCCGCCGCATGCGCATTGAAAACCACTGCACGAGGAAAAATGAATAAAAGTCTCCGGCAGCGAACAGCATTTATCCAAGATGTACTGCGCAGGCATGGGAATGTTAGAAAGTTTACAATACTCCGCCACCTTCTTTTCGGCAAATTTGTCGTAAACTATGGCAAGCCCAAATGCTTCGGCAAAGGTTTCGCACCAATTCCAAGTATCTCCAACCAAAAACAACGCGTCTAATCCGTTAGCACTTATCAACCGATCGGTAAGCATCTTTTGGCTATGCGAAAAATACACATCGTATTGCGCCGATTCTTTGTCGAGTTGCGCACACAGCAACGCAACCGCTCGGCTATATTCTTTTGCTAAAATTCTTATCATACTATTTTTCCGTTTTTGCTGTTTCAAATGGACAATCTATTTCTATTGCAAAAGGCAAGCATTTCGGTATCAAAACGAAACAAACTCATTTATGTTTTGAACTAAACAACCCGCAGAACAGGAAAATTCTCTTTTAGAACCAACTTGAAGTTCGACAAAAGCCTGCCGTGAAATGCCTGTCCTTATTGAAAATTATTACTGCACTCACACATTTTCCGAAGGAAATCTATTTATCGGAAAAAACTTGCTTGTTTTGCACCAAGTAGATAATTCCCGAAATTATCGTTGCAATAGTAGCCAAACTAAACAACACCACAGCAACAATCCAAATCGTTATGTAAGCGTAATCTACGTGCGGTTGCGATAAACCGGAGATATCTGGCGCCCAAAGGCATAGTATAACCAAAACAGGAATGGCAACGTCTTGCAATAGGGTTTTTACTTTGCCAAAGATATTTGCTTGAACCACAATCCCCTTGGAAGCAGCAATCATTCTTACGCCGTCAATAAGCAATTCGCGCGCCAACATTATTGCACTGCCACACGTCAGAAGTATTATGCCAAACATAGTATATTCAGCGCAAAAACTACTATTTGTGTAATAATATATCCACTGCAACGGGCTTGTTTCCACTAGGCAAAACAATGCCGCGGTTACCAAAATTTTGTCGGCAACAGGATCAAGTAGTTTACCGAAATCTGTAACCAAGTTGCGCTTGCGTGCGATGTGCCCGTCACAAATATCAGTAACCGCCGCCAAAACGAAAATAATTGCGGCGCATATTTTCCCCCAGGCAAAGGGCATAAAGTATGCTACCAAAAACAGCGGAATCATGCAAATTCGCAAAACGGTTAGTTTGTTTGGAAGGTTCATTGCACTACTTCTCCTATCAAATCGTATTCCAAGGCGTTAGTGATTTTTACGTTAACAAATTGACCGACGTCCAGTTGTTTTGCCGAATATATGTACACAATGCCGTCAATATCGGGCGCCATAAACTGCGTACGACCTCTGTAAACAAACGATTCGCCCTCTTTGTTGGAAAACGCGTCCACAACACATTCGTAAACTTGTCCAATATCTTGTTTTTGCAATTGTTGAACAACCTTATATTGCTCTTTGTAAAGTTGTTTTACGTAAGCGTTTTTTGTGCGCGACGGCACTTGGTTTGGCAAGCGTGCCGCCACCGTGCCTTCTTCGCGCGAATAGGCAAAAAAGCCGACATTACGCATTTTGTATTTTTGCAAAAATGCCTTAACTTCATCTATACTCTGTTGTGTTTCCGAAGGGAAACCGCAAATAAATGTGGAGCGAACGCAAATTTTGGGGGAGGAAACTGCCAAACGGTCAAACAAAGTTTCAATTTGCGCATACGTAGAATGGCGGTTCATTGCTTTTAGAATAGAATCATTTACGTGTTGCAACGGAATATCTATGTACTTTGCAATTTTGGGATTGCTTTCTATTTCGCTAATAAGTTTTTCATCGGTAAGTTCCGGATAGCAATACAAAAGTCGCAACCATTTTACGCCGTCAATTTTGCTTAAACTTTGCAAAAGTTCCACCAATTTGGGTTCGCCGTACAAATCCGCGCCGTATTTAGTTGTGTCTTGAGCCACCAAAATAAGTTCTTTCACGCCTTGCGAAACAAGCGATTTTGCTTGTTCCACCACTTTTTCCATAGGAACAGAACGTAATCTGCCGCGAATGTACGGGATAAGACAGTAGGAACAAAAATTGTTGCAACCATCGCCGATTTTGAGATAGGCAAAATGCGATGGCGTTGTAAGCAGCCTTTTGCCGAAAGTTAGGCACACATTGCTGCCGCCGTTGTAAAGTTCGCGTTTGCCTTCAAGTGTTTTGGCAACAATATTGCAAATTTCATCGTATTGGTTGGTTCCGACCACGGCATCGGCTTCATCCAAGCCGTCAAAAATTTCTTTTCCGAATTTTTGCCCCAAGCAGCCCGTTACAATAATTTTTTTGCAAGTGCCTTCATCCTTGTGGTGAAACATTTCCAGAACGGTATCGATAGATTCTTTTCTGGACGACTCCAAAAATGCGCAAGTGTTTACAATTATAACGTCGGCGCACGCAGGATCGGCGGTTATTTCGTAACCGCCTTTTTGCAAATTTGCCAACATAACTTCTGTGTCCACGCGGTTTTTATCACACCCCAAAGACACGACGCCAACTTTTGTTTTCATTTTTCTAATCTTCCATATCAGGGAACAAATTGTCCAGTTCTTCCAAAGTTACCAAAACCTTCACCGGGCGCGAGCTCGTTTCGTTGGAAGGAACTTCTTCTACGTAGTGAAGGCGTTGCAACGAATCCATAATACGCCCGGCACGGTTGAATCCGATTTTGAGCGAACGCTGAATCGAAGCAATGGATGCCCGACCGTTTTGTCTTTCCAACCAAAAACGCAATGCTTTTTTGCAATAGGGATCGAGTTTCTCTTCTTGCGATTCGGCACTTTCCTTGGGTTTTTCCTCTTCTTCGGGTTGTTCTGAAACAAAAATTTCTTTGGCAATGTTTTCGTCAAAGTACAGTTCGTTGGATTCTTTTACGTAATTTACAAAATCCGCAATTTCTTTGTCGTCAACATAAGTGCCTTGAACACGTGTGGCAGCCGCCTGTCCTTCTCCGAGATACAGCATATCGCCTTTGCCCAACAATTTTTCGGCGCCGCCTGTAGAAAGAATGGTCATACTGTCTTGCGGAGAAGCCACTTTTAGTGCAACACGACACGAGAAGTTTGTCTTGATTGTGCCCGTGATGGTTCTTACGTCGGGACGTTGCGTTGCCAACACCATGTGGATACCTGCGGCGCGCGATTTTTGCGCCAAACGCAAAAGTTTTGCTTCAAATTGTTTTTGACAAACTGACATCAAATCGGAAAGCTCGTCTACAACCAGAACCAAGTAAGGCAAACGTTGTTGCAATTTAGGATTGATTTTCGCATTGTAACCAACAATGTTTACCACGCCGTTTTGACGGAACAGTTGGTAACGTGATTCCATTTCCTTAATAAGATAGTCCATGCTGGCTAACGCCTCAGCCGCATTGGTTACGGTTTCGCTTGTAAGCATGTGCGGAATTCCGTTAAAACGCGAAAGTTCCACAAGTTTTGGGTCTACCATAATAAAGCGCAAGTATTCCGGGCCGTATTTGTACATCAAACTGATTATCATCGAATCCAAAAATACGCTTTTGCCCGAGCCGGTTGTGCCTGCAACCAAAAGGTGCGGCAATTTGGAAAGGTCGCCCACCACAATTTCGCCGGTGATTTCTTGCCCAATGATAAAAGCCAATTTTGCGTTGCTTTCTTGAAATTCTTTGGATTCCAACAAGTTGCGAAGTTTTACCGTATGAACAACTTTGTTCGCAACTTCTACGCCCACCAAATTGGTGCCGGCAATGGGCGCTTGAATGATAATGTCGTTTGCTGCTTCCAAGCAAGCCTTGATATCCGACGAATATCTGTTGAAATCGCTCATTCTAGTTCTTTCCGACAAAACTTTGAAGGAATAACGAGTTACCGACGGACCGACAACTTGATCGACGGATTCAACCTTTATGCCGAACACCGCAAGTTTTTGGACAATCGATTGCGCAGCTTGTTCTCTATATGCTTGTTCGTTATCTTCCACGTCCACAGATTTCTCCAACAAATCGAATGGCGGTTTTACGTATTTTGGATATTTGTGAATTTTCTCCTCTGCACTGCGAACATCGTCCTTTGTTTTGAAATCGTAGCCCATTTGAATTCCGCTGTGCGCTGCGCGGCCTGTTTCTACGGCGACAAGTTCGTTGGAATCGTCATCTTCCGTTTCATTTAAAGAAAATTTCTCATCACTTGCGTCCTTTTCCTCAATAGAAGCAACAGCGGGCTGTTCTTCTGCTACGGTCGGGGTTCCGAAAGATGCGGTTTGATCTTCGCCGCTTTCGGAAAAGTCGGTGGCTTGTGTGTTATTTTCCGCAACCACGGTTTCTTGCCTATGTTGTTCTGTTTTTGATGCAGAATCTTCCACAAAAAGGTCTACCGCGTCGATTTCCGAATCGTCATCTTGCGGAACTTCCACGGGGGTTATCCACTCGCCGCCGTTGGAGTCTTCGGTGATAATAGTCCTCGTTTTCACTTTGCGCACTGGTCTATCTTCTTGTGTTGGCGTTGTGGAACTTGACGTGGGGGTGGGCGTAAACGATGTGACGTCGGGTTGTCTTTCGGTTGTTTCTTCGGTGCTGCTACTTATGCGCCAAGGCAAAATATCCGGTTGCTCTTGTTGTTTTGCTGGTTGTTGCCCGAAGTAACTTCCACCACCCATTTCTTCGTTGAAAGAATTGTTCGAGTCGTCGGTGTTTATTTGATAATCCGTTTCATCAACGTCTACGTTGTTGAACAAAATATCCACAGCGCGATCTCGTTGCGAAGGTTGAGAGTTGTTATCCAATTTAGATTGCGGCGCTGTGCCGTAAACTTCGGTGGGGGCTGCGTCTTCGGAGTGCAGCGAACGTTCGGTGGGCGTAAACAAAATTTTATACGCGCGCGAGCGTAGGTCGTCATCGTCATCGCCTTGTACCTTTTCGTCATCATGGACGGGTTGCGCCACTTCCGGAGCAACAGGTGCGGCAGCCGATTTGGGTTTGGATTCGTGTTTGAGAGAAAGCCTACCTGTAAAATAGCTGTAGAAAAAGTCGCCCATCATAATAACCGACCAGACTAGCAAACCAAACAGCAACACCGCTGTCGCATAAATGGTGATAACGCGTTGCAAACCGTAGACTATTGTGCCAAACACAATTCCGCCAAAGGTGGGAATCCAACTGTAGTAGTGATAAACATAGTTGGCGTACTCGGCGTAAGTTTCGCTGGCGTTGTAGATAAACAAGGTGGAAAACATGTGAACCAACAACACAATTTCCACAAACATCAGCACAAAGTGCGCCACGTATTTTTTGGGAATCTGAATTTTTTTGCCGGCAAGCGAAAAAGACGCTATGACTATTGCTGCAATCATTATGCCGTAAAAAGCCATGCCGAAACTGCCAACAAAGAAATTTGCCACTTCTTTTATCCAAGAATTAAAAAATCTGCCGCAAAATGTAAAAATCATAAGAACCGCCGCAACAGCAATGGTTACTGCACAAGCTATTTTTTGGCGTGCGGAAACATCTTTTGCCATTTGTTACACCCTCCGATATATACAAGTGCCAATGCGACACATTGTAAACGAATTTTGAAATATCGTTGCAGAACGAAATTTACTGCAAAATACACTTGGGTAAACTCCGTGGCAACGTTTACTGCCTACGAAAACAGCAAAATTGCGTTTTCTTCCGACATTATATAATATTATACAAGATATTCACTAAATAATCAATAAATAAATGGCAATTCAAAATTAAAGAGTGCGATATTTTTTTCACTTTTTGAATATAGCAAGCGAATTTTGTGCAATGCAAAGAGCGAAATGGTAAGCGAAAGAAAAATAAATGCGACTGTGTCGGCAGTTGAATACACGTTGACGACAACTCTAACGGAAAAAATCCAAACCAGCCTTCAACTTGGTTGGTATTGCGCAAAAAGCAAAATAATTAGTTTGGCCGGAAAAGGCTTTGCAAGAAAGCAACTTATAAACGTTTCTTGACATTGACTGACATTGGCTCTTTTAGTTTTGCACATCGGCATTCGAACAGAACCAAGAAAAATGCGGCGCGCAAAATTTGTTACACACCGCAAAAAAATCAAAATTTCAATTTGGAAATTTCGTCGAAATTTTTCACTTCTTTTCCCACATAGGAAGAGGCAAAGTCTTGAGCAAAAAGTTCACGCGCAAGGTTGTTTACATCTTCGATTGTTACCGACTTGTAGTTTTCCACCTCTGTTTCGACGTTATAAAGTTTTCCTGTTTTAAGCATGCATCTTCCGTAAAGGCGCATAAGCGTCATATTGCTTTCTTCTATATTCATATAAAGTCCGTTTACCGCTTGCGCTTTTGCACGATTCAATTCCGCTTTGGTTATGCCCTTTTCCAACAACAAACAAATTTCTTGCTTCAAAAGACGGCAAACTTCTCCGATGTTATCGGGGCTTAGCCCAACGTAAGTTTCCAACATTCCGCAATCGGAATAGAATGAGGGATAACTGTAAACGGAATAGGCCAAACCGTTTTTTTCGCGTACCGACTGGAAAAGTCTGCTGGACATTCCGCCGCCCAAAACACCCGTCAAAATAGAAAGCGCGTAACGCTTGGGGGAGGAAAGCGCGCAACCGCCCACGGCAATTTCCAAATGAGATTGCTCGATTTTTTTGAACTTGTGCAAAAATTTGTTTGTGTAAACGGTTGACACCGCAACGTCTTGAGTAGTTTGCTTGGAGAAGTTGCTTTCGAAGTATTTTTCCACAAACTTGTCCAATTGATCAAACTCGAAGTTGCCGGCAACGGTAAGCACTGTATTTGTGGGAATATAGTGTTTATCTTTGAATTTTTTAATACTATGTCTGTCAGAGTTCTTTATGTTTGCGGCATTTCCAAGAATAGTTTGTCCTAAAGCTTGGTTAAAAAACAGTGCATTCGATATCAAATCTTGACTTACCTCGTCGGGAGTGTCCTCGCACATGTTTATCTCTTCTACAACGACGCTTTTTTCTCGTTGCAATTCTACTTCGTCGAACTTAGCAAAAAAGTACATGTCCGAAAGCAAATCCATACACTTTTCCAAATCGGATGCTACGCTTTTGGTGTAAAAACAAGTGCAGTCCTTGGCAGTATAGGCATTTAAGTTGGCGCCGATATCATCCATTTCTTCGGAAATTTGTTGCGAAGTTCGCCTTTCGGTGCCTTTGAACAGCAAGTGCTCGATAAAGTGCGAATAACCGTTATTTGCACCGCTTTCCTTAACGGAACCCACATCAACGTAGATGCCGAAACTTACGGTGTAATAAAAATTTTCTAATTTTCTGGCGACAAGCCTTAATCCGCTTGGATATTGTTTGAAAAAATCCATTTTACGCTCCCATTTTTCTTCGATTGGGTTTGAATACTAAACTTCTCCGATAATTTCCCCTACAGTTACGGGGCGAATATTGTTTTGCAAATAGTATTTTACTATTTTTTCCAACGCTTGTAAAGTGTGCGGCGTGGGATGCATCAAAATAAGTTCTCCGCCGGAGGTGGATTTTGTGGCACGGGTGTACACCAACTCGCTGTCTTTATCTCGCCAATCGATGGTATCGCGAGACCACATTATTGTTTTGAAGCCGTTGTCTTTTGCCGCTTTCAATGTTTCTGCGGAAAAATCTCCGCTTGGAGGCGCAAATAATGTGGGATAAATTCCGCAATACTCAAACACAATTTTGCTGCAAGCCACAATTTCATCGGCATTTTGCTTATAGGTAAGTTTGCCGTACTCTTTGTGAAAATAACCGTGATTTCCTATTTCGTGCCCTTCCGACACAATTTTTTGCAAATATTCGGGGTTTTGCGCAACCCATGAACCTCCCACAAAAAAGGTACACTTTACGTCGTACTTTTTGAAGATTTCCAAAAAACCGTCCAAATATTCAGTCCCCCAGTAGACGTTTATCATAAGCGCAACTTTGTCAGAAGCATTTCCGCGGTATATCGGCGCGCTGTCGTCCTTATTGAAAACGTTGGCGGTTGCCCCTGTCAAACTTACGGCAACAATGCACACAACCATTGCCACCAGCAAAACGTTAACCACAATATGCAAAAATATTTTGGATTTCACACTACAACTCCCAAGATATTATACTAATAAAAAATCGGATATTTTCTTTTTAAAAAAAATTTCGAAAATTGCAATGGAAAATTGACGATGAAATGCAACTTAAAAAAATTGTTTAATATCAAATTTATTCCTACGCAAGTTCACACCTCACAAGAAACTATGTCTGAAATAATATTCTATGTTAATGCGATTTATAGAGTAATTTGTTATATTTTTCAGTAATTATAGAGCAAATTGCGCATATAAAGCCGAAAAAAGACGCATTGCTGCGCCTTTTGTAAACTATTGGTAAATTGGTTCAAAATCTATTTTTTCCAAAACTATTTGCTATCACCTTTTTTGCCCAAAAGAAACTTCAAAATTTTACCCAAAAAACCGGGCAGTTTGCAACATACTATTTTACTTTTCATGCAACTCTCCATTGTTTTTTGTAAAATTATATGCCGTGTTTCGCCAAAAGGTTACAAAGTTTTTAATTTTTGCACTGCGTCTTTTCTGTTGGGTGATTTTATTATATAACTGCCGGCAACCAGCACGTCCGCCCCTGCTTCAACCGCAAGTGCGCCCGTTTCGGCATTTATACCACCGTCCACTTCAATCAATTTATCGGCAAACAGTTTGCGTGCGGTTTTGATTTTTTTTAAACAACCGTGCATAAACTTTTGACCGCCAAAACCCGGCTCCACAGTCATAATCAAAATCATATCGAAAAACTCAACAAAAGGCAAAAGCGCTTCTACTGCCGTTGAAGGTTTTATGCACAGCCCCACTTTTGCGCCGCTTTGGCGAATGCGCGCCGATGTTTCGGCAATGTCGCTGCCCGCTTCCAAATGAAAAGTTACAATGTTTGCCCCTGCGGCAATAAAATCGTCAACAACTTTGTGTGGGTTTTGTACCATCAAGTGTACATCCAACGGCAAAGAAACCGCCTTTTTAACTTGCGAAACCGCCTCAACGCTCAAAGCCGTGTTGGGAACAAACTTACCGTCCATAATATCGCAATGAATCCAATCAGCGCCACTGTTTTCCAACGACAAACATTCTTCATTCAGCCGTGAAAAATCCGCATTCAAAATTGACGGACTTACCAAAACTTTTTCCATATTTTCTCCCTTTTTTACGGCAATACTTGCCCTATTTTAATATTGGTTTTCTTCAAAATCCACCAATTCTTTGTATTCGTCCAAGTAGCGTTGATATCTTGCTTTGCACAATTTGCCCGTTTCCGCCGCTTTTTTTACTGCGCAATCTGGTTCCACCGTGTGTGTGCACGACGTAAATTTGCAGTTTTGTGCAATGGAAACAAAATCGTCCAAATAAAGCCTCAACTCGTCGTGGCGAATGCCCACCAAATTGCACAGCGAAAAGCCGCAGGTATCCACTACGTAGCCACCCCACACTTTGTGAAGCGAGCTATGCCGAGTGGTATGCATTCCCTTACCGGATTTTTCCGAAATGCCACCGGTTTTCCCCTGAAAATTAGGCAAGATGGCGTTTAGAATGGAAGTTTTTCCAACGGCGGATTGACCTGCAAAACACACAATTTTGCCTTCAACATAGTTTTTCAAGCACTCCAAACTTGCGCTATCGAAAGCGGAAAGACAAACAATATCGCAAACAGAACTGAAATTCTGTCTAACTTCTTCTGCCGTACCGTCGTCGATATCCATTTTGTTCACAACAATAACAGGCTCGATTTTTTCTTGAAAACAGTTTATCAGCACCTTATCCGTAAGGTAAAAATCCGGTTGCGGCACACTTGCCAAAACAATAAAGCACACGTCCACATTTGCCACTTCGGGGCGATTGAGACGGTTTTTGCGCGGTAAAATTTCCGTTATGTTGCCTTTGCCTTTGTGCAAATCCACAAATCGCACCATATCGCCCACCAACACGTCAAATTCATTGTAGCGCAATTTTTTTGGAGAAAAACAAGTGAACTTGCCATTTTCCGATTCCACCGTGAAAACTCCACCGACGATTTTGGTTACCACTCCATACAAGTCAGTCATGGTTGCCCTCCGAAAGATACCTTCTACGCAGTTGCCCACAAGCGCCTTCTATGTCTTGCCCCATAGTGCGACGGCGTGTTGCCGAAACGCCCAATCGTTCCAAATATTGCAAAAATTTCTTCAAATTTGCTTCGCTTGTGCCCTTCAAATTCGTTTCTTTCACAGGGTTAAGCGCAATTATGTTTACGTGAACGGATATTCCGCGAAGCAACGCCGCCAATTTCAGCGCATGCGAATAACTGTCGTTTTGACCGTCGATAAGCGTGTATTCCACAATCACGCGGCGGCCGGTTTTTTCAAAGTAGTATTTGCATGCGGAAACCGCTTCCTCCACACTGTATGCGTTGGTAATGGGCATTATTTGCTTGCGCTGTTCGGAATCAGGGTTGTGCAAACTTAACGTCAAGTTCACCGAAAACCCCATATCTGCCAATTCACGCATTTTTGGCACAACGCCGCAGGTAGAAAGGGAAATATTTCGTTCAGAAATGTTTATGCCGTCTGCGGCAGTTACCAAACGTAAAAATTCAGTTACGTTTTCGAAGTTATCCAGCGGCTCGCCACTTCCCATCATAACAACGTTAGTAACGTAGCGTTGCTTGCCGTCGCCCAGCGCATTTACGCTTAAAACTTCCCCCAAAATTTCGCCTGAGGAAAGGTTGCGTACCAACCCGCCCAGCGTGCTTGCGCAAAACTTGCACCCCATTCGACAACCGACTTGACTGGAAACGCACAGCGTGTTGCCGTATTTGTATTTCATTAAAACACCTTCCACCACGTTGCCGTCGAAAAGTTCAAACAAAAACTTTTGTGTGCCGTCAATTTCGGACGTAAGCACGCGAATGATTTTTGCCGAAACAGCCACGCAAGTTTGCTTCAATTTTTGCCTAAAATCCTTTGATAGGTTGGTCATTGAATCGAAATCTGCGCCTTTTTGCAGCCACGAATAAAGTTGTTTGGCAACAAAGGGCTTAACACCGAAGTTGCCCGTGATAAATTCCGTAAGTTTTTCCAAGGAAAAATCGTTAAGTATAGTTGCCATAAACTAACCCTTGCGTCTCAAAACCGCCAAATAAAAACCTTGCATTCCGTCCTTGTAAGGCAAAAACTGATATTGGCTTTTGCCGTGCGTTTGCGGAAGCTCATCTATCGAAATTGTTCCTTCTTCAAAATTGTCGTGTTCTTTTAAGAATTTGCGAACATTTTGACCATTTTCGTTGTCGAAAATCGTGCAAGTGGAATACACCAACGTGCCGCCCACCTTCACATAGTTGGCGCAATTGCACAAAATTGTATATTGCACCTTCATCAAATCGGAAATATCCTTGTTTTCGCGGAAAAGTTTTATGTCGGGTCTATTGTCCAACACACCGAAACCGCTGCACGGCACATCGCACAGAACAGTGTCAAAGGCTTGTTCCCATTGGCTATTGTAAATTGTCATATCGGCGCAATGCGTTTCTGTTTCCGTCTGCATACGCGCCGCATAGGAATTTATCAAATCCACACGATGTTGATGAATATCGCATGCCACCACCTTTACGTCGGGGCGCAACTGTTTTACGTAAACAGCCTTGCCGCCCGGTGCCGAACAGCAATCCAAAACGCTGTTTTGTGCACAATTTGCCACAGCTTTTGAAATTGCCATAGAGGACAAACTTTGCACTGTAAAACTGTCGTCAGGCTTCAACCATTTGCCGAAAACTTTGAAAGCATCGGCAAAGCATGTAGGCTCGGCATTGCCGAATTTGTCTTTTGCAAGGCAAATATCGCCATTTTTAAGTCTAACTATGTTACAATTTGTATTTTTATAAGATACTATGTCTAACATAGTGCTCTTTCCGTAGTCTTTTATTAATTTTTTCACTGCCCACAACGGATAGGAATAAATCACCGAAACTCGTTCCGATTCGTCGGTCGGAAAGTCGTCAAAACTCTTTATAGACTGCGCAATGTGTTTCAATGTGGCATTTACAAAGCCAACCGTTCGTATGTCCCCTGTTATTTTTGCCAACTCAGCAAAATCGTTTACAACTGCGTAAACCGGCAAGGAAAGTTCCATCAAACAGTAAATTCCCATTTTCAAAATGATAAGCGCTTCTTTCTTGGGCATTTTGTGCACATACTTGCTTAAAATATAGGTAAGTTTTATGTCGTTGTCCAACACGCCGTACACTACTTTCGTTATCAGTGCCTTATCCTGCATTTTGCACGAGCTCAATGTTCTGTTCAAAGTTATGGAAGAAAAGGCTTGTTCTTGGTAAATGCTTTGCAGCGTGGAAAAACTTTTCAAAAAAGCCGTGTTCATTGCGCACCCAAAATTGTTCCTACGGGGATTTTTTTGCCGCAAAGAAAACTAACTATATCCATCTTTTTGGCATTTTCCATTTGCAACTGCTTTACCAAAACAGCCTTGCCATCGCCGCACAAAACGCACAAAGATTTTTTGCCGCATTCCACAACTTGCCCCGCCTTGCCGCCAAAAGTATTTTCCGAAATTCGCAAATCGAAAATTTTCAAATGTTTTCCGTCAAACTCCGTCCAGCCGCCCGTCATAGGGGAAAGTGCACGCACCAAATTTACAATTTCATCCGCACTTTTTGTCCAATCGATTTTTTCTTGTTCGGCTGTAAGCTTTTTTGTGAACGTGGCTTTGGATTCGTCTTGTGGTATGTACGTTGCCGTGCCGTTTTCTATTTGTTCTAATGCTTCTGAAATTGCCTCCGCACCCAACACGGAAAGCCGTTCAAAAAGTTCGCCGCAATTTTCGTAAGGCAAAATATCCAAAGACTTTTGCAAAATAATTTCTCCTGCGTCCACCGCTTTCACCGTGTTCAAAATGGTTATGCCTGTGGTTTTATATCCCTTCAAAACGGCATATTGAATAGGTGCGGCACCTCTCAAATCGGGCAAAAGCGAGCCATGAATGTTCACTATGCCGTGTTTGGCAATGTCTATCACTTCCTGCGACAAAATTTGCCCATACGCCGCCGTTACCATAATGTCCGGTTCAAGTTGGCGCAGAGTGTCTACCCCGTCACGAGAAATTTTTTCAAACTGAAAAAGCGGAATGTTGTGTTGCAACGCAAATTTTTTGACGGCGCAAAACTCGACTTTGCCGCGTGTGCCCACCTTGTCGGGTTGACAAACGCATGCAACAAGTTGATGCTTTTGCATTATCCGCTGCAAAGCACAAATGCCGAAATCGGGCGTTCCCAAAAAGACCACTTTCATTTTTCACCTATCAGTCCAAAATTTTCTTTGTCATTTTGTCGGGAAACAAAATTCCGTCCAAATGATCCATTTCGTGCAAAAACACGCGCGCAAAGTAGTCTTCGGCGTGCAGAGATTGCTTTTTGCCAAACCTATCGAAATAGGTTATATCTATTTTTTGAGGACGTTCAACCAAACCGCGGAAGCCCACAACCGATAGGCACCCTTCGTTGTCGATGCACTTGCCTTCGCTGTGTACCAAAACGGGGTTTATCAGTTCGTAAAGTTTATCGTCGTATTCCACAATGCAAACGCGTTTTAGAATTCCAACTTGCGGCGCTGCCAAACCCAAACCTTCTTCGTAGTGCAATGTGTCGATCATGTCGTCCAACAACACATGCAACTTTTCGTCAAAAACATCAACAGGTTTGGAAATTTTTCTCAACAGCGGATCACCCATTTTTACTATATTTCTTCTTGCCATTGTTATTAAAACTCCTTAATACTTTATAAAAATGTCGAATTCTGTGTTCAAATATGCGCTTATTAACCAAACGCCGCACTCTTTTAGCTTAAATTTTGCGGATTTCTCTCTGCAAAAACGGAAACTTTTCCACGCTTTTTGGCGTTGCAAATTTCGAATATTTCAGGCAGAATGTCTTCCACTTCCGTTTTTGGCAATTTCATCAAAATTTGAAAACGGTATTTCTTCTCTGCGCGCCGTAACGGGCAACGCATTTTGTCCAAATACATAAACGCTTGCGGTTTTTCGCTGCGCAAGGCAGAAAGTTCGGCAAACTGTTCTGTCAGTTCATCTATGCAATCTTTTTCGTTTTCGCCTTGAAACAAAATTCGCACAATTTCCGTAAAGGGCGGAAATCCTGCCGTTTCGCGAATGTTTATCTCCTTGCGATAAAAGCCCAAGTAGTCTTGCTTGGCGGCAAAAGACAAACAATAGTGATGCGGCGTGTAAGTTTGCAAAACCACTTTGCCTTTGTCAGTGCTTCTGCCACTGCGCCCTGCAACTTGCGTCAGCAGTTGAAACGTGCGCTCGCAAGCCAAATAGTCGTCGTGATGCAAACTTTGATCGCCATCCAAAATTCCCACCAAGGTTACTTTGGGGAAATCGTGCCCTTTGGCAATCATTTGTGTGCCCACCAAAATTTGCGCCTCTTCTCGTGCAAAGGCTTCCAAAATTTTGCCATGGCTTTCCTTAGTTTGTGTGGTATCGGCATCCATGCGCAAAATCTTCACATTGGGATACGCCTGCTGCAACAGCTGTACAATTTGTTGCGTGCCTATGCGCCCTTGACGAAAACTATCTTCGTGACAGTTGGGACAACGCGTAAGCATGTAGTATTTTTTGCCGCAGTAATGACATTTTAGCATATTGTCTTCGCGATGGACCGTCAAACTTACATCGCAATCGGCGCACTTTGCCACATAGCCACACTTGGTGCACATCAAAAATGAAGAATACCCCCTGCGGTTAAGAAAAATCATAGCTTGGTTTCCGCCGCGCAAGGTTTCCGAAAGCCTTGTCAGAAGCAACCGCGAAAAGATGCCCTTGTGCCCGTCCGCCACTTCTTTGGACATATTTACAATTTCCACATCGGGCAACGGTTGCTTGTTGATGCGCTCCGGCATGGAAATAAGTTTCAACTCGCCTTGCGTTGCCTCGTAGAAACTTGCCAAACTAGGCGTGGCACTGCCCAAAACCAGCAAGGCGGAATTCAAATCGGCACGTTTTTTTGCAACGGCAATTGTATCATATCGTGGGTTGAAATCGGAAACATAACTGCCGTCGTGCTCTTCGTCGATAATGATTGCACCAATGTTTGTGAGCGGCGCAAAAACCGCGCTTCGTGCACCGATGGCGATTTTAGCCTCGCCTTTTTTCAGGCGCAACCACTCGTCGTATCTTTCTCCCACGGAAAGTCCGCTGTGCAACAATGCCACCGTGTTACCAAAGCGCTCACGCAGTTGCCTCAACATGTTGGGCGTAAGGGAAATTTCCGGCACCAACATTATCGCCGTTTTGCCTTCGGAAACGATTTTGTCGATTATGGTAAGGTAAACTTCCGTTTTGCCTGAGCCGGTTACGCCGTGCAGCAAAAATCTGCCTTGTCTGTTGGCAAGCACGGTATCAACGGCGTTTTGTTGCGTGGAAGTAAGCGTGCGTTTTGGCGGAGTTGCCAACGCCAATTGCTTGTAGGGCGTGCGGTTTACCGTTATTTCAAAAACTTCCACTATGCCTTTTTCTTGCAATGCTTTCAATGCGCCATTGCCGAAAGTTGCGTTTAATTTTTCGCAAAGAGTAACGCCTTCGGCGTATAAAAATTTCACCAAATTCCTTTGCTTTACGGCATTGGTTTTCAGTGAATTCAAAATATCTTCTAAATCGGCCTTTGTAGCCAACTGAGCTACGCTTTTTTCCAACGATTTTACGCGGTTTCCCCTCATTTCCGCAGGAATAAACAGGCGAAGCACGTCTACCCAGCGCAAATTGTACTGCTTGCGCATAAACGCACCCAGTTGCAACAATTCCCTGCTTACAGCAGGGAAAGTATCCAAAGGCTTGATTATTTCTTTTAGTTTTTCTGGGGGACAATCGGAAGTTTGCTGTTCGTCTACGATAAAACCCTCGATTTCTCTGTTGGCAAAATTAACCAAAACTCGGCTACCAACTTGATAGCCTTCGCCTTTGTAGTGAAAAATTTTGTCAACTTCGCTTGCAGACACGTCTACGATAACCGAATAAATCATTTGCCGATTGCCCTATCCAAAATCAAATTGGCAACGTCGTCCTTCGACATTTTGGGGAAAGACGTTGTGCCATCTTTTGTTACAAACGTAACGACGTTGGTGTCGCTATCGAACACATCGTTATGCTTTATGTCGTTCAAAACCGCCAAATCGGCATTTTTCTTCAAAAGTTTTTTCGTTGCGTTTTCTACGCCGTTATCCGTTTCGGCGGCAAAAATGCACAAAAAGCCCTTTTTGTTTTGTCCGACCGCTTTGGCAATATCGGGATTTTTTTCAAATTCCACCGTCAATGATTCGGATTTTATTTTGCTTTCAGAAAAGCACTTCGGCTTGTAGTCACATGGGGCTGCGGCAAGCACCAAAATATCGAAATCGGCTGCCGTGGGAACCACTGCGTCAAACATCTGTTGCGTTGTGGAAACTTCCACAAGATTTGCGCGCGCGTCCATTTCGGCCGTATGCCTTGCCAACACTGCGGTTACTTCCGCACCGCGATTAAGCGCTTGTTTGATTACGGCTGCGCCCATTTTGCCGCTGGAAAAGTTTGTGATAAACCTCACATCGTCAAGTTTTTCCAACGTAGCGCCGCAACTTACCAACACTTTTTTTCCGGCCAAATCTTGTTTTGGCGCCAAAATTTTCACGCAATTGTCCACAATTTCTTGCGGTTCGGCCATTCTGCCGTCGCCGACATCGCCGCATGCCAAAAAACCGCATCCGGGGTTTACCACGCCCACTCCGCGCTGTTTCAACACCTTCAAATTTTCAGTAAAAGCGGCGCTGTGATACATATTCACGTTCATTGCCGGGCAAACAAGCACAGGGGCCGTTGTTGCCATTAAGGTTGTAGAAAGCATATCATCGGCAATGCCGTTTGCCATTTTGCCCACAATATTAGCAGTTGCCGGGCAAACCAAAAACAAATTTGCCTTTTTTGCCAGCGAAACATGCTCTACATCAAAGTGAGTTTTTGCGGCGAACATATCGGTAACCACGGGTCTTCCCGAAAGGGTTTCGAAAGTTAAGGGCGTAACAAATTGCGTGGCATGCTCCGTCATAATAATATCCACATTTGCGCCCAGTTTCTTCAAACCGCGCACCACTTGGCATACCTTGTACACGGCAATACCGCCGGTTATGCCTATAACTACATTTTTTCCATCAAGTAACATTTCTATTTTTTAATTTCTGTAATGCCTTCGGCAAATTCATCAGCCGCATAAGAAATGGGCTTCACATTTTGCGGAAGTTCGGGATTGTTGTTGAGTTCCTTGGCTCTTTTGGCAATTACACAGCACAAAGCGTATTTGTCGCCTGCTTTTTCAGTCAGTTCGTCAATAGGTGGTTTTGTTATCATTTCTTGTCTCCTTTCAAAATGTCGATAATTTCGTTTACCGCGCGATCAACTTCATCGTTCATAATGCAATAATCATATTTGTCGCGTTGTGCCGCTTCAAGTTTGTATCGCGCCATGCGAATTTGAATTTTTTCCGCCGATTCCGTCCCACGTTGAAGCAATCTGTCATACAAATCTTTTTCGCTGGGGGCGTCGATGAAAAACAATAAACTTTCGGGATAATTCAGTTTTACCTGCAAAGCGCCTTTCACGTCAATTTCCAAAATAACGTCCTTGCCGAAGTTGAGCATATCCACCACGAACTTTTTGGGCGTGCCGTAGTAGTTTTCGAAGTGCTGATCGTATTCTAGCAATTCATGGTTCTTTACCATTTCTAAAAAAGTTTCTGTGGAAACAAAGAAATAACTTCTTTCTTTTCTTTCGTTGGGACGCGGTGAACGTGTTGTTGCCGAACGAGAAATAACAAGTTCAGGCATTTTACGCAGTAATTCGGCGCAAATTGTGCCTTTTCCTGCGCCGCTGGGACCGGAAATAATGATCAACCGTCCCATCTTTTTTCCTTCCATTGTTTGTTTACCTCTTTTTGTGTGTTTTATAGTAACCGCAACAAAACTTGTTGCAAAAAGTTATGCATTCGAACTCAAAACTTAAAACCACTTTGAATTTTTCACTTGTATTCTACAGCAAAGCTTAAAGATGCGCAGTTGTGAAAATTGCAAGCTAACCTAAAATGTTGCAGTTGTACAATTTGCGAGCAAAATTGAAACTTTGCAATTGCATTTAAGCGCAAAAAACCAAAATTACTCTAAATTTTGCACTTGTTCGCGAATTTTTTCTATTTCATTTTTCATTTCCAATGCAATGTTTGTAATGGCAATGCAACTGGATTTGCTGCAAATGGTATTGGTTTCGCGATTAAGTTCTTGAACCAAAAAATCCATTTTGCGCCCCACCGCTTCGTTTGACGCCAAAATTTCACGTGCGTGCGCAATGTGGGTAGTTAGGCGAGTGATTTCTTCATCGATGCAAACTTTGTCGGCAAAGAAACACACTTCGTTTGCCAATTTGCTTTCGTCCAAAGACACGTCACCAAGTGCCGCTTGCACGCGAACACGCAATTTTTCGCGATAGTTCTCCGCAACGGTAGGTGCTTCCGCCTTTATCTTTTCCAAAAGGCCTTCAACGGCGGAAATTTTATGCAAAAGGTCACTGCGAAGTTTGTTGCCTTCCGTTTCGCGCATTACGTTCAAGTTTTCCACTGCTCGCTTTAATCCCTCGCGCAACATTTCGCGCATAAGCTCGTCATCGTTCACTTGTTGTTCTACGCTCAAAACATCGCTGCTGCGCATGAGCGAAGCAATGGTAAAATCGTCGCGCAATTCGGGAAATTCTTCACGCAACTGCCTTGCCGCTTCAACGTAGCCTTTTGCCAAAGTCAAATCGACAGTTACCACCTTGTCGGAATCGGAAATCAAACGATAGTTAACAAAAACGTCAACATGCCCACGTGCAATGCCCGACGAAAGCACACTGCGAACCAAATCTTCGTGCGCAGAAAAAGCACGCGACATTTTTGTGGAAATGTCCAAAAAACGATGATTTACACTTTTAAGTTCTACGGTAAGTTCTCTGTTGCCACTACTGACAATCGCCTTGCCGTACCCCGTCATACTTTTCATATCAAACAAATTCCTTTGCCGATCGAAACCAAGTTGGCTACGAAAATTTTTTCATCAAATTATTTTAGCACAAAACAAATTATTTTTCAATAAATATAAAGCAAGTGTACTAAAATATTTTGTCAACAAGCATTTAAGCCGCCCGAAACAAACCAAATCAATGTTGCGTGGTTCTTACATCTTATACACTACGTATCTTGTAAAAGTCTGTCAACTGACCGGCTCGTAGCACTGTGCGCAAACAAAACCGATTTCTTATTCGGCAGCAAAACAAGTTCTGCCACAACTTTCTGCTAAAATGCTTTTCTTGAGAAAAGCAAGCTTGCGTCTGCACTTCGCTCGCAATTAAGCGCTAACGCTGGCAATTCAGTACTAAAATACGCAATAAAATGCTGAAATGCGGGATTAAGCGCTAACGCTCGCACAGTACCACACTTTGACCTTCCAAATAATATTATGTCTGAAATAGTATTATCCGATAAGGAAAAACTCAATATACTTTTAGCCGATTAAGTCGTCAAATTGCTCTTCATTTATGATTTCAATGCCCAATGCCTTGGCTTTTGCCAGTTTGCTGCCGGCATCTTCGCCAGCCAAAACCAAATTTACCGATTTTGAAATTGTAGCCGACACTTCGCCACCCAAACTTTCGATAATTTTCGCCGCTTGGCTACGAGTGTATTTAGACAAACTTCCCGTAAGCACCACCTTTTTTCCGCTAAACGCCCCAAATGTTAGTGCTACGTGAAACTGCGGATCTATTCCCAAAGCCTTAAGTTTGTCAATTATCTCGAGGTTTTGGCATTCGCGGAAATATTGGACTATACCCTCGGCAACCACTTCGCCCACACCGTCAATTGCGGTAAGTTGTTGTACAGTGGCGTTGCGAAGGTTATCCACACAGCCGCACACCGTTGCTAAATCTTTTGCGGTAACCGTACCGACGTTATCTAATCCCAACGCAAAAATAAACTGCGGCAAGGAAACGTTTTTGCTGTTTTCCAATGCTTCCACAACCTTTTGCGCCTTACGCTCTTTAAATCCTTCAAGGGTAAGGAGTTGTTCTTCGGTAAGGTCGTACAGATCCGCAACGGATTTCACATTGAGTTTGTCAACCAAAAGTTCAACGGTTTTGTCGCTCAAGCCGTCGATATCGCAGGCGTTTTTGCTGCAATAATGAGAAATTCGTGCCACAATTTGCGGACGGCAACTTTCGGCGTTAACACAATACAAATTTGCGCCCACCTCTTGCAACGCACATCCGCACGCCGGGCATACTTGCGGCTTTTCTATTTCTTCTCCGCCCTCCTCTGCTGCGCCCAGCACTTCGGGAATGACATCGTTACTTCTGCGAACAAACACAAGTGCGTGCTTTTTTAGGCGTTTGCGCAAAATATCGCCAAAGTTGTTCAACGTGGCACGTCTGATTGTCGCTCCGCAAAGTTCCACAGCGTCCAATTTGCCAATTGGGGTAAGTTTTCCGGTTCGCCCAACTTGCCAATCGACATCCAAAAGTTCGGTGGTAACTTGTTCGGCATCGAATTTATACGCCACAGCCCATTTAGGAAATTTGTCCGTGTAGCCCAGTTGTTCACGAATGGCAAAATCATCCACTTTCACAACTACGCCGTCAATCAAAAAATCCAAATTGGGGCGCATTTCACCTATTTTTTCGATAACACGCTTTACTTCCTCAAAAGTTTTTGCATGATCGAAAACAAAGTTAGTAAGCATGCCGTTGGATTTCAGAAACGCCACCAGTTCCGTCTGAGAACGCGCGGTAAGCCCTTCTTCATAACCATTGCTGTAAAAAACCACGTCCAAGTTGCGTTGCGCTGTGGTTTTTGGGTCCAAATTGCGAATTGCGCCTGCCGCAGCATTTCGTGCATTTTTCAGCTGTTCATCGGGGTGTGTGTCGTTATATTTTTTTAGGGCAGAAAGTTTCATAATTCCTTCGCCCTGCAATTCGCAAACGCCGCCAAATGGGATGGCAAGCGGAACGGTTTTTATGGTTTTTACTTGTTCGGTAACATCCTCGCCTACTATGCCGTTTCCGCGAGTGCTTGCCCCAACGAAATTGCCATCGCGATACGTTACGTTTATGGCAAGTCCGTCGTACTTCAACTCAACTGTAAAATCCACTTCGCCGACGGCTTTGTTAATTTTGTTCATCCAGTCGGCAAGTTCGCCAAAACTTTGCACTTTATCCAAACTGTAAAGTCTTTTCAAATGGCTGTGTTGAACGAAGTTTTTCAGCGGTTCGCCGCCAACACGCCTAGTCGGGCTATCCGGCAGAACAACGCCCGTTTGTTTTTCCAGCAAGACCAACCTGTCATAAAGAGCGTCGTACTCTGTGTCGGCAACCGAAGGATTGTCCAAAACGTAGTATTGATACGCCCACTCATTAAGCTGATCCACCATTTCTCGCATTGTCATAGCAAATGTCCCCTATTTTATTATTTTTAAGGGCGCAAATTTCAAATTTAACGCCTTTTTGCCCATTTTGTCGAAGAAAATCTCTGCAACATCGCCGCTGATTCGTAAAATCATTCCTTGCCCGAACGTTGTGTGCTCCACCTTTTGCCCCACCTTAAACTGCTTCAATTCCGACGAATTTTTCCCCGGATTGGGGGCGGCGGCAATGGGTTCCTTGTTTATAAGTTTGTCCAAATATCCGTTATCCGATAGCTGCATTTCCGTTGCGACAGGCCTCGGCGGTTGCAAAAACTTCTGTATTTCCGAAAAATACCTGCTAGGAAATTTTTGCTGACGTTCACCCCACATAAAACGTGAGTTGGCTCGTGTAAGAAAAAGTCTTTTTTCGGCACGCGTAGCGGCCACGTACATAAGCCGACGTTCCTCTTGCAGGGTTTCCGATTCGTAAGTGGAACGAGACGTTGGAAATATGCCTTCTTCCATGCCTACTACAAACACCGCCTTAAATTCCAAACCTTTTACGGCGTGAATTGTGGCAATTGTTATGTAATCGCCGTTATCCGCTTCGTCAATATCCGAAGCAAGGGAAACAGTTTGCAAATATTCCGACAAATTCGACGTTGGATTGACGTTTTGAAATTCGTTTATGGATTCTTCGAATTCGTCCACGTTCAGCGCGCGGTCTTCATCCTCCGCTTCCTCATAAACTTTGCGAAACTCCAAAATGTCCAACATTGTGTGAACAAACTGCTTCACTGAAAGCTTTTGCGCCAAATCGCACAAATCGGAATATATTGCGTAGAAATCCAAAAGCTTTTGACGCGTGGGTTTATTGAAAATTTCCAAATTGCGTTCGTCGGAAATTACGTCCACCAACGAAATGCCGTATTCGGCGGAAAGTCCGCGCAGTTTTGAAAGAGTTGTGTCGCCAATACCACGTCTTCTCGGCACGTTGATTGCGCGGAAAAACGCTTCGGAATCGTACTTGTTTACCACAAGACGCATGTAGCACAAGATGTCCTTTATTTCTTTGCGATCGAAAAACTTAAACCCACCAAAAACTTTGTAGGGAAGACGTGCGTGCTGAAAT
The DNA here is from genome assembly GCA_964535505.1 of uncultured Oscillospiraceae bacterium. Taxonomy (GTDB): domain Bacteria; phylum Bacillota; class Clostridia; order Christensenellales; family CAG-314; genus Fimimonas. The sequence goes on from CAZHUH010000001.1 coordinate 147,255, forward strand.
TCTTGCTCGAAGTTGCGCGAAAGTGCATTCATACGCATAAGCACGGCAAAATCGCGTAGATTGTAACCGCCGAAAGCCAAAAGTTCGCGAATTTGCTGACAAACCCAGTAAGCTTCGTCTTGTTCGTTATATGCTGTAAACAGTTGTGCTTTCAGTCCGTCGTCATTTTCCGTCCACAAAACCTTGTCGAATCTATCAGTGTTTTTGGAAATAATTTGGTTGGCAACCTCCAAAATGCGTTTGGTGGAACGATAGTTTTGTTCCAACTTGAAAATTTGACAGCCGTCAAAATCGCGAGAAAATTTCAAAAGGTTGCGCGAATCGGCGCCGCGCCAACTGTAAATTGATTGGTCGTCATCGCCCACAACAAAAATGTTGCCGTATTTTTCTCCCAACATTTTGAAAATTTGATATTGCACTTTGTTGGTATCTTGAAATTCGTCTATCAAAATGAATTTGTAACGTTCGCGATACTTTTCCAAAATTTGCGGCACATGCGAAAACAGTTTGTGCACGTAATAAAGCAAATCGTCAAAATCCAATGCGTTGTTTTCCGCCATCTTGGCGTTGTATTCGTCAATTATTTTCAGCAATTCTTCTTGCGAAGAGGCTTGTGCGGCGTGTTGCATTTTTTCCAATTCAGCCAAAAGATATTCGTCGACAATTTGCTGTTCGGAAAGTTTGCTGTCCAAAAGTTCGGGCACATTGTTTTTCAAATCGGAAATGCCGTCGCAAAGGTCATCCACCACCTTTGTGTCGGAGCCGTCAGTTAAATCCTTGACAATTTTTTTTATAAGACCTTTCTTTTCGTCCTCGGTGTAGATGGAAAAGTTGCTGTTTCTATCCAAAGCCGAAGCTTCCAAACGTAACACACTTGCACAAAACGAGTGTATTGTGGAAATATGCATAAACTGAGCATTGCAGTCAAAATCGAACAGCCTACGTTTCATCTCGTTGGCTGCCTTATTGGTAAAAGTTATGGCAAGAATTTCCGATGGATTTACACCGCATTCCTGCACCAAATATAATATTCTATTGGTAAGCACACGTGTTTTGCCGGAGCCTGCACCTGCCAAAACCAACGTGGGTTTTAATGGAGCAGTTACGGCGGCTCGTTGTGCATCGTTCAGTTTTTGTAAATTCAATTTTTTCTCCGTCTATATTCCAAATTACCTGGAAATTATTTTGCATTGAATCTGCAGCTGAAACAGTTTGTTAATCTGTTTTCGAAAACTGTTTTCCAAAAGTGTTTGCATTATTGCTTTCATCAAACAAATTCAAGCACACTTTTCCGCAAAATTAATAATTTACTTTTGCCGAAAAGCCTAAATTTGAAAAATTTGTTTGCAAACTACTTTTTGGAAGGTTTTCTGCGAGTTAGCGTGGCCTTTTTGATATCAACATCCACACCTTTGCCGTGTTTCGCAATAAATTTGCGTTGTGCCGCAAAACCGAAACGCCCAAGGTGCTTGCCGGTTGCATAGTATTCGCCATGCTGATAGTTTACCAAATGCGCAAGTGCGAAGTCGATTTTGCCATCTTCCGTAACGATGTCGCTGTTGGCATGAACCGCCAAAACGTCGGCCAAAAACATATCGTGCGAGCCTAAATTCAAAACATCAAACACTTTGCACTCCAAATTGACAGGCGATTGCTCTATCATCGGCGCCGAAACATACGTTGCGGCACACTTGTTCAATTTCATTTCCGCAAACTTATCCTCATCGCGACCGCTGCGAATACCGCAATAATCGCAACTTGCCAACAAATTTTCCGAAGTAAGATTTATCACAAACTCTCCGCGTTCTTTTAAAATGTCGTAAGAAAATCTGTCGTGCCTTATGGAAACATAAACGCGCGGCGGATAAGAGCAAACAACTCCCGTCCAAGCAACTGTTATGATATTTGATTCTTCCATCGTTCCAACCGAAACCATAACGGCGGGTAACGGAGCAAGCAAAGTTCCGGCTTTTATTTCCATTTTAGACATATAAGATCAAACCTCCCTAAATAATAATTACCTCAGATACCTGAAAATTTACAACGGCGTTCAACGCTCGCAGATTTCCAACTACGACAACGCACACGCCAAAGCAACATTCTTTAGAAGAACGCTACAACCGACTTACTCTGCTACGCAGAAATAACGCCAACACGCAAAGCATATAAACGCGCGCCCAAATTGCGAAAAATACAGCAGATTTCCATACGTTCGAAATGAGCACATTGAAAAACGTTTCCGTCCACCTTAAATAGAGGCGCAATACAGCACTAAAAGGCATTTTTTAAGTTTTTGCAGACAAAAAATTTTGCGAAAAAAAGCAAAATAATTTGCAAAATTCTGTTAAAAATGCTTTTAGACAACAAAATGACAAAGCAACCGTTCTTGCACGCAAGTTTCTGCCTTCCCCAATGTATTTTCTGATACTATGTCTAAAATAGTATTCAACAAAATGCTAGGGAACAAGAATACTATGTTAACTTTGGCATCGTAAACCACCGATTCTTCTTTAGCAATGCATTGCAATGCCCTACGCAGGGGCTTCAACAGCGAATAATCCACCACGACAAGCAGGCGTACGCAATCGGTCATACGCAGTTTTTCGCACCGCTTCAAAACTTCGGCGCAACTGTCGCTGTAAGCACGTATAAGCCCACCGGCGCCTAATTTTACGCCGCCAAAGTAGCGAGTTACCACAACGCACAATCTGTCAAGCCCGTTGTTTTTGATACATTCGAAAATGGGCATGCCTGCAGTGCCTTGCGGTTCTCCGTCATCGCTGAATTTTGCTTTGTCGCCTACGATATAGCCATAGCAACTGTGCGTGGCGTCAAAATATTGCTTGCGCTTGGTGTTCACAAAATTCATTGCCTCTTCTACACTTTCGGTATGAATTGCGGAAGCAATAAACCGAGATTTTTCAATCACGATTTCGCAAACAACTTCTTTTGAATCTATCGTAGTATATTCTTTCATAACTCACTTTGCAATTGTAACTTTTAAGTGCACTTTTTTGCCCTTGTGCAGCACGAATTCGCCCTTGTTCAAAATTTCTTGCGGCACATTCCACGAAAATTCCGTGATTTTTTCATCGTTTACCGAAACGCCGCCTCCTTCCACAAGTCTACGTGCTTCGCCATTGGATTTGCATAAACCGCATTTTACCAAAACATCGACGATGTTGGTAGGCGCAGCAATTTCCACTGATGGCATATTATCCGCATCTTGCGAAAATGCCGCCTTAACTTGTTTAAACACTTGGTCGGCAATTTCCTTGCCGTGCACTATTGCCGTTACTTCGTAAGCCAAACGTTCTTTTGCAATGTTCATACGCTCGTCGTTGTACGCACAAAGTTCGGCAATTTCTTCAAGAGGCATGAATGTCAACAACTTCATACAAGTTTCCACACGATCATCTTCCACGTTTCGCCAATATTGGAAAAAGTCGTAAGGTGAAGTTTTTTCAGGATCAAGCCATACGGCGCCTTTTGCCGTTTTGCCCATCTTCTTGCCATCGGAGGTAGTCAGCAACGAAAATGTTGCCGCATAAGCGACCTTTTGCTCTTTTCTGCGTACCAAATCGGCACCGGCAAGCATATTGCTCCACTGGTCGTCGCCGCCCAATTCCAACACACAGCCGTACTTTTTGTTCAAATACAAAAAGTCGTAGGCCTGCATAAGCATGTAGTTAAATTCCAAAAAAGTAAGCCCTTTTTCCAAACGCTGTTTGTAGCATTCGGCGGTCAGCATTTTGTTTACCGAAAAACACGCTCCGACATCGCGCAAAAAATCAATGTAATTCAATTCGCACAGCCAGTCGGCGTTGTTTTCGAAAATAACTTTGCCGTCGGAAACGTCAATAAAGTGCGACATTTGAGTTTTGAAACATTCTACGTTGTGCGCAATGGTTTCCTTGGTCATCATTTTGCGCATATCCGTGCGCCCCGTAGGATCGCCCACCATTGCTGTGCCGCCACCGATAAGCACGATAGGTCTGTGCCCGGCGCGTTGCATGTGCGCCATTGCCATAAGCGTTACAAAGTGCCCGGCCGTCAAACTGTCGGCAGTTGGATCATAGCCAATGTAGAAGGTGACTTTTTCTTTGTCCAACAATTCGTACAATTCGTCTTCGAAAACCGTTTGCTTCAAAAATCCGCGCTCTTTTAGAACGTCCAAAACATTTTTCATACTTACTCCTTAAATCATTCTTCTTACTTAAAACTTTCTTTATTATCTATTTTTTTCGCACAATTTGCCTCATTTTTCAAGCAAATTTCACACTTGTTTTTGAAATATTAGCCGCTGTTTTAGAAATCAATTGCCAATATTTTCAAGCGTATTCCATACATTTCGTCTTCGTTTAGGTTTCTATTTGGGCAAACAGTTTGGCGGCTTTGCTCACCATAATTTTGTAGCAAACAACGGAAAACACCGCGCACAATGCCACAACAACAAACCACATCAACAGCAACACAAACCAATGACGCACAACAAGTGCATATAGCAGAATAAATGCCGTGAAAACCGCACCGATAACAAGCGCGCACAGCAGCCCGATAAGCATAGCCATAAAACTGTTTTTGCTGTTTTTCAAACTTTGGCTAAAATTAGACCACCCAAGTTTTGGCGACGACAAATCCATTAGCGTTGTGATACACATCGCACCGAAACTCAAAAGCGCCATAACAAGCATCATCGCTACACCACAGTACCAAGGAATTTTGAAGAAAATAACCGCCATAATGCATATTACAAAATTGCTTGCCAACATAAGCGCCGTCGCCAACACCACCTTTGCAAAAAGAATTTTATCAAAAGGCACAGGCAAACTTTTCATCAAGTAAAGCGAATTGTTTTCGCGCGAAATGGGATAAAGCCCCAAAACGTTGCATCCTATCCCCAACATCGACATATATGCGACCAAAATTGCCGGCGCAATAACGTAGTACATTGGTTCGGCAAACAACTTGCTCATATTTTCGCCCATAGATAGCGACAGCATAACAATCACAAGGGGCATAATAATCAGCGTGGCACACACCTGAAATCCCATTTGACTGTTTCGCAAAACGCGCTTAAAATCGGTTACAACCAATTCGCACACAACGCCTTTGTTGGTAATTTGTAAATGCTGTTCCGCACCGCGATGTTTTTTGCTTCCACCGCTTTCCTGCGATGCAAGCAAAATCCAACGATAAAATGGCAACGAAACCAAAACAACCAATCCAAACAATGCAGCATTTTCTGCCATAGCAACCAAAAAAGCAATCCACCAACTATTCCACGTTGTTACCGTCATTGCCGTTGCAAGCATCGTATCGGGGTGAACGTACACCATTCTTTGGCCGATTCGTCTTAGTTGCTCCGCGATGTTTTGCAGCATTTCCGCATCAGTTTGTTCTTCGCCGGAGCCGCCGGAACCGGACGATATCAACGCGAGATACAACACAAAAAATGCCGCAAACATCAAAACTTGAATTATTGTTTTAACTGTGTTGTTTGATTTGAACTTTGTAAGCAATGCCGAAATGGGCATAGCAATCAAACAACCTAACAACAACGGCAACAAAGGAATTACCAAAATTGTTATCGGCAACATCAAAAAGAAACTTGCCGTTGCACCTGCGCCAATGCCGAAAGGCAAAAGCAAAACCAATGTTGCCAATGCCGAAGTTAGCGTTTCGTTTATGTAAACCACCGTCAACCGCGCCAAAAATATGGTGGTTGCTTTAATAGGTAGGAAAAGCAAGCGGTCGGAATCGGCGCCGTTAAATATGTTTGTTACAATAGAAAGGATACCGAATATCAACACAAAGCCTTGACATATTAAAATAAGCATTGCCAAAACGCCCGTATCGCTTCCAACAACCGTGCCTATGGAATAGCTGCCCACACAAACGGATACAATCAGTGGCAAAAAGCAAACCGCCAAAACAACGTATATGGCAATTTTGCTACTGCGTTTTTTGCCTGCGTTTGGTTTTATTTTGTATTGTTGCGAAAACAACAATTTTACCAAAGCCAAAAACTGTTTCATATCGTACCTACTTTTCCGCTTCGGAGAGATCGTGCTTGTCGTTTGTGATAGTGAGGAAAATGCTTTCCAGCGAAACGTTGCTATCGGCACGAATGTTATCCAGAGTGTCCACGGCAACCAATTCGCCGTGATTAATTATGCCAATGCGGTCACATACTTTTTCCACCACGTCGATAACGTGCGAACTGAAAAACACGGTGTTGCCTTCGTCTGCATACTTGCGCATAAGTTGTTTGAGGCGAAACGCCGATTGCGGATCCAACCCGGTTAGCGGCTCGTCCAAAATCCAAACTTTGGGTTGGTGAATAAGTGCCGCAATAATCATTAGTTTTTGCTTCATTCCATGCGAATAGGAAGAGATCATGTCGGGCAATGCACTTTTCAATTCAAACGCCTCGGCATATTCTTCAATGCGTTGTTTCAACACAATGCTTTCCACGTTGTACATCGTTCCAATGAAGTTTAGATACTCTATGCCCTTCAATGTTTCGTAGGCATCGTGGTTATCGGGAACGAAACCGATAAGGCTTTTTACACCAATGGGATTTTCCGCCATATTTATTCCGTTCACTTCTATTGTGCCGCAATCTGGGGTCAAAATGCCTGTTATCATTTTTATTGTTGTGGATTTTCCCGCACCGTTAGGTCCCAAAAAACCGAAAATTTCACCATCGCGAATTTCCAATGTAAGATTTTTTACCGCCATCGAGTCTGATTTTGCGTAAGTTTTTGATACGTTGCTTAGTTTAATCATCGTTACTCCTTGTGTTTATTAAGAAATAGCCGCATTGCGCCTAATGGAAGAAATTTCGTTTAACAGGCTACTATGTCAGAAATAGTATACTGCGAAAGGCTCAATTTGTAGAGCAATTGCCCTATTTTGTCATTTCAAAGAGCTTTCTCTCAACAGCCAAAAGACCTTTTGCAAAGTGGTTTAAAAGAGCTTTTGCAATGGTAAAAGAACATGTTGCAAAGAAAACCGACATCTTTGTTACTGTAAAAGAACTCTTTCCAAGGCAAAAATAACTCTTATGCAAAGTGAAAAGCTTAGCTGCTACTTTTTGTTTTTGCTTTGTCGGCAACCGATATCCTGTCCGATTCCGCTGGGGGTATAAAACACTTCGTCTTTTACTTCGTCGGGTAAGTATTGCTGCTCTACCCAACTGCCGTAGCTGTGCGGATATTTGTACGGAATTTCATCCAAGCTTTCGGTATCTCGCGGAAAGTTTTTGTCCATAAGATAACTTGGCACACGTGCGGTAGGATGTTCCTTTGCGCACCGCGTGGCTTCCTCCAATGCAGTTACCACAGAATTGGATTTCGGACAGTTGCAAATGTACAAAATTGCCTGCGAAAGCGGAATTCTGCCTTCGGGCAAGCCTATGTGTTGAAATGCCGTAAGCGCACTTGTTGCCACCACCAATGCCATTGGGTCGGCCAAGCCCACGTCTTCCGAAGCGTGAATAACAATCCTGCGTGCCAAAAGCAAAGGGTCGGTGCCTGCTTCCAAAAGGCGCTCAAACCAAAACATTGCCGCGTTGGCATCGCTGCCGCGCATACTTTTGATAAATGCGCTTATCATATCGTAATACATTCCCGTATCCACCGAAAGCGCTTTCTTTTGAGTTGACTGCGACGCCGTCATTCTGTCTACGTGAATTGCGCCGTTTGTATCCATATCGGTGGTCATAACGGCAAGTTCCAATGCGTTGTATGCACTGCGCATATCGCCTGCGCAAGTTTCGGCAATGTAGTCCAAGGCGTCGTCGTCCACTACAATTTTCTTTTTGGAAAGCACGACATCGCGCTGCAACGCATCGCGTAAACCCTTCAAAATGTCGGCACGAGTCAACGGCAAAAATTCAAACACACGGCAACGAGAAACAATTGCGCGAGTCATTGCCACGTATGGGTTTTCCGTTGTGGAGCCGATAAACGTGATTATGCCTTTTTCGATGGCAGGCAAAACGCAATCGCTTTGCGCCTTGCTCCACCGATGACATTCATCCAAAAGCAAATAGGTCTTTTGTCCGTAGGCATTGAAACGCTTTGTAGCTTCGTCAATTACTTTCTTTGCGTCTGCCACCCCACTGCTGACGGCATTCATCTTTTCGAAATGACTGCCCGTTGTGTTGGCAATTATGTTTGCCAAAGAAGTTTTTCCTGTGCCGGGAGCACCCCAAAATATGCAACTACCAAGCCTATCTGCCTTTATGGCGCGGCAAAGCAACGAGCCATCGTAAATTATGTGCGATTGTCCGATAAATTGTGAAAGAACTTTGGGACGCATACGCTCAGCCAATGGTATGTTCAAAGTCTTTTCTTGTTGAAAAATCGAGTTTTGTTCATATAGTGCCATAATACAAGTTTACCATTTTTCCCAAACTATTGCAACGGTCTGGCAAAAGAATTATAAATATTATTTTATATATAAAAGTGCCAAAACGATTTTTCGCCTTAACTTCTTTCGGTTTTGCAATTCAATAGGTATTTCCCGAAAGAAATTTTTGCTTTTTCTTCTTTCGATTGAACAATTCATTGCTTTCGGTTTTGCAATTCAACCCATATTTTTAGCGCAACAAAATATACTATAAGTATGAAAATAGTTTTTTGCGGCGGAGGAACCGCAGGTCACGTGATGCCCAACGTTGCCATAATCAACAAGTTGCAAAAGGAAGCATGTTTTTACATCGGTACCGACGGAATGGAAAAGCAATTGACAAAAAAATTAGTAACCGAAGGGAAAATCAAAGGCTACTACGAAATAAGCGCCGCTAAGTTGCAACGGAAACTTACCCTGAAAAATTTTGAATTGCCCTTTGTTTTGCTTAAAAGCATCAAGCAGTCCAAAGCGCACTTGAAAGAAATTGCTCCCGATGTTGTTTTCAGCAAAGGCGGCTATGTCGGGTTGCCCGTTGTGGTTGCGGCAAAACTGTTAGGTGTACCGACCATAGTTCACGAAAGCGACATGACCATGGGGCTTGCCAACAAAATTTCTGCACTGTTTGCAAAAGAAGTACTCACCACCTACCCCACCTACAAAAAGTACAACGCCGTAGGGTGCATTGTTCGAGATGAAATATTGCACGGAAACCGACAAAAGGGTTTGAATACCATGTGCTTTGACGGCCGCAAACCGATTTTATTGGTGATGGGAGGAAGCTTGGGCGCAAAGGCCTTGAACGATGCCGTTTGCGCAAACGAAAATTTATCGCAGCAGTTTGATATTTTTGTAATTTGCGGCAAAAACAAGAAACTGAATTGCAATTTTGTTCATCAGACGGAGTTTGTTTCCAACATTGCGGATATTTTTGCAGCAACCTCCGTTTGCTTAACACGAGCCGGCAGCAACGCCCTTGCAGAACTGACATTGGCAAACGTTCCATTTGTGGCGGTGCCGCTGGAAAAGTGCTCGCGTGGCGAACAAATTAAAAACGCCAAGTGGTACGCAAAAAACGGTTGTTGTCTTTGCGTTTCGGAAAACGACCTAAAGGACAAATTGCCCCTTTCAATAAAAACTATTTACGACAACAGAGACAATTTGATACGCAAACAAAAACTTTTGGCAGACCTTTACGGCACAGATAAGGTTGTAAACTGTATTTTGAAATACGAAAACACCATTGAAGCGCACGCATGGCTTGCAAAACAGCGTTAAGCAAAAACTGCCTTTCAAAATATTTTTAAATAACGCCGGTTTTGTTTCTATGTCTGAAATAATATTCTGCACTAACTAAAAAAATAGAATAATTTGCAAAAAAATGTCCCTTGCGAAGTTGCGAGGGACAAAATATTTAGTATTTACACTGCGTCTTGAGGCAACCTTCCAAATTAAGTCGCCGAGAAATAGGTAGACAGTGCGTTTTGCACAACATCGGCAATCCAATTGCCGAAAAAGTTGTTTTTGTAGACATTTGCAACAATCCAACTGCCGTCCATTTGTGATTGCAAGGCTTTTTTTATGGAAACCAAAATGCCTGCCGATGTGTTTGTCAACAGTCCGACAAACACGGCAATCACCAAATATGCCATCACTAAGCCCATAATTCCGCCCAAAACAATATCCAATCCTTTGAAGAACGGAACGGATCTGAACGCCTTTCGCAACAAAAAGGACACGAGACAGCACACAGATGAGAGTATAACCATCGTTGCAACCACCGCAACAATAACACGCACGGTGCCGTTGGGTATTACGCTCACCAGCCACATATCAGGGAACACAAACAAATACGACGTGCCCATAATAACAACTGCACAGCTTACAAGCGAAAACAATTGTTTCAAAAACCCTTGGCAAAAACCCAAAATCATACCAAGCACAAATATACCCAAAAATACAAAATCAATTACTACCACCTTCGCCCCCTATTTTGAAAAGTTAATGCGAATGCTGCCAACGTCAACCTCTACAAATAAATTTCCCGCTGCGCCTGCATTGGCTGTTGTGGAAATGTTAGATGAGCCTATGCCCTTTTCAACTGTAATATTATATTCGCTGCGCGAACGATTTACAGTTCCGGAAACGGAGCCGGTGTTGCTTTCCAAACGTATATTTTTTGCCGCCGTTTCAAAGTTTACCGAGCCGGCATCCGATCTTATATCCAAAACTTCCGTTTCCACATTGCAATTTACATTGCCGGCAACAACTTCAACAATAGCTTTTTCTTCCGCCGTTGTTTCAAGAATTTTTACCGAACCTGCGTCTGAATGTACGTCGAGCACATCGCAATACAACGAATTTACGCTTACAGAACCTGCTTGCGTTTTGAGCGTTACCAGGCTTGAGGTTACCTTGTCCAAAAATACCGAGCCCGCTTCGGTGCTTAGCGTCAAGTCGGCAGTGCTTATGCCGTCAAGATTAATGCTACCTGCGGAAAGTTTGCACGACACGTTCCCCAAAATCAAACCGACATTATCCTTTACGTCAAAATTACCAACATTGGAAGTTACATTTACGTTCACTTCCACACCTGTCGGAACTTCAACAACGATAAATCTTTTTTTGCCGAAGATATCACCGAAAAACGCAAAGGGAAACCAACCCGATTCGTCGTCTTCCTCAACGGTAACGTGGTTGTTGCCGTTGTTGGCAATGTTTATCGTAACGCCCTTGTTGAGCATTTCGTATAAATATTTCACTTGGACTTTGTTGCCAACATCCGAACAACGCAAATACACCGAATAACTGTTGGCAAAAATATGCAAATTCAATGGACTCGTCAAATCTACTTCTACGCTATCACTTGCATCCGCTGCGGAAATATCCTGAACAAATGCGTTTTTCATGTTGTCAAACCCCCTAATACATCCAAATACACACGCCAAAACCAGGCCCACTACAACCAGCAATATGCCCAGTGCGATAAAAAACTTTTTCATAATTCACTACTCCTTTGCATTGAAACACGCCGATATTGTTTTGCCAAACTGCTTGCACATTTTGACGCAATACTTAAATACACTTGCCATGCCGAAAGTGAACACCAATCCCAATCCAACCAAAACCAGTGCCGCACCCAGCATCAAAATTCCCCAGTAGATATCCGCAACAAAATTTGCAAAGGAGGCAATCAACATCACCAAGCCGCCGCAAATCATGCCTAGGCCTGTGCAGAATAACCCTATTACTGCCGACCAAACCACAACCATCACGTAAACCAAAATTATGGTAAGCAACACTCCGGCAATAACTCTGCCGACATTTGCGCTTTTGCCCTGCGTTGTGCCGCTGGAATTACCATTTGAACTTTTGTTGTCAGAGGCAGTGTCATGCGAATTTGCAGTTGATTGTGCCGAAGATTTTTTACTCTCGTAGTTTTCGTCGATACCTACGTTTTTGGAAATGTACGAGCCAATTGTGTAGTAAAGCGGAATGGTTATAAATAACACCCACATAGGATGCCACAACTTGCCGTAAAAGCCACACAAAAGGTAAATTATCACCACCAAAACGGGATAGCAAAAAAGGTGCCAATTATGTTTTTCTATCGCTTCTATAAGCGTTATTACCACGGGGATGAGCAAAAACACCATCCACCCGGGGTGCCACAAGTTGAAGAACGCACCCAACACGAAAAACATCAAAGTGCAAATCAACGTTACCATTCCGCCAAAGGATTCTCTGCCCTTGTTAGAATGAAATTCCACTTTTACTTTGTGGCGGTTGCCTTTTTTGAACTTTGCGCCGCGGTCGATTCCGCTTTGGTTCTGTTTTTCGTTTTTCGTATCAGCTTCTTCATTTTCGGTGTTCTCCGAAACCGTAACAGGTTGCTCCGCAAAAGTTTCTTCATCGTTTTCTTCTATCGAATCGGGCGAAGAATAGATATATTCGTCCGCTTTGGGGTTGTTTTTACCTTCGTTGTAGAAATCCACCAAAATTTTGTTTGCAACATCGTAAGGATTTCCGAATTCCGCCACAATTTCTTTTTCACTCATTCCGGCTTCGATTTTATCGGAAAAGAGTTCGCTGTAGTATTCCAACACTCTTTGCTGCTCGCTGTTCGGCAAACCCGAAATTCCCTTTTTAAGTTGCCTTTCCCATTCAAACTTTGTCATCAACTAATTATCTCCTTTCCGAATAAATTCGGATACCCTATTTAGCTCGTTAATATCTCGCAAAAATGCTTTTATTTTACCAACGCCTTGCTCAGTTATGCGATAGTATTTTCGCAACCTACCGTTATATTCCTTTGTGTGAGTAACAAGAAACCCACCGCTTTCCAGGCGCTTCAAAATGGGATAAAGCGTAGATTCGGATATATCTATATACGGCGAAATATCGCTTATAATTTTGTATCCGTAAGATTCTTCCTTGCGAAGTGCCGCCAAAACAAACACTTCCAAGAAGCCTTTTTTTAATTGTGCATCCACAAAAATTTCTCCCTTTAGGATTTTTAACTGAATATAGTGCCTTTAAATTTCGCGTTATACATCGTTATGCCTAATACTATACAATACATAGTATTGCTTGTCAAGAGTTTTGTTAACAAATTTTCGCATTATTTTGCATTTTTTTCAAAAAGCGTGATTTTGGGGTAAAAAAACGAGAATTTGGGTGAAAAAAAGAGATTTAGAAATAAATAAGCCGTAGTTTATGTGTAAAGAAATCACGCTATGCTGGTGGGAAAACTATGATTTCAACGTTTCCCCCTGCTTTGCGCTTAGTTATAAAATTTGTTTTTCAAATGAACACCACATCTTTGAGAGAACAACCTTCGATTTTGCATAAGATGTGTGGATAGAAATATGCTCCGTTACTATTTTATTTTGAAATCCAACCCCACCATGTTCTTCGCTCAAATTTCTATTTTCGTCCACCTGTCTAGCCGTTTTTTGGATCATAGCGTTATCGCTCGTCAATGCCGCGAAAGGAGAGAATTGCGCCGCCCTGTCCAAAAGTGACATTTGCGGATGGGTTTTCGATATATAATGAAGATGGTTAATAATGCTGTCATACTTGCCCATGTTACCTCACCCCCCTAACCATTTGAATGTGCCTCTACCCTCTACAAGGCTCTGATATTCATTTACACATAGGAAATTAAACCCTTTATGTAAAAGAAAACAGGTTCAATACTTTCGTATCAAACCTATGCTTTTCTTATGGTGGAGCTAAGGGGATTCGAACCCCTGGCCTTTTGACTGCCAGTCAAACGCGCTACCAACTGCGCCATAGCCCCAAATTATTTTTGGGTTCGACATTTTGGCTGTATAACGTTACCAAACTGCGGCAAAATTCATTTGCAAATGTATTATACAATAAAACCGTGTGTATGTCAAAGCAAATTTCGGTTTTCTTTAATGATTTTTTTATTGCGTATATTTTATAATGTCTTGCGAAAGATAATGATTTCGCAAGATTTTTTATCAAATCAAATCGTTGCAATGCTTTTTGACATTTTCTTGATTTTATATTCTTTGCAAATGAGAATACTCAAAACGCACAAGCGGAAAGGCGATTGCATACATTTTCAGCCGTACTGTGCCCAAATTACCCGCCGTTAAAGCCCTTAGCCGCACTCGCCACACCCCACCCACACCGCCTGCGGAATTTTCAGCCGCCTCATCGGCAAATGCCTGCACGGCGGTTACTCCCGAAAGTTCATCCGCGCTTTTTGACGCCTGTTTTATTCCCTCGCCGCCTAAACTTTCAAGCATTGAGCGAACCTCCGAATGTATTTTGCCGCCCGATGCGCCGCCGAACCGGTAGCAGAGCGAGAATGAAAAGAAGTCGCATAAATTTTACTCCTTGCATATTTCGATATTATCAGTATATACAAGTAATTCAATGAAAGTTTTTAAAAGTTATTCGCAAGAAGTCCCCAAAGCGGCAGCTCTACGGAAAACAACGCCAATAGGAACTTGAACAATGGCGTAAACGGCAGTTCAGAAAGCAAAAAAGCGGAATGATTTCCGCGGTGGAAATGGGCTTAAATTTTGTCGCGGGCGATAAACGGTAAAAGCGAAGGACAGATTTTGAACACAATCATTGCCGAAGCGGAGCACAGAAAGCGCACGGAAACGCTTACTAACACAGATTTAGACAATTTTACAACAGTCTTCAACCGCTAGACGGATTTAAGCAAAAAACCTAAAGAAATGATAACCACATTGAAACAAATTATATTACCCGAAAGCGGCACCATGCAAATTCACGGCACCGCTTCCAAGCGTATTAAAAATCAGAAGAATTGAAACAAATAAGCAAATACTCAAAAGAAATTAATCGGCAAACAACGGCGTTGAAAGATATCTGTCACCCGTGTCGGGAAGCACAACCACGATGTTTTTGCCAATGTTTTCGGGGCGTTTGGCAAGTTCTGTCGCCGCCCACAGCGCCGCGCCCGATGAAATGCCCACAAGGAAGCCCTCTACCCTGCCAAGCTCTTTGCCCGTGGCAAAAGCCGCCTCGTTTTCAACGGTTATAATTTCGTCGTAGATCTTTGTATCGAGCACGTCTGGCACAAAACCTGCGCCTATGCCCTGTATTTTATGCGTGCCCGCAACGCCCGTTGAAAGCACAGCGGAAGTGGCCGGTTCCACAGCTACTATCTTAACATTGGGGTTTTTCCCCTTCAAATACTGCCCCGCACCAGTAATGGTACCGCCCGTTCCAACCCCTGCAACGAAAATATCAACCTTGCCTTCGGTATCCTCCCAAATTTCGGGACCCGTAGTGGCAAAATGCGCGGCGGGGTTTGCGGGATTGACAAACTGCCCTATAATTATACTACCTTCTATTTCGGCTTTGAGTTCTTCGGCTTTGGCAATAGCGCCCTTCATGCCCTTCGCACCATCAGTAAGCACAATCTGTGCGCCGTATGCTTTGATAAGGCTGCGGCGTTCCACGCTCATCGTTTCAGGCATAGTGAGAATGACTTTATACCCCTTTGCCGCCGCAATAGCCGCAAGACCTATACCCGTATTGCCGGACGTAGGCTCTATGATGGTTGCTCCCGCTTTAAGCTTGCCGCTTTTTTCCGCATCCTCAATCATGGCTTTTGCGATTCTGTCCTTGACGGAACCCGCAGGGTTGAAGTATTCCAATTTTGCCAATACTTTGGCTTTGAGGTTGTGTTTATTTTCGTAATTTGTTAATTCAAGAAGGGGTGTTTTACCCACAAGCTCTGTTATTGATTTATATACAGGCATTTTATTATTCTCCTTTTGACGTCATTTTATTTTTTTTTGAATTTTTATAGCGTAATTTGGCTTCAGATTCGTACACGCATTCGTATTTTGGAACAACATCGGAAATCTAATTTCATAGAACACCTCCGCCATTTATTATTGATACTTTTTTATTTTTGTTTTATCCGTAATCCCTATCGGATTAGTATGGTATCATAATACCGACTTATTATACGTTTGTCAAGCAAAATAGAAACTTTTTTTAAATTTTTTTACAGAACAAACCGCCGTTCTATGCATGTTTAAAACACGCAAAGCGCGGCGGTATCATTATATTAATATTAAATACTGTAAAAATCCGCCGAATCGGGGGTAGAGTCCACAAGATCCTGCAACGTTATGCCGTCAAGATAGTTATTAACACATTCGTTAAGCCCTTGCCAAAGCTTGCGCGTTGCGCAACCCGCACCATGCGGACAGTGGCTTGACGGATTGCAATCCACAAGCGAAATATCGCCTTCGGTTTTACGCAAAATCTCACCGACGGTGATATCCTGTGGTTTTTTCAGAAGTTCGTACCCGCCCTGCGAACCGCGAACGCTCCTTAACAAACCGCACCTAACAAGATTGCCCGTTATCTGCTCGGTATATTTTGCCGTTATGCCCTGACGCGAGGAAATGTCCGCTATCCTAACGGGAGTGCTTCCGCCATGCTGTGCAATATCGATCAAAATCCAAACACTGTATCTGCCTTTTGTAGAAATTTTCATAAATTGTAACCCACCGTTAGAAAACTCAGTATACTATATCGTTACTACATATTAAATTATAATACTATGTGCGGATATTGTCAAGCTCGCACCGCAGCCTTTAGGTGCTCGGGCGGGCGTTCTTAAATTATTTGTCATGCGCTCGCCACCATTTTTAGCGCGCTTAAGAAAACTGCATCTGTTTGTACCTTGACAGATTCTCCTCTGTTCAAACTAGATAGTCCCCACCATTTTGATTTGTCCTATTCTTTGAATTAACCGTTAAAATTAGTCTGCTATATTAAATTGTTATTAGTTACTATGTCTGAAATAGTATTCTGCCCTAACAGGATTTTAGATATACTTTGACTGTCTTATGATATAAAAACATCACAAATAACCTTCTCGTCATTTTCACACATCGTTGCCAATGCTGTTAGAAAGTACATCATTTTTTTGTTTACAACTCTACTGCTATTTTTCATGTTGCAAGTGAACCGAGCAAAGAATCGTCACAAAGTTTATTGCCAACAACACCAAAAAAGAAATGAATATTGAAAATAAATCGAAGTTGAATCCAAATTTTACCCCGGCAATAAGCGCAGAAAAGTCGCAAAGCGCATTGGCGAAAACAGCCGACACACCAATAGATAAGACAAACGACACTACGGATAGCACGAGATATTCCATAACAAAAACTACGAACAGTTGCTTTTTCTCCAAGCCAAATGCCCGAACTGCCGTTACAAATTTTTGTTTTTTGTTGAGATAATTGCTTATTATAACAAATTGTATTACAGAATAGACAATGCCCACCACTACAAAGATCAAAATCAACACGTTTTGCATAAAGTGAGCTATTTTTTCCAATTCCTCTATACCCCAATTTGTAATTGTATTTGGCATCACGTTTTCTTCACCGTAATGTTCGATAAGCATTTTTTGCACATTATCGATGTTTTCTTTATTTACAAAGACTTCAAGCATATCGCTGTTCGCATTTGCGTCCAAAAGCAAAAAGCAAGAATAACCTCCGATTTTATTCAAACTATCAAGTGCCGTTATTTTGGTCAGTTCAGACGCAAAAACTCCTACAACAGTTGCTTTTTCTATATAGTAGCTGTTAAAAACAGGTTCAAAAACATCAATGGTTTTGCCTAACAAAACAGAGTAGTCGTAAATTTGCAAACTGTCGACAAAATCCGAAGCAAGCAATATTTCATTGTCCGACTGCGACAATCGTCCGGCAAGTATCAGCTTTGTGTCGCTTATTTGTTCAAATTCCTGCAGATAAGCTTGGGGCAGCAACGCCGAACAACTCTCCCCCTTTACAACGGCAACATTAGTCTGAAACGTACCTACCTCCTCGATAGACACATTTCCCGATAGGTAAAAAATTTTGTTCATCGGCGCAACCTCGTTCACAAACTGAAACTGCTCAATTGAGGAAATTTCCGTCTTGTCTGCACGAACAAATACCGAATTGCCACTACTGCGGCTGTTGAGAAGTTGTGAAATGGATTTTTGTACAGAGGCAGAAAACATTGCGGCAGTCAGCACCACAAAAGAAAGTGCAAAAATCATAAAGCTTCGTCCCAATGCGTTCATCCAATAACAACGCAAGTTTTGCATAGCTAACTTAAAAGAGGTTTTCATTTGTTATCAACCCCCATCACCTTATTCCTACCGAAAATAGATATTGTCGCGGCAACGACGAGTATTATCAAGCAACACACAAATTCCAAACAAAACACAAGAAAAATGTTGTGTGAATAATATACAACACCCAAGATATTTTCCGCCCACGTTGTTATCAAATAGTTTATTCCCAAACTCGCAACCGACGCCAAAACACAGGCAATAAAACCGACAATGGCGAATATAACACATATTTCGCCTACCAATGCGGCTTTTGAACTTCCCAAGAGACGTATAACACGCAAAACGTTCTCTCTTTTGATAAAATAAACATTTATCAACCCTATCAAAAGTGCCACAAACAATACTTCCAAGATAACTACAATGACGTCTAATCCAACAAGAAAGCTTTTGTAGCCACGGCAAAATGACAAAAGCCCTTCTTCATCGTCTAAAAGATCTTGCGGCAATTCCGACAGTCGCAAAAGTTGTTCGGCATCTGTTGCCGTTACAAAAAAAGAACCGCTGTACACACTATGTGGCGTGCGATATATCAAAAATGAAACATTTCCTGCGATACAATCTGGCAAATCACTCGGCGAAAAGGTCCCCACAACGCTAAGCGTTTCTTCGTTCAATGTAATATCGTCGCCCACTTGGCATTCAATTAAAGCGGCAAGTTCATCCGCAAGCCAAATTGCGTGCTCATTCTTGGAAAAAGTTTCGCCAGATGTTGCTCTCGGTAAAACATCTACTTTGTCGCATACAAAAAACACGCAAACTCCGCCGACATAACTCGGAAAATTTTGCGCGTTGTCATTGTGCACTATTTTTGTATTGTACGTTAAGCCGTCAATTCTACCATACACAAAAAAATCCTCTAAATTCGTGCTCAACAGTGCATTATTTTCGCTTTTAAGCACAACAAATGAATCTTTTTGGAATTTGTCGGAATATGCCGCAGGAAGTTGAAAAACAAGATTGCCCAAAACCGCAATAATGGACAGGAGCACGGAAAGACTCAAAATCGACAGTGCAAAAAATACTGCGTTTGTTTTAAATTCTTTTATGGCAATGCGCGACAACATATCAAACAATCCTTCCGTCCAACAACTCAATAACTTTATCAGGTTTTGTAACATCCTGTGGCTGATGCGTCACCAAAACGACTGTGGTTCCGCTATTTTTTACTGAATACAACAGGTTTATAACCGCTTCACTGTTTTGTTTGTCCAAATTGCCGCATGGCTCGTCGGCAAAAATAATTTGCGGTTTATTCACAAGTGCGCGAGCAACACCTACTCTTTGCTGTTCTCCTCCCGAAAGAATCTCCGTTCGCTTGTTCAAAAGGCTTGAAATTCCAACAAATGCCGCTACCTCGCGAACACGGCTCTTGCGCTTTGCTGTGCTATCTCCCTTAATCAGCATAGGCAATTCGATATTTTCAAAAGCCGTGTACTTAGGCTCCAATGCGTAGGATTGAAAAATGAAGCCGATTTTTTGGTTCCGAAAACAACACTTTTCCGATTCCGTCATTTGGTAAATATTTTTTCCGTCAATCAGCACTTCGCCGGAACTGGGCAAAAGCAACCCACACATACATTTGAGCAAGGTGCTTTTTCCACTGCCGCTACGCCCGGTGACAACTATAAACTCTCCGTTGTCTACCTCAAAGTTAATATCGTTCAGCGCTACGCAATTTTCATATTTTTTTGTAAGATTTATTACTTCAATCATCTTTCAGACAATGTATATTTTACAAGTAGGTCGCCCAATGCTGTTGTTTCGGAAACAACGTATTCATGCTTTACGTAATGCGTCGACAAATCGTCCTCAAATTCGAAATAAATTTCTTGCGTAATACTATCTAGTTTTAAATCTTTTGGAACAAGCAATGCAATCAACTTGCTATGTTTTGTTTCGTTTGAATAAAGGTAATGATTCGAACGTATTATGGTAATTTTCACTGCGTCATTCGTTGCTGTGGCAACACAGTTCTCGAAATCGGACGACGGCAACCTTATCAACATCAATGCATATTGTTCAAAAACTTCTTCGCCATACATATTCAGGTTTAAATAAACATACGACTGTTCGCTCAAAACACCATCGTTTTGAAAAAATGCCAAGATGCCTGCTTTCGAATCTATTTTGAAAACAACAGGATTTGGTTGATCTTCAAACAAATAATATTCGTTATTGTCCGTTATGTATGAAAATTGTTGGCTTTCGTGAACTATCGCGTCCAACATCACAACCTCAACTTTAAACTCGGAAATGTCTGTTTGTGTTTCTACAAAACAGCCGTATGTCGTTGGCTGTTCTGTGATTTTGGCTACTCTTTTCACGGGCAACAACGAAACGGTGCACAAATTCGAATCGAATTTTACATTTGCCACCGTAAAATCTATGTTCTTTTCAGCATTGTTAAATTTAATTGCAATCAAATCACGCGTTTCGAAAAACACCGAAGAATAACGTTCTTCTTTTGCCGTCTTTTGCGAAATAAAGTTGTAATCTGCCAAATTAGACTTTGAAAAGGCGGCATAATCGCAATATTTCTCAATCGAATATGAGTCTGCTATTTCTTCATATGCTAATTCGACGACATAACTTCCTTGAACTTGCGGAATCCATTCATTTTCCTTGTCGCAGGCTCCCAATGCAAATACGGCCGTTATTGCGATTAATAGTACGACCAAAACAACATCGATTCTTTTTACAAAGTTTTTATTCATAATTCTCACCAATATCTATAATTTAATGTTGTGTAACGAAGAGCACCAATAAACAAAGACTATTTGCTTTTTGCAAACCATATTTGGCTATTTCCGTAATATGTTAGGTGAATATCGTATGTTTCTAAATTGTCTGCAAACGAGCCGGAAAAGTTAGCTGTACCCTTCACCGATGATGACAATGATTCTACATACGCCTGAAATTCAAACGACTTATCCGAGAAGTAAGTAAAAGAAACGGGATCCCAACAAACCAACTCGGCGCTAATAGTAACATCGCCGACCACACATTGCGGCAAAAGCAACAGTTCGGTAGAAACAGTCGTATTAGTAACAATTAAGTTACCATACTGCCCGCTGCCGTATGTACCGGTATATTTGTCAGGCAACGGCGACTCACTTGATTCACAAGCGACCAAAGATAATACAGTCACAAAAAGAAACAAAGAAACCAACAACAAGAATTTAACTTTTTTCATAGCAAGCCTCCTAATTTTGATATTTGTATTGTAGCAAAGTTTTTATACAATTTCAATAGTATTTTATAATTAACTTGCAACTTTTTACTAAAATTTAAGAGAAGAGACGAAAAAAATATATAAATGCGTGACTTTTGTGAATATTTGAAGAGGCGTGCATAAATTTTACCAATCTTTTTTAAGTAAAAAAAGAAAAAATATGTATAACACAACGCAAGACAACACGGCGTATCCTTTTGAAAAACCCCACTACCGAAAAGCCAATTCGTTGGTTTAAGCGGTTTCTTTGAATTAAGCGTCAAAAATAGTCTGACATAAAATCGTTATTAGTTGCTATGTCTGAAATAGTATTCTGCAATAACAGAATTTTGGATATACTTTGACGGTCTTGTGACATAAAAACATCACAAATAACTCTTTATCATCTCTTCACAACGCCTCCAAAGTGCGTCTGAAATGGCACCATTTTTGTCACGGAACTTTATCTTATATTTCTTTTTGAAAGTATAAGTTTCGCCGCAAACAAAATCGACGTTAGGTTTTGCCAAAGCAAAGTACACCATTCGTTTTGCGCTGCGTTTTTTGGATATCGTAAACAAATATTTTATAGGCGAGTGGTAGGCAAAGCGCAAAAATTTTGTAGATTCGCAAGCAAAGTTTGTGCGCGGAATTCCCGGTTGAAATGCCACTGCGCAAATGCCTTGTTCAGCAAAGCGTTTGTGCAATTGGCGCGTAAGCAAAATGCCGCACAGTTTCGCTCTGCCATAGGCTTTAAGCGGCGAAAAATCCTTTTCGTTTTGCAAATCGTCAACCGAGAAGTCTTTTCCAAACAAATTGGCGGCAATGCTGGCAGTTTGCACCACGGTTGCGTTGCATTCGCAAAGTGTCTTGGTCAGCAAATAAGTCAACAAAAAGGGCGACAAAACATTCACTTGGAACGTTTGTTCAAATCCGTCTACCGTCAATTTGCGTTTGTCCATTGCTGCGCCGGCGTTGTTTATCAAAACGTCGATTTGAGCATAACGTTGCAATTCGTTTGCCAAACGCACCACATCTGACAGTTTTGCGTAATCGGCAACGTGAAAAGGTACGCCCAATTCGCGTGCAATCTTTTCCGTTTTTTGCGGATTGCGCCCCACAATCACCACGTTGTGACCTTGCGCCGTCAATTCTCGTGCAGTCACGGCGCCTATGCCATCGCTCGCACCGGTTATTACAATAGTTTTCTTTGTCTCGTTAGTTTTTTGCATGTTTTCTTAGCAACCGACATTATGCGAAGCGACTGAGCCGATACCAAGCCGATTCTGTTTAACAAAAAAGCCCAAAGCGCAATTCGCCTTGGACCTTGGTGGGAGGAGATGGATTCGAACCATCGAAGTCGACGGACGACAGATTTACAGTCTGTTCCCTTTGGCCACTCGGGAATCCTCCCATATATGAATATACTGTGATGTAGCCCGAATAAAAAAATGGAGCTGGTGAACGGAATCGAACCATCAACCTATTGATTACAAATCAATTGCTCTGCCTGATTGAGCTACACCAGCACAAAATTTGTTGTTGACGCCAATGAAATGGTGCTTCGGGGCGGAATCGAACCACCGACACGGGGATTTTCAGTCCCCTGCTCTACCTACTGAGCTACCGAAGCAAAACATTGGCGACCCGGATGGGGCTCGAACCCACGACCTCCAGCGTGACAGGCTGGCGTACTAACCAACTGTACTACCGGGCCAAATGTAATTTGTTTTGCGTTTGGTGGGCCTTCAGGGACTTGAACCCCGGACCGATCGGTTATGAGCCGACTGCTCTAACCACTGAGCTAAAGGCCCAAATTATTCCTGTGGTCGGGGTGGCGAGACTCGAACTCACGACATCTTGCTCCCAAAGCAAGCGCGCTACCAAACTGCGCTACACCCCGCTGCATCAACATCAGCTTTTGTATATTACAATATTTTGAAATTATTGTCAACAAATTTGTTAACTTTTTTCAAAAAAATTGTGCACTTTTTAGTGAGAGTACACCATATTTCGCTGCCATTCAATCCTTATTTATCTACTCGTTTAATTTTGCAACAGCTTACATTTCGGCAAACACAGTGTCAACGCTTTTGCAATCGTTATTTCCCGGATAAGATTCTCTGCACCACTCTTATATCAAAATTTCAATAAGCTATTTCGCACCACTAAACTTGCGGCAAACCACCTAACGTATTTGTAAGTTTTTCTCTTGAAAAAAACCATTTCTTGTGATAAAATAAATTTTAAAGGAATATTTGTGTGAAAATAAGAAAAATCCGATATAAATTGCAATGGCTAATATGCCGTGTTCTTTTTTAGATACCTCCTACTTCAATAATGTTTTAACCGACTAAGAAGATTATTCAAACAAGTCGATTTGTATTGTTGCTGAAGATGACGGAAAAATCGTAGGTCTTGTTGATGCTGAAATTGAAAATGCCGTTGGCGATTTGCGCGTTGCAGAACAGTCAATTTGAGCGGTAATATGACATTTGACAGTCTTGCCTAAATACAGAAAAAAGGTTGCCACATCGCTGTGGAATGAACTGAAACAAACAACTTTTTGGCCGATTGTACACTTTTTGACGGCATTGTGCCACCGTCGGGAGGGGGATTGACGAAAGAAATAAACTTGCAGCTTCTTCCGTTTTTCAAGGAATTGAAGGAAATAAGAAAAATAGAATATGGTTGGAGTGCCGACAGCAAATTTTTTGCAGTAAACAAAAATGGCAACAAACTGCTAATAAGGCTAAGCAGTTTGGATCAATTCGAAACAAAACAGCAAGAATTCGACGCACTTTTTACCTTCAACAAGGCACTCGACAACATGAGTACACCATTGCTATTCGGAAAAACGTCGGAATACGTTTTTATGGTGCTGAATTGGTTGGAAGGGATGTCGTTGGAAACGGTTTTGCCGCAACTAAACCGGCAAACGCAGTTCCATTTGGGCGTGAAAGCCGGCACTCTATTAAACAAAATTCACAGCTTGCCGGTGCCTAAAGGTTGGGAATTTTGTTCGCGTGAGCAAGAGTTTACCGATAAACTGAAAAAATACGAGCAACAAAGTTTGCGTCAGCCGCACGACCAACTGGCTTTGAACTACTTCTACAACCACCTAAACGACATCGAAGTGGCACAACCGTGTTTGCTTCACGGTGATTTTCACCCCGGAAATTTGGTAATAGACAACCAACTGAACATCGGAGTAATAGATTTCAACCGCTATCGTGTGGGCGACCCCTATTACGAATTTATAAAGGTTGAGGCTTTCACAATCGAGAGCAGTGTTGCCTTTTCATGCGGACAAATTATTGGTTACTTCAACGGGGAAATTCCAACGGAATTTTGGGACGCCTTGAAAGAATACTGCGCATATTCGTCCTTGTTTGGCATTGTGTGGGCAGTGCCCTTTGGAAGAAAAGATGTTGACGGCATGATACGGCGATACAACAACTTTATGCACCACTTCGACAACATGTCAAGGCAAATTCCCACTTGGTTTGAAAACTATATGAACAACAAATAAAATAATTTCGGCAGTTAAACAATTTTAAGTGCCGATGTCGAACGTTAAGAAAAAGGAGGAATAACACTATGGAACTCAAAGAAGCGTTGTTATGCCGCAGAAGCGTGCGCAAATTTACCGACGAAGCGGTTTCCGACGAAATGATTGAAGAAATTTTGCATGCCGCCATGTGCGGCCCCAGCGCATGCAACAAAATGCCCTGGGAATTTTACGTTGTAAGCAACAAAGAAATGCTGTCGGCACTGAAAGGCGCGACAATGTTTACCAAAATGGATGCGCCATTGGCAATAATTGTGTGCGGAAACCTTTCGCGAGCGCTGCCGCTGCAACTTTCGGAATACTGGATTCAGGATTGCAGCGCGGCAACGGAGAACATTTTGCTGCGTGTAACTGATTTGTCGCTCGGCGCCGTTTGGTGCGGCCTGCATCCGCGAAAAAGCGGGGTAGAAAATGTCCAAAAACTGTTGAATATGCCTTCAAAGCACATTCCGCTAAACGTCATATTTATCGGGCACCCTGCGGAATTTCCCGAAGCGCGCGATCAATTCAACGAACAGCGCGTGCACTTTGTGAAGTAAAAAAAGCTTTTGCAGTGGTTTTACAGCACCACAAACAAATTCTGCACCGCATATCTTTGGCGGCAAAGACAAAAACAGCCGCCACTATCAGAGCAAACCCCAAAAGAACAAACCGATGAAAGACGTGAAATTTATATATTTCGATTTGGGCTACACCTTGGTGGACGAAACCGACGCTTGGCAAACACGCTACGCAAAGCAATGTGCATTGGAAGAATCGATTTCAGCCAAAATTACTCCTAAAATCCTCTTTGAAAACATGAAAATCGCTTCGGCGAATCGTGCGCCATCGCCATACGGCGAAACACTGAAGAAATTCGGCATCAAATGCAATATGCCCTATTGCCCCGATGGCGAAAAGGTCTACCCGGAAGCCGCCGATGTTTTGCGTCAACTGAAAAAGCACTATCGCTTGGGGCTTTTGGCAAATCAAGTGGCAGGCACTTTCGAGCGCCTGCGGCATTTTGGAATTGCCGATTTTTTCGATGTCGTCGTTGCTTCTTCCGACTACAAACTTGCCAAACCCGATTTGCGCTTGTTTGAAATTGCCGCACAAAAAGCGCAATGTTCCCCCAACCAAATTGTAATGGTTGGCGACAGATTGGATAACGACATACTGCCTGCCAAAGCAATGGGTTGGAAAACAATTTGGATAAAACAAGGGTTCGGCGCGGCTCAAAGCCCTGTGGACAAAACCGACACGCCTGATTTCGCCGTAAGCTCTCTTTGGGAAATTCCGGCAATACTTGGGTGCGCTTGCAAAAGTTATGCAAAACGACTAAATTGATTTTGTGAACGTTGCAACAAAAAAACGGCCATAAGAATTCTTGAACCACTATTTTTATGAACAATACGACAGCAATAAGATTTGTAGTAAATGCGCCAAATTATGCATGTAAACGAAGTCATCTCAAAGTAATGCCGAACAACTTCAATTTTGAAATATAAAATACTGTTATCAACTAGGTAAACAAAAAATATATAGAACAACAGAATTTCAAAATTTCTAATAATGCTTGCATTTTGTGTGGCAGGATTGCTATTTTGGGGGCATTAAATCTTGACATTTTGCTTTCTTCTAGCAAGCCAATACTGCAAGTTGCACTTTCCCATTTGGATTTATTTTTAGTCTGCACTGTGTTGAGTGTTGTTAGTTTGGTATCGATATTGGCTATTTATATAAATATTCAAAAGTCCTCTGATACATATTGGGGTGATAGTATAATATGCGTAAGCACATAGCCGTATTTCTCTGCTTTTGGCTCTTGCACCACAATATTTGACATAAAACCTGCAAACGGTAGTCGTTTGACTACCGTTTTTATATTGTATTTTTGGGGAGCACAAAAAATTTTTAATTTTTCACCACTTATTACATTGCAATTTTCGAAACGCATTTTGCAGTCTTTTTCAAATACTTTTTTCGACTGATTGCACTTTAGCAACTCTTTTTTCGGATTCTCACTAATTTATTATCGTTTCAAAGTTCGTTCAACACACCGTCTATTTTCATTTCGACACAACTTTCAACCTAATACCAAAACTTTACAAACCATACCCCACTTCTTTTGTTATATTATTTTCGGAGGCGCAAGTTATGGAAGTGTACTTGAATTTCGAAAAACAAACGCTTGTTGCACGATTGGTGGGCGAATTGGACGAACATTCCGCCGAGTACGTGCGACGCAAACTAGATGCGGCGTTTAGAGAAAATGTTTTTGACGGCGTTGTGTTAGATATGTCGCGAATGTCATTTATGGATTCTACCGGCATTGGTGTTGTTATCGGAAGATACAAACTATTGCGCAAAATGGACAAAAAACTTTACGTCAAAAATCCTTCTGCCACGGTTGATAAAATTTTCAAAATGTCCGGATTATACGAAATTATCGAAAAAATATAAATTTGAGGTAGCAAAATGTCTGATTTGAACAGTATGGAACTTATTGTAGATGCAAAATCTCGAAACGAAAAATTTGCGCGCAGTGTTGTTGGGGCGTTTTTGACGCAGCTTAACCCCACCTTGGAACAACTCGAAGACGTAAAAACAGCTGTTTCCGAGGCGGTTACAAATTGCATCGTTCATGCCTACGAATGCAAACAAGAGGGCAAAATTCACGTTGTGTGCCAAATTTCCGCAGATACGCTGTTTGTGGAAATTGTCGATTACGGCAAAGGCATTGAAAACGTGGAAGAAGCCATGCAGCCTTTTTTCACCACAGTTTCTAGCGGAGAACGTTCCGGCATGGGTTTCACTGTAATGCAAGCTTTCTGTGATAAAGTAGAAGTATCATCTATAAAAGGCAAAACTTCTGTAAAACTGACTAAAAAGATTGTATGAGGGAGCGTAATGGTAAGTCACGAAGAAACAATGCGGCTGATTGCGCAGGCTCAACAAGGCGATGAGGATGCGTGCTCTACTTTGATAACAGAAAACACGCCGCTGCTCAAAAGCATTGTAAAACGCTATTTGGGCAAGCATGTAGAGTACGATGACCTATTGCAAATTGCCGGAATAGGACTTTTGAAAGCTATCAAAAATTTTTCAACCGAGTTCAACGTGCGTTTTTCCACCTACGCCGTACCCATGATTTTGGGAGAAATAAAGCGATACATGCGCGACGACGGATATTTGAAAGTTTCACGCTCGGTAAAAAGCATTTCAACCAAAATCATGCGCTATATCGACAGCAAAGCCAAAGAAGGTTTTGACGAACCCACCGTTGAAGAAATTGCAAAAGAATTTGATATGGACGTAAACGAAGTTGTGTTTGCTTTGGACGCAACACGATTGCCCGTTTCGCTTTACGAAACGTCAAGCGACAAAGATGGAAAAGAAATGGAACTTATTGACCGTTTGCCTACCGATGAAGACAAAAAGATGCTTGACAATGTTATTTTGAAAGATATGCTTTCGCAACTGACACCGCGCGAGCAGAAAATAGTTATTTTGCGCTATTTCAGAGATATGACGCAAGGAGAAATTGCTCAAAAAATGGGCGTTTCTCAGGTGCAAATTTCGCGAATGGAAAACAAAATTCTACAAAAACTGAAAGAACTGTATCAAGAATAGAATTTGTAGGGCGGCATTTTACGACAAATTTTGCAAAATTCGAGTGTAGTACGGTGCGGACTTGACCTGCACCGTTTTTACACAAAATAGTTTGCGTAGAAACGGCAATGCTGATTTGCCCGGCCAACTTTTACCACAAAAACCGCAAGCAAAAATCTACACGTTGATTGAAGAAAATCTTGCTGCAAAACATTTTGTTTTCTACGACAAAATCAAGCAACCCATTAACCTTGCAACGAAAACATCCTCATTCTCGGCGGATTTGTCGAAAAAAAAATCAAGAGAGGCAACGAAGTATTGCCCCTCATGTTTTTTGAAAATTTGCTATATTTATGATATTATGTTAAAAATAGTATTCTGCGTTATTGAAAATCCCGATATACTTACAGCAACAAACAGATAAGTCCACCGCGATTTTCGTTTACAATTTTGCTAACTGTGCGGGTCAGCTTCTCTTTAATTTCCGTAGGCATTGCGGTGCACTTTCCTTCAAGTCCTTCTTTCGCCAAGCCCGACATTGTTTTGCCAAACATGTTGGTATTCCAAATTGCCTGCGGATTTTGCTTGTACTCCGCCAAAACGTATTGGCTCTGCTGTTCTGTGCCTATCATAGGGCTAACTTCCGTTGCCACGTCAACACGAATAATGTGGTAGCTGGGTGCAGAGGCTTTCAGCCTTACTCCGTAAATGTTGCCCTGCCGCACCATTTCCGGTTCGTTAAGCGACATCTTCTCCATATCGGGCGACACAATGCCGTAGCCCAATTTGTCAGCTTGATCTAACGCGTCTTTCATTGTTTCAAAACAGCGGTTTGCTTTTGCCGATGCTGTTACAAAACTCATCAATGAAAACTCATCGGTTATTGGCATATTGGCTTCTTCCGACAACACATCGAAGAACAAATTTGCCTTGGGTGCCAGTTGGTAACAAGCAATTCCACAGCCCATTTGCAAACTTTCCACCTTGCATTCTTCCAAAAAATCGCAATCGGCGAAACCTTCCGTTAATTTTTCGCAATCTTTCATTTTGTCAATGTCGGCGCAAACCTTTTTTACACGCTCGATTATTGATGAAATAACTTTGCTGTCCTTATCCAAAGCGCGCATCCAGTTGGGAATATTGATTGCCAAACGGCGCACGGGAAACTCTTTCAAAATATTTTGCAGCACTTCTTCAAGCTGCTTGGTATTTGCAGTTGCAACGTTCAATGGCATAACGCACACACCATACTTTTCGCGCAGTGCTTGGCAAAGGCTTTCGGTAGTTTCGGATGTGGGGTTTTTGCTGTTCACAACCACAACAAATGGTTTTCCAATGACTTTAAGTTCTCTTACTGTTTTTTCTTCGGCAGGAATGTAGTTTTGCCGAGGAATTTCCCCAACGGAGCCATCGTTGGTAACAACCACAACCACCGTGGAATGTTCCGCTGCCACCTTTTGCGTGCCGATTTCCGCTGCGCGCTCAAACGGCATTGGTTCGCCGGACCAAGGTGTGTTTACCAAACGCATTTTATCCCCTTCCAAGTGCCCCTCGGCGCCTTCGATCAAAAAACCAACACAGTCGATAAGTCGCACATTTGCAGTTGCCTTGTCCTCCAAAATCAGTTTTACCGCAGTGTTAGGCACAAATTTCGGTTGCGTGGTCATAATGGTTCTGCCGTCTGCCGATTGCGGCAATTCGTCTGTTGCGCGAGCACGTTCGTTCGGGTCGGCAATCTCCGGCAAAATCAACTTTTCCATAAAGTTTGTTACAAAAGTAGATTTTCCGCTGCGAACGGGCCCCACCACGCCGATATATATATCTCCGTTTGTTCTTTCCGAAATATCCTGATAAATGTTGTTCATACCTTCCTCCAAATATGCGTTTGGTAGATTGTATGAAAAATCCCCTTGCGATAGAACAAAGGGAAAAAGATTATCAGTGGAGAATAAACTTATATTGCCGAAAAAAGTAAAACCGTAAGTTTTGCGATGAATATTTGCGAACTGCTCCGATTTTCAGCACCCGTAACAAAAGGTTCGCACACCACAGCACACGTCAAACACTGCCGACTGTATGCGCATTCCAACCGCCGCCCGATAATATCAACTACCCAAAAACTTAACGGCCGTTTTGCAGCGAATATTTTGCGAACCAACTGTTTTCGGAACAATCACGCTAGTTGCCGCCATACAGCAATTCGTACAAAGTTTGCTTAAAATGGTATTTTTGCATCAATTCTTCAATAACGGCAACATTTTTAGAGGATTTTTCTCGAGTTCTTTTGGCGCGTATCATCAAATTTTTGGGAGAATGTACCAAATCGACAAATTCCAGTACGTCCACGGAATAGCCTTCATCCTCCAAAAGCATTGCGCGAATACTGTCGGTAAGCAATGCCGAAACGCGTTCCTTGATGATTCCGTATTTTAAGAAAATGTCTAAATCGGCACCGCTATTTGCTTCGTCTAAACTGCCTCCGCGCCCAATGGAAAGATTTACCTCGTGTTGACAGCACGGCACGGAAAAAATATACTTTGCATTTTTGCTTACGGCGTAATTCAATGCGTAGTCGGTCGCCGTGTCGCAAGCATGCAACGAAATTACCATATCTATGTGCTTATCGTAAAGTTTGTCCCTCGAAACGTCCGCCACCACAAAATGCAAATTTTCGTAGCCGTATTTTTGCGCAATTTCGTTGCAGTGCGCCACCACATTTGCTTTCAAATCGTAACCTATAATTTTTGCGTTTACACCTTTTACTTTCACAAAGTAGTAGTAAACAAAAAAAGTCAAATACGATTTTCCACACCCAAAATCCAAAACGGTAATTTGCGGCTTTTCATAGTTTTTGAACACATCGTCAAGCAGCTCCACAAAGCGATTTATCTGCTTAAATTTATCCTGCTTGGATGGTACAATTTTGTTATCCGAAGTAAAAATTCCAAGGTCTACAAAAGGCGGAATATTTTCTCCTTCTTTCAGAACGTAGTTTTTGGCGCGGTTGAAATCTTGCGAAAGCTTTTTATTTCCCGTTTTGTTTTCCATTCGTTTGAAATTGCTTTTTGAAAACAAATAAGTAACCGTTTTGTCCTCGAAAAGCAGACAAATTTGTTTGTATTTCCCTTCCACATTTGCAGAAAGCCATTCGAAAAGGTTGCTGCAACAAATATTCTCGTGAAAGGCCTGTGTTTTGGTAAGTTTTTCCGCTTGAAAAAGCCTTGCGCCCTCCACCGACAACGGGCGTAACGAAATTTTTATATAAACAGCACTTTTTGAAAAAGGATTACTGCACACAATTTTTACCAAATTGTCTGCGGTTATTTCTTCTTTGAAGTTCATTTTCTATCCCTTTTATCAGCATCCGCCGAGTCATCTTTCTTTTTTGCGACCCAACACCTGTTTACGAACTCCCGTACGCAATTCTTTGCCCCTAAAAATGCGCAAAATGTTGTGCCTGTGGGCAAACAGCACCACCGCAAGCATTGCCGTCAAAAATGCGCAACCCACAACGCCATCAACCGGCAAAAGCACAACCCAATGCCACACTATCATAAACACCGCAAACAAAATGGACATAACCGACATTCTGTCGACGATAAAAATCACTGCAAGCATCGGCAAAACACAGCACAGCATAAGCAACGGATGAGTTATTGCGCACACTCCTATGCTTGTTGCCACACCTTTGCCTCCCCTAAACTTGTGATATGGCGGAAAAACGTGCCCCAACACCACAAACAGTCCTGCCCCATGCATAAAAGGCAACAGACAATTTGTGTATGCAAAGATAAACTTGCACAGCAAGCACACCAAAACACCTTTGAGAGAATCGCACAAAAAAGTCAGTGCGCCCAAGCCCAATCCGAAAACACGAAACACGTTAGTGGTTCCGGCGTTGCCGCTTCCTACGGTGCGAATATCCTCGTGCTTTATTGCTTTACAAAACAAAATGGCAAAGTTAATTCCGCCAAAAGCGTAGCACGCCGCGGCAACCAAAACAAGTTGCCACCAATAAGTTAAAAAAAATGCTGTGCCGTCCATATCAATCGTTATCCTTGTCACCACCGCGAAATACCAAGCGAATGGGCGTACCGTCTAGCGAAAATGCTCTTCTTATGTAATTTTCCAAATATCTACGATAAGAAAAATGTACCAAAGCCGCATCGTTGGTAAAAATCACAAATGTCGGCGGTTGGGTGGAGGCTTGCGTTGCATATTTTATTTTGGCACGCTTGCCGTTTGCCGAAGGCGGTTCCACCGCTTGCACGGCATCGGTTATAACATCGTTAAGCATACCGGTGGTAACACGAAAAGTGGATTTTGCATAAACGTATTTTACTTCGTCCATCAGTTTGTTCACACGCTGCCCGGTAAGTGCCGAAACAGTTATATAGCGGAAATAATCCATAAATGCCAAATCGCAAGACAACTCTTTTTTGAATTTTTCC
Organism: uncultured Oscillospiraceae bacterium; assembly: GCA_964535505.1. Taxonomy (GTDB): domain Bacteria; phylum Bacillota; class Clostridia; order Christensenellales; family CAG-314; genus Fimimonas. The sequence continues at coordinate 180,161 of CAZHUH010000001.1, forward strand.
ACGGTGTGGGTGTCTTTTTCAATCAAATCCCACTTGTTTATCACCACAACCGAAGGCTTCCCTTCTTCATGAATAAACCCTGCAATTTTAACATCCTGTTCGGAAAGTCCCTCGTTGGCATCCATAACAATCAAACACACATCGGCACGGCGAACGGCATTCAGCGAACGCATAACGCTGTATTGCTCTACAGTGTCATCGGTTATGGCGCGTTTGCGGCGCATGCCTGCGGTGTCGATTATGACGTACTTTCTCCCGTCGAAAGAAAAGGGCGTATCAATAGCGTCGCGCGTCGTCCCGGCAATATCCGAAACTATCGTGCGATCATACCCCAAAATTTTGTTCACCAACGAAGATTTGCCTGCGTTGGGTTTTCCGACAACGGCAATTTTTATCACATCGTCATCTTCTTCGGCAAGGTTTTCTTCGGGGAAATGTTCCACAACGGCATCCAATAAATCGCCCACACCTTGTTTTTGTTCAGCAGCAATGGGATAAATGTCGCCCAGCCCCAACGAATAAAAGTCCGAAAGGTCGCTTTCGAGGTAGTTATCCACCTTGTTTACCACCATCACAATTGGCTTGTTACTTTTGCGAAGTAAAGTTGCAACATCGTAGTCTTCCGAAGTAAGCCCCGTTTTGTAATCGCAAAAGAACAAAATAACGTCGGCCAAATCGACGGCAATTTGCGCTTGTTGACGAATATGCTTAAACATCACGTCTTCACTTTTAAATTGAATTCCGCCGGTATCCACCAGCGTAAATTTTTTCCCTAACCATTCAGCATCGGCGTAAATTCTGTCGCGAGTAACCCCTGGCACATCCGAAACTATGGAAATACGTCCACCGCAAACCTTATTGAAAAAAGTGGATTTTCCGACATTGGGCTTGCCGACAACGGCAACAAGCGGTTTCATAGTTTATCCTCCTAAAACAAAAATGTTTTTTCTTGCACAACTAAAGATTGAATAAGAAAAAGTAATGTAGTATAAAAACTGTTTGCTCTGCGCCGAAAGGATTTTTCTATGCCCAGCATCGTGCACTTGCGCAATTTTCGCAACTTTGCAATACATTTGTGCAACGTTTCGGAAATCTTCGCAACATCAACGGCATATTCTTCGGTAACGCAAAAATCAGTCGTCGCAATTCAAAATCGCTTGACACATCTCGTAACCATCGGCAGTAACAACAACCTTTTTGCCCGTTTGGCGTATCAATTCGTCCAACGTCATGCCGTCCAAAAACACGTTTTCTGTTTCACGCAACATAACGCGCGGCAACAACAATGTGTCGCCAACATCGGTGCGACCTTGCAGTGTGGAAACAATATCTTGCCCCACCACCAAACCGGCAACAGTTACCGTTTCGCCGAAAAACTTGTTGTAAACGGTGATAACATTTGCTTGCAACTCGGGGAAAGCGCATTTTGCTTTTTCCAATGTTTCTTGCATAAGCGGTGTTGCCGAAACACCCGTTACAACTGAAAAACTGCCTTTTTTTGCGGAAGTCGCATCGGCAAAAGCTAAATTGAATTGATAACGAAAATCGGCAATCAAGCCAACGCCATTTTCCAACTGTTCAAAATCGCCGTAGTAGTCGTAATTGGGCACATCCTTTTGCGCGTAAAGATACATTTCGTCGGAACAATAAGCAAAATGATTACCGGTTGCCTCAAAGCACTTTTTGTCAAAAGCTTCCACAAAAGCCACCGTATCTTCCGCCACACTTTGCGTTACCGGCGAAAGGTTGCACAGTTCTTCGCGAAACTTGGTAAGCCCCACCGGCACCACGGCAACATTTTTTACCGCGGGGGAAAGAGTGAACAAATCGGTAAGCGTTTTTTCTAGTTGCTTGCCATCGTTCAACCCGGGGCACATCACCACTTGCGTATACATAGAAATGCCGTTATCCGCAAGATGTTGCAACAGCGGCATTATCGGGCGCGCACGCTTGTTGCCAAGCAATTTTCGACGCAGCTCGTCATCCGTTGCATGCACTGAAACATAAAGCGGCGAAAACTTTTTTGCAACAATTCGCGCAATTTCCGCATCGCTAACGTTTGTGAGTGTAACAAAGTTGCCCGAAACAAACGAGAGCCGCCAGTCGTCGTCCTTCACGTACAACGTTTTGCGCTGCCCTTTGGGAAGTTGATCGACGAAACAAAACACACACTTATTGGCGCACCAACGCGGCTCGATGTAGCATTCGTCGAAAAAATCCCACCCCATAGGTTGTCCGCAATCTTTATGAACGTCAAAGGTAAGTTGCTCGCCGTTGCGCAACACAGTTACGGAAAAATCCGACTGCGAATCGAAATAGGCAACGTCCAACATATCCTTTGCTTGTTCTCCGTTGAAAAGCACAATTTCATCTTGCTTTTTAAGCCCTATCTTTTCCGCAACGGAACGCTTATCCAATCCCGAAATTTTCAGCATGGTATCCTCACAAAAATGGCAACCGAAAAAACGATTGCCACCGACTTTGAAAAGTTTTAATCGAATTACTTACTTTTTGTAAAACTGCGTTAAATCCGTATTCAAAACAACGCTTTTGCCGTCAAGATACTTCAACGGACCTTGCTGAAAATGGAAAGTTATTTTTGTACAACACAAAAGTTGCGTTTTTGCGCGAAAACGACGATTAATCTTGTTGATACCGTACTTTCCGTCCCCCAAAATAGGCAGCTTCATAAAAGCCAAGTGTGCACGAATTTGGTGCGTGCGGCCTGTTACAGGTTTAACTTCCAACAGCGAAAGTTCGCCCAAGTTTTTAAGCAATTTGTAGTGCGTTTCAATTGGCAAATAGCCTTGTTTTGGCACGGTGGAAATGTACACCATGCTTTTTTTTGCGTCTTTGAACAAAAACGCTTTGAGTTTGGCAGATGCCGGTTTTGGTGTGCCCACCACAATGCAGTTGTAAAGTTTATCGATATCCCTATCCTTGAAAGAATTCAAAAGTTCCGTTTCTGCTGTATTGTTCAACGCAAAAACTACCAACCCCATGGTGTTCCTGTCCAAACGGTGCACGGGAACGGCCGTTGCATCGGTAAGAATGTTGTTGATTCTTTCGGTCAGCGAATCGACGCCTTGAACTTCTATGCCGGGCATCTTGTTCACTACCAAAATGTTGTCATCGCGATAAACAACTTCAATGCTGTCCTTTTCGCGATCTGCCAAGTAAACGTAAACAACGTCCCCGGGGTTCACGTTCATATCCACGCCGACACGCAGTCCATTTACCTTTACGCTTTTGGATTTTATGATTTTTTGAATTCTGTAATACCCCAACTCAGTGTTGTCGCCGATGGCATCCGACAAGAGTTGACGACTTTTAACTTCTATTTCCTTTAACATATTTTACATTATATCAAAATACATATAAAAAAGCAAATATTTAATGAGCAATTTTCCGTTGGCTTTTCTCGCCAAAATACCCCTTTCCATAGACTTATCGAGCCAAATTGACATTAAACCATGCGTCACATTTCAGTCAGCGTCGTTGTACAAATTTCCGCCCCACCCCCAAAAGCCATTTCAAGATGTCTGATATAGCCTCTAACATAGAATCTCACCGAAAAAACAATAAAAAAGTGCAAAAAACACAAATAATTTCATGCTGTTTTCGCAGAAAAAAAAGTGTTTATTTGCGCCAAATAGAATATTATGCGTGTAATAGTATTTTATAAAACGACGATTTCTGACATTATTCGATAAAATCGCCCTCACAATCGGCAGCACAAATGCCCTTTTTCTTGTCTTTTTCGTTGGTTTTTGTAACGGTAGTTACACTGTGAATGTTGATAGAAACCAATATCACATCTTCCCCTATTTTGGAAATATCGTTCCAAGGAATAAAAATATCCTCGCTTGCCTTAAAAAGTTTGCGCACACCCGGCACCACCAACCCCAAAACCTCTTTGCCGTTGCTTTGAATTATCATATCGATAATTTTCCCCATTCTGGCACCGTTTTGCAAATTTACCACTTCTTTGCACCGCAATTCGTTGTAGCTTATTTCCATTTAGAACTCCCTATTTACGATAATGCTTTCAAAAAAAAATAAATTACTCAAAAGCCGCAAAAAGGTACAAGCGTCACACAAAATCTTGCCGCAAGTGCGCCATTGCATTTTTTTCCAATCGCGAAACTTGAGCCTGACTTAGCCCCACTTCCCTGGAAACTTCCATTTGCGTTTTGCCCTCGAAATAACGTTTAAGCAAAATGTTCTTTTCCCTTTCATCCAAAGCGTTCAGTGCGTCAAACAGCGTAACGCTGTCCGCCCAATTCTGTTCAGATGTGCTTTGATCGCAAATATGATCCAATAGCGACAGCGAATCTTCTTCGTCAGTATACACTGCGTCGGAAAGCGAAACGGGGTCGCTTATCGCATCCAAGCAGTAAAGCACCCTAAACACAGGTAAATCCATTTCGTGCGCCACTTCTTCAACGCTAACTTCCTTTACGCTTTCTTTTTCCAACCTATCGCGTGTTTGCAAAGCCTTGTAAGCCACGTCGCGAATGCCCCGACTAACGCGCAACGAGTTGGATTCGCGCAAAAATCTGCGAATTTCGCCGTCTATCATTGGCACTGCGTAGGTAGAAAAACACACACCGAATTTGGGATTGAAATTGTCCACGGATTTTATCAGCCCAACGCACCCGATTTGAAAAAGATCGTCCAAATTGTTGCAACGAGAAGCATAGCGTTGAACAATGGAAAGCACCAATCGCAAATTGCAGTTTATAAAGGTATTGCGTGCATCGGCATCGCCCTGTCGAATTTGCCGCAAAAGTTGTTTGGATTGCGCCGCCGTCAATGTCGGCAAGACCGAAGTATCGACACCGCAAATTTCCACCCTTTTCAATTTGCTCACCTCCGCTTGTTTTTTGATAGTTTGTTCTCTAAACCGCGGTTTTATACTGTAACTTCCGCAACAGCAACAAAAAAATGGACACGAATTTGCGCCCGAAATTTTGATTTTAGTGATAAAGTTGGTGATAGAAGAAAATTGCGTAATAAATGTTTGTGTAAGTATAAAAATTCACTAAATCAACCATGCAGCCGCAATGAACACGCCCAAAATAACACACCGTTGCGGTTGGACACAGCCACAGTTTGCAATTGAAACGCAAACAAGATATGCTTTCAATTTAGCACTCAAAGCCTGATATTGTTTTTGTTTGCAACAAATACATTCGCAATCTGCTTCCGTTCATAAGTGCGATGCAAGTGTATTCAAGTCTATTTCTTTTTCAATTCCTTTTGCCAACACCAATAGCACATATTTTCGTAGACTTCGTCGCCGCCGATAAGCACCACCGGTCCGTCATCCACACACTTACCGTCCACAAAACGCGCATTAACAGTAGATTTTCTGCCGCAACGACACACGGATTTTATCTCTTGTAGCGAATCTGCCAATTCCACCAAGCGTTTGCTGCCTTCAAACAGTTTGCATTTGAAGTCGGTAAGCAATCCGTAGCACAAAACGGGCACGTATTGCGTAAGTTGTTTGAGTTGGTCTACTTGCTTTTCTGTGCAAAACTGCGCTTCATCCACAATGATGCAGTTGCACTCATGCAAAGCGTGGTATTTTTCGAACAAATCCAAAAAACTTTCGGTGGGTGAAATAACTTCGCATTCGCACACTAACCCTATGCGCGAACGCACCTTGGGCGTTTCGCCGCTGTCGCCGCGATTGTCCACAGTAGGCTTCACAAGCAAAACTTTCATTCCCTTTTGCTCGTAGTTAAATTTGCACATAAGAGCTTGCGCCGATTTGCTGCTGCCCATTGTGCCGTATTTGAAATACAATCTGAACATCTTATATTATCTCCTTGGTGCAGTAAATAATTATTTTTACCGCATTTTCGAAACTTTTGTCGTGCAATTTTAATACAATCCGTCAATCAGACCATCGTTATCAATGGTCATTTTTACTGCGTTAGGCACTTTTGAAAGCCCCGGCATCAACAATATATTTCCCGCAATAGCCACCAAAAAACCTGCGCCGCCGCGATATTCCACGTCACGAATTTTAAGGGTAAAGCCTTTCGGCGCGCCCAAAAGCGTCGCATCATCGGAAAAACTGTATTGCGTTTTAGCAATTACCACCGGCAATTTGCTTATATTCAATGAGGAAAGTTTTTCCAAACTGTCTAACGCCTTTTCGGAAAACTCAACATCTGCGGCACCGTAAATTTTTGTGGCAATTTTGCGAATTTTTTCTTTCACACTATCGCTATCGTCGTAAGCAAAAGAAAATTGAGAGTTATCCGCCGTATCACAAAGTTCCTTCACGCACAAAGCCAGTTGTTTGGCGCCTCTGCCGCCTTTGCCCCACACATCGCAACAAACGGCTTTTACGCCAATTTGCTCAACAGCACGCTTTATAGCGTTAAGTTCGCGCTTTGTATCGGCGGTAAAACGATTTATCGCCACCACAACGGGCAATTTATAAACATTTTTGATATTAGAAACATGTCGCAACAAATTGCACATTCCTGTTTTCAATGCCGACAAATTTTCTTCCGAAAGATTGTCTTTCGAGGCACCGCCGTGCAATTTCAACGCACGCACCGTTGCCACCACGACAACTGCATTTGGCACCAAATTTGCCATGCGGCATTTTACGTCCAAAAACTTTTCCGCACCCAAATCGGCGCCGAATCCCGCTTCCGTTACCGTGTAATCGGCAAAAGTCATCGCAAGTTTTGTCGCTTGAACGCTGTTGCAGCCGTGCGCGATATTTGCAAAGGGACCGCAATGTACAAATGCCGGCGTGCCGCCAATGGTTTGCACCAAATTGGGTTTCAGTGCATCTTTCAGTAAAATTGCCATGGCGTTTTCCGCCTGCAAATCTTTGGCGAACACAGGTTTGTTGTCAAACGTGTAAGCTACCAAGATGTTTCCGAGACGATTTTTCAAATCATCGATATCTTCCGCCAAAGTTAAAACCGCCATCACTTCGCTTGCCGCAGTGATGTTGAATTTTTCAGCATGCGGAATGCTGTCTTTCACGCCGCTGTTGACGATCACCCCACGCAATGCTCTGTCGTTTACGTCCATCGTGCGGTTGAAAACCACCTTTTCTGGGTCGATATTCAGCAGATTTCCTTGGAAAATGCTATTGTCGATAAGCGCGCACAACAGATTGTTTGCCGAAGTTATTGCGTGAAAATCCCCCGTGAAGTGCAAATTAATGTCTTCCATTGGCAAAATTTGAGAGTATCCACCGCCGGTTGCACCGCCTTTTATGCCAAAAACGGGACCAAGCGACGGCTCACGCAATGCCAAACAAGTTTTTGCCCCCACAAGGTTAAGTCCATCGGCAAGCCCTATAGAGACGGTTGTTTTGCCTTCGCCCGCGGCTGTTGGGTTAATCGCTGTAACAAGCACCAGTTTAGCTCCGCTTTTGGGGTTTGGTTTTGTTGAAACCTTTGCCTTAAAATTTCCGTAAAGTTCCAAAGAGTTTTTTTGTATGCCGATTTTTTTCGCAATATCGGCGATGTTGCGCAATTTGCATTGCCTTGCAATTTCAATATCAGTCATTTTCCACCCCCAAAAAATTTGCAAAACAAATTTTGCCATAGCGCAAAACGTGCAAGTGAAATTTTCAAACAAACTTTGTCACAAGCAAAACACATACACACAAAATTTGCTAAAAAACGCCCGCTACCGCACTTATATCATTTTTCGCGGCGCCAGGCGTGCTTTGACCACGGCCAACTGCATTTTACGAAGATAGCCTTTTGTTTCCGTTACCTAAATCATACCAAATTCCCATTCAATTTGCAATCAAAAACATAAAGATTGTTGACGATATTTGAAATAAATTGTTGGATAAAAAAATGATTAACAAAAAAGAAAAGTTGCACAAAAACTGTTGCTTTTTTTTTCGCTCTTTGGTAAAATAGATAGGCGGATGGCACCATAGCCAAGTGGTAAGGCAGAGCTCTGCAAAAGCTTCACCCCCAGTCCGAGTCTGGGTGGTGCCTCCAAAAAATCCCGAATTGCTTTGTTGCAATTCGGGATTTTTTTAAGGAAAAGGGCGGAGACTTTTTTCTGACCTTGTGAAAGAGTTGCAGATTTTGATATAAATAAGTACACGTTCAAATCGCACTCGACACAACACAAATGTTCTCGCCATTCATTCAGACCAATTCAAATCTGTCAATTCGCGCTTAAATTGGTATTAAGCAGTTAAATCAACGTTTACCCATTTAAATACTCATTACAGCTTTTAGCTTATCAGCATTGTGCTTAAGGCGATGGTCAAAAGATCATTTATGTCGTGAGCTTGGTCAATCACAGTCTTGATAGCCTCTTTTTTTAGTAATGTTAACGGTCGTTGTCCATTAACTCAAAAAAAATCTTTAATGCTTTCCTCGGTCATTTTTGCCCTCAAAATATTATTGTAGTATTTCTTTTAGATAGTTATATGTTCCATCGTAAAAGGATTTTTGACGTGTTACGTCTCTATCGTCTCCTTCTGGCACAAAGATTGCCATCCCCTGACGAGCTCTTGTCAAAAGAACGCGGTAAGCATTCTTTAAATATAATCGATTCTCTTCAGAATTAACGTTGTTCCATTTGTTGCCCGTGAATGAGTGATAAGTCCATTTTCCATTTGTAAATCGCAAATCCGCATCCCAAGCTAATATGGAGTAGTCTATCTCCAACCCCTGAATATCAAACTCTGTAACAACGTCTTCCAGTGCATAGGATGAACGCACGTCATCTTTATCGTTCAAAAACCAATTGGGGACAGAAATTTCATTCTTGACAAAAATGCCCTCTGGCTTTAGACGTAAAGCTCCACTGCTTGCAATCAAACCATATCGAGTTGTCCCTTTGCAACGCTCTTTTACCCACTCTTTTGCCTCTTTTAGGTTTCGTGTTATAAGAAACGGGTATTTGTCCTTTATCCTTGCGTATAGTTCTTTTGCTTTTGCTACGTCTATATCAAGCAACGCTTTTACAAATGCAGCCAAATCTGGTGTGCGGAAAGAACGGATTGAAGTTGAAAGGTGCAAATTCTTATTCTCCGTTACTTGCAAACCGTCAATCATATCTTCCCAGCGAGCATTCCTCCTATATTCGTTATCGTTAAGCTGCGGTGTTAAATATACATCCCAATGAGGATATGCTCGCTTCAACGACTCAAACCATTCCGGCAAACCTGCTTCACCCTTATTAATTTCTTGACCACCACCAACGAGGCAAATAACCACTGCCCAATCCTTATGACGGTTCATTGTACCAATCAAAAACTCAGGCTCGCTGTATGGAAAATTTGGAATACCTTTTTTTACAGCCATAAAGTTTGCAATTTGCTCTTTTGTCCACGCGCGTTGGGCTTCATCAAATATCGCTACGCGTTCAGGTGGAACATCATCATTTCCTACAAATGAATCACGATACTTATGGATGATCTGGATAAATGCAGACGTACTCCGGAGGGCCTCTCGTTTTGAAACTCTCTCATCTTTCAGCCTAGCACGATCTACCTTATCACGCGCCAACGCTTCTTGCAAAACGTCTACCAGAGGGAAGTTTCCAGAAAGAAATACAGCGTGTTCCCCTTTTGCAGCATTAGCATGTTGGATAGCAAGGTTTAGACCAACTAGCGTTTTCCCTGCGCCAGGTACGCCTGTAACAAAGCAGATTGATTTTCTATGATACGATTTGCTATAAACAATGATTTGGTTTATCGCATCTGTAGTAACGGTGAGATTTTCTGCACCTGCATCATTTCTTGTAATTTCATGTACGTTATGCCCACGATAAAGCGCTTGAGCCGCTTCGACAATTGTAGGCGTAGGAAGATATTCAGAATCCTCCCAAGCAAGATAATCAAACGGGACCTCACAATAACGGTCTGCAACCGTTTTTATTGCCTCCACGATGTTTTCTTCATTACAAAAAATCGGTTCAATAATCCGCTCGGTTTCCTCAAGAACAATCGGCCTTGCGATAGCGTTGGTTGAAACAATTATATTTGCAATCAACTTGTTGTGGCTCTCTTTTTGAAAGTTTCTTAAATCTAACGCATAATCATAAACCTGATCGATTGTAGACGCACGGTACTCATGGTCTCCGCACTTAAATTCCAACAAAAAGACAATATTCTTGTGTAGCACTACGACGTCTACACGCTTACCCATTCTCGGAATTGTGTATTCAAAAATTATACGCCCTTCATGAAATCCGGCAAGTTGACGTTTTAGAATCTCAACTTCTTGTACCCAAGCATTGGACTGCTGTATAGTAACGTCTGCAGAAATACAATTTCTATGGATTATTCCTAAAACTTCGGCTGTGTTTTGACTTAAAAATTTTTCAATTGTCTCACTATAATAAGCTCGTAAATTCTTCACAAAATTACTTCCTCACAATTTTTCAAGATCCTTCAGCTCTGGCGTTTTATATAATAAATCTGGGTTATTAGCAACTATTGTTCGTGTGAATATTCATGCCAATTAATCGTTTAAATCGAATAAATATCCTTTCCTACCGGCACCATTTTTATCAAATGGTTGATATATATACTTGTCGCATGTATTCTTTATATCTTCTTGATAGCCTTTGGTGAATATTTTCTTATTGATAATAGTGGTTCTGCAATTAACTGCTAATCTTGCCAGCTTTTCCCGAAATTGTATTGCTAAAACAATTTGTAGTTGCAATACTAATGGCATAAATAAACTGCACTAACCCGTGGAAAATTACATCTCCCGGCTTAACGTTTTCAAGCATCGTCCAATGAGCAGGAGAGTGCCCAGTTACATCTTCATAGGGTGCACATATAAATCCATTGCAAGTTCATTCTGATAATTTTTCCCCCTGAAATACAATAAATATGTCGCGTCCTTCGTGTCTAACTTCCGGTTAGAATATGAATATAAGCTATCCTGCTTATTAGCACAAACGTCACACAATTCGTCTGTATCTTAGATGTAATTCAATTCACAAACCGGACAACGTTTTATTTCATTTTTATCCTCATATTTTTTAACATTATATATCATATTTTTATTTATACGTCAACTAAATAGCGCTTCAGTGGGACATAAACATATAAATTTCTGCAGTTAAGCAAAATGCAAATTTAGCGAAAGGCCTATGATTTCAACGGTTAAACATAAATATAACGATTATTTGGCCCAGCAATCCCGAAATGTCGTACGACATACACCACCGTACAGCTAAAAGTTCTTGTAATTTTTTTGAATAAAAGGCCCTGAAATTCACCGAAAAAAGCTATAAGGTCAATTTTGTGTGCCGATGACCGGACTCGAACCGGTACGATGTTTCCATCGAGGGATTTTAAGTCCCTTGCGTCTGCCCATGCCGAGGGCGAAGCCCGAACGCCCTCGCGACGTAGCGCGAGTTTTCGCCAAAACCAACCCTATGCGATGTGGCGAAATTGCAGAAACTTCGTGAAATGGAAAAGGCAGAGAATTTCATCTCTACCCTTGGTGCCGATGACCGGACTCGAACCGGTACGATGTTTCCATCGAGGGATTTTAAGTCCCTTGCGTCTGCCATTTCGCCACATCGGCTTAACATTATTATTTTATTATTTTACTACTACATCAACTTTCTGTCAAGAATAAACTTGACACAGTTTCCAAAAATCATTCACCGCTCTTTTTCAGAAATATTTTTACCCATGCAAAACACAATAATCCACGCACAAAATTCTGTCAGAACAGCCGAAGTATATCATAAAATGCCACTTTCGTACAATACTATGTCTAAAATAGTATCTTGTTTCAATAATTTTTGGCAAATTGTATGCCACCACGCCACCTATTTCAGCGTTTAGAGTTGACAAAACGGCCATATTATGCTAAATTGTTGGTATCGAATGGGCGAAAGCGCCTAGCAAATATGACAGTTCGTGACCATCCTGTCGATAAACAAAACTAGGGAACCGATGGCGCATTTTGCGCCTTTTTGTTGTCTTACCATGTTTTTACGAACAAGTCTTTGCCGTTTGGGTAATTTGCCACGACTGCCGCGCTTCGAAAAACACTTTGTAGGACTTTTTCTATGCTAACAAAAATTAAAAACGAACTTGTTGAATTCAAAATACTGTTGCGTTCCGTACCGTCAGCCATTGTGGCTCTGTTTGTTATGTCTGTTTTTTCAATGAACTTGCTGGCAAACAAAAGCTTAAATTTGCCATTCTCGTGGTTGGCACTTGATTGTGGCATAATAGTATCTTGGTTTGCGTTTTTAACAATGGATATTGTAACAAAACATTTCGGTCCAAAAGCCGCAACAGAACTTTCTGTTTTTGCCATTGCCTCAAACCTTGTATTTTGCTTACTCTTTTTTTTGGGAAGTAAACTTCCGGGCGTTTGGGGGGAATCCTTTGTTGAAGGCAATGAAAATATCATCAACACCGCACTAGACAAAACATTCGGCGGCACTTGGTACGTGCTTTTGGGCAGCACCATTGCTTTCATCGTTTCGTCAGTGATAAACAACTTTACTAACTGGGGTATCGGCAATGCCTTCAAAAAACGCCCCGAAAGCGCTGCCGCATACTTTTTGCGCACCTACGTTTCCACAGCCGCCGCACAGTTTGCCGACAACATTGTGTTCGCGCTTATTGTAAGCCACTTTTTCTTTGGATGGTCGTTTTTGCAATGCGTAACGTGTGCGCTTACCGGCATGGTTGCCGAATTGCTGTTTGAAGTTGTGTTTTCTTATTTCGGTTTTGTAATTTGCAAGCGCTGGAAAAGGGAAAATGTCGGCGCAGAATACTTCAACTTTATCCAAGCGAAAAGCATACAGAAAACTTGCTAAAAGCGAATTGTTTTGAAAATACATATTGTCAAAGCTGCCGATAGGCTTTGCAAACGCATAAATCAAATCATCGAATGCAATAACACAATACTAACAAATCGAAGCAGAAACCATTTTCCAATTTACACTCAAAAAACACAACGACAAACGTAACAATCTGATCTGCTTTTCCACCAAATAACATAGCTTCACAAAAGCGCATATATTAGCGAGGAATAATTATGAAAATTTTGATTACTGGAACTTCGAACGGAATAGGCAAAGCCATTGCCGAAAAGTTTTTGCAAAACGGACACACCGTATTTGGCATCGACATTTGCCCTGCCGCCATATCACACTCCAACTACACGCACTTTCAAACGGACGTTTTTAGCGGCGAACTTCCACAAATAGACGACGTCAACATTTTGATCAACAACGCCGGCGTGCAAGATTCCGGCAACGATATCGACATCAACTTGAAGGGCACCATTCGCATTACCGAGCGTTACGCCCTTCAACGGCAAATCAAAAGTGTGCTGTTTGTGGCATCGGCAAGCGCACAAACAGGTTCGGAATTTCCCGAATATGCCGCAAGCAAGGGCGGAATGGTAACCTACATGAAAAACGTTGCTTTACGTGTGGCGAAATTCGGCGCCACCTCAAACAGTCTTTCGCCCGGAGGCGTAACCACCGCTTTGAACAAGCACGTTATGGAAAACCCGAAATTGTGGCAACAAATTATGGATGAAACGTTGCTTCCCAAATGGGCAACCCCAGAAGAAATAGCCGAATGGGCATATTTTGTTACTGTTGTAAACAAATCCATGACGGCGCAAGATATCCTAATCGACAACGGCGAAGCCGCTAAAAGCAACTTTGTTTGGTAAAAATGCCCCTTTGTTAAAAATGTTGGGCGTAGGGGAAAATCCCCCTCAAAATGCGGATACACCCCAAAATATTCTTATTTACTGAATTTTCCAACGTTTGATTTTTTTGTAAACCCAACATTTAACAAAGAACCGAAAAATTCACGTTTTTCAATATGGCAAAGCGTACCCAAAAGAAAATCTTGGGTACGCGATTTTTTACATATTTAGTATAAATTTTAGGCAGCAAGATGATGTTTAACATCGCCTTCCTTTTGAGAAAAAGCATAACTTTTCAAACGCCTGCACAACGAAACCGCTTTCCGAAAAGGACTTGATTTTGCGCTTATAAAAAATTAAAGCGCCAGCCTGCCTTTCACAAAACATCAGTCGTTTTCGCGACGTTGATTTTTGGGATAAAGTTTTTCGGCATTTACAACGTGAGCACGCACGATACTGCCGCAATCTCTGCATACCAACGCGCGAACCACAGATGTGCGAAGGCCTCCGCTGCTGGCATACACGTTGGAGCCTAACAACGTATCTAAGAGTTCCGTGCCGCCGCAATAGGGACATTTTTCTATTTTTATTTCTTTCATACACTTTTTTCCTTATTATTTCTTTATTGACAGTTGTCTAGGAAACCATCTTTCAAAGCACAACTGTTCTAGCCCACAACTTTCACGCATTGGTCAATCACAACCACCCCGTCAACCGCACCGCCACCAATTTCACACATAAAGCACGCCGACTTTCGCAAGTGAAAGCCGCGCACCTTCCTCCCTTGCACAGCCTTTCGCAATGGCAACGCTCAAACGTAAACTAGCTTTTATCGGCAATCGATTTGAACTGCAACACTTTTTCCACAGCAATAGCGTGTTTTATTCCAATCAGTTTGCCTTTGTGGTTTTTGTTTTCTTTGGAAACGTCCAATGCGTCTATTATCAAAATGTTGGCTTTGTCGTAAATGGCAATTTGATAGTTTTCTTGGTTTACATAGCTTGCAAACACAATGGAATTGCCGTTGTTGCCAAATTCTATACCCTTTGCGCCCTTGCAGTTTCTTGCGTGTTTGGTAATTTCCGTAACGGGCAAACGTTTCAAATAGCCCTTGTTTGTGCAAAGCAGCATTTCGCCCTTATCCTTTGCAACTTGTCCCGCAAACACAACATATTCGTCTTCGGCAAGGTTTATACAACGCACGCCTCCTGCTACACGCCCTTGAAGCGGAATTTCCGAAACATCGAAGCGTGTGCAGCCGCCGCGGTTGGTTACATAGAACACTTCCGTATCGGGGCGAACAATCTCTACTTTGAAGACTTCGTCGCTGTCCTTGCCCTTGTAGCCTTGGAAGGTGGATTTCAAAAGTTGATATTCTTTCCACTCGGAACGTTTGATAAGCCCTTGGCGAGTGTAAATAAGCAGTTCTCCATGAGGCGCATCGTCTTTGGCAAGCGCAAACACACCAACGGGAATCTCGCCGCTGGTTGCTCCCGAAAACACCTTAGAGAACAAGTACCCCTGATCGCGGAAACGCACTTCGGGCAAATCGCCTGCCATAGCACGGAAACAGTTCCCGTAGTTAGAGAAAAACATTATTTTAGAATCTGTTTGAACTTCCAACGCTTGCAACAGCAAATCGGACGTTCCCAACGACGTTGCATCCTTGTTAGACATGTTGAAGTTTTTGATGGGAATACGCTTCACCGTGTAATCGGCAGTTAGCCCAACAACCACAGTTTCCACCGGTTTTTCGTCCGTTTCGCTGGGAACAACGGCGTCGTCCTCGTCTTTGCACATTTCCGAACGTCTTGCAATTTTGAAATTGCGTTTCAAAGCGACTAGCTCGGATTTGATAAGTTCCATTTGTTCCTTTTTGCTGTTGATAATTTTCGTCAAACGTGCAATGGTACGTTCCAACTCTTGCAATTCGGTAACCAACTTGTTTACTTCCAACTTGGTTATGCGTGCCAAACGCAAATCCAAAATGGCTTGCGCTTGCCTATCTGAAAGGTCGAACCTGCTGCGCAACTTGGCTTTTGCATCGGAAGTTGATGCGGCATTTTTGATGATGTGGATAACTTCGTCGATGTTTTGCACCGCTATCACCAAACCCTTCAAAATGTGCTCGCGCTCTTTAGCTTCTTCAAGTTCGAATTTGCTGCGGCGCAACACCACATCTCGCTGATAGGTTACGTAGTAAGCAATTATATCCAACAACCCCATAAGTTGCGGTTTGCCATCGGCAATAGCAACCATGTTGATGCCGTAAGAAACTTGCAACGAAGAATATTTGTACAATCCTTCCAAAATTTTATTCACATCGCAATCTTTGCGCAACTTAATAACAGCACGCATGCCTTCCTTGTCGCTTTCGTCAACGATTTCCGCAATGCCTTGGAACAAATCTTTTTTTTCGTCCTTCAATGCGCCAATTTTTATAAGCATATCGGCTTTGTTTATGCCGTAAGGAATTTCCGTTATAACTATGCTCTTTCTGTCGTTGGGGCCCCCTTCTATGTGCATTTTTGCACGCAAAGTTATTTTGCCTTTGCCCGTTTCATACGCTTGGCGCAAGCCTTCCCCGGGGATTACGTAACCACCGGTGGGAAAATCGGGACCTTTGATTATTTTCATCATAGCCGAAAGGCTGATATTCTTGTTGTCAATGTAAGCAATTACGCCATCAATAACTTCCACAAAGTTGTGCGGCGGAATGTTGGTTGCAAGCCCTACCGCAATGCCCGTTGCTCCGTTTACCAGCAAATTGGGAAAACGTCCCGGAAGCATATCCGGTTCTTTTGTGGTGTCGTCGAAGTTAAGCGACCAACGAACGGTGTCTTTTTCGATGTCGCGCAACAATTCCACCGCCGCAGGCGAAAGTTTTGCTTCGGTGTAACGCATTGCGGCGGCACCGTCGCCGTCAATGTTGCCGAAATTACCCTGACCGATAATCAGCGGCACATTCATAGAAAAATCTTGCGCCATACGCACCATTGCATCGTAAATTGACGAGTCGCCGTGCGGATGGTAACGTCCCATGCAATCGCCTACGATACGCGCGGATTTTCTCGTGGGCTTATCGGGCAGGTTGCTTTGTTCGTACATTGAATACAAAATGCGGCGTTGAACGGGTTTCAAACCGTCCTCAACACGAGGCAACGCTCTATCCAAAATTACGTGTTCGGCGTAGGGCATCATAGATTCGTGCATAACGACTTCCATCGGCTTAGTGATAAGGTTGCTGCCGTCAGCCATTTTTTCTACGTCGGCGTTTTCTATATCAAAAATATCTACTTGTTGTTTCATATTCATTTTTATGATCTCCTATCACAAAATACCTCGCTATACCAACGTTTCGAAAAAGCCTTCAGGTTTGTTGAAATCGGCATTTTCCGTGATGTACGCCTTTCTTGCCTCGATTTGATCGCCCATAAGCGTTGTTACCATGCGTTCCGCCTCAGAAACATTTTCGATAGTAACTCGCATAAGCGTGCGGCTTTCGGGGTTCATTGTTGTGTCCCAAAGTTGTTCGGCGTTCATTTCGCCCAAACCTTTGTAACGTTGCAAGTCGTAACCTTTTCCGAATTGCGCAATAGAATCTTGCAGCTGCTTATCGTCGTATGCGTAAGAAACTTTGTCTTTTTTGGAAATTTTGTACAGCGGCGGCATTCCGATATAAACGTGCCCTTCGGTTATAAGGGGTTTCATATAACGGAAGAAGAAGGTAAGCAAAATTGCTCTGATGTGAGCGCCGTCTTGGTCGGCATCGGAAAGTATGATGATTTTGTCGTACTTCAAGTCGTCGATATTAAAATCGTCTTCGCCTATTCCCGTATCCAAGGCGGAAATGAGCGAGCGAATTTCTTCATTTGCCAAAACTTGATCGATACGCTTACGCTCGGCGTTGAGCGGTTTGCCGCGCAAGGGCAAAATTGCTTGGAAACGACGATTACGCGCTTGTTTTGCAGAACCGCCTGCGGAATCGCCCTCCACAATAAACAGTTCGTTTTTGGATGCGTCGCGACCGGTGCAGCTTGCCAATTTGCCGATAAGCGTAGAATTGAATATACTGTTTTTCTGACGTGTAACTTCTTTGGCTTTTCGTGCCGCCTCGCGCACTTTTGCCGAAGCGATAGATTTTTTTATGATTGTTTCCGCAGTTTTTGGGTTACTTTCCAAAATTTGTGAAAGCCCCAAAGCGCCCAAAGTCTCACAAGCAATACGCGCTTCAACGTTGCCCAATTTCGTTTTGGTTTGCCCTTCAAACTGCACGTTTGCCATTTTTATCGACATAACCAAAGTTATGCCTTCGCGGAAATCTTCCCCTAAAAGGTTTTCTTCTTTGGGTTTCAAAAAGCCGTGTGCGCGCGCGTAGTCGTTAAAGACTTTGGTAATTGCCGTTTTTAGCCCCGTTTCGTGCATACCACCCTCGCCGGTGGGAATATTGTTTACGTAGGAAATGAAGTTTTCAGTGTAATTTGATGTGTATTGAAAGGCAAATTCCAACTGCAAGGTTTCGTTTTTACCCGACCAATAGGGCGTATCCAAGTGCAAGGGTGCTTTGTTTTCGTTGAGGTAAACCACAAAATCTTTCAAACCGCCATTGTAGCAAAACACCTCTTGAACGCTGTTGCCGTCGGCGTCGTCGGAGCGCTCGTCGGTGAGCACGAATTTGATGCCTTTGTTCAAAAATGCCAACTCGCGAATACGTTCGGATACCACGCGGTAATCCATTTTTACGTTTTTGAAAACGCGAGCGTCTGGCAAAAAGGTAACCGAAGAGCCATGATCCTTACATTCACCTATTTCGTGTAAGTGATCCATCGGAACACCACTTAAAATTTTGCCGTTTTCCTGCGCAGGACTGTGAAAGTGCTGTTGGAAAATTTTGCCGTTTTTATGCACTTCTACCGTAAGCCACTCAGAAAGCGCGTTGGTTACACTTGCGCCAACGCCGTGCAATCCACCCGAGAAGGCGTAGTTCTCGTTGTTGAATTTGCCGCCTGCATGCAGCTGTGTAAACACAACTTCCACACCGGAAACGTTCAGTTGCGGATGTATATCCACAGGAATACCACGGCCGTCATCCACCACGGTTACGCTGTTATCCTTGTGCAAAGTAACATGAATGTTGAATGCATATCCGTTTGCGGCTTCGTCTACCGCATTGTCGACTATTTCCCACAACAAGTGATGCAACCCTTTAGAGCCGGTTGTGCCGATATACATGCCGGGGCGCATACGCACTGCGTCCAAACCTTCCAACACCTGTATATCTTTTGCTTCATAATTAGAACTCACCTATTCTTCCTCCGAATAAATTTTTATGCAAAACGAATTGCGCCACCACGCTGCGCATTTCTTGACAAATATTATAGCATCAAACGTTAAATAGTTTAAATGTGCACTTTGTTCTCCACGTTTGATGGATATTTTGGTTGATTGACAAGACATTATTTGTTGTGTATATTATAGCATCAAACGTTAAATAGTTTAAGTGTGCAATTTGTTCTCCACGTTTGATGGATATTTCGGTTGATTGACAAGACATTATTTGTTGTGTATATTATATCACATCTAAATGAAATATGCAATAGGATTCTTTATATTTAT
>CAZHUH010000002.1:0-52705 GCA_964535505.1 uncultured Oscillospiraceae bacterium
CCCTTAGATATTTTGTCGCCCATATCGCGAGGATATTTGATGTTTGCTTGTGCGGCTGCCAAACGTGCAATGGGTACACGGAAGGGGGAGCAAGAAACATAGTTCAAGTTGATTCTGTGAGCGAATTCGATACTGCTGGGATCACCGCCATGTTCGCCGCAGATGCCGCATTGCAATTCGGGACGAGTTTCTCTGCCCAATTGCACTGCCATCTTCATAAGTTTGCCAACGCCAACTTGGTCCAAACGTGCAAACGGATCGCTTTCATAAATTTTTGCAGCGTAGTAGCTGGGCAAGAATTTGCTTGCATCGTCACGGCTGAAGCCAAAGGTCATTTGTGTCAAGTCGTTTGTACCGAAGCTGAAGAATTCTGCTTCCTTTGCAATTTCGTCGGCGGTCAAAGCGGCTCTGGGAATTTCGATCATTGTGCCCACTTGATATTTCAAGTCGGAGTGTGCTTCTGCGATAACTGCATCTGCCGTTGCGACAACCGTCTTCTTAACGTATGCAAGTTCTTTCACTTCGCCCACAAGAGGGATCATAATTTCGGGAACAACGTTCCAATCGGGGTGACGTTTTTGAACGTTCAACGCTGCCTTGATAACCGCCTTGGTTTGCATAACGGCAATTTCGGGATAGGTAACTGCCAAACGGCATCCACGGTGACCCATCATGGGGTTGAATTCGTGCAAGCTGTTGCAAAGTTGTTTGATGTAGTCTACGCTCTTGCCTTTCGCATTAGCCAACAATTCAATGTCCTTTTCTTCTGTGGGAACGAATTCGTGAAGAGGCGGATCGAGGAAACGAATGATAACGGGGAGTCCGTGAAGTGCTTCCATCAAGCCTTCGAAGTCTGCTTGTTGCAAAGGTTCGATATTTTCCAATGCTTTTTCGCGTTCTTCAACAGTTTCGGAGCAAATCATTTCGCGGAACTTATCGATTCTGCCTTCGCCGAAGAACATGTGTTCGGTGCGGCACAAACCGATACCTTGTGCGCCAAGTTCTGCTGCGCGTTGAGCGTCCGCAGGGGTGTCGGCATTGGTTCTAACATCCAATGCTTTGTACTTGTCTGCCAACTTCATGATACGTCCAAAGTATCCGCTGTTTGGGTCTGCAGGAACGGTTTTAATTGCAACGTTGTAAATTTTGCCGGTGGAACCGTCCAACGAAATGGGATCGCCTTCGTGGAAGAGAACTCCGCCAAGTTCGAATTGCTTCTTAGCTTCGTCAATTTTGATGTCGCCGCAACCGGAAACACAGCAAGTGCCCATTCCGCGTGCAACAACTGCCGCGTGAGAAGTCTGTCCGCCACGAACGGTAAGAATACCTTGCGCATATTTCATACCTTCGATATCTTCGGGAGATGTTTCCAAACGAACCAAAATTACCTTTTTCTTTTCTTTGCCAAGTCTTACGGCATCTTCCGGTGTAAACACAACTGTGCCTGCAGCGGCGCCGGGGCTAGCGGCAATACCTTTGCCCACAACGTTGTTTTTGTCGGCGTCTGCCAACGCATTTACGTCAAACGTGGGGTGCAAAAGCATATCCAACGATTTGGCATCGATTTGCATAAGAGCTTCTTGTTCGGAAATCATGCCTTCATCAATAAGGTCGCATGCAATTTTGATTGCGGCGGCAGCCGTACGTTTGCCGTTACGTGTTTGCAACATATAAAGTTTGCCTTGTTCAATGGTAAATTCCATATCTTGCATATCTCTGTAGTGTTGTTCCAACGTGTCGCAAACTTGGAGGAATTGCTTGTAAACGTCGGGCAAAACTTCAGCCATCTTGGAAATAGGCATAGGTGTACGAACGCCGGCAACAACGTCTTCGCCTTGTGCGTTCATCAAAAATTCGCCCATAAGTCCTTTTTCGCCTGTTGCGGGGTTACGTGTGAATGCAACGCCCGTGCCGCAGTCGTCGCCCATGTTGCCGAATGCCATCATTTGTACGTTAACAGCGGTACCCCAACTGTAAGGAATATCGTGATCCATACGGTAAACGTTTGCGCGAGGGTTATCCCAAGAACGGAACACCGCTTCTATTGCAGCAAACAATTGTTCTTTGGGGTCGGATGGGAAATCTTTTCCGATTGCAGCTTTGTATTCTGCCTTAAATTCGTTTGCCAATTCTTTAAGGTCGTCGGCGGTAAGCTCTACATCAAAGTGAACGCCTTTTTTCTCTTTCATTGCGTCGATAAGCACTTCGAAGTGTTTTTTACCAACTTCCATAACCACGTCGGAGAACATTTGAATGAATCTTCTGTAGCAGTCCCATGCCCAACGAGGGTTGCCGGATTTCTTTGCAAGAACTTCCACAACGTCTTCGTTTAAGCCGAGGTTCAAAATGGTGTCCATCATGCCGGGCATGGATGCACGTGCCCCGGAACGAACGGAAACGAGCAACGGATTTTCTCTGTCGCCGAACTTTTTGCCGGTGATTGTTTCCATCTTTGCGATGTAATCCATAATTTGACCTTTGATTTCATCGTTGATGTGTCTGCCGTCTTCGTAGTACTGTGTGCAGGCTTCGGTAGAAATGGTAAAACCTTGGGGTACGGGCAAACCGATGTTTGTCATTTCAGCAAGGTTAGCGCCTTTGCCGCCCAAAAGTTCACGCATTTTAGCGTTGCCTTCGCTAAATAAATAAGTATATTTTTTAGCCACTTTTTATTCCTCCTAAATAAAGTAATCAAGTTTATTTGGGACAAAGCCCGTCTGTCCAAACATATCCATTTTACATTATTTCGTCAAAATGTTCAAGCGTTTTTTTATGGAAAAACAAAATAAGTAAATTTTTGTATATCACACGCGCGTTGAGAATGCTTGTGCCACAAAACATATCGGCAAATTGACATTTTCAAAAAAATGCTTTTGACGCAATACATAGCGGGCAAAACATCAAACGGTGTGGCACTTCAACTTGCGGCCGAACTCGTTTGTGTCGGAAATTTGTGAAAAACCCAAGTACGGCACATTGAATTTGTGAAAAAGAACTCCGAATACACCGCACCACGCCGCACAATAAAAAATGCCAAACAAGTCACTAACCTCAAAGCAAAACAAACCATTTTTTTTGGCACACGCGGCAAATATTATTCAAAACAAACCAAAAACTTAAAATTTAGTGGTGAAAAATTGTTGCATAATGGTTCAAAATGTGTTAGAATATCAAAGCAAAAAAGAATAGTACGACTATGTCAGAAGGAGATACTAATGCCTAATATCAAATCCGCAGAAAAAAGAGTAAGCGTTTCTGCAACAAAAAAACTTCAAAATCAAAAGATTCGTTCTCAAATGAACACAGCAGTAAAAAAGTTTAACGCTGCCATTTCCGACGGCGACGTAGAACTTGCAAAATCTTTGTTGCCTATCGCTAGTTCCAAAATCGACAATGCCGCAACCAAAAACGTTATCCACAAAAATGCCGCTAACCGCAAAAAGGCTCAAATTTCCAAAACCCTTTCTCAACTTGAAAAAGGTATCGTGGTTGTTAAGGTTGACGCAAAAACTTTGAAACAAGCCGAACAAAAGGCAGCCGCTGCAAGAAAGGCAGAAGAAGCCCAAGCAATCAAGGCTCAAAGAAACGAATCCAAGAAGGCAAAGGAAGCCGCAAAAGCACCTGTGGACACTAAAAAGTCGTCAAAAAAGGCAGAAAACGCTCCACAAAAACGCAGCAAAAAAGCAGCAGAAACCGAAGTGGAATAATAAACCACTCGCAAAGGTTACCGCAAATTGGTAACCTTATGTTTTGCTGGAGTGGCTCAGTTGGTAGAGCAGCTGATTCGTAATCAGCAGGTCGAGTGTTCGAATCACTTCTCCAGCACCAAAAAAAGACTTGTTTGTTAGCAAGTCTTTTTTCTTTTGCACTATTGTTATTGTAGGTCGGGTAGATCGCGATTGCTTTGTAATGCGCTATTTTTCGCGCCTTTACAAACACCATATAATGGTTTCGGGTAAGGCGATTTGTCGCAGAGTTTGATTCGGCAAATGCTTTTGTTTGCCGATTCTATTTTTTTCATTGTTTATTTCTGACTTTTACCTTGATTGAAATCTTTCAACAAAGAATATAAGATTTCCAAAACGCCATCGCCATTCATAAGTGTACTCCGAATTTTTCTGCGGGCTTGTTCAAAACATTGCTTTTACTCCACCGCGACCAAGTGGAATGCGAAGGTTTCGAAATCGGAGAAAGTTTGCGGAAGCACAATGCCCAGTGCACGAAGTGTTTTGCCGAAAAGAGTAAGGTTAAATTCGGGGATGTTGTATTCCGTGTTGTCGCACAAACCGTCTATTTTCAACAGTTTGCAACGGTTGTTCTCCGTAATCAAACCGTACATTCCCAAAACTCTTGCAAATTTTTTGTCTTTGCTAACTTGCGCAACTGCCCACAAGCCATCGGTTTGCGGTGCGGAAAGTCGAAACAAATCGCCCTCTAACACCAAACGTTGATCGGCTTGGTAGGCGGCAATTTGCGATTTTACTTGCGCTTTTTCTTCCTCGGATAGTTTGGTCAAATCCAATTCGTACCCAAAGGAACACTGACTTGCAACATTGTAACGTGCTTCCATTTTGGAAATGCGTTGAGTTTGGTGGTTGGGACAAGCGGAAATATGCGCCGACATGCTGCTAGGCGGATAACAAAAAGACGTTCCGTGCTGAATAAAGGTGCGGCAGAATGCGTCGGTGTTATCGCTCGTCCAAATTTGCGGAAAGTAGAAAAGCATACCGGCATCAAAACGTCCACCTCCACCGCTGCAACCCTCCATAAACAAGTTTGGAAATTGTTCCGTTAGAGCTTCTGCCAAGTGATAAACCCCCAAAACATAGCGATGCGCCACTTCACCTTGACGTTCCGCAGGCAACGCCGCCGAATACAAATCGGCAAGATAGCGGTTCATGTCCCATTTGATATAGTCAACTCCGTTTTCCGAAATGATTTTGCTCATTTTTTCAAATATGCAATTTACAGCGGCAGGGTTGGAAAAATCCAATACCAACTGATTTCTGCCGCGAACTCGGCCTGTGTTGGGGTTGTGAAGCACCCATTCAGGATGTTCGGCAAACAGTTTTGTGCCTTCGTTCACCATTTCCGGTTCGAACCACAAACCGAATTTCATGCCCTGGCTGTGGCAACGTTCGGCAATAGGCGCAAGTCCACCAACCAACTTTTGGGTATTCACTTGCCAATCGCCCAAACCGTTGGTGTCGTCGTCGCGATTGGTAAACCAGCCGTCATCTAACACAAAAGTGTCTATGCCAAGCGCTTTCGCACAGTCAATAAGTTCAAACAGTTTTTCGCGGTTGAAGTTGAAATAGGTCGCCTCCCAGTTGTTTACTACAATGGGGCGAACGGCCGTTGCAAAAGTCGGATTTACTAGGTGCGCGCGGTAAAAATCGTGAAAAGCACGCGACATCCCACCCAGACCCTTCGGCGAAAAAGCCAAAACCGCTTGCGGCGTGAAGAAAATTTGACCGTTTTCCAACTTCCAACGGAAGTTTTGCGAATCCACGCCACCCTCTACACGGCAAATGTGCAACGAACTATTTTCGGCTGTTAGACTGAAACTGCCGCTGTACACCAAATTTACACCATAGGCGGCGCCGCAATTTTCAGTAGCGGAAGACTCAACTAATGCCAAAAACGGATTGTGGCAGTGAGAAGACGTGCCGCGACCACCGGACGTTACTTCCAATGTGCCGGAATGTGCCGAACGACGCACCACCGCACGCTCGCAAGCCCAGTTGCCTACAAGCTGCACGGTATCGAAATCCGAATTGTAAAAATCCAACGTGAAAGAGGAAAGTTTTTCCACAAAAACGGGGGATGCGGCGCTGTTTTGCAAACTTGCGCAACGCACTACGACATCGCTGTCGTCAAACACAGTGTAGAACAAGCTTGCTTGCAAATTGTTTGTTTTGTCCCTCAAATTTACTCTCAACGTTTCGCCGCCACGCGCGTGAGGCATTTGCGGCAGAACAAAATTTTGCAAAATTTCATATCCGCAAAAACGAAAATCGGTAAGACGGCTGCCGTTAGGCAACTGCACTTGAACGGAAGGACGGCGATAGTCGCCAAGTTGCGCGCATGAAAACTCCAACAAAAAAGCGTTGAGGTTGTCTCCCTGGTGAACTGCACCGTCAAAGTTTATCGAAGCACCCAAAAAAGAGGGCGTATTGATATACTGTAAAACATCGTCGATGGGCAATTTTTCGCCAAAGTGCAAATGACGCAAAAAGCCGTTGGAATCCACGGCAAAAACATAGCTGACGTTTTTGCCCTGCAAGTGAAAAGTGTTGGTTTGCGGAATAAATTTTATCATGTTTATGGCCATCCCCCTCTATCACAAATTTGTTTTGGAAACACGCACGTTATACAAAGTTTATGCGATTTAGCCAATGAAAGCGTACTCAGTAGCGAATAACTTCGTCGTAACAAACTTCGCTCCCAGTAGGTTTTGCTCACAAAATCTACTTACTTTGCTTCGTTCTACTCCTCTTCCTACAAGTAATCTTTTTTAGGAGCATTTTTTACGCAATCGGAACGCAGTATCCCCGATGTATGTTTTTCAAACATTAATTCTATTAAACTGTTGTAATATCTATTTTTATTTTACCAAATTTGTGCCGCGTTGTAAATAACAAACGTAAAGATTTCGGCAAAGGAAACGCACTGTTAAATATAGAACAAAAACCGAAAACCACTTCTCTGACACCGAACCTTATTAAGCAAATAGCGTAAAACCAAGCAATTTTTGACGTAAAAACGGCGCGAAAAATAAATATAAAATCCGAAAAATTCAGCGAGAACGGCTAAAATAGGGAGCAACGACAAGCATAGACCTCTTTGAGAAATGTAATAATAGCTCAAACAATATATTATGGTACGCATAGTATTCTGCGTTAAGTGCAAAACGTAGAATACTTGCACCGTTGCCGCTATGCATGAAACCGCAAAAACGCGCCAATGAGCCATTTTTACAGAATACAAGCCATTCCCCACCTCTGATTTCAAGTTCCAACGTAAAATTCTGCAATAAATGTTGGGTGATAGCCAATTATTCCCAAATGATAGCAATTCTTGACTTTTGGAACATGCGCACAATATTTGACTATGAACCAACGTAAAAAAGAGCAGCCGCATAAAAACATTTCTACGTTAACGGCAGGACGAAAATCAAATTAACGGGAACCGAAACATTGCTTTCGATACACTTTTGCATATTTATACAAATTATTTACCTTTTGTGCGATTAATGCGACAGTCAACTATTTTTCTCGATTTTCTTCTTTGCATTATTGATGTTTTCAATGCAAGAAGTGTTGCTCCCAATAACCAATATAATTACTGGCGAAATCACCACGCCCCAAACAATATAACTGCCCGATTGACGAAGCTAACTTCTACTCGGCAAACAAACTTCGTCACGAACCGGTAGATTCGTACCTTTTTGCCAATGCCGACCAAATAGCAACGGCAATCGCCAAAAGCGCCACCGCAACTGCCACTATTACTGCGGAAATGAGATAAGGCGAATAGTTTTGGAACAAAAATATTTCCACCGGATAACTGATCACCAACGCAAATGGGAAAACAAACGTCAGCAAAATGCGAATAGCCGCGGGATAGATATTTATCGGATAGCGCGTGTAGGAAATAAAGTTGTAGACAACCTGCAACACAGGTCCGCTTCGTTTGAATTTGAACGCCAACGATGCAAAAATGATTTTGAAGGAAGTGATAATCACCGCCCCAAAAATAGTTGCCACAATCAGCACCAACACCGAGCCGAAAGTCCATGCGGCATTTATCCTTCCACCGCAAACACTCAACATCACAACGCCAACAATCAGTTCGCCAAGTCCTTCAAGTTGAAACGTTTCCGCAATAACTTGAAACAACACCGGAACAGGGCGAATAAACATTCTGTCCAATTCGCCGCTGCGCACCTTAAAGTAAGCCACCGTCCACAAATCGTCGGTGAAAATGTGATCCAACGCCACAGGCAGCATAGAAAAACCGTACAAAAATCCCAATTGTTCCATCGACCACCCTTGCAAAGAGGGAATGGATTGCATAATCATCCAAATGGAAAGTATGGAAGCAGTATTGGTTAGTACAAAGTTAAAAATGGAAATAAGGGTGTCGCGCTTGTATTCCAAACGAGTTACAATGGATCTTTTTACGCAGGCAAAATACAGTTTTAAGTATCTATTCACAACCATAATTATGGACATAACCTCCTGAACAAAATTGTTTGGGAAACACGCACGTTATACCAAGTTTGCGAAATTCAGCCAAGGAAAACGCACATCACAACAAATGACCTCGTCGCCACAAACTGCGCTATCTATCCTTTTTGTTCGCAAATCATCTATTTGGCTACATTGCTCCAACTCTACCCACAAAATATCTGCAATCTTTTGTGAAATCCCTGTCAACGTAAGCACCACAAAATATACCGTGATATGGTTTAAACTTTCAACCTCCCTGCACCGTAACCTTCTTAGAGGCCACGGCAAACAGGCCTTTTGCCAAAAATTCCAGTGCCACCAACCACGCAAGGGAAAGCGCCAAACACTTCAACGCGCCCAACACATCGGTTTTCATCATCAAAATAAACACGGGATTTTGGCTTATGCCGGCAAAAGGTGAATACTGCAAAATTTTGCCGAAAGCGGACGGAAAAAACGACAAAGGAATAAGCGACCCCGAAAGAAAACATATAACCGCGTTTTTTATCTCTTTCATACCCCAGCCCGCCGTTGTGTAAAAAAGCATCACCCCGAAAATGTATTCCATACAGTCTTGCAGCATAACGGCAAGCAATTGCGCAACCAAAAACAGCAAAATGTGCACCGGCAAAACCCACCACGACGAAACAACAATAAACCCCACCGCCACAAACACGGCGTAAATTACAACAAAACAAGGCACCCCAAACATCAGCATACGCATAAAAAAGCTGCCCAAATTGGTAAACACAAACCTTATTCGGTAGGAAATGGGCTTTACAAAGGACATTGCGATTGTTCCTGTTTTGATATCATCGGAAATAAAGTACATTGTGTCGCTGTATAGCGAAACAAAGTTGAAAATGTTGACAAACGTTACGTAAACCAACATTTCTTTGAAAGTAAAACCGTTTATCACCGAATCCACTCCGTTAGGAGAACTTTTATAAACACCTATCCACAAAAAGAAAATGCACGCCACTTGCAGCACGCTTACCACAAGCCAACCCAGCATGTTGAATTTGTAGGCAAGGCAATCCATTGCGCCCGCACGAAAGAACGGCTTATAGCGTTTGAACATCTGCCGCCTCCTCTTGCTCTTGCAAAATGCTGCGCACAACGTCTTCTATTGTTATTTCGGAAATTTTCAAATCGGCTGTTTTCAGTGTGTGGAAAGCATAATCCACCACCTTTTGAATTTCTACGTTGTCGGCGTTGAACTTAATCAGCAGGTTGCTTTCCTTTTGTTCATAGCTAACAGTGCCGCCGAAAGTGTCCAACAAATCGATCTCCGCGTTAACTTTTGGGTTCACAGTCAAAGTGCGAAGGTCGCCGAAGCGGTGCTTTATTTCCGAAATCGGACCATCGAAAATTATATTGCCTTCTTCAATAAGCACAATACGACTGCACAAATCTTCGATATCCTGCATGTCATGTGTGGTCAAAATTACCGTTGTGTTGTAGCGCGCGTTCATAGTTTTGATGGCTTCGCGAATTTTCTTTTTCACCAACACATCCAAACCGATTGTAGGCTCGTCTAAAAACAAAATTTTGGGATTGTGAATCCAGGCGGCCGCCAAATCGGCACGCATACGCTGCCCCAACGACAGTGTGCGCACGGCTTGATCCAAAAAATCTTTTATGCCCAGCGTTGCGGTGATAAATTCCATTCGTTCGTTGTAGTCGACATCGCTTATTTGATAAATTTCTTTCAGCACTTTGAAACTTTCGATAAGCGGAATATCCCACCACAACTGCGTTTTTTGCCCAAACACCACGCCGATTTTTTGCGCAACTTTGCGCCTGTATTTGTAAGGTTCTTCGCCGTCTATGTAAACGTGCCCTTCGGTTGGCGTCAAAATTCCGCACATCATTTTGATGGTTGTTGATTTCCCCGCACCGTTAGAGCCGATGTAACCCACTATTTCGCCGTCGCCTATTTCTACGTTTATGTGGTTTACCGCCACTTTTTCTTCGTACTTGGCTGAAAACAACGTCTTTAACATGCCCAAAACGCCTTCTTCGCGAATGGGCTTTTTGAATATTTTGGTTAGATTTTCCAACTTAATCATTCGAACACCTCGAATTTTCTTAAATGAATTTGTTGTTTTGAAAAATAAAATCCGATTATCCAATTACGCATATACAATGTCGAACTTTTATTCTATAATGCGGCAAAATATTCCAAAAGTCAACAAAATTGACAAAGTTTTTCAAATTTCTTGTAAAAAGTTTTCCAACGCTTTCAAAAAGTTTTGTGCCGCTTTGGGGGATGTCAGCCTTACAGTGCAAACGCTTTGCGAACTGCTTTGCGCCAACTGCAAAAGCAATGGGCGCACGTTCTTTTTAAAATTCCAAATGTATTTCAAAAAATATCCGTCAAGCTTTTCCAAACAGCCTTTCGCAATATCTTCCCTCTGTTTGCCGGCATATTTCAGGCGGCGCAAAATTGCACGGCGAAGGCAGGTTGTGCGGCTGTAATCCAAAAACAACACCAACGTTGCACGAGAATATCTATCAACAATGTGGCTACGCCACATTCCGTCTATTATCCAGTTGTCTTGCGCAATCAGTTGGTCGTGAATAGGTTTGCGTTGGTCATACGGCAGCATTTGCCAGTTTGGGTTCCACAACAATTTGTCCAAGTGCCAAACAGCACGATTCAGTACCTTGCCCAAATGGTTGGAAAAGGTGGTCTTTCCACTTCCTGGGCAACCTACAATGGCAATTCGAGAAAAGTCGTATTGCGAAAAATTAAACATTGTGTTAGACATAGTACTCTATCTTCTGTCGGCATATTCTTTTACTGCACGTTGTTGAGCACGATCCAAATCTTTTTTGAGTATGCTTTCCTTTTTGTCGTAGTTTTGTTTGCCCTTTACCAATGCCACCTCCACCTTAACAAGCGAACCCTTGAAATACATTTTCAGCGGCACCAACGAATAGCCCTTTTCCTTAACTTTGCCCAAAATGCGCATAATTTCTCGCTTGTGCGCCAAAAGCCGTCTATCGCGGCGACTTTCTACGTTAGAATAACTGCCCTTGTCGTAGTTTTTGATGTGGCACCCCAAAAGCACCAAATTGCCGTTTTCCACTCTACAATAGGAATCTGCAAGATTAACTTCGCCTTTGCGCAGCGATTTTACTTCACAGCCCACCAAATTTATGCCGCATTCCAACGTTTCCACCACAAAGTAGTCGTGAAAAGCCTTTTTGTTTGTTGTTATCACTTTGTTTTCAGACATGATTACTCCGATTTTTGTAAGTAGTTTTCATTATATATTGTTTGGTTTTTTTTCGTCAACGTTTTTTGCAAAATATTCTCAAAAGCACGTGGCCTTTCCGTTACTCACGCGGTGCCTGTGCCAAATCGAACGCTATTTTTGCCGTTTGTTTATTTACGCTCGCAACCGTAATAAGCACCTTGTCTCCCAAGGAATATTTCAAACTTTCGTTAAACAAGCAAAAGGTTGCCGAATTATACTGAAAATATCCGCCGAGTTTTTCCACGGGAACAAACCCTTCCACCGTGTTCGGCAACTGGCAAAAAATACCACGTTCGCAAACGCCCGAAACAATTGCTTCAAAAGATTGTCCTAAAATACGTTCGGCATAGCAACATTTTTTCACATCGTCGGCCTTGCGCTCGGCTTCGTCGGCGACTTTTTCGCGAATGTTGCTTTGAAAAGCAGTGTTGCCTACCATTTCTTCGTAAGCACACAAAGCTTTCTCCGTCATTTTGCCGGCTATTGCCGTTTTCAAAATGCGGTGCACCACCAAATCGGGATACCTCCTTATGGGCGAAGTGAAATGGCAATAACAGTTGCTGGACAATCCGAAGTGTCCGGAGTTTATCGGGCTGTACTTGGCTTTTTGCATTGTGCGCAACATAACATCGTTTATCAAATTGAAGTAAGGCGTGCTTTCTGCCTTTTTAAGCGCGTCTTGCAACACAGAATTGTGTATTTCTTTGCTTTGTTTCACTTTTATGCCAACACCTTTCAGCAAAGCCATCAAATTGGCGCATTTTTCCGTGTCGGGCTTTTCGTGCACACGGTAGACAAACGGATATTGGCAGTTTTCGGCATATTCCGCCACGCTTTCGTTGGCAACTATCATAAATTCTTCAACAAGTTGGTGGGCAAACAGCCTTTTTATCGGCACAACATCCACCACGTCACCAAATTCATCGTGAACAAATTGCACTTCTTTGGTTTGAAAATCTACATTGCCGCGTTTTTCACGCTTTTTCTGCAAAATTTCGGCAAGTTTTTTCATAACCAACAAGTCCGGCACAATGTCAGCATATTTCTTCTGCACTTTTTTATCGCCGTCGAAAATTGCTTGCACCGCAGTGTAAGTCAGACGATGGCAACTGCGAATTACCGACGGAAAAATGTCGCTTTCCAACACTTTGCCTGCCGAATCGATCACCATTTGACAAGTTAACGTCAGCCTGTCCACACCTTCGTACAGCGAACAGATTCCGTTACTCAATGCCGTTGGCAACATGGGAAACACTATTTGAGGAAAATACACGCTTGTTCCGCGCGCAAAGGCTTCCCTATCAACATCATCGCTCGGCTTAACGTAGTGCGAAACATCGGCTATATGCACGCCCAACGTAAAAGTGCCGTCGTTGTTTTCCTTAACGGAAACGGCATCGTCCAAATCCTTGGCATCTTCACCATCTATGGTAAACACGGTAAAACTACGCAAATCCTTTCTGTTGTCCAATTCGCTTTCGGAAATTGTTTGTGGCAGTTTGGCCGCCTGAGTTTCAGTTTGTTCGCCAAACTCCTTGTGCAAGCCGAAAGCATAGGCAACGGAAAGCATATCAACATTTTTTTCATCAGGAAAACCCAACACCTGCACAATTTCCCCTTCGGGACTGTTGCGGTTATCCTCGGGAAAACTTACCACTTTTACAACAACTTTTTGACCATTCTTCGCACCCAAATCGCGTTTGGGCAAAACGTAGATGTCGCTAATGAACTTGCTTTCATCGGGCACAACAAAACGTGCATGGTTAGACTTTTGGTAAGTGCCGACAATTTCCGTCATTCCGCGCGAAAGAATTTTGACAATTTCCGCTTCGTCCTTGGTGCCGATCACCCTGCGAAACAGCACTGTGTCGCGATGAAACGCGCCGTGCGTTTTTGCGGCAGGCACAAACAAGTCGCCCTCTTCCATAAGCAAAAAGCCGAAGCCGCGCGCGTTGGCGTCAAAAATGGCTTTGCCGAAATCGCCCTCCTTCACCAAACGGTAACGATGGTTCTTTTCGTCAAAAATCACGTCGCAATCTTTTTCCATTTGCCGCAAAACGTCCGCAACAATGCGGCTTTCGGCGGTAGATTTTATTTGCAAAATTCCGCACAACTGCTTTGCGGTAAAAAACTCCGCATGTGTGTTTCTTATTAGTTCAAGTATCTTTTCTTTCAAATTCATATTTTATTTACGTTATATAGTTTGTGCCGAACTTTGGCGAACAAAACATTGCCGTTGTTCGCACTTTTTCCTACAAAGGACAACAAAAAAGACGAATGAAAAAACTTTCACTCGCCCTGTCTTTTTGAAAATCGTTAAATCAAGCCCAACAGCAAGAATGCTATGCAGCAAACCGCAAGTACACCCGAACAAATGTATGTCCAAAGTTTGAGCTTGGCTTCTTTGCGCGAACCGGCATTTTTGCCGTAGTACGTTTCCGAATCGTCCGATTTGGAACTGCCCATCATGGCTTCCATCCCGTCGGAATTGCCCTTTTGAACCATAACGACAATTATGATAAACGCAACACAGGCAAGTGACAACACAGCCAAAACGATTTTTACAATAAACACAGCAAGCGCTGCTCCTTCAGCCGCTAGAAGAAAGTTTAGCACAATTACACCTCCATAGGTTTTGAGTGTGAACAATTCCACACATTTTGCCTTGCTAGTATAGCACACAATTTTGCATTTTGCAACTTTTTTACACAAAAAAAACATAACAACACACTTTTTCTTGTTTGATTTGCACTTTCTGCCAATCAAAAGAATCTACGCCTGCTTTTATTTGCGTTTTTCCGTTGTCAACCGACACGATTTTGCGCCTACACTGCGGTCTTAGCGAAAGAGCCGTAAATTGAGCGTCAAAAAGCAGCCCCGAAGGACTGCTTTTGAAAATTTCTGAATTTTGCAATGTTTGGCAAACATAACTTTTTGTTGTGCGCTTTCATTATATATGCGCAAACTGTCGCACAAAACCCAACTTCGTTAATAATACCAAGCCAAACTTTGCTTGTCAAAACGAAAAATGCCGTTTAGTCTATAAGGCTTTTACCTGTCATTTCGCGAGGGATTTCCAACCCCATAACGGTAAGCATAGTGGGCGCAATGTCGCAAAGCGCACCTTGATGCATCGTTTTGTTGCGAAGGTGTCCGTCCACCATGATGAAGGGCACTTTGTTTGTGGTGTGCGCCGTGAAAGGCGAACCGTCTTCAGCCAACATCTTTTCGGCATTGCCATGGTCGGCGGTAACAAACACTCTGCCGCCGTTTGCCAAAATGCATTCCACCACTTTGCGCACGCATTCGTCCACCGTTGCAACGGCCTTTTCGGTCGCAGGGATAACACCGGTGTGTCCCACCATGTCGCAGTTTGCGTAGTTCAAAATCATCACGTCAAACTTGTCTTTTTCAATTTCGGCAATGGCTCTTTCGCAAACTTCGTTGGCGCTCATTTCCGGTTGCAAATCGTAAGTGGCAACCTTGGGTGAGGCAATAAGCACGCGCGTTTCGTTTTCGTTGGGGGCTTCTACGCCGCCGTTGAAGAAAAACGTTACGTGAGCGTATTTTTCCGTTTCGGCAATGCGAAGTTGCGTTTTGCCCATTTTGGCAAGATATTCGCCAAGAGTGTTGACGTAGGTTTCCGGGCGATAAGCAATATCCACACCCACAAATTTTTCGTCATATTGTGTCATGCAAGTCCAATGCACTTTGCGATTTTTCCCTTGAAGGTTGAAACCTTCGAAACCGCTTTGAGTAAATGCTCTGGTCATTTCGCGCGCTCTGTCGGGGCGGAAATTGAAGAATATAACTGCATCGCCATTTTCGATTGTGGCAACGGGGTGCCCGTCTTCCGTTATTACGGTAGGAAGCACAAACTCGTCGGTAACGCCTTCGTCATAGCTGGCTTTAAGTGCTTGAACGGCATCGGTTGCCGTTTTGACGCCAACGCCCAAAGTGAGCATGTCGTACGCCTTTTCCACTCTGTCCCAACGGTTGTCGCGGTCCATTGCGTAGTATCTGCCGCAAACGGTTGCCACTTTGCCGAAGTTGAGCTCTGCCATTTTGTTTTGCAACTGTTCCACAAAACCTGCGCCGCTTGTGGGGGAAACGTCGCGACCATCCATATAGCAATGAACATAGACGTTATCCAAACCGCTGCGTTTGGCAAGTTCTATCAATGCGAACAAATGGGTTATGTGCGAATGCACGCCGCCGTTTGAGCACAGTCCCATAAGGTGCAATTTGCCGCCGTTTTTCTTGGCGTATTCCACAGCCGACAAAAACGCAGGGTTGGTGAAGAAATCGCCGTCGGCAATGGATTTTGTGATACGAGTAAGTTCTTGATACACCACGCGGCCTGCGCCGATGTTCAAGTGCCCCACTTCACTGTTGCCCATTTGACCTTCCGGAAGCCCAACCGCCAAACCGCTGGCATCAAGTTGCGTTGTGGGATAGTTGTCCATCAAAAAGCGAACGTAAGGCGAGCAGTTCACGCCAACGGCGTTGCCTTTTTCTTCTTTTGAAAGGCCGTAGCCATCCATAATAATCAATGCTGTAATTTTTTTGTTCATATACTACCTTTTTTAATGCGCTTTTACCACTGCGGCAAATTTTTCGGCAACCAAGCTTGCGCCGCCGATAAGTCCGCCGTCAATTTGGGGCATAGCCAAAAGACCTGCCGCATTTTTGTCGTTCATGCTGCCGCCATATTGAATATACAATGCGTCCGCAGCCTCTTTTCCGTAATGATTTGCAAACACACTTCTTACATAGGCAATGGCGTCGTTGGCTTGGTCGTCCGTTGCCGTAACGCCTGTGCCTATTGCCCAAACGGGTTCGTAAGCAACGATGATGTTTTTCAATTCGTCGGCGGTAACGTCTTTGAAACCTTCGGTGATTTGACGATTCAAAACAACTTCCATATTGCCGCTTTGACGTTCGGACAACGTTTCACCTATGCAAACAATGGGTTTAAGCCCAGCCGCCAACGCCGCTTTGGTGCGAAGAAGCACCGTTTCGTCTGTTTCACCGAAATAAGTGCGACGTTCACTGTGCCCAATAACTACGTATTCAACGCCAAGATCCGTAAGCATGGAGGGGGCAATTTCGCCTGTGTAGGCACCGCTTTCTTTCCAGTGGCAGTTTTGTGCGCCAACGTGAATGTTTGTGCCGCTTGTGAGTTTTACCGCTTTGCACAAATCGGTGAAAGGCACGCAAATTATTACCGTGTTGTGTGTGCCTTCAACCAATGGGATAAGTTTTTCGATAAGCTCCGCCGCTTCTGTGCGGTTTTTGTTCATTTTCCAGTTTCCTGCAATAATCTTATTTTTCATTTTTTCTTTTCCTTTATTGTCAAGCTCATCGGGTGCCGACTAAAACTTCAAATCGGCTTTTCCGACAAATCGAAAGAGGACACGTATTCCGTTGCCATAACCGTTTTTTGCACGGTTTTGCGGCCTCTCGTCAAAATTACGCTGTTGTCGTCAACGCTTTCCAAAACGCCTTCGGTAACGTAGCCAAACAAATCGCGAATAACAATCTTTTGACCGATAAACGGCTCCAATGCTTCTTTTTTCATACCTGTTTTCCCTTTTTTTAATGAAATGTATGCGGCTTTTTTGCTTTTCAGCTCGCTTTCGTGCGAGAACGCAAACAACATCAGAAAAAGCAACGCCGCAGATACAAATGGCAAATATTGCATAGAGATTCTATTTTTCGTTCAAGCAAGCAATTCCCGGAAGAACTTTGCCTTCGAACAATTCCAAACTTGCGCCGCCGCCTGTGGATACGTGAGACATTTTGTCTGCGTAGCCAAGTTGTGCAACCGCAGCCGCACTGTCGCCACCGCCAATGATTGTTGTGGCATCGCTTTCAGCCATTGCTTTTGCAACTGCGTTGGTGCCTGCTGCCAAGGTGGGATTTTCAAAAATGCCCATAGGTCCGTTCCAAATAACGGTTTTTGCGTTTTTGATTTCCGCTGCGTAAAGTTCGCAAGTTTTAGGTCCGATGTCTGCGCCTTCGCGATCGGCAGGGATGCTGTCGACGTCCACAACCGTTGTTTCTACAGGAGCATCGATGGGGCTGGGAAAATCGGGGATTGTTACGCAGTCTACGGGCAACAACAATTTCTTGCCTTCTGCCTTGGCTTTCGCCATCATTTCACGGCAATAATCCAATTTTGTTTCGTCCAAAAGAGATTTGCCGATTTCTTTGCCTTCTGCCTTCAAGAAAGTGTAAGCCATGCCGCCGCCGATGATAAGCGTGTCGCATTTTTCCAACAAATTGTTGATAACGTTAAGTTTGTCGGCAACTTTTGCACCGCCCAAAATTGCAACAAAAGGACGAACGGGGTGATCAAGTGCATCTGCCATTACGGAAAGTTCTTTTTCAATCAAAAATCCGCATACTGCAACTTTTGCAAATCCGTATTCTACTATTGCGGCAGTAGAAGCGTGCGAACGGTGAGCCGTTCCGAATGCGTCGTTCACGTAGATATCGCAGAAGGAAGCAAGTTTTTTGCAGAATTCTTCGTCGCGGCCTTCTTCGCCTGCATCGAAACGGGTGTTTTCCAACAAAACAACCTCGCCTTCTTTCAAAGCGGCAACTTTTGCTTGAGCATCTTCGCCTACAATATCGGTAGCAAACGTAACTTTTCCATCCAAAAGTTGGTTAAGTCTGTCTGCAACGGGTTTCAAAGAGAACTTCTTTGCATCGCCTTTCAATGCTTTTACAATCATTTCCGCCTTTGCCGCATCGCGATCCGATTCGGGCAATGCTTCCAAAGCTGCTTTTTCTTTCTTGTTCAGTTTGAAATTGGGAGTAAAAATGTTGTGGGGTTTGCCAAGGTGAGAACACAAAATAACTTTTGCGCCGTGCTCCATCAAATATTTGATGGTTGGCAATGCGCCGTTGATACGGTTTTCGTCGGTGATAACGCCATCTTTCATGGGCACGTTGAAATCTACGCGCACCAAACATCTTTTACCTTTCACGTCTACATCTTTGATACTCTTTTTATTCATGGTTGATACTCCTTTTAGATTTGCAAATAGGCTTGGCGCAGCAAAAGCGTATGCGCGCAAAAGCCGAATTTTGTCTTATATCATTATAGACATTTATAACGACATTGTCAAGTGATAACTTCGCCGAAAAATCATTGCGAAATTTTATTGACGGCATAAAGAAAACTTATGGAAAAGTGATTTGTGCAAAAACCGCCTAGGCGACAAAATCAGTAAAATTTAATAATCATTACTATGTGTGAAATAGTATCCTACAAAACCGCGTTTTCCGACACAGTTTGTTCTCATTGGGTTATATAAATGCCAATTGCTCTATCGGCGCGTTGAAAATTGTTGCAAAAAAACAAGAACAAGAAGCAAGAACGGCAACTTTGCAAAAACGTATTTTTTTTCGCTTAACTAAACGGTAACACAAAGAAAAAACCTTTCATACACTGAAACAAAAAACACGGAGGCAACTTTTGAAACCGCTTATTTGCGATATCCCCTACCCTTCCACCGACGATTTGACGCCCGATGTGCGCAGCGGACAGATAATTTCCTTTGCCTACGCAACTCTTTGCAGCGAACTTACCGCCATTTTGCAATACAGTTACCACAAAATTTTTATGCAAAAGTTCAACCCCGATGACGCCGACACCCTTATGCAAATTGCTATTGCCGAGATGAAACACCTACATATTTTGGGCGATGCAATGGCAAAATTAGGCGTCAATCCACGCTATGTGCAGTATCCCAATTCCAAAATATTTTTCGACACAAGTGCCGTTTCTCAAGCTACCACGCCGCAAAAAATGTTGATGGACGACATAGCAGGCGAAATGGACGCCATAACAGAATACAAAAAAATGCTGTTTGTGCTGAAAAACGAGCAAGTGGCGGCAATTGTTCAGCGAATTGTAATGGACGAAGAATTGCACTTGGAAATACTTAAACAAATGCTGGGAAAATATTCGCCGAAACCAAATTGCAACTAAAATTTGCAACAAAAAGTTGAAATGCCTGAAAATTTGTGAATAATCAAATCAAGTTGAATTACCGGAAATTTGCAAAACAAAAATTGAAACGGGAAGCACAACAAAGCCCATCATAAGACCTATCGGTGCGCAAAAAACAGCGCAATGCCGACATTTTCGATTTTGGCATAGTAAACGCCATTTGCACCATTGTCTACAATGCGTTAGCGAAAAAGTAACTCAATGCAGTTTGCAAGCAACAAACACTTGCAGACTACATACTATTCTTCCGTTTCATCAAGTTCTATTTCTTTGTTGGCAAACCCTTTGCCCACGACTTCCTTTACGTTTTCCACATAGGCAAAGGCTTTTTCGTCCACTTGGTTGATGATTCGGCGCGCGTGAGTAAGTTGTTGCTTATTCACAACGCAAAGTATCATAGATATTTCTTTGTGCGAATATCCACCGGTAACTTTCACCGTGGTTGTGCCGTGTTTTAAGCCGGCTTGCAATGCCGCAACCATTTCGGCAGGTTTTTCGGTGGCAATTTCCAACTCCAACGCTGCGGAAAAACCCTTGAAAATCCATTCTTGAACAATTTCGCAAATGAACATTGCTGCAACGGAGTAAATAAACATATTGACGGCGTCGGCGGCATTGTTACGCACGAAGTAAACCACCACAGAAGAAGCCAACACCACCAAAATGTTGGTGAGCAAAATAACGCGCATAGCGATACTACTTGTTTGTTTGGAACGTTTTTGCGCCATAAGTCCCACAATGTCGCTGCCGCCTGTGGAGGCGTTTACCGAAAGCATAATGGGCAATGATACGCCATGCAGTGCACCGCCCAAAATGACGTAGATAACCTTGTCTTTTTCGCTGTCGCCGTACATAAGTTTTTCGAAGATGCCCGACACATCCAACAGGCGGAACAAAATCAGAAATCCTGCCAAACAAACCACGTACAGCAAGGTTTTGAAGACAAAACGGCTGCGGAAGGTTACAAAGCAATAGATGAAAATAGGTGTGTTCAAGACCACCAACCAAACGCCTG
Organism: uncultured Oscillospiraceae bacterium; assembly: GCA_964535505.1. GTDB lineage: Bacteria > Bacillota > Clostridia > Christensenellales > CAG-314 > Fimimonas. The sequence continues at coordinate 20,539 of CAZHUH010000002.1, forward strand.
CCGAAAGGTACCATTTTGAAACGTCGGTGCTCAACAAAATATCCAAAATGGAGGAAACGCCCAACACGCCGCCAATGACAACGTCGCTTGGCAACAGGAAAATTTCCACAGACGCCGCCGTTGCAAGCGCAGCGACCAAAATCAGCAAAAATTGCTTCAAGTTGTACAAAAAACTTTTTTCCGATAATTTAATTTTTTCTTGTATAAATGTGTCGGAATTTTCTTGGGGCGTTTGTTCTCCCTTTACTCGTTCTTCTGCGTTTGCAGGACCCTCTTTGTTTTCCATTTTTTATTTCTCCTTCAATATGAAAACCAAACAAAAATTCAATTTTCTCCATACCGTATGCAAGAAGTTGTGCCAACCACTGTTTTACACACAACAGAACAAAACGCTATTTCGTCTTGTAGTTTCTGTTGAAAGTGGGGCGCGAAAAGACGTCTGACACGTCTTTAATTATAGTGAACGCATGCGGATCGCGCTTTCTGACCAACAATTTCAGGATGTTCATTTGCCTATACTGCACAACCACAGAAAGCATTTTGCGAGTTCTGCCGTCGTAGCTGTTTTCCAAATCAAAGGTTGTGTAGCCGCGCTGAAATTGACGTGTGATATCTTGCCCGATTTTTTCGTATTCGGTTGTGACGATAAGAAATTTTTGCGGATGATTGAAGCCACGACGCAACATTCCCAACACGTTGCCGCCGATAAGCACGTAGATGAAAGAGTACAAAATGATATCCACTTGCGCTTCGGGCACCACCACAACGGTTACTATACTGCCGGACAGTGTAATAAAGAAGTTGCACAACAAAATCACGCGCGAAATGTCCACTTCGGGGTGATATTTGTTGACAATTCTGCCGATAACCTCAGTGCCGCCGTTGCTGCCGTTTTCTTCGTAGGCAATGAACATGGCAACGCCTATAATCAAGCCGCCGAAAATTACACATATAATCGGCGAACTATTAAATTGCAAGTCCTTAGGCAAAATACCCAACACCACCGAGCTTACCAACGTTGCCCAAATGGTTTTGAATGTGAAATCGCCGCGCAAAAATATCAGCGAGCAAATAAGCAATGGAATGTTCAGCACAAAATACACAACCGACATCAACTGTTCGAATTCAACATCCAAAAACAACACAAAAACGTGAGATAGCGTGGACGCCAAGCCGCTGAAACCGCCTGCAATGAGGTTTACCGGATTGATAAAGGAAAACAGCGAGATTGCGTTCAAAACTCCCGCAAGAGACACTACTGCGTAACTTTTTATGAAGTGTAAAACTTGTTTGTAAGTTATCTTTTTCACCGATTTTTGCCTTTGCCGCCAAAGGAGTTTTCGACAACAAACCACTGCGGATTTTTCGGAATTGTCTCTTCAAAATCCTGTCGATTTGCTTTTGTCAAGCAACCGTTTGCGGCACAAAATATATTGCCAACTAAATATACTTCCTAAGTCGAAATATGTCAATTATTTACGAGACGTTAAACAAAAAAAATTGCAAAATTGCCTGCCTACAGGTACCGATATGCACAAGCGAACAAGGCGCAACTGCGTTTCGAAGTTACAATTTTTCCATTCGGCACACATAGCAAACCACAATTTTTGAGCATATGTGTGTGCAAAAATGTTTCAAAAAACATTTTTGCGAAAGAAAACTGCTTCCCCAAATAGCAAGGGAAAGCATAATTTTCCTTCGGTAATGTTGATAATGTTAAATGCGCTGTACAAATCGATAGCGTCGGGTGCGAACACCACGTGCATTTCCGTTTGTTTATACGTACCATTCAACGACTACACTTTTGCCATACTTAACACATACCGCCGCATCTCTGTTCAAGACACTGTCAAATGCGTTTCAACACAACGTAGCCGTTGTTTTGCAAACGGCACACTTCGCTGTACTTGCGTCCTGTAAACACGTCCTCGTAGATGTCACCCAGATACAACGTGTATTCTTTGCCTCCGCGGTTTACCGCAACTATAATATCCGTTTGCGTTTGTTGCAGTGCGCGTTCGAAAGCGTAAACGCCGTTTTCCGCCACAAGCTGGTGGAAATCGCCATCGGAAAAGACTGAATCTTGGCGTAATTCGCCCAATCTGCGGTAGAAATCCAGCATCAGTTTGTTTTGGCTGTCCCACGGATAGCAACCACGGCAGAATGGATCACGGTACCCTTCCATTGCCACTTCGTCTCCGTAGAAAATGCAAGGAAAACCGAACATTGTAAACTGCAAAATCGCCGCAATTTTGAGCAATTTGCAACCCAACTTGTACTGTTCGTCGGAAAGTTTGGCCTTTGCAAGCACGTCTTTGCCGCTGTTTTCTATCCTGTCGCCTGCAAGCATTGTCAAAATGCGTGCCGTGTCGTGCGTGCCCAAAACGTTCATCAAATTGTTACGAACGTAGGCAGGATAATTGTTCATAATTTCAAACACCACCGAAGCCAACGCAGCTTCGTTGCCGTCGCGCACAAAATTGATTATGCCGTTCATCAGCGGATAGTTCATCACCGAATCTAACTGCGTGCCGTCCAAGTAGTGCCGCCTTACGCCGTAGTCGATTTTGTTGGATGCATCTTCCCAAACTTCGCCGATAATGGCACACTCGGGGTCTTGCGCTTTTGCAGAAGCCACAATTTTGTCCAACATACAGTCGGCAATTTCGTCCACAACATCCAACCGCCAACCACTTGCGCCTGCTTTCAGCCACTTGGACACAATGCCGTTTGGGCCGCAAAAATAATGCTGAGCGCCTTTGCTTTGGGCATTTATGCGAGGCAAAGTTTGAAAACTCCACCAACACTCGTAGGAATTGTCGGCGTAGAAGTTGAACCAATCGCGGTAAGGGGAATTTACATCGTTGTACGCGCCGCCTTCGCCATACTTTTTGCCGCGATTGAAATACTTGGAACTGCTGCCAACGTGGTTGAACACGCCGTCCAAAATGATTTTTATGTCCAGTTTGCGCGCTTCTTCGCACAAAGTTTGAAAATCTTCTTCCGTGCCGAACATCGGATCTATCTTTTCGTAGTCTTCTGTGTCGTACTTGTGATTGGAATATGCCTTAAAAATTGGGTTCAAGTAGAGCGTTTTTACGTTCAGCGAATGCAAATAGGGCAATTTCGAAATGATACCTTTCAAATTACCGCCGAAAAAGTCGCGGTTACGCACCTCGCCATCCTCTTCGCAAAAGAAAGGTTTATCGCCCCAGTTGCGCATGATTTTGTCTTCAGTGGCAATTGTTTGTCCCACTTTGCAAAATCTGTCCACCATTATTTGGTACATAACTCCCTTGTTAAGCCAAGCAGGGGTTTTGTAAACCTTTTTGTAGACGGAAAGTTGCCAAGGTCGAACGTTTTGGAAGTACAAACTTGCGTTTTTGCTGTCGTCCACGCCGATAAACCGTTCATACATCACGCCGTCCATCACAAAATAGTACCAATAAAGTCCTTTTTTGAACTGCACATCTGCCAAATAGTTATCGTAGCCCTCGCCGGAAATATCCTTATACATCACGTATTCTTCGTGAAACTTTCCGTCGTCGCTATACACCACCATCGTAACTTTTTTGGGCGAAATGCACTGATTTATTTGTAATCTGATGCCAAAGCGTATGCCTTCTGGAACGGCGCCGACAATGGTTTTGTGAAATTCGTTTGTTGGGTTGTATTTTACGTAAAGCATTACATTCTCCAAATCTTTTCCGCATATTCACGCACTGCGCGGTCGGCGGAAAATCTTCCTGCTTCTGCAATGTTTTTCAAGGACATTTTGTTCCAAAGGTCCACATTTTGATAGCATTTGTCCATTCTTTCGTGTGCGCTCAAATAGGAGGCAAAGTCGGCGAAGCACATATACGGGTCTGCCACTTGGTTGGAACGCAGCAGATAGTTGGAAATGTTTTCAAACGTTTCGCCGCCGAAGCCGTTGTTGAGTTCTTCTATAATTATGCGAAGTTTGGGTTGCTTGAAGTAGAAATCGGCAGAATTGTAGCCTGCGCCCCAAATATCCGAAACATCTTTTGCCGTCATTCCGAAGATAAAAATATTGTCCAAACCAACGGATTGGGCGATTTCCACATTTGCGCCGTCCATTGTGCCCAACGTTATTGCGCCGTTTATCATAAACTTCATGTTGCCCGTGCCGCTTGCTTCTTTGCCTGCCAACGAAATTTGTTCGGAAATTTCCGCCGCCGGTATAAGGCTTTCCGCCATGGTAACGCAGTAGTTTTCCATAAACACCACGTTGAGTTTTTCGCGAATTTTGGGATATCTTTCCAAATCCTTTTGTATATAACAAATAAGTTTAATAACTTCTTTTGCCGCATAGTAACTGGGAGCCGCCTTTGCGCCGAAAATGAAGGTTTGCGGAGTAACATCCAAATCGGGATTTTCTTTCAGTTGGTGATACAGGTAAACTATCTTCAACACATTCAGCAGTTGACGTTTGTATTCGTGTAAACGCTTCACTTGCACGTCAAAGCGCGTGTTGGGGTCCAAGAAGATATCTGCCTTTTTCTTGGCAATTTCGGTAAAGTGTTTTTTGTTGGTGAGTTTTATTTCCGCCATACGTTGGTGAACGGAAGAGTCATCCAAAAATGCGTTGAGTTTTGTCAACTGGCTTGCATCTGAAACAAATCCGTCGCCGATAAGTTCTTTCAATAGCGTGGTCAACTTGGGGTTGGCTTGGCAAAGCCATCTGCGGTGTGCAATGCCGTTGGTAACGTTGCCGAACATTTCGGGGCTCATATCGTAAAAATCTTTGAAAAGTGTTTTCTTCAAAATTTCGCTGTGCAATTCAGACACTCCGTTTACGTAGTGAGAACCTACAATGGAAAGGTTTGCCATACGCACTTGCCCATAAGCCACCACAGCAAGGTTGGAAACTTTGTTCCAATCGCCGCACTTGTTCCAATAACGTTTGCAAGCACGCTCGTTTATTTCCACCACTATTTGATAAATACGCGGCAACAACTTTTGGAAAATATATTCCGGCCAGCATTCCAACGCTTCCGCCATAACAGTGTGGTTTGTGTAGGCGCAAACGTTTTTGACAATAGACCAAGAATAATCCCAATCAAGGTGGTAGTCGTCAACGAAAATGCGCATGAGTTCCGGCACGCACAAAGCAGGATGAGTGTCGTTGATGTGCACCGCCACCAACTTTGCAAAGGAATCGAAGTTGCCGTAACGCACGTAGTGGTCGGTCGTGATGTTTTGCATTGCCGCCGAAACCAAAAAGTATTCTTGCTTTAAGCGCAAAATTTTGCCTTCTTCGTGGTTATCGTTGGGGTAAAGCACCTTGGTTATCATTTCCGCTTCCGTTTGTTCTTGCATGGCACGCATATATTCGCCCTGTCCGAACGCGCGGAAATCGAAGGGCTTGGAGTTGCGTGCAGACCACAAACGCAACACGCCCACAGCATGTGCATGGTAACCTTCCACCACCATATCGTATGGGAAAGCTTCCACTTCCTGACAGTTCACTTGTTGATAAATGGGACCTTGATCCGTCCAAATTTCCTTCACTTCGCCGCCGAAACGCACCTTTTGAATTTTGTCGGGGCGTTCTTTTAGCCAAACATCGCCACCGGGCAACCAGTTATCCGGCAATTCCGTTTGCCAACCGTCAACAATTTTTTGTTGGAAAAATCCATATTCGAAACGCAACGAGTGCCCCATAACGGGATAGTTTTCCTTTGCTAAACAATCCAAGTAGCAAGCGGCAAGTCTGCCCAAGCCGCCGTTACCCAAACCGGCATCCGGTTCGCACTCGTACAAGTCGTTGATATCCACTTTGTAATTCTTTTTCAAAACTTCCGCAAACAATTCGTCCAATTCCATATTGAACAAATTGTTTTTCAAACTTCTGCCCATCAAAAATTCCATAGAAAGATAGTGAACTCTCTTTCTCAATCTTGCTTTGTGTTCTTTGTTGAAAGCCGAACGCTTGGACAAAAGCATATCTCTCACGACGGAGGCAACGCATCTGTAAAGTTGCCGCGTAGTAAGTTCGCTTGCCGTTACGCCGTAGGATTTTGTTGCGGCGCTTTCGATAAGTTCTTTTATTTGTGCTTTCTTTTGTGATTTTGTAAGTGTTGTATTAGAAACAGTTGACATAAACTTTATTTTCCTTCTTATTTAGTCTTTTTTGCAGGTTTGTAGTAGTATTGAACGGAGGAAGCGGGAATGGTTATTTCCGCATAGCCCTCTTCGTTGGTGGAAAAACCATCGGCAATTTGCACGTCTCTGCCGCCGTATTGGCTTTGGTCGCTGTTTAGCACCAAATTGTATTCGCCCGAATCCATAAAGAAACCGTATTTGTAGTAGTCGTACAAACTGAAATTGATTACCACAAGCATGGTGTTGCCTTTTTTGTCCAAACGCTCTAATGCCAACACGCTGTTTTTGGCGTCGTCCGGCAAAAGCCATTTGAAGCCTTCCCACGAGCAGTCTATTTGATACAACGCCTTGTATTTTTTGTAGGTTTTGTTCAAATCCATAACAAATTTGCTGTGGCTGTCGTGCTTGGGATAAGAAAGCAACATCCAATCCAGTTCTTTATCTTCGTTCCACTCGTTCCACTGGGCTAGTTCTACACCCATAAAGTTAAGTTTCTTACCGGGATGAGCATACTGATAACCCAAAAGTGCTTTAAGTTGCCCAAACTTGGTGTCGTAGTCGCCGAACATCTTGTTTATTAGGCTACCTTTCAGATGCACCACTTCGTCGTGAGAAAGAGGCAAAATGTAGTTTTCGCTGTAAGCGTAACACATAGAGAAAGTAAGTTGTCCGTGATGCTGCGCGCGCCACAACGTGTCCGTTTTCATGTAACTCAACACGTCGTTCATCCAACCCATGTTCCACTTGTAGTTGAACCCCAAACCGCCGACGTAGGTGGGATGAGTAACTTGCGGAAACGCCGTGGATTCTTCTGCCACAAACAAAGAATAGGGGCAAATTTCAAACACTTTGCAGGAAAGTTTTCGCAACAAATCTATTGCTTCTAAATTTTCCTTGCCACCCCACTTGTTGGGACGCCATTGTCCGTCGGGACGGTCGTAGTCTAAGTAAAGCATGCTTGCCACGGCGTCTACGCGCAAACCGTCAAAGTGAAATTCTTTCAGCCAATAGGCGGCGTTGGAAACCAAAAAACTTTGAACTTCGAAGCGGGAATAGTCAAATATACGCGTTCCCCAACTTTTATGTTCTTTTTTGAATTCGTCTGCCGATTCGTAGCAGCAAGTGCCGTCAAATTCGATAAGTCCGTGCGCATCTTTGCAGAAATGTGCCGGAACCCAATCCAAAATTACGCCTATGCCGGCTTTGTGGAATTGGTTTATCATGTATTTCAAGTCGTCCGGCGTGCCGTAGCGGCTTGTGGGAGAGAAAAATCCAGTAACTTGGTATCCCCAAGAACCGTCGAATGGATGCTCGGCAAGGGGCAAAAATTCCACATGCGTGTAGCCCATCTTTTTGACGTAGGGCACCAAATACTTGGCAAGATCGCGGTAAGAATACATGCTGCCGTCATAGTGTCTGCGCCAAGAACCGGCGTGCACTTCGTAGATGTTTACGGGACTTTTGTAAATATCCGTTTTGTTTTGCTTTTCTATCCAGGCTTCGTCCGTCCACTCAAATGGTATTTCGGGGTCGTAAATTATGCTTGCCGTTTTGGGGCGCACTTCCGAATAGGTTGCGTAGGGGTCGGCTTTGTAAAGCACACTTCCGCTTTGGGTGGTGATGGCATATTTGTAGCAATCGCCGGGGCGAGCTTCCAAAGTGATTTGCCAAATGCCGTCTTCAAGTTGCAACTTGTTGTGGTAAACCAACCAGTTGTTGAAATCGCCGATGATACAAACTTCTTTGGCATTGGGCGCCCACACAGCAAAGTGATAGAGATTTTCTTTTACTTTGTGGCAACCCAAAAGTTCGTAAGCATTTGCGCTGTTGCCGTTGTAAAAATCGGTAAATCTGTTTGACATAGTTCCTCCGTAAAATTATTGGCGATTGGTTTCCACCGTTAAGTCGGCAAGCCTCGTTGCCACGCCATCGGAAAAGTCGGCGCTTTTTGCCATATATTTCCAACACCCCAACGTTCCGGGAATGTTCATTCGGGAAGTTGTATCGTTTTCAACCAAATCTTGCATGCTGTAAACCACCAGCTCCGAACGGCTGTTTGCAAGGTTACGAATAAGTTTTTGGACAATGTGTTCGCCGTTATCCAAACCGCTTAGCCGCAAAACGGTGGCGCGAGCGTTGTCGCTCAAACTATCCCACCAACCCTGGGTGGTGTCGTTGTCGTGCGTGCCCAGGTAGGCAACGCAGTGTTCCTCAAAGTTTTGCGGCAAAAAGCTGTTTTTGGGGTTGCCGTCAAAGGCAAATTGCACTACCTTCATGCCGGCCAGTCCGCATTTGTCTCGCAAATCCAACACGCTTTGGGGAATGTCTCCCAAATCTTCGGCAATGATAGTAAGTTGCGGCACGGCGTTTTGAATGTGTTGCAAAAATCCGTAGCCTATGCCTTTTTGCCAAGTGCCGATTCTTGCCGTGGTTTGACCATATGCAATTTCGTAGTAGGAATCGAATGCGCGGAAATGGTCGATACGCAACACATCAAACAATTCGGCACATTTTTGTACGCGCATTGTCCACCAACGGAAGTTTTCCGCCTGCATTGCGTCCCAATTGTAGATGGGGTTGCCCCACAGCTGACCATCTTCCGAAAAACAGTCGGGCGGCACGCCCGCAACCCAGCTGGGGCGTCTATCCGAAGTGAGCTTGAACAGTTCCGGGTGAGCCCAAACGTCGGAAGAATCGTACGCCACGTAGATGGGAATGTCTCCGATAAGTTTAATTTCGGAGCGTTTAAGCTTGGCGCGGAACTTCTTCCACTGTTTGAAGAACACATATTGACAGAAAACATTGTAAGCCACTTCGTCTGCCAAACTTTCGGCATATTTTTTCAAAACGTCGCCTTTGCGCATTCGAACGTTTTCGTCATCCCACTCCAACCAAGATTTTCCGCCGAAGTGCTTTTTCAAAGCGCAAAACAGAGCGTAGTCGTTCAGCCAAAACTCGTTGGAGCGTTTAAATTCGTCGTAGTCGGAGGGTTGCGGTTGTTTGATAAAATTCGAAAAGGCTTCGCGCAACATTATTTCTTTGTTGTAGATGGCGTAGCCGTAGTCGTTGCCGTGCATTTTGCGGCAGTTTTTGATTGTTTGAGGGGAAATAAGTCCTTCGTCGCGCAGCGCCGACACGTCAATAAGCAACGTGTTGCCGGCAAAAGCCGATGGCGACGCATAGGGAGAGTTTACAAAGTCGGTGGGCGTTACCGGCAAAATTTGCCAATAACTTTGTTTGGCCTTTTTCAAAAATCTGATAAATTTGCTTGTTTGTTCCAAGGTGCCTACGCCAAAGCGTGAAGGCAAAGAAGTGATGTGCAACAAAATGCCGCTTGATCTCATAAGACGCCTCGCAAAAAGTGTTATTTTTTTGATTTGCGCACAAAAAAATTGTCCCGAATTTTGCCCCACAACGTAAAAATACGTTTGAGAAAAGGACTACCTTTTTTTGGGCCGCAAAACTCAAACTAGTTATATTTTAACATTAAAGACAACTAAAATCAAACCATTTGCAATAGTTTGTTGAAAGTTTTGTGCATTTTGTCGTCAACGTGTTATCAAAAAGAGAGGTTGGTGTGCAAGAAACAAAGAGCCGACACTTTGTTAAATAACAATAGTAAAGTTTGATAGGCACAAATAGAACTCGACTTATTGCTGCAAACGGCAATTGATAAGTTCGAAGGAAAAAATGGATAGCCGCCACAACTTTGTTACAAAACAATAGCTAAACAGAATATGCATGAGAATTTGGCATCCTTAGCCAACAAAAAAGACAACAAAAATGCCCCGAAATGTTTTTCGAAGTGCGAAGGCACTTACGAACAAGCAAATTTTTGTGCCGGTACAAGAAACGCAAATGCAAACCACTGCCACTTTTTACAATGTTCGCGTATTGAAAAAGGGTGTCGCGCTGATCGCATAAAGGGCAAATAATTTGTATAAATATGCAAAAGGGTATCGAAAGCAATGTTTCGGTACCTTAAAATTTGAATTTTGCGCAGTCGCTAACGTCAAAATGTTTATGCGACAACCTCGGACGATTGCAATCAAGCGCGATTTTACAGTAACTTTTTACAGCAAACTTGCGGCGGCTTTGTCGATAATAACCGTGCAATTTTCATGACGCTGCAACACGCTTGCAGGGCAACTTTCGCTAACGGGTCCTTTTGCCATTCTGAAAACGGCTTCCGCCTTGTTCTTTCCGCTTGCCAAAAGCAAAATTTTTTTGGCACGCATAATCTCCGAAATGCCCATGGTTATGGCTTGCGTGGGCATTTGCGAAGGGTTGTTGAAAAAGCGAGAATTATCCTTTATGGTAGATTCCGCCAAATTTACCAGGTGCGTTGTGCCGGAAAAGGGGGAGTCGGGTTCGTTGAAGCCGATGTGCCCGTTGCGCCCCAACCCCAAAATTTGCACGTCTTGCCTGTTGTGTTGCAAAAGTATGCGATAACGTTCACATTCGTTTTGCAAATTTTCCGCCAAACCGTTGGGCAAATGAGCGTTTTGGGCAGGTAAATCGATTTTGTCAAACAAATTTTGATACATAAAGGAAACATAACTTTGTTCGTCATTTCTTCCCAAGCCGACGTATTCGTCCAAATTCACCGTGCGGACTTGACGGAAAGACAGTTTGTTTTGCCGGCAAAATTGCGCCAACAACCGATATACGCCCAACGGCGTGGAACCTGTTGCCAACCCTAAAACCGCTTGTGGGTTTTGTTGCAAAACTTGCGCTATTTCTTCTGCCGCCGTCCAACTCATTTCGTCGTAATTTTCCACTATTTTAATTTTCATTTGTGTTCAACCTTTTTTACCTTTGCAAAAGGCTTTTGTCTACGCCAAAAACATACTGTGTAACGGAATAAAACTTCTCGCCCTTTTTGAGCAGCGGGCTTTGCCATTGGGGCATGTTGACTGCATTGGGATAGGTTTGCGTTTCCAAGCAAAATCCGCTGCGCTTATTATACACCGCTTTGCCCTTTTCGCCCGTCAGAAAATTTCCCGTGTAGAACTGCAACCCGGGACGATCGGTGTAGCAATCCAAAACGATGCCCGTTTGGGGAGAGTACGCCCTTGCCGCATGCTTGCCCTTCAAACAAAAGTTGTGATCGTAGCCGCCTGCCAACACAATTTGGTTGTCGTCGGAAGAAATATCTTGCCCGATGGCTTTGGGTGAGGAAAAATCAAAGGCGGTATCCTTTACCAAGCGCTCTTCGCCTGTGGGGATCATATCGGCATTAACGGGCAAAAAGGCGTCGGCAAAAATTTGCACAACTATGTTGGAAATGTCGCCGAAGTTTTGTCCGTTCAGGTTGAAATAGGCGTGATTTGTGGGGTTGAAAATGGTATCGGCATCGCTTTGGGCAAAGTATTCGATTGTGAGCATTGTACCTTCAACCGTGTACTTGACGGAAAAAGTCAAATTGCCGGGATAATTTTCTTCGCCGTTTGCGCTGTTGCCTTCCAGAAAAAGGCTGTTGCCTTCAACACGAGCTTTCAAAAGTTTTTGGTTGAAGCCCACATTCCCGCCGTGAAGGTGCGTTTTGCCACCATCGTTTTTGGCAAGTTGGTAGGTTGTGCCGCCGACAGAAATTTTGCCATCGGCAATACGATTTGCAGAACGCCCGATAAACGACCCCATATAGGATGAGGAATTAACAATATCCTTTGAGGAAGTTAATCCCAACAAAACGTCGGTTGTGCCTCCGACGGCGTTGGGCGCATCTATGGAGAAAATTGTGCCACCGCAAGTTAGCACCTTTACGGTAATTTCGTCTTGCAAAACAAATTGGTCCACTTGCTGATTGTTCAACTTGTCAAAATGTTTTCTGGTTATCATTTGCTACCTCTGTTTTGTATTGCAATTTTGGGTAAAAAGTTTTGAAGCGGTATTGTTTTTTTGCGCAGCAGAACTTCACTTTCGACTCTGCATAATTTCACTTTCGGCACCGCAGCTGTAAGTTTCAGACATCGCAAAACTTCGCCTCTCGTTCCGCAGAATTTTGTTTTCGAAAACATCGAAATTCCGCCTCATGTTCAGCCCCTGCAAGTGTTTGTGATATGTTTTTGCCTATACGTATGCGAGAAAAAATGCATTTTGGGCTCTGTTTGCACAAGAAAAGGCATTTGACAAACAAGTTGAATTTTGTTTTCAAATGCCGTTATACTTGTTTGAATTTGCGCAAAATTTGCCGATCTATTCTTCTACTTCGGCAAAGCAGCTGCCGCCGATAAATTCGCGCAGCAACGAGTTGCAAGGCACGAACTTGTCGTCTACGTCGTTGAAATACTTCAAAAACTTTATCAATCTGTTGGCGGTGATGTAGTGCGGACTATCTTGTTTAATATCCTGCAAAGCCGGCATAGCGTACTTTTTCATTACGCAAAGTTCGTAGGTAAGCGCCGAGTTGTAGATATAGTCGCACCCTTCTTGATAGGGATAAATCCACTTGAATTCTCCTCTGCGCACCGACGGCCACATTTCCAAGGTTCTTTCCGCACTTGTGCCGCGATATTTTTTATCGCGAACAATGCGGCGCAGCAAACGGATATCGGTGTAGCTGATTGGGTTGTGGTTATCCAAGTTAAGTTGAAATTGCGGCGCAATGTAAATTTTGTATTTTTGGTGTTTGGGCACGGCATAGGACAAATCGTCATTTAATGCGTGTATACCTTCGATGATGATAGGCGTGTTTTCGTCAATTTTGGTGAGCACTCCACTTTCCGTGCGGCCGCTGCCGAAATTGTACACAGGCAACATAACCTCTTCGCCCTCGATAAGCGACACCATTTGCTTATTGAAAAGCTCCACATCCAATGCGCGCAAATCTTCGAAATCGGGTTTGCCTTCGTCATCAAGCGGAATTTGGTCTTTATCTTTGTAGTACATATCCAACGAAATGCGAAGCGGCGTGATACCCAACGACATCAATTCAATGCGCAATCTGTTGGAAAAGGTGGTTTTGCCGCTGCTGGATGGCCCTGCAATGCAAATAAGACGGATGTTTTCAATGTCATTCGCGATGGCAAGTCCCAATTCGTGCAACATATCGTTGTGCTTGGTTTCGCACATGTTCAAAAAGTCTACGTAGGTATCCTTTGTTACGTGGTTGTTGATTTTGCAAACGGTATCGGCGCCGCACATTTTTGCCCATTTGTAGGCATTGCGAAGTTCGCGGGCAAAAAGCGGTTCGTCTTTGAAAAGGGGAATTACGCCGCCTGCCTCGTAACGAGGATAGCGTACCAAAATTTTTCCGTCGTAGCTTTGCAACAGAAAATCTTTTATGTAGCCCGTTGACGGCACCATATAGCCGTACATATAGTTAAAGTAGTCGCCGCATTTGTAGAAGTGGCAAATTTTTTCCTTGCGATATTGCAAAGTTTCCACTTTAGATTCTTGCAACGTTGCAATGTAGTACTTTTCCGCCTCTTCTTTGGACATTTCGCACTTTTCAAAGGGAATATCCAACGCCACCAAACGGTGCATCTCTTCGGTTACCTTGCGAATAACTTCCGTTATGTTGGAAATTTTTGTGTTGTCAACCAAGTTGATTTGCAAAGAACGGGAAATGGCATAGGAAATTTTTATGTTCTTGTGCGGATACAAGTTGTAGAACGCCATTGCCACCAAGTAGCGTAAACTGGTTTCGTAAACTTTCACCGCATCGTTGTTGGTTAGGGACAGCGGCTCAACATTGGCGTCGAAAGTCAATTCGTAGGTCAATTCGCGCAAGCGGTTGTTTACCTTTGCGACATAAAATTGTTTGGGATCATCAAACAAATCCATTATGCGAGTTTTTTCTTGCAGTTCCAGCGTTTTTCCCAATAGTGATACTTTTATCATTGTTTCTCCTTATAAATTTGCTTAAAACTTTTGAGGTTGCGCCATGTTAAAAGCGCAGATATTTATAAATATATTGTATTTGTTGCAAAGCGTTTTGTCAATAGACAATTTAAAAATAAACGTCTACAAAAAAGTTAAAAAAGTGCTTCCTTTTGCGGAAACACTTTGAATTTTCACCAAAAGCGCAGTGCGTTCTTTTGTGATGGACACAATGCACGAAAGCACAGTCAATCAATCCAATCCATCCAACAGCTTTTTGATTTCGGCAACCAAATCGTCATCGGAATCGTATTTGTTGTGCCTGCTCATTTCGTCGATTTTGTCCACCAAATCGGCACTGTCCGTTTGCGTCGTTTGCGCCGTAGGCGTTGTTGTCGCCGTGCTTTGGAGAGAATTCGCCGTGGCGTCGTTTAGCTTTGCTTCCGTTGCCGCAGGAGTTTTTTCTTCTTCGGCTTGGCGCATTTCTTTTATCTCTTTGAATTGATTGTTTTGTTTTGTCGCGTTTTCACAATTTTGCCCATTTTCGCCGTCGTCTGCTTGGTCGAGAGTTGCCTTGTTTCCCGTCAAATTCGGCTTTTCGGGTTTTTCTGCCTTTTGATTTTCCGTCGGCATATCGGGAGTTTTTTGGTTTTGCGCTGCCGAATCCGCATTGGCTGTTGCAGCCGCACCGCCAACTTCCACCACGTCGGAGACCAACGCCAAACTTGCCTCGTCCAAATTGCTGCATCCCACCACTTGCAAACCCAAGCGGCGAAGATAACTGAACAGATACACCATATCAGTGGGATAGGCAACTATCGCAATGGTATCTACGTTGGCGTTGTGTGCAACCAAATCGGTTACGTCCACCCAAATTCTTTCGTCAAAAACCTTACGAACGCGCCGACGAGCGCGCGCAGGCAGTTGAATGGCAAATCCCTTTTGTTTTGCGTCGTCGATAACGCCCTTTTGTTTTCTTTCGCTTGCACCGTAAACCGTTGCGCAGACGATTTCGCCCATAGAACGAATTTGTTCCATTGCGTTTTTGTAGTGAACAAACTCCATTTCCGTGTTGTCCACATCTATAAACACGGCGATTTTTCTGTTACGAAGCATTGTACGTTACCTCCGATATTGCATTTGACAAACAAGTTTGACGCTTTGTTAAATTTTTGCGGTGAGCGTGCGTTACTTTACAACTGCTTGTCGGTAGATTTACGCCACGCAACTTGCCCGCAAACGCCGCAGTTTGACAACACAATTTTTGTCGCCGAACTTTTCGACGGACAAATATTACCATCGCGACGGAAATAAAACGAACCAGAGCTGTGGGCGCACCGCGACTACAACGCACCTGTGACAGTGGAATTTTGTCAAAGGACAAGGCTACGTAGTCGAGGCTGACAGACTAGTACAGACGCGCGGAGTTAACATAGCCATTGGCGAAAAGATACCGCACAAGCCTGTTCGTTTTAATATTGGCTGCATTTATTTTACAGCATTTCCGCCCGTTTGTCCATACTTTCTTTGATAATAAAACAAATATTGTTGGCAAAGTCCTGCGTCAAAACCGAATAAATCGGTGAAAAAAGTCGAAATCTCATTGTCGCGGTGCCCTTGTTCGAAATAGGCGTGGTAAACCTTTTTGAGCCAAGTATCCACGGGGAAAACGTCGCCGCGATGCATGCCGAAAAGTAAAATGCAATCGGCAACTTTGGGGCCGACACCCAAAAATTTCAATAATTCCGTGCGTGCCGCAAGAGTATTCATCTTAAAAAGACTTTGCAAATCGTAGGACAAAAGGGCTTGTGCGGTGGATTTTAGGTACTTATCTCTATACCCTGCACCAACGGAAGTGAAAAGTTCAAGCGGCGCATTTGCCAATGCTTCAATGGTGGGAAAAGCCTTGCCGTAGGGTGTGGATTCGCCCAAAGCGTCGCAAAGTCGGTTGATGATGAGTTGAATGCGCTTGATGTTGTTGTTTGCGGAAATAATAAAGGAAAAAATCATCTCCGTCAAATTTTGATTCAAAATGTGTATGCCTTTGCCGCAGTTGCACGCCTTTTCCATAATGGGCGAAAGTGCTGAAATGCGAGCCACCTTTTCGGCATAATTTGTGTCCAAATCAAAAAAATGCCAAAAATAGTCGGCATCGTCGGTATAAACTTCCACACCTGCTTCCGTTGTTTTCAGTTCGGCATATTTATCCCACGAAAACACACCGTAAGCGTTTTCGGCGATTTTTTTGTAACGAAAAATTTGGCCGCATTCCAAGGTGTCGCAGACATCGAAACACTGTTTGTTTGCCACAAAAGCCAATGGTAACATAGTATAAATTTCCTTTGTAAGATTTTTTTGCGTGCGCAAAACAGCGGTCTGCGGTAAACGTTGGGGCGCCAGAATAACTTTTTGTAAGTACTTAGCCAAATTATCGGCTATTGGCTTTTCAACCCAAATATTTGCGATAGAACCCAAATGCCGCTGCGCCGTTACAACACAGAAATAGAGGCTCTGTAATAAATGTTGGGGTGAGGGCATAACTGTTTTTATGTTTTAGCCCTATTTATTGTTTTTGTATCTCTTGCCCCCAATATTTGACTCGGAACCGAAATAGAAAAAGGAAGCCGTTGCGACTTCCTTTGAAAATACCCGACTATTCCGCAATGGGATACACGGAAACTTGCCTTCTCGTTTTATCTTTGCGCTCGAACTTCACAACGCCGTCGATAAGAGCAAACAGCGTGTCGTCCTTGCCGATTCCGACATTGTTGCCGGGATGGAAGTGTGTTCCGCGTTGTCTTACAAGAATGTTTCCCGCTCTGCAGATTTGACCGTCGGCACGTTTTGCGCCCAAACGTTTGCTTTCGCTTTCACGTCCGTTTTTGGTGCTGCCCATACCTTTTTTGTGAGCAAACAACTGCAACTTAATAAACATGTTAAATTACCTCCAAGTTGATGTAATCGGAATACTCTGTGTAGATATCTTTTATGCCGCAAAGCATTGTGTTCAATACAATGTCGGCATCGTGCCGTTCTACGTTGGTTAGCAGGCTTGGCAGAGTAAACCTTAGTGAGCCTTTTTCCTCGTCGACGGAAAATTTTACGTTTATTCCCACCACTTGCAACAAACCCAACAGGGCCGATTGCAACAGTGTGGAAACTGCCGCGCAAACGATATCCTCGCCCGCTTCTCCGTAACCGGTGTGACCTTGCGCCACAACCTCGACAATGGAACCGTTGTTCCTTTTTACCGTGATGTCAGTCATTTTAAACTAACCGATTGAAATAGAATTTACTTTCAATTTCGTGTAAGGTTGTCTGTGCCCTTGACGTTTACGCACGTTCTTCTTTGCTTTGTAGGTGAAAATGTGCAACTTCTTGCCCTTTCCGTGTTCTACAACCGTTGCAAGAACCTTAACTTTTTTTGCGTCTTCGCCTGCAAAAACGGCATCGTCCGTTGCAGCCAAAACAACTTCAAGTTCTACCGTGGAATCTACATCGGCATTCAAAAGTTCCGTTTCGAAAACAAGACCTTCTTCCACCTTGTACTGTTTGCCACCTGTTTTCACAATTGCGTACATAGTGTTTTTACCTCCCGTTTGTCAGAGTCTCGCTAAACAAAGGTGTCCGAAAAAAGCATTTTCGGCGCTTGACAAAATAAACCCTTTTTAAGCGGCTGTTACTATTTTACAGAAGAAGATGTGTTTTGTCAAACAATTTTGCGCAACTTTGCGACACAAAAACAGCGAAAATGTTTTTTGCACGATTATTTTTTGAAAGGTTGCACACAATATCAACAGGAAAAAGAAACGCGGAGGCAAATTGTGTAATTGCGCGGGCGGTTACTTTGAAAAAGCCGACTTTGCGCCACTTGTTTTGCAAAATAGCTTTGGAAAATTGCATGATATGCGACTTGTGAGCCGTAACTTGAAATGCGCTGAAGGAGCGAAATCGCTTTGAAAAGATTGACTCTGGCAAATTGGAAACGGTGTTTGTTCCAAAAAATACGCTTGCAAAAGTTTGAAAAACGAAAGTCGGACAAATTTTTGAATTTCAAGCTGTTTGCCGCATTGATTTTTCCCCAAAAAAGGCTGAAGCCAACGGCGTTTTTCGGCACAGCAGCGGTTGATGGCTGTCTGAAAAGCGCTGTCGACTGCAGCAAATATATTCAAACGGAGATATAACAAATGCCCAAAAGCAAACAAACACATCACGAATACTACGCAAACTACGAAACGTGTCGCAACCGTTTGTTCGACATGTACGACCCCGACGAAGAACAAAACGAAGACGTACACCTTGATATTTTTCAAGCGTTCGAAGCAGGTGAATACGATGACGAAGACTGAAAAAGACACAACAACCGCCGCCGATGAGAACACTTGCAGCGTGGAAAAGACAGAACAAGCCATTTCCGAACTTTACAAAAATGTAACTATGGCGCAAAACTGCGTAAAAACGCTGCTGCCATACGTTCAAGAAGGGGAGGTTACCAAAAGCTTGCACCAACAAGTGGAACAATACGACAAATACATCGAACAAATTGGCACCATTGGCAAAAATTTGAATTTTGATCCATCGCCGGCCCCCAAAGCCTTGATAACGATGGCGAACATGGGCATACGCGCCAAAATGATGATGGATAAATCGACAACTCACGTGGCAAAACTGATGTTGCAAGGCACGTTGAACGGTATAATAGACCTTTACCGTTTGATGAAAGAACAAGATATTCACCCCGACGTTGCACTTTTGGAAAAACAAGTGCTGCGCTACGAAGAAGGGCGATTCGAAGAGGTAAAACGTTGGCTGTAAAATGCGTGGAAAAGCGTGATGGAAAAGACGTCAAAACAAAGAGAAAAAAATCAAATGTTTTTTCAACCTTTTACTGCAACAAAGCGCACGACATGGATTTTTAAAAGCTGCGCACAAAAAAGTTTCGTGAAAGTGCCGACACGTTTCAAAATTTAGGTACAAACGGTGTGCGGTCAGCAAAGCCGCGTTTGAAATTTAATATCAAAAAAACCGTGCGTTTCCCGCAACGATGTTCGCAAAGACGTAACTATCGTTTGTTCGAGAAAAAACACGGCCTTTTAATATCGTTTGACCTTTTACAATTATTGATTTTTGCCTTCTACACCACGTCAAATTCCACAACTTGACCGTCCACAAATAACCTGCCTTTACCTTTTTTGCCCAGCGTTTTCACAAAAGTGCCGCTTGCACCACCCAACAGCGGAATTTCCGTTGGGCCGATAAGCGCAATTGCACCTTCGGCGCGCAAATGAACAACGTGGCTGATATAGGGCACAACGTTGCCGTTTTGATCTTGCGCCAAAATGTTTACTGCGGCAACATCGTAAGTGTTGGCCTCCCGCAAAACGTTGGAGGACACTTGCAATTTTATAGACACGTTGCTTGCGCTGCCAACGGTTTTTTGCGCCACAAGTTTGCCGTCTTTGTAAGCTTTTACCGTAAGCGCAGAGGACAAACTTCCCCAGTTGTTGCGATACTTGTTGTGAAGCGCAATAAGTTGCTCGATGTTCAGTTTGGTGCCGCTCATAATGCGCTTGATTTTCAATTTGGTTTTCAGCGGCAAATCGGAAATAGCCGAAGCGTTCCAAACTTCGTTGAGAACTTCCTTTATTAGGTTAGAATATTTTTCCGAAATACCATCTTCATTTATCATACGGTCGCCGATTAGGTCGTTTACCAAAATTGGTGCGTTGGGCAGGTTTTTGAAGGGGCTATCGTCGTGAGTGTATTTTTTTACAAAATTTTCGCCCTTGAAAATTTCGATGTAGTCGGCATTAGTGAGAACAAACATTTCACCCACGTTGCCTCCCGGATAGTCGCCGATATCGGGCGAAAAGGCAAGTTCCAAAACGGGGTTTTTGCCCAAAGACGCAAACACGCTTGCCGCCATTTTGGGGTTGCGGAACATGTCCATAACGCCGTGATAGCAAATTCCGTCACCACTGCCGAAATCTTTGTGAGTGTTGTAGTCGAACATGCACCATCCTATGGCACCGCAAGTGGAGTCGGCGGCAAAAACGTCGTTGAGCATG
Source organism: uncultured Oscillospiraceae bacterium (assembly GCA_964535505.1). Classification (GTDB taxonomy): domain Bacteria; phylum Bacillota; class Clostridia; order Christensenellales; family CAG-314; genus Fimimonas. The sequence continues at coordinate 40,557 of CAZHUH010000002.1, forward strand.
CGCACATAACGCAAAACATGCTCGCGGTGATGCGGAAAATCATCGTAGTTTTTGGTGGGGAACATGTGCCCGTTGTATTCCGTAACAAGATAGGGCGCAGAGGGTTCGCATACGTTTTTGCGGTTGGTTGCGCCGTTACGGTTGAAATCGTTGAAAGTGTAAACACCTTCCAGCAGATGCGAATGGGTGAAGTTGCGCACGCCGCCCGTTTGACGAGAGGGATCCAACGCCGCGGCAAGCGAATTAGTTGTGGCGTAAAGAGTATCGTTATCTTGCGATTCGTTTATGCGCACGCCCCAACACACCACCGATGGGTGATTCCTGTTTTGCAAAATCATTTCGCGCACGTTTTCGACGGCAATTTGTTGCCATTTTTCGTCGCCGATGTGTTGCCACCCGGGGATTTCCGTGAAAACAAGCAAACCCAACTTGTCACATTCGTCCAAAAAATACTGCGATTGCGGATAGTGCGAAGTGCGCACCACGTTTACACACAGTTGGTTTTTGAGAATTTGCGCATCACGACGTTGCATGCTTTCCGGCATAGCGTAGCCGACATAGGGGAAACTTTGATGGCGGTTTAGTCCCACCAATTTTACCCGTTTTCCATTAAGAAAAAAGCCGTTTGTCGTGAATTTTGCGCTGCGCACGCCAAAGGTTGTTTGCCACACGTTGCCGTCTATGGAAAGGCGCAAGGTGTAAAGTTTGGGGGAATCCAAATCCCACGGTTGAAGTTGCGCCCTTTTAGTCAACGAGAATTTAGACGAAGCAACTTGCTGTTCCCAGTGGCCCAGCACCTTTTCGCCATCCAAAATGTCGACATAAAGCAGGCTGTTAGGTGTGCCGCAAACTTCCACCTGAATGTTCAACGGCGAATCGGGTTCGCCCGAAACAAATGCGTCGGAAACATATGCTCCCACAACGTTATCCAAATAAACTTCGCGGTAGATTCCGCCGTAGGTAAGATAGTCGATAACAAAGCCGAAAGGCGGTTGATTGACGCTTTCGCGGCTGTCGACTTTTACCACAATTTGGTTGTCGCCCACATGCAACAAAGAAGTTATGTCAACGGTAAAAGCCGTGTAGCCGTTGCTGTGGGTGGCGGCAAGTTGACCGTTTACAAAAACTTCTGCATAATGCGCCACTGCCTCGAAGGTCAAAAGATACTTGCCGGAAAGTTTTTCCAAAAGCAAATTGCGCTTGTAGCCGCTTACAAATTGATAAATGGAAGCATCGAAACAGTTGAATGGCGTTTGAATGTTGGTGTGAGGCAGCCGAACGCTTTCGCCCACGGCATTGGAAAACACACTTTCGTCAAAGTTTTTGAAAAATTGCCAGTTGTCGTTTAGATATATTCTCACGGAAAACCTCCTCGTCTATACGGGCGACTGTTTGGTTAGTTTGCAAACCGAGTGCTCTGCCCGCGTATTTGTTTTGCAAATTAAGTGTATCTGCATTATTATTTAGGTGTGTATTATTACAAGTGTTTTGAAAAATACGGCAAATAAATTATACACACACGGGCAAATTTGTCAAGGTTAACACGCAAATTTGCAGAAACTGTTATTTCGGATTTACTATGCGTGAAATCGTATTCTACATTAAGCCGATTTGTAGAGTAGTTGAAAGCAAAAGAGCGCCTGCAAACGCAGACGCTCCCGCTTTTTGAGCACTACTTCTCGGTTTTTTGCGATGTTGAGCAAAATGCGGCAAGCAGCTGACGGTGCAAAAATTCACTGCATCCGTCCGCCACGCCTACGCCTACATTTTCCGTGAGCAACGAGTGGAGTTGACTTTGCTTCTCTTCGTCCGTGGAGCTTGCAAGGTAAATCTCTTTTGCGCCGACAGCCAGAGTTTTTACTTGGGAAACGAACTCTTTTAGCGACAAAGCGTTGCTTGACAGTTTTTCGCGAACTTCCGCCAAATACAACAACTGCGTATAAAAAACGCAAAAAGCGTCGTCCTTCATCAAACTTTTTAGGCTATTGCCGGAAATGGAGGAGACAAACTTAAACATTACCGTAGCCAGCGCCCCAACGGTTATGGCAGTTACCAAAAGTTTGGCGGCAAATTCCCAACCGAAAGCCTGATGCTGAACAAACAGCAAATCCACCACAGCAAAAACCACGCCAAACAAAAAGGGAAGAACTTCCGCAAAATCGAACACGTGCAGCACTTCCACCTTGTTTTTGTTGATAAACAGTTTTTTGATGAGTTGAGTTAATAGGCAAGTTGCAACCGCATACAAAACGAGATACAAATTGTCGGTTTGCTTCAAAAATGCAAAAAGCGGCTCAATAAAGGTTTCAAAATCCATATCAGTATTTCTCCTTTTTTTTAATTTGAAATACAGTCCCTGAATTTCTTCGCGAAAAGGCGCCACAGTGCCCGAAAACGTCTTTTCACACTACCATTATACCATGCCGAATGCCGTAAATGCAAATTTTGCTGTCAACTTTTTTGCTGCGGATTTGCGCAAAACCGGTACCGAAGAATCAGACGGCACCCACAAGCCGCCGTAAAACCCGGTTCAGTTGTTAATTGTAAGTTTGTAAATTTCGTTTTTAGAAACGTTTCTGTCCTTGGCAACGGCTTTTATAGCTTGATTTTTGGGCATGCCGCCGCTTAAATAGTAGTTCAAGTGGTCCGCAACCGAAAGTTTGCACAAGGGGTTTTCTTCACGCATAGCATCCACAACCAGCACGAACTCGCCTTTTTCGTCGTCAATCACGTCTTCCAAATGGCAAAAACGCGCGCTTTCGTGCGATTTGGAAATTTCTTTCACCAAACAGCAGGGACGATTTCCCAAGCGGCCGCAAAGATACCGCATGTTTTCTTGAATGTCGTGCACGGAAATGTAAAAAATTGCCACCCCCACGGAGCCATCCAACAACGCATCGCGATCGTTTTGTTTTTCAGGCAAAAATCCGTAGTAGGTAAAGGGCGGCTGATAGCCCGACATCACAAAGGCGTTGACAAATGCGCTTGCGCCGCTTACGACCGTGTAAGGCAAATCGCGATTTCTCAGTTCGTTTACCAAAACGTTGCCGGGGTCGTTTATACACGGCATGCCCGCATCGGAAATCACCGCCACATCTTCACCGTTTTGACAGAAGGAAAGCACAAAATCCAAACTTTTTTTCTCATTGAATTTGTGATAGCTGTAAAGCGGCTTGGAAATGTTGTATTTTGAAAGCAAAATTTGCGAATGACGTGTGTCCTCGCAGAAAATTGCCGAAACGCTTTTTAGCACTTCCACTGCGCGAAAAGTTATTTCGCCGAGGTTACCTATCGGCGTTGCCACGAAATAAACCATTTTTTTTCTCCTTTGAACCGAAATGCGCGAAATTTTAAAGCCTGCTGCCTTCAAGCGTTCCGAACGCCGAAAGAAAATGCGCCGCAAAAATAAAATGAACGCCCAAATTCACCTTAAATTTGCCGTTGAAAAGTGTGCAAAATCAGGTTTCCAAACCATACCACGCTTTTGCTTGTGGTGTATAGTTCCCGTTTTCGTCGCACACAAACATCGGAGCGTGCAAAACGCAATCGCTTTCGCCCTTCTTAACGCCACGGATAAGCACCAAGTTGGGCTGTCTGCCCGGGCGCGGACACACCGGCAAAATTTCCTTGACGGCAATGCCGAAGTCGGCGCACAAAGTTACAATTTCGCAAAGTCGGTCGGCTTGGTGCACCATATAAAAACTGCCGCGATTGTTGAGAATTTTGCTTGCGGAAGATACTATGTCTGACAAAGTAGTCTTTATTTCGTGCCTACATATAGCAATTTTGTCGTTTTGTTGTCTTTCTCCCGAACCGACTTTACGGTAAGGCGGATTGCAAACCACCACATCGGCGCTTTGCGTAAGTTTTTTTTGTGCGTCTTTCAAATCGCAACACACAACGGAAATGACATTTTGCAGGTTGTTGTAAGCAACGCTACGGCTCGCCATATCGCAAAGTTGCGGCTGAATTTCCATAGCGACAATTTGTTTGGGGTGCTTTTTGTGCGCAAGCAAAATGCTTATTACGCCGCTGCCTGCGCCAAATTCCACACAAAATTTGCCCGTCATATCGCGGCAAAAGTTTGCCAAAAGCACCGCGTCGGTAGTAAAGCGGTACTCTTCGGAACTTTGAATGAGCATTAGCCCATCGCACTGCAAATCTTCCAATTTTTCGTTGGGTTTTAGTTCTTCCATAATAATATTGTACAACAAATTTTACTAATAGTAAAGAATAAATACGTTTTTTGCCTTTGCCCGACATTCGACAAAGAGCCGCAAAAAACTTTGGTTATATAACAAAGTTAGAATTAGCAAATTGCACGTTGAAAAATCCCCGTTAAGGGATATTTTGGCTATTGGCACTTTTTGAAGGCTGGGTTGCTTATTCTCTGCCATTTGACAAAAAGCAAAAACTTTGCACAGTGGCAATGTAGCAAAAAAGCCCGAGGCAATGCTTCGGGCTTAAAAAGTTTTTGTTACGCTTCTTCGATAGCGCTTACGGGACATTGAGCAGCGCATGCACCACAATCTACACAGAGATCGGGGTTGATTTGGCACTGGTCACCCACCTTGCTTATTGCTTCGCAAGGGCAAACACTGATGCAGTTTTCACAACCGATACAATCGTTGGATATTTTGTGAGCCATAATCGTCTTTTCTCCTTTCTTAGGTTAATTCAATTATACTATTTCAGCTGTTTTTTGTCTACTGTTTTTGCGCCAATTTGCGACATATTTAACTGCAAAAAATTGCAAGAACTGTCGAAAATTGCCTTGAAACCGGAAAGTTCGTCCGCCTGAGCGTATTTGTGACGCAGATAATTCAAGAGTTTTTGTTGTGTTTTCCTTGCACAATGTAAAGTTCCAACAAGGACGCGAAAAGTTCGACACAACGCTTACAACTGATTTCCCCTTTCGATTTGCCACGTTGACTGCGTCAGTCGGGCAGGTTGTCGTTCAAGTTGCCATTGATGTTGGAGTTTTCCGCAACAGATTGAAAATCCTGCAAAACGTTCACTTCGCTGCTGTCGTAGTGCACAAACACTTCGGCATTTTGTTGTTTGCCCAAAATTTGCTCTAATTCGTGTTTGGTAAGTTCTTCATCGAAAGTTTGCGCAAGCAAAGTAAGTTTGTCGCCGACGTGAATTTTCTTTTCGCCGTCGTCATCCATGTGTTTGTGTTTGTCATCGGCGACAATTTCCACCACTTTGGTGTTGGCAGGCCACAAAATATCTCTTACGCTCTTGGAAACGGCAAAAGCGTCTTCGGCAACAACGTAGTTTAAGCGCAAAATTTTGTGCTGTTTGCCCTGATTTTGCTTTTCCTGCATGCGCTCCAACAACACGTCGTACAAGGGTTCGACCTTGACGATTTCGCACAACAGGTACGAAACGAACACGGTGATTGCAACGTAGAACAGGTTGGAGAAGTTCCAAGTGCACTCCACCATAAACACCAATGCCGTGAGAGGCGCACGAGTTGCCGCGCCCATAAACGCCGTCATAGAGAGCATTACCACCGTGCCGTAAAGTTCGGAAGACATGCCCATTGCAACAAATAGTTCGGCGGAAAGTGCCCCCAAAAGTGCACCGATGGAAAGCATAGGGATAAATACGCCGCCCGTTGCGCCGCTGCCGGTTGTAAAAGCAATGGCAAAAAAGCGAATTACAAGCAACGCAAAAATGATATACCATGAAAATTGCGCGGGGGTAACTTGCGTTGCTGCACCTGCGCCGTTGCCTGCCAATTTGGAAATCAGTCCGCCGCCGCCATAGAGAGCATCGGTGCCGTTGAATGCGCCAACAGAAACAAGTCCGATTGCCGCCGTGAGCACAAACACCACAAGCAAGCGCGCCCATTCGGGCACCTTTTTAAGTTTGGTGTCGTATGTTTTGCCCACCCAAAACACAAACAGGTTGTAGCAGCACGCTACTGCGGCAACAAACACGCCCAACAAAAGCGGAACCCAAATATCGGTCATTTGAAATTGTCCCATAAACTGTTTTACATTGAACAGAGGAGCGGGATCGTGTCCCAAAGCCACACCCCAAAGGTTAGACGCTGTTACGCCGAACACCACGGAGGACATGCTCATCAAAAATATCATGGGGGTAAAACGTTTGTGCGCTTCTTCCAAAGCAAACAAAATGCCTGTAACCGGCGCCGCCGTTGCAACGGCAAAACCTGCGCAAGCGCCGCCCGTCATTATATAACGATTCCAACTGTCGTGCGAAAGGGGCAATTTGCTTGTGCCACCGCCCAGCGCCGTGCCCAAAAGCACACTAGGGCCTTCGCTTCCCAAAGGCAAGCCTGCAAAAAAACTTATGCAACTGTTAACCACAACAGCAACTGCGGTGCGAAGCCAACGAAAAGTGAGAATACCGCGCAACACGCCTTCCGCACGTGGTATGCCGCCGCCCTTTGTTTCCGGCGCCCACTTTTGCAAGCCATAGGCAGCAAATGCCAAAGCCACTGCGCCGCCGACAACTGCCAAAATAAGCCACGGATTACTTTGCGCCGCAAGGTAAATTTCCGCGGATTTTTCACTTAACCATTCGGCTGCAAACTTGAAGAAAAACACCGCCGTGCCCACCAACAGCCCCGTTAGGGCGCCGTAGACAAGCACCGGGATAACCACATTTGCCAAATAGTATCTGTACTTTTGTTTCATTTTCTTTACCTCTGCGCTTACAATATATTATTTATTGCGAAACGCCATAGATTTTTGTTAAATTTCGAAATTCTTATATACTATGCGTGAAATAGTATTCTTTATTAAGGCGATTTTCGATATACTTTGGCGAAAAATCGGGGAAACCCGCCAATTTGCTGCTTGCTGCTTTTTGCACCACAACTTCGCCTTTTTTCGAATTGCAGGCAATAGAATTGCGACACACAAATTTTAGGCTAGCAAATCTTTGCTTAACAAAATTTCGGCAATCTCTTGCGGAGAATGGGCAACAAATTGCGGAGCAGCTTTGATCAACTCCTCTTCTTTTCCGAAGCCGTAGGTTACAGCCATTGCATCGATACCGTTTTCGTGCGCGCCATCGATGTCGTAGACAGTGTCGCCTATCATCAGGCACTTTTCCTTTTGCCAACCATTGTCGGCAATAAGTTGTTTCAGCACTTCCGATTTGAAACCGCGCTTTTCGTTTTGCCCGTAGACGCAAAGAAAAATGTCATCTAGGTTGAACCTTTTGATGGACGACAATGCGTGCGGCTGAAACTTGGATGACGCAATGGAAAGTTTGTAGCCGATGTTTTTCAACTTCAAAAGCGTTTCCTCAATGCCGTCATAAAGGTGGCTCATTTCCACTGCGTTGTCCTCTGCAAACACCTTTTGGTGCAGTTCAATGCCCTTTTGGCAAAGTTCTTTGCCGCAAAGCTCCGTGTAGCTGAAATCCAACGGCGGACCTATATGCTTTGAAAAATCCACGCCGTCGTATTTGACGTGCAAAATATCCAACACCTTTTTGAACGTGTGATAAATTCCTTCCGAAGTGTCGTTTACCGTGCCGTCAAAGTCGAAAATAACGTAGTTATACTTCATTTTTTTGCCTTTCTTTTTCAAAAAATCGTTGCATCTTGGGCAAAGAATACCGAATTTTCAGACCAAAAGTCAAGTTCAAATATTGTTTGAGTTGTTCAAGCGATTGCACGCTTTCGCACTCGCACTCCAATTCGTAATCGCAAGCACCCAAATAAAGGCTTTTGTCCAATTCCAACCGCCAATTTTGCCACAAAAAGGTTGTGCGATAGGTATCCATGTGTCCAACGCAGACAAAATTTTGGTCAAAATCAGTTTGCAACATACCGTTCAGTTCCGCCGCCGTTATACCCCGAGTCAAAAACGTTTGGGCAACATCGCTTTGCAGTTCGCACTCGCGTTCATCGCACACGATAACACCGTCGCACGAAGAAATACGGCTTTTGTAACAAAGCAAAAAGCCGTTGTTTTTTTGGCGAACGCGCACCATCACGTTGGGATCTTGACGTTGCTCTGCCCGAAAATAGAAGTTGGTTTGCAACTGCGGCAAATTGGACGTAAGTTGGGACAAAACGTCATACTCTTGCGCAGTAAGTGCCAGTTTGAGTTCTTGTTCAATGTTATTCATATTTAAGGCGATGCCCCAATCACAAAATTGTTTCGCAAACAGACACACGGATCAAGCGCAAGTTGCCGAACGTGCCCACAGCCCACACGCAATTCGTCAAACAAGCCGCTCCATCGGATTTTGATAATACTTCGTATTCAAAAAATAGCGCACAACCGAAACAAACCTTACTGCCGTTACTTGCGCTTTTTTTTGCCGGTATCGGTAGTTTCGAAAATTTTGCGCATTTCTTCGATAAAGGTTGCGCTGTCTTTGAACTGACGGTATACCGCTGCGAACCTAATATACGCCACTTCGTCCACCACTTTCAACTCGGACATCACCAAGTCGCCGATGTTTTGCGATGAAACTTCCTGCTCCAAACTGTTGTACAAACTTTTTTCGATGTTATCCACCACTTGATCTATCTGTTGCATAGATATGGGACGTTTTTCGCAAGCGCGAATTATGCCGTTTTTTAGTTTTTCACGCTCGTAAAGTTGACGGGTTCCATCGCGCTTTATCACCAAAAAAGGCACCGTTTCGATGGTTTCGAAGGTGGTAAAACGTCTGCCGCACGCCACACACTCTCTGCGGCGGCGAATGCTTTTGCCGTCGTCGGTGGAACGCGAATCGATAACTTTGCTGTCATCACAGCCACAAAACATACATTTCATAAAACTTCCTTTTAGCGCAACGTTGCATTGCGGAAAGGCAGACAAGAGCAATACAAACCAAGTTGAGAGCGTGGGCACATGCTCCGTGTAGCGGCACACAAAGCCGCAGACCAAACATGCCACTCGCCTCGCAGACGTTCGGATTTTTCCCTGCTGCCAAACAACCTTATTATTGTTGCGGACAAACCGTTTGCAAACGGCGCAAAATTTCTTGATATTCAAACGCAGGGTCGCCGTCTTTTTCAAAACGTTGCATTGTTTCGCAATTCCAAAACCGCGAAACGTTGGGCGTAATCTCGTCTGCAACCACCAAGCGGCCGTTCACTCTGCCGAACTCTACCTTAAAATCGGCAACCACAATACCTATTTTGCTCATAAGCGAAGTTAGCACTTTGTTTATCCGCGAAGCTTGATAGCACATTACGGAAAGTTCTTCCTGCGTTGCCAATTCCATAGCATAAACGTGATATTCATTTATCACAGGGTCGCGCAATTCGTCGTTTTTGTAGCAAAACTCCAATACCGGCGATTTCAATTTTTGATGCAACGGAATGCCCAACCGCTTGCACATGCTGCCGGCGGCGTAACTGCGAACCACCACTTCTATGGGAATCATTTCCGCTTTTTTTACCAAAAGGCAGTTGTCGGAAAGTTTTTTTACAAAGTCGGTGGGAATGTTGTTGGCTTCCAGATGCTGCATCAAAATTGCGTCTATTTCGCTGCAATATCGCCCCTTGCCTTCGAAATAGAGTTTCTTTTTGGCATGATAAAGCATCGCATCGTCGGAATACTCCACAATGATATGCTTATCGTCGTTGGTTTTCCACAAACGTTTGGTTTTACCTTCTCCAATAAGGGCAAGTTTTTGATATTCCATAGTGTTTCCCCTCTAAATTGCTTTGTAGTGTTTTAAGCCGATCAACGTTGTTTTGAGTTTTGCTTAACGTTATTTTTGCGTTGGTCAATGCCGCTTCTGCGCTTTTTCCGCCGACATTGTCGATTCTTCAACGCAGTTTTGCGTTTGGTCGGCGTTGTTTGCGTAACTTTGACGCTACTTCGGCGAGCGTGCGGCAATGAACATGACGTTGCATTGTTCAACGTCCTTTCAACGTTACTTCAAGGTCATTTGCGACATTATTTCCGTCATTTTTGCACGGCATTCGTCGGCAAATGGGTACAATTCCAACAGCGAACGCAACGCAATCCAACTAATTTTCAAAATTTTGGGGTTTTTGAGGTAAAGTGCATTGACAAAATATTCGCAAGAAATCATAACGTCGTCAAAGTGCTCTTGTGCGTCGAGTCCTGCTGAATAAAACAGCCTCGACACTTCGTCTATCTGTTTCAGCAATTGCGACAACAAATCCGTGCCGATATAAACCGTTTCCACATTGAAAAACTTGTCTGCGCGCGAAAAGGCTTCGGCATTTAAGCTTTGGGGGTCAACAGATTGCAAAATGCTTTCACCCGCCCACTTGAAAGGTTTCAAAACCTCCATCGCGAACTTTTCATAGCCGATGTTATTATCCGATTCGTGGTAGTATTCGCGCAAAAATTCCAAAAAGTTGCGGCGGCCGCCATCTACTTCGGCAAGCAAACACACAACAAAAGCAAACAGGCGGTTGCGGTCGGTAGGCATTTTTAGGCGTGCCTCCACCGTTCCGTTGGGGCGCGTCCATGTAACGCGTGCGCGCGAAAACTCCGTTACGTATGACATGCTTCGGCAGGTTTCCGAAAGACAGTTGCACAAAGTTGGAACAGTTGCAACGCATTTTAGCACGGAAGCAATGTTTTTATCTACCAGAATAAGTTTACCTTCTATAAGGGAGTTGACGCTGTCGGTAAAATAGGCAAGTTCGTTTTGCATTTGAAACCTCTACGTTTGCAAGGTCAAAACTTTGCGTTTTGCACCTAATTTGAAATTGGCGGAATCGGAAAATTCTGCGCCTGTGAACCATAACGTTTGCAATGCCAAAACTTTGCGTTTTGGAGCCGCGCCGCTTTCAACACCCGGTTGCTTATATAAATTAGTGTAGGCGACATAAATGCTTTTTTGTGCTTCGTTGGCTCGTTCTCGGCTATAAGAACGCATTGTACAATAGATTATACCATATTATAAAACTATTTCCAACTATTTTTGGCAAAAAGCGAAAAAACTGTTGTTATAAACAAAAAAATGTTGTATAATTTTGTTTATCGACGGAAAGAGGGTTACTTTTTGTTCTCTTTGCCAATGCAAAAATTGGTTTTGGAGAACAACAATTTATTTTCAGAGCAAAAAGCGGAAATTCAGGCAATTTTTCGTTGGCAATGCGCCGCCGAGTACGCAGGAAAACGGTTTTTTCAAGGAGTGCAGCTATGCAAGCAGGTATCACCCAAGACAGCACACTAAACAAGTTGATACTTTTGTTTGTTTTCGACAAAATGGAAACAGCTATGACGGAAAGCACCATTTTGGATTTGTGCAGCTACAAAAACAACTGGATAGATTTTACAAATTGCAAGCAAACCTTGATGGACGTTGTGGAAAACAACTTTGTTTACAAAAGCGACACAGGCGTCGGCGAATGTTTTTACGATCTTACGGCGGAAGGCCGTTGGTGTTTGAAGAATTTCTACACTCGCATACCTTCCAGTGTGCGGCAACTTATTTCCGAAGATATAAAGAAAAAGCGCATAGAATACCGCCGCCGTCAAGACTACGTTGCCACCTACACAAAGTGCCCCGATGGCAGTTACGACGTTATTTTGAAGATTATCGAACCCACCAAAACCACTTTGGAAGTGAAATTTAACGTTATGACGCGCAACATTGCAAAGTATATCGAGCGTACTTGGCCGGAAAAGGCCCCCACCATTTACGGAAAAATTTCAGACACGTTGATAGACTGACTAAAATAATAATTGCATTGCCCAGAGAACGAACTTTTGTCCGTTCTTTTTTTTACAACTTACTTGAAAGCTACGACAACTACCGTCGCATTAGATGCAAAAAAGCAATGGAAAAATATGCAAAAAAGTATTGAAATCAACTTGTTTCGGCGCCCTATTGCTAATTTTGTGTGCTGTTTTGGTGAAAAATACTTAACACGACAGCACATTCGCTGCGCTACGTTCGGCTGAGGAGACTTGTCTCACATCGCAACATCGTTGCTGTTGCTGCCTTTCGGCGTTCGCACAAAAAAAGAACGAACCAAAGTCCGTTCTTTTTTGGTGCGAGATGTACTTCGCTTAACAAATTGCATTTACAAAGCCAAATCGCAAGACAAAAAGAACGCGCCCTATCTAAAAAGTTAGGCTAATCGCTTCGTGGCGTTCACTTCGCTGCGCTACGTTCGGCTGAGGAGACTTGTCTCACATCGCAACATCGTTGCT
>CAZHUH010000002.1:52805-116935 GCA_964535505.1 uncultured Oscillospiraceae bacterium
TTCGCTGCGCTACGTTCGGCTGAGGAGACTTGTCTCACATCGCAACATCGTTGCTGTTGCTGCCTTTCGGCGTTCGCACAAAAAAAGAACGAACCAAAGTCCGTTCTTTTTTGGTGCGAGATGTGAGACTTGAACTCACACGGTCTCCCACACGCCCCTTAAACGTGCGCGTCTGCCGATTCCGCCAATCTCGCATATTTGTGTTCGGCAAGGCAATTCGCCTTGCATAATTTGCTTGCTTATATATAATAATTTAATGTCTCGCATTTGTCAACCGTTTTAGACAATTTTTCCAAAACATCTTTGTGTGTTATTTTAGAACGCACCTTAGAAACACAAAATTTGTTTTGGGGAAAATCAGTTGCGAATTTTCCCCCGCTTGCAACCAATGGTTGCCAAAGCAACCTACCAAAATGCTTGACTTGACGTGCGCTATGTGATAATCTATAAATATCGATATTTATTATATGTACATATTTATTCGAGAATTTTTTTAAGGAGTGGCACACTATGGCAAAAGTTAGAATTCAAGACGACCTTTACACGTTCGTCAACCAAGAATGGTTGGATAGCGCCGTTATTCCCGATGACAAACCGGCAACAGGCGGATTTATCAACCTTGATCTAGACGTAGAAAAATTGCTTATTTCCGATTTCAACAAAATGGCAAGCGGAGAATTGGAAATTCCCGATGAAAACGTAAGAAAGGCCATTGCTTTGTTCAACTTAGCAAAAAACATCGAAAAACGCAATGCAGAAGGCATCGCGCCCATACTTCCCACGTTGGAGAAAATACAAAATTTGAAAGACGTTGCCGATTTGAACGCAAATTTGAAAGACTTTGTGCTAAATCAACTTCCGTTGCCCTTTGACGCAGGGGTTAATCCGGATATGAAAGATTCTCGTGTGCACTGCCTTATGATGTACGGTCCGCAGGCAATTTTGCCCGACACCACCTACTACAAACCGGAAATGCAACCGCAACACGACGCATTGATTGGCGTTTGGTCGCAAATGGTAGCGGAACTTTTGAAGCGCACAAATTTGAGCCAAGCGGAATGCGATCAATATCTTCAAGACGCACTGGCGCTTGACGCCATTATTGCCGGCTTGGTGAAGAGTAGCGAAGAATGGTCGGAATACACAAAAATGTACAACCCCATGCCAGTTTCCGTTGTGGCGAAAAAAATGCAGCCGTTGGATATAACGCAACTGGTGCTCGATTGCTTCGGAAAAGCCCCCGAAAACATCATTGTTGCCGAACCTCGCTTCTTGGACGGTTTCAAAACGTTGTTTAACGAACAAAATTTTGAACTCTACAAGCACTGGGCTTACATAAATGCACTTTTGGGTGCAACATCTTACCTTAGCGAAGAATTGAGAGAAATCGGCTCGGCTTACTACAAAATGCTTTCCGGTGTGGCTAGTTTGCCCACAATAGAAAAACAAGCCTATCAATTGGCATCCGGGAAGTATTCCGAACCGGTAGGCCTTTACTACGGCAGAAAATACTTTGGCGAAGAAGCCAAAAAAGACGTTGTGGAAATGGTTAAGGAAATCATCGAAACCTACAAACTTCGAGTTTCCAAAAACGACTTCCTTTCCGACGCTACAAAGCAAAAAGCCATTGTTAAGTTGAACAAAATAGAAATAAAGATGGGCTACCCCGACAAAGTGAACGAAATTTACGCCAAAATGAACTTTGACGAAAACGGATCGCTGTTGGACGCACTGAACGCATTGGCACGCGTGCAAGTGGAAGACAACCTGTCCAAACTTTTCAAAGACGTGGACAGAACGGAATGGGTTATGCCCGGACACATGGTTAACGCTTGCTACAACACCTCTTCCAACGATATCACCTTCCCCGCAGCAATTTTGCAACCGCCCTTCTACTCTATCAAGCAAAGCAGAAGCCAAAACTTGGGCGGCATTGGCGCCGTTATCGGACACGAAATTTCTCACGCATTTGACAACAACGGCGCAAAATGCGACGAAAACGGCAATTTGAACAACTGGTGGACGGACGAGGATTTCGCAGCATTCGAAGCAAAAACCAAGGACATGATTGCAGAATTTGAAGGCATCGAATTGCCTTGGGGCAAAGTAAACTCCACGTTGATTGTTAGCGAAAACATTGCAGACAACGGCGGCATGGCTGTTACGTTGGAAATTATGAGTAAAATGCCTGACGCCGACTACAAAGCATACTTTACCAACTGGGCGCGCGTTTGGTGTTTGAAAGGACGTCCCGAATATTTGCAACTGTTGCTCAACATTGACGTGCACGCCCCCACTGTTTTGCGCGCAAATATGCAACCGAGAAACTTTGAGGAATGGTACAAAACGTTTGACGTGAAAGACACCGACCAAATGTACATTGCGCCGGAAAAACGTGTTATCATTTGGTAGCTAAACGGCGAAAGTTTGTGCCAAAGTGTGTTGCAATATACCGAAAGCGACGCAGGGTTTGCGCACAAACAATTTGGTAGCAAATCCGTGAAAGAGCGAGACAAGTTATAGGAAAAATCGGTTGCGATTCGGTAACCAAACTGCTCAAAAGTGCGGCGCAGATTTTGCAGGAAAGAACACAAAAACGCAATACGTATCAACGAAAGTTGTAAAAGGCACTCCATTTTCGAGAGTGCCTTTTATGTCGTTCTGCGTCGAATATTAGAGTGCAAAAGCAACCGGCAATAAACATGGTTCGGCGCTTATATAGTCCAAGTATCCCCACCATCGCAACATTTATTGAAGAACCTTTTATGTTGAATTGCAAAGTGGAAGTTAACATGCTGCACTGACGATATAAATTGCGTTGTTTCCTAAGAATTGATGTTAGAATAGAATGGCAAAGCGGAGAATAAAACACCGCACTGTTTAAAATTATTGTCCCGAAGAATTTATGTTGATATAGAGAGGTAAATTGCGTTTATAGGTTACACCACTCGTGCCACGGCGCAAATTAAAGACTTGACAATTTGAAAAATGTCTCTTTGGCTCGAAATGCTCAATAATGTTTTGGCGCAGTGATGTCTTTTTCACGTTTTCGCAACTTCGAGGCAGCAAGCAAAATCACGTGCAATTTCTGTGCATATTCAAACAAAATTATAAACCAAACCAGACTTATTTTCACCAAAAACCAACAGATTTAGTGATATTGTTGAGATTTTTCTATAAAATTTCGTATGCAATTTATTGCGCGCAATTTGCACTGAAAATTAATTGCACTTTTTTAAAAAAGAACACGCTTTCCTATTGCAATATCGGCGCAATTGTGTTAAAATATTAGCATAATGATGTTTGTAACATCAAAATAACGGAGGATGGAAATTATGGAATTCAAAGACAAAGTAAAGTATGCAAGAAAGAAATTGTATCTCAGCCAAGAAATGCTGGCAAAAGAACTTGGCGTTGCTTTTGCGACAGTTAATCGTTGGGAATCCGGAAGATGCACCCCCAACTATCGTTCGCAAAGAGCATTTGCAGATTTCTGCAAAGCAAACGGTTTAGACATTGACGAACTTGACAGGATGTAGCTTAATCGCTGCATAGCAAAAACGTTTTGGCTTTAGTAACGCAAACGTTTTGACTTACTCCGAAAAAATGTGTTGCCTTGTGAGATAAGCATTCTTGCAAGACGACACAATTTTTTGGAAAAATTGCCGCAAAACGTTTGCCAAAAATGCAAAATAAGTGTATTGTATTTAGTGCAGAGAATCAAGCGAACCGTCCTGTGCGGCGGCCCTTGGCAATGGCTTGGCTTTGCCCGACTGCACCATCGGTACGGTTTCGACTATGCTATCTTGCCATTGAACAAAAATCCACTTCCACAGGCGCGATGCGGTTGCTGGCTAAACACTATCAGTTGCAACCATTTTTTTGTTCAAAACCTTGATTCATTTTATTCCTGTTTGATATACAATATGGAGGCATAGCTCAGTTGGTTAGAGCGCTCGCTTCACATGCGAGAGGTCGTAGGTTCGAGTCCTACTGTCTCTACCAGTTTGACGGCTCGCTTTGGGGTCGCACAAGAAAGGAAGTGAAACAAATCACTTCCTTTTCTTATGCTCCTTTTGGCTTCACCATCAAACATATCGCATAGTCAGGACAGTTAAAAATAATGTAGCGTTCCGCTTCGCTCCACTTACCGCCGCAATGCGGACGGACGAGTCCTACTGTCTCTACCAATTCAAAAAGCCATTATTGTTGTGATTTAAATCAAACTTTCGCACAACATATAGTGGCTTTTTTTTGTTTTTATATGCATTTTGTACACAAATTTTATCGGATTAATTATTTTGTTACACTTGATAAATATTTTGCAAAACGAAAATGTCTTCTTTTGCAACGCAAGAATAGTTGTCCTTTTTATTCAAGCCGTGTCTATGCTTTTGCCGTATTTTGCAACAAAAAACGGCAAGCCACATTTTTAGACTTGCCGTTGCGCAATAATTTTAAGTGTAATTACTTTTCGCGAGAAAACACACTTAAAATACGTGCCACGTTGAACACGATAGTGTTGGCTTTGCTAATCGCTACACCTTTGCCCAAGGCTTTTAGCGAAATGGTTGCCATGGAAATTACCGCATAGATGGTAACGGAAACCCAAAAATCGACGCCGTTGCCAAAAATAACCTTGGTTGCAATGCTTGCCGCGCACACACCGGAAACGATTCCGCAAATATCGCCGATTATATCGCAACACACGGAGGAAACTACATCGCTGTTTTTGGCGAGTTTTACGGCGGTTTTGGAACCTTTTACCTTTCGGGAAGCCATTGCCAAAAATGGCTGCACATCGCAAGAAGTTGCGGCGGTGCCTATCATATCGAATATTACGCCCAAAGCCAAAATTACCAAAGTCAGCACAATCGCCACCCAAAGTTGAGCGTCTTCCAAAACAAGTTCAGACCCGGCGTTTACGGCAAATGCCAGCAAAAAGGAAATTAGCACTGCTTTTAGCGGCCACAAATTGCGCTTCTTTTTCTTTTTGGCGTCGTTTTTGGCACGTGATGATGCCGAAGTTCCGCCGTTTGTTTTGATGTCGCGCGCCGAAGCGTCTTCGGCAACTTCTTGCGCGTTGCTCTTTTTCTTGCTTTTGTTTTTTGATTTTTTCGCTTCGCGTGATTCAACTGCAACAACTTGATCGTTTACCGATTGTTGTTCGCGAACGTTTTTTTCGATTTTTCCTCCGTCGTTTTCGTTTGCAACGGGAGTGCCATTTTGCGTTCCTCGTGGAACAGGGTCGTTTTTCATAATTCTCCCAAAATAACAATATTGATGAATGTTGTTTACATCCTTTTACAAAAAGGGTTTGCAAAGTTAATAATGCAAAACCCTCCTGTTGCAAAATATGTTCAATAAAAGATTTGCCGTAGAAATAAAATTTTACGATTATTCAGCGCAACCGCAAAACTTTGCCGCAAAAGACGACAATGCGGCTTATCTTGAATATGCTTTTTAGGTGGTGGCTTGCCAGATAAACCTTACGGCATAGGTTCAGTAGGATTTCCCACGCAGGAACTTCCCGTCGCCGAAGAAGCAGTTTCCTTTTACTCCCACGCAAGCATCGTTGCCGATTGCTCAACTGAATCGCCACTTAGTCCGTACTATAATCTCTGACAAGCCTGATTTGCAGTCTAGAAGATTTCCTTTGCAACAACCAACAAGTTTTAGTTTCTTTTGCAAAATTCATTTTGTAAAGCAGTCGACATACGTTGTCGGCCAACAAGCGGCTGTCGTTCTTTACTCCCAAAATTTCACTCAAAACAAGCTACTCTGTACACAGCTTTAGTTCTTTCACCGCATAGCAGGTTTAATCTCAGAGAGTAATTGCAACGAAGTTGCATTGCAACCACCCTGTAGAGTCTCCACGAAAGATGGGGATATAACATATGCCATTACGTCTTACCCATCAATCTTAACTTCCAGCACCAGCCCCCGTTTGGGCAACGAAAGCCAGCACAAGAAACTTCATCGATATGCTCGTCGACGGTCTTTTAGGCCCGCCTTCAAAATGTCGGTTATTGACTAGAATACTGCACCACCGGTGTGTTTCCACACAAAACATTTATATTCTACGTTTAATGGATATTTAAATCTTTAACAGTAGATTATTTTAATGCAGATTATACCACAACGCCGCAAAAAAAGCAAATGTTTTTGGCACCTAGCCTTTTCGATTGCAAGTTTGGCGCATTTTTAAAACGTTTGTGCCGCTGCTAAAGTTGTTTTTTCTGCTTTTGACATACGGGCGGCGTGAAGCATTTTGGACTCAATGATTCGCGCATAAAATGTTCTCGAACACGTTTGCATCGCACCAAATATGCCTTGGATGTTTGCCCGCCAAATGCACCAAAATTATTTTTGCAAAGCACGTGTTTTACTACTTATTGCGCACCAAGTTTTCCATTGCACACTTTTTGATGAAAGACAAATCGTATTGCGGCATGCTGTCGCAAAGTGCAATGGCTTTGTCTGTAAGTTTTTGCGCATACTGACGGCATTCGCGTTCCGTCATTACGTCCAAGAAGGATTTTTCGCACTTATCGGCATCCAAAAGATCGTCTACAATTTGGTACGCAATGCCAAAGTTGGTGGCAATTTGGTCGAAAATTTCCACGTCTTCCGGCGCGGCGTGCCCACAAAGTGCACCGCAAACAATTGCCGCACGCAAAAGATCGCCCGTTTTGTGCAATGCAACTTCATTCGCATCTTCAAAAGATTTGGTTTCAGCGAACAAATCCAAGCACTGTCCGTAAAGCATACCGTTTGCGCCGGATTTTTCAAACAAAAACGCGCAAGCCTTTTGATAGTGCTTATCCGAAAGGTTGCCGCCAAGCACCACTTCCATTGCCGAGTTCAAAAGGGCATCGCCTGCCAAAATTGCGGCGGCTTCGCCAAATTGCAAGTGGCATGTGCGACGGCCGCGGCGCAATTCGTCGTTGTCCATTGCCGGCAAATCGTCGTGAATAAGCGAATAGGTGTGAACGTATTCCAACGCGGCGGCAAGCCTATATGCGTTGTCGTTGAGTCTTTTACCCACCGCTTGCGCCGTGTTAAGCAACAAAAGCGGACGAAAACGTTTTCCGCCGGAAAAAAGGCTGTATTCCATTGCCTGTTCTACCTTATCGGGAATTTTTGAAAGGTATTTGCGCAACAATTCGTCGATAGTTTCTACTGTGATTTTAGTTTTCATCTGTCAACCTCTTTACTTCCTCTGTCAAAACCGCAAGTTTGCCGTTGCAGTCGTTTAGCGTTTGCATACATTCCGATGCAAGTTTTACGCTTTTTTCGAAAATTTCCAAAGCCTTTTCGAGGGGAATATCGTTGTTTTCGATTTCCGTAGCGTATTCATCCAATTGGGCTATTTTTTCTTCCAATTTCATTTTATTTCCACCTCCATCACAAAATTATTTGGAAAACATGCGCATTTTACAACGTTTGTGTGATACGACCGAGAGAACACTCGGCAAGCAGAACAGTGTATTCCGTGATGTATGTTTTTCAAATTTTTCGTTCGTATCGACATTTAGAAACACAAACTACTTAACTTTTTGCACGGCAACATCCAATGTGCCGTCGCAAAGGGTAACGTTAAGCAAATCTCCGCTGTGAACTTGTGTGGCGGAACGAACTTTGGCGCCGTCCTTTTCCACATAGGCGTAGCCGCGCCGCAAGATGTTTGCGGGGTTGGCTGCCGAAAGCCTTGCCGTAGCGTTTTCCGTTTGAGCAAGGCACTTTTGCGTGCGGCTTTGCAACTTTGTCAAACCGTTTGAAAGGCAAAATTTCACCGCTGTTTTGTTCGCGTTTAGGTTATATGAAACTTGCGCCGCGATACGTTTTGTCGCATACGTAGTGGCGTTTTTGTTGTTTTTCAGTTGCACGGTTAACTTTGACGAAAGCCGGTTTAGTCGCGACAAAATGCCGGTTTTAAGAAGAGCGGAATCCAACGTTACAAATTCCGCCGCTTCGCTGGGGGTAACGGCGCGCTTGTCGGCGGCAAAGTCGCTTAGGGTGTAGTCTACACCGTGTCCAACGGCGGAAACCACCGGTTTTTTACACTCGGCAACGGCACGCACAACGATTTCCGAATTGAACATCGAGAGATCTTCGTTGGAACCGCCGCCGCGACCGACGATTACGACATCGACATCGCTATTGGAAAAATAGGCAATGCCTTGGGCAATTTCCACATCGGCACCCACGCCCTGCACCTTGACGGGATACAACAAAATATCCGAAAAGGGTTGGCGGCGATGCACCACCGTTTCGATGTCGTGAATTACCGCCCCGGTGGCACTTGTTACAACACCTATCTTCATGCAACAATTCGGCACGGGCTTTTTGCGAATTTCGTCAAACAAGCCTTCCTTTTGCAGTTTTTCTTTCAGTTCCAAAAAGCGCAAATATGCCGCACCTGTGTTCTTCGTGGCGGAAAATCTGCGCACAAAAAAGGAAATTCTGCCACTTTTTACCCAAAAATTTATTTTGCCTTCGGCAACAATCAATGCGCCTACGGTAGGTTCAACGTTGCCGTTGCCGTAGCAAAAGCAATCGATGGCGGAATTTTCGTCCTTCAAAGAAAAATACCACCCTTCGCGAGCGCACTTGACGTTGGTTATTTCGCCGCACACCGAAACGTCGTTTAATACGCCGTCGATATCGAACAAACCGTGTATGTAGTTGTTGAGTTGAGAAACGGAAATAGTCATAGACTCTCCTACCAACCTTTTGCACATAAACTTTTAAAAACTGCCCTTCCCAATGCACGGCAAAATGCCGTCAAAATGCAAGAAAAATGCCGTGAAGTTTAGTGCAGTGTTTGGCTTTTTATGCTTTGTTGGAAAACTTACGTATACAAACACACTGTTTACGCGATAAACCTATGTGCCGGATGTTTGTAAAATATACAACAATTATTGCTTCGCTTGCAATTTTGTTGCCAAAAGCAAGTTTTCAAACAATGCCATGCGTGTTATCGGTCCGACACCGCCGGGAACGGGTGAAACGGCTTGCGCAATTTGATAAACATCTTCCGAAGCGTCGCCGCAAGTTTTGCCATCGACAAAACTAAGACCGACATCTATTATAATTGATTTTTGCGTAACGCAATTTGCGTTTATTATCCCGTGAACACCGCAAGCGGAAACGACGATATCGGCGTTGCGCACAATTTGCGGCAAGTTGACGGTTCTGGTGTGGCAAATTGTTACCGTCGCGTTACGTTGCAACAGCATAAGCGCAAGAGGTTTGCCCACCGCTTTGCCGCGGCCAACCACAACCACGTTTTTGCCGCACACGTCAATGTTGTAGAAATCCAGCAAACACAGCGCCGCTTTGGGAGTTGCCGGCAAAAGCGGGGCTTCACCGCCGTAAAGCGCCGCAACCGATTGAGGGCAAAGGCAATCCACGTCTTTTTGCGGACAAATGAGCCTTGTTGCCGCGGCAAATTCTTTGGGCAAAGGTTGTTGCACCAACACACCGTTTACACTTGGTTGTGCACAAATTTGCGATACCGTATGCTCAAAGTTGTGCACAGAGGTGCCGTCTGTCAAAACGCTTTCCACCGCAATGCCAAGTTGTTCGCCGCTTTTTTTAAGCGAATTAGTGTACTGCAACCACTGCGCATCGGAAAAACCGATGGCTACCAATTTCGGCGCAAAACCATTATTTCGCACTTGGTTTTTTATCTTTTCGGCAAGGCTATCCGCAACGGGGTGCCCCAAAAGCATTGTCGTCATTGTTGGGAAGACAAGCCCCTTTCGAAGGCCGCCAAAATTCCGTTGACGTAGGAAACGCTTTTTTCGGTAGAATATTTTTTGGCAATGCCCACCGCTTCGTTTATCACAACCGGGTGGGGAGTGTCGCAGTTTTTCATTTCGAACAGCGCAAGCTCCAACGCCGCTAAATCGGGACGATATATCCGTTCCAACTTGAAAGCGTGCGACAACTGCGCCACAATTGCGTCCAATTCGGGCTTGTTTTCGATAACGCCCTTTACAAGACTATCGGCAAAGACCAAATCTTCTTCAGTAAGCTTGTCCGAATCGAACTGCGAAAAGTCTCCGTCGTAGTCGGAGCACATAATGTAGTTATAAACTTTACAGAAAGCAACTTCTCTTGCGTAACTTCTCATATCTATCCTGCTTGTCCAAATGCTGTTTGAGAGTAATTTTTTTATTAACAATGCAAAATCGGGCGCACAAATTTTGTCCTCTTTGCGATATGGCAGATAATAATTATCCGAACCGATACGTGTAGCGACTGCGATAGCGCTAGTATGTTATCACCAAAAATATAGTGTATAAAATTGCGCTCGCGACCTTGGCGCGTTTTATTCGCGTCTGCTATGCGCAAAAAACCCTTTGCATCAAAAGGTGCTCAAGGGTTTTGCCGCATTTCAGTTTTCTTCCACCTCTACGTCCACAACGTGAACGTTGACGTCTTTGACTTTGAATTCCGTCATATCCTCGATGGCGTCTTTCACCGTATCTTGAATATGACTTGCCACATCGGAAACTTCCACCGTGCACAACAGTTTTACAAAAACATCGATGTACATTTCGTCGCCGATTTGCTCAATCTTGATGGAATCTTTGGCTTTTTTGGAATTGTCGGCATATTTCACCACGCCTTCAACTTCGCCCAAAGCGCAATCTACTATATCGCGCAAAATTTCGCTGCTGTAAACAAGCCTTCCTGTGTTATCGCGTTTTGTTACAACTTTCATAGTGCTTCACCAACCTATCTTTTGGGAACAAGAGCGCCGCATTTTTTCGGACTTGGTGCAAATTTTTTGCCAAAACAGCCGCAAATTGTTCCTTACGTATAATTGTAACACATTTTTTTGAAAAACACAATATTAAACCGACAGTATTTTTACATAATCGGGCGATACGCTTGCTTCGGTGGCAATTATGTTATAGATACGAACAGTATCTTCGCGTGTGAGCTCGTCTTTGTCTACAATAACGCTTACGTTATCGGCAGAAGCGTTCACGGTAACCAGCACGTCGTCGAAACCTTGTGCCTTCAAAAGCGTTTCCAACAGCAATTCCGTTTCCATTGCGTTCACAATGTTTTGTTTTTGCTCCAGCGCTTTTTGACGTGCTTCGGCATATTCGTCTCCTTCCATTGCCAAAATTGCGTTCAGCTCGGCAATTTCATAGTTACGTGTGGTTTGACGATCCGTTCGGGAGGTTGCAAAGAATCCCGTTTGAACAGCTTCGTCACTTTCCGATTGAGGGTTTTGGTTGGTAAGCAGTGTAACGTTTACCACCGCTGCCACCGCCAGCACCAACACCATAGAAACAATTAGCGCAATTTTTTTCCCTTTTGACATGTCTTATATCCTCCTAAATATTTATGTAAGCACCTGCACTTTGTCAGCGCTGACATTCAGCAGTGTTACAACCACTTGTTTTATTTTTACCCTAACCAATGGGTCATCGGCACCTTGGCACACGACTACCACGCCGAAAATTTGCGGCGGCAGAGTTTTTAGCACCAGAGGTTGACCTTGCACCATAACCACGCTTTGCGTTTGCGAAACAACGTCATCGCCCTTTTGCACCGTTTCCGTTTGGTAAGCGTAAACCTTTTCGTCCACGGCACTATACGAAATTGCCACTTTTACGTTTTTGCACCCGTCGATTTGGGCTATTACACTACTAATTTTATTTTCCATTTGCGCGATATATTCGTCAAATTCGGTTGTATCTTCGGCGGATTTGTCAACCTTTGTAGAAGTTGCAAAAACCGCCAAGCACACAACCGCCGCAAGCGCCAAGGCGATGTAAAGCTCTATGTTTTTTATCGATTTGATTTTTGCCGTTAGTTTTTTAATATTCATATTTTTGTTCATAACCTCATATTGCAAAATCGTTTGGAAAATATTTTGTCCATTTCACATATTCATCTTCAATCGTCGTTGTTCCATCGAAATTCCACAGGGAAAACGCAATCTACCGATTGCGCCGCACTTTGCGCTTTTTGCAAGCGTGCCGCAGTGCAGTTGACATTGAACGTTGCAACATAGCACCCTGTGTTTGCATCGAAATGCACCGAAACTTGCAAAAAACCTGCCCTTTGTAGGGCGTTTGTCAGCTCGGCAACGGCATTCGTGTTGCTTGTTTGTTGCGCCGTCAAATACGTTTTGTCTGCCTGCGCTTCGGCAACGTAGTCGAGGTAGTTTTGCTGCACCGAAACTTCCGCTTGGGAAAAGTTTACGTCAAAACTGCCCTGTTGAAAAAATGCAAACAACGGCTGAACCACCGCCAACGTTACCACCACGCCGATAACTGTTTTTACGTACTTTTTTGTTTGCCCGTCCGGCAAAATAATATCGCACAACACGGACAAAATGGCTATCCCTGCCACGCTTAAAATCCACTGTTGCATAGGCATCACAAGACAAATTTCAAACCAAGTTGGCGCAAGAAATGGCAATAAAAGTCAGAATACAAAACATAAATGCCACCGCAAACACTAAGGCGGAAAGAAATGTTAAACTTTTGCAAATTCCGCTCAAAATTTTGAGATATTTGCTTTCTACAATGGGTTCGCTTATCGCCGAAACGGCTTGCAACCCCAAGTTTACGCAAATGAGAGTTACCAAAGGTTTTGCCGCAATAAAAAACATAAGCAACATGCTCACCGCACCGAAGGCGTTTTTGATAAGGGATGTGCTTGCCACAACGATGTCGAAGCCGTCGGAAACGTAGCCGCCTAAAATAGGAATGTAGTTTTTGGCGGCAAACTTGGCGACGCGAAAAGATACTCCGTCGATGCCGGAAGCCGTTATGCCCTGCACGGCGGTGAAAGCGGAAAACAGCGTGAACATAACACCCAAAATCCACGAAGAGGCACTGTTGAAAAACCCCGAAAGTTTTTCTACACGCAAATTGGAGGAAATGTTGCTTACAACCACAAACGCCATACCGAAAACGGAAAGGGGCAGCAGCAAGTTTTTTACCATGCCGACCACCACCGACGAAAACATTACCATTGCCGGTTGGCACACCGAAGAGGACACGTTGCCGCCGTTTGCCGTTACAAGTGTTAGCAAAATGGGCATCGCGGCGTCTGTTAGAGCAGCAGTTTGAAAAATCATCGCGGAAACTTGCCGATAGGCTTCCACCACAAGTGCCAAAACCGAAATGGAAATGACGGTTATGCCAACAAAAGAAATGACGTTGGATGTGTCCACCGAAACAAAGCCGTCGGAGGTGTTACGCACCAAACCGCACACCACCAAAATACAAAAAATGCTGACAAGTTGCGGCAAAATGGAGGAAAAGTTGCTGCCCAACATGGAACAGAACAATTCCCAAAAACTTTGGGTAGAATCGAACTCGCCGTTGATTATCTGCCGCACTTTTTCGGCAAAGTTTTGAAAAAACGGAGCGCTGACGTTTTCCATTTGGGAAAAATCGATGTTTTCCAAACCATTTTCCACTTCTTGTTGCAGGTCGGATTGAGTATCGGCAAAAGCCAACTGCGGGAAGGCAGCAAATAACACCAACCACAAAACTATTGGAATTAAAACAAGCACAAGTTTTTTCATGGCAACAAAAAATTTTCGGGGTTTGCAAGTGCAAAAAGTTGACGCAGCGCTCGTTCGGCGGCGCACGTGTCGCCGCTTGCTCGGGCAAATTTTACGCTATGCCTTTTATGAGGTTGAACAATTTTTCCACAATGGGCAAGGCGCAAAGCAAAATCGAAATTTTGGAGGCAAGCAAGACTTTGTCGCCAATGCTTTTGCAACCGGCATCGCAACAAAGGTTGTTGCCGAATTCCGCAAGGTAGCCGATGCCCACCACTTTGATAACGCAGCCGATAGATTGACTGTCGATGCCTGCCGTTGCGGAGAAGTTGTAGAAGGTGTAAATTACATCGAACAACTTGTCGCAAATGGTAACGGTCAATAGAACCGATGCGCACACGGCAACCACAAGGGCAAATTCAGATTTAAGTTGTTTTGTCAAAACAGTGGCAACCACCGCGGCAATGGCAAACAACACAATTTTCAAAATATCCATAACTACAACTCAAACAGCGCTTTCAACGTGTCGTAAAGTTGCGAAATCATATCCAGCAAAATTACAAACGCGATAATTAGCCCTGCCACGGAGACGACTGTGGCAATTTCGTCTTTGCCGGTCTTTTTCAAAAGCATTGCCGCAATGGCGGTTATTATGCCGATGGCGGCAATTTTGAAAATTATCATTATATCCATATTCCACCCAAAAGCACAACGGTTTTGCTTGATGGCACACTGCTTTTGCCAAACGTAATTTAGCGGCACACTACTGCCGAATGTAACCCTACAAAAACAAGATGCCTGCCATAACACCTAACAGCAAACCCAGTTTGACATAGATCGAAGCCTTTTTTGCCGAGGCGGAAGCTTCAGATAAATCGGTTTCGAACTGCTTTTGAAAAAATTTCAAATGTTCTAAAAGCGCACCTCCGCCGACACAATCCAAGTTGGCGAAAAAATCGGACAAGCTCTTTTTTTGCAATGCAGAACAATAGCAATATGTTTTTTGCTGCAATGCTTCGCAAAATGGCGCGCTGCAACTTTGGCAAAAATCGGCGTTGAAGGTGCCCAATTCCAACTGCTTGCCGCAAACGTTCAACTGTAATGCCACGCAGTACCTAACCAAATCGGCATACAAATTGTTTTTTTGCACTGCGCGCTTTTTTAGGTGCAAACCAAAGGCAAATCCGCCCACAACGCAGCAAACAAATGCTATTATGCGTATCATAGTATTTTATACTTGTCCATTTTGTAGAATAATTTGAAGATTTTTGCCGTTATTTGAGAAGTTTATCAAGTTTCAGACAAGTTTACTACCGTTTGCGAAAATGTGTCTTTTTGCAGCAACACAGCATAGTAAAATGCCGAAACGGCACTACCCAAAAGCGTTTTCAGCTCGGCAAGACTGTTTGCGTGTATGCTTGCGGCAACCCTTACACCGCTTGACACGGCATGTTGCAAAAGAGGTAATTCACCTGCCGACAGTTCGTCGCAAACTATCCAATCGGGCGACATTGCTCGCACCGCCGTTTCAAACGCATAGCGTTTGTCTGCAAACAAAAACACATCGCAAAAAGATTCGTCAAAGCCATGGCAAGCGGAAATTTCCCCACGCTCGTCCACGACAACAACGTTTTCGTCGCGAGAAAGTTTCAATGCCAAATCGCGCAAGTAGGTGGTTTTGCCGCTGCGCGGCGGCCCTGCCACAATTACGCTTTGCCGAAAAGTTTGCGCACAAGCAACTCCCTTTGCCACACGCACACACAGTGAAGTGTACTTTTTGAAAACGTCGCCGCCCTTTTCGCCGCACACTCCCACACGACTTCCGTCGGTCAAGGTGAAAAAGCCTTGCGCAAGCATTTTTTCGTAAGCGTAGACGGAACTGTTGCACGCCCTTTTGATAAAGTTTTCGCAAAAGCAACCAAAGTTCGCGGCATCTTTGGGCGTTGACAAAAATTTGTTGTTACCCAGCCAAAACCACTTGCCGCAAACATTGGCTTTGATAGGCTTGTTGTCGCGAAGGCGCAATTCTCGCAAACCGCTTACACTTCGCAGATAGCCGCCGACTTCTTGCGGCAAACACTCCCAAAAGTTCATACAACATTGTATTGGACAAGCCGCAAAATCAGAACCGCAAAAGAAAAACGACATAAAATTCCTTTTTGAACGTTGGGCGGATACAAATACGAGAAGATAAAAAGGCTCTGTAATAAATGTTGTTGGTGATAGTATTAATCAACAAACGATAACCGACAAAAAATCAATAAATAAAAGATAATCAATAAATATTCAAAAGAAAATCAAATATTCAAAAGAAAATCAAATATTCAAAAGAAAAATGCACTTTCTTTTATTGCATTGCAAAAGAAAGTGCATTTTTGATTTTAAAATTGTGTTAATTTACTTTACGCGTTCCATATATTCGCCTGTGCGAGTGTCGATACGAATACGTTCGCCTTCGTTTACAAACATGGGGACCATAAGGGTGTAACCTGTTTCTACCGTTGCTTGTTTGGTAGCATTAGTCGCCGTGTTTCCTGCAACGCCCGGATCACACTTGGTGATGAGCAATTCAACAAAGTTGGGCGCTTCTACCGAGAATGCTTCGCCTTTGTAGAACTTGATAGTTGCCGTCATGTTTTCCGTCATAAACATCAATGCGTCTTCCACTTGAGAATGATTCAAGGGAACTTGTTCGTAAGTTTCTTGATCCATAAAGTAGTAGATGTCGCCATCGCTGTAGAGATATTGCATTTCTTTGCTTTCAATGTGTGCCAGCTCGAATTTTTCCGAAGGGTTGAACGTTTCTTCGCGAACCGCGCCCGTTACCACGTTTTTGATTTTTGTGCGCACGAATGCCGCGCCTTTGCCGGGTTTTACGTGTTGAAAATCAACGATAGTATAAATTCCATTGTTGTAAACAAACGTTACGCCTTTTCTGAAATCTCCTGCTAAAATCATTGTTATGTGCCTCCTGTACCTTTATAAAATTATAATGTTTTTGTCTGAAGTTGTCAAATCAATTACACTGTCTTCTTCAATAAGCAACAAATCTTCAATTCTTACGCCGCCGACTTTGGGCACATAAATGCCCGGTTCGCACGTGATAAGTTGTTTGGGTTGTAATTTGTCGGGAGAAAGCATTGACGCACGAGGATTTTCGTGAATGTCGATGCCCAAACTGTGCCCTGTGCTGTGGGTGAAGTTTTCCGCATAGCCGTTGGCTTTTATCACTTCGCGGCAAAAACTATCCAATTCTCTGCCACCCATGCCGGGGTAGGCGTTGGTAATGCCGTTGCGTTGAGCCATCAAAACCACGTTGTAAATTTTGCGCAATTCCGCACTGGGTTCGCCAACGAAAACCGTTCGGGTCATATCCGAACAATATCCGTGGTAGCGGGCGCCGAAATCCATTGTTACGGGGTCGCCGTTTTGGATAACTTTGTCGGTTGGGTGCGCATGCGGTTTGGAAGAATTTACTCCGGAAGCGATGATTGTTTCGAAGGCTAAGCCTTCCGCACCGTTTTTTGCCATGAGGTATTCCAACTCGACCGCCAAATCTTTTTCGGTGATGCCTGCTTTGATGACGTTTAGCACCTGCGAAAAAGCCGCGTCGGTTATCGATTGCGCCCTTTTGATATAGGAAATTTCCGTTTCGTCTTTGAAACTGCGAACGGCGTTGATATGTGCGCCCACGGGAGCAAACGTAACGTCTTTGATACCCGTGCGCAGTTCTTCGTAATCACAAACAGTAAGTTCTGTGTCCTCGAAACCCACCGTTTTTACGCCGTTTTCCTTAAAAATGGAAGTAACAACCGAGTTTGCACTGATGCCGTTGGCAATTTGCCGCACTTCCACACCGTCGTTTTCTAACGATTGCGCCATTTCGTAGTAGCGCGGATCAGTGATGAAGATGTTTTTGTTCTTTTTTAGCAACACCAAGTAGCCAAAAGTTGATTGAAACCCCGTAAAATACATTCTGTTTTTGTCGCTTATTACCAAAATTGCATCGGTTTGCGCCAAAGAGAATAGTTTGTCTGTACTTTTCATACCCCCTCCTGTTACAAAATACTTTCGTAAATGCGTTTCATTTCCATTGCGTCATCCGCTTGTGTGCCGTCGGATTCGCAAATTATCGTTGGATGCAGATTGTGTTTTTTCAACACTTTTGCCAAAGGCAAAAATTCCGGACCGAAAACATTGTCGGCAAACGTTAGGTGCCGCACTTCGCCGCCTGCGCTGTATTCGATCTTGGAAAAATGCACGTGCATTTTGTCGGCACGCTCTTTTCCCAAGCCGTTTTCTACTGTTAAAATTAGTTGTTCAAAATCCTCTTCCGTTTTCAAACTGCCTTGTGTACGAGCGTTGATGTGCCCGAAATCGACAGTGGGCAGAAAGAAATCGGCTATTTTGCAAAACTCCACCACTTCGGCAACGTCGCCTATTTGGTTGATTTTTCCCATTGTTTCGGGGCAAAACCAAATGTCCGTCATGCCGCACGCCGCAATTTTTTCCGCCAAAAAAGCCAGTCGCTTTTGCGTGAGGGCAACGGCATCGGAACGAGTCATTTTCCCAACCGTTGACGGATGAAAAACCACGCGGTTGCCGCAGAATTGCCGCACTTTTTGTGCACTGCGCAAAACGTAGTCGTAAGATTTTTCCGCCATTTCGTCAGAGGGGTTTGCAAAATTTATATAGTAGGGCGCGTGAACGGTAATTTCTACGCCATACTTTTGCCCTTCTATGCCAATTTCGCGCGCTTTTTCATCGCTGATGTTTATGCCGCGGCCGAAAGAATATTCGTATACGTTCAGTCCCTGCTCGGCACACCACTTGGGTGCTTCCACAGAGGATTTGTGCCCTTCGTCGTAAAACCGTATAGAGTTCCCGCTAGGTCCGAATTTTATCATTTGCCACCTCGCAATCGTGAACTAGTTGTTCGGCAAGTTGTCCTTCATCTGCAAATTTTTGAATAGGTCTTATGTAGTTCAGCAAGGCAATTTTTACTTTTTTGCCGTACAAGTTGCCGTTGAAATTTAACAAATGTGCTTCCACTTTTTTGGTTGAAAAGTTGAAAGTTGGCGTTGTGCCAACGTTAACAATGGCTTTGTAGAGTGTGCCATCCACCGAAACTTGTCCCACAAAAACGCCTTCGGGAAGAAGTTTTTCGGGCGAAACAGACAAATTTGCCGTTGGAAAACCCAGTGTGCCGCCAACGTGGCGACCTCGTTCCACACTGCCCTCGAAGAAAAAAGGCTGCGACAAAAAGGTGTTTGCACGTTCCACTTGGAAATTTGAAAGCAACTGCCTGATTAGCGTGCTGCTTACCTTTTGATTGTTACATGTTACAATGTCGACAATCTCGACGGGTGCAATGCCTTCTAAATAGCTTTTGACTTTTTCGGCAGATATAAGGTCGCTTCCGCAAGTGAAATCTTCGCCGCAAACCACACCGCACAAATCGTAGCGTGAAATTTGCTTCAAAAATTCTTCGCCGCACATTGACATAAATGCCTTGTCGAATTGGGCGCAAAGCACTGCGTCAACACCCAAATCAGCGTAGATTCCCAACCGTTCTTCAAATGTGTAAAGCAATTTTGTGGAACGATTCATCGTTTCGAAATGATTGTTGGAAAAGGTAAAAAGTACAACTTTGGCACTACGTCCTGCCAAAGTTTGTGCTTTTTCAAGCAATTTGACGTGTCCCAAATGCATGCAATCGAAAAATCCCAAGCACAGAACCATCGGGTGAACGTATTTTTCGCCTAGTTTTACTACTTCCACAATTTACCTACAAATCTTTTAGATAGTATTGCAAGTTCAGCGTTCCGTCGTCGTTTTTTGCCAAACCGAAAAACTGCGACTTACAATAAATTTTTCTGTAACCCGTTTCAAACGGACAAGCAATTTTGCGCCCGCTATTCAAGCGGTCGTACAAGTTATCGGGCAAAACGCACACTTCGACATCTTGCAGTGGATAAGTTAAGTCCAACACACATTTTTCTTTTTGTTCGCGCACTTCGTCAAGCGTAAAGGCGTTTTCGGTGTCGAAACAGCCCGATTGCAACCTGATAAGGCAACTCATATACCCAACAGTGCCGCAAAGCTCCGCCAAATCTCGTGCAAGCGAACGAATGTAGGTGCCTGCGCTGCATTTGATATCAAACACAAAGGTGTTTTGGCTGTGTTGACGCAAAAGGGAAAACTGAAAAACAGTTACTTTTCGCGAAGGCAATTCTACGTTATCGCCGCCGCGCGCAAGCTTGTATGCTTTTACTCCCCCCACGGAAATTGCCGAATATGATGGTGGAATTTGCGAAATTTGCCCCACCAATTTTGGCAATGCCGCGACAATTTGCGCTTCGTCGGGCACATCACCCACGCCGCAAACCGTGCCGTAACTATCCAACGTGTCGGTTGTTTTGCCAAAGGTGAAATAGGCGCGATAAAACTTGACTTTGTCTGTAAGAAAGTTGAACAATTTTGTTGCGCGCCCAAGTGCTACGGGCAAGACTCCCGCTGCGCCCGGATCCAACGTGCCCAAATGACCGGCTTTTTCGTGAAAAACATGTTTTACGCACACCACCACATCGCTGGCGGTTGCCCCAACCGGTTTGAGTACGTTTACAAATCCGTCCATTTTTTCACCTATATTTTAGAAAATTAATATTTTTACAACATTGCTTGGCTCGTTATTCCATCACAAATGAAAATTCACGCACAATTCTCTCTATAACGTCTTCCAACATGCCGTTTATCATACAACCTGCCGCCACAATGTGTCCGTTGCCGCCAAACTGTCGGCAGATATCGCGAACGTTAAAATCTTTGCCGCGCATGCTGACTTTGAAACTGTTGGGGGCATATTCGCACAAACTTACTCCGGCAACCGCCGTTGTTACGGCTATGGCGTTGCTTACAATGCCTTCGGAAACAGTTGCATCCACGCCAAATTCCGTCAAATCGTCTTGCGTAATATAAATAAGCATCAATTTGCCATCGAAATAACTGCGCATACGCGACATGGCTTTGCCCCAAACTTTGGTACCCAAATAGGTGGTATCTTTGAAAAACACCCTGTTTACTTTCATAATGTCGGCACCGAAACCGCACATGTCGGCAGCCATCAAAAAGCTGGCGGCATCTGTGTTGCTGTTGGCAAAGTTGCCCGTATCTGTGCACAATCCCATATACAAATAGGTGGCAATTTCCTTATCTATCTCTACGCCAAGGCACTTTGTTACTTCGTAGATGATTTGGCAAGTGCTGGCATAGTCTTTCAAACAGTTATACTTGGAAAAATATTCGCCGCCATGGTGATCGATGGTCATTGTTTCGTCAAACGCATCGTACACGTCGGAAAATTCGCCAAGTCGAAAAACGTCGCCGCAATCTACCGCCACCATCAATTTGTACTTGCCAAAGAAAGTTTGGTTGTACAACGCCGATTGTTCGAACTGTTTTACTCCGTCGGTCATTGGAACGTCGCAAAACAGCGTAACCCTTTTCCCGAGTTTTTTTAGCGCCAAACATAGCGCAATCGTTGCGCCCACCGTGTCGCCGTCAGGGCGAGTGTGGCTGAACAGTGCGATATCGTCTTTTTGCTGCAAAATTTGGGCAACTTCGGCTATTTCAGTTGTTTTTCTTGTTGATTTCATTGAGTATCTCGTCTATTTTTTGTCCGTAAGACATGGTTGTATCCAATATAAAATGGAATTGAGGCACTTTGTAGATGTGCATACTGCGGGATATTTCGCGGCGAATAAAGGGTTCGTTGTCGCAAATTGCTTGGAAAGTTTGCGCGCCTTTTTCCGCATCGGTGGAAAAAATACTTACAAAAACCTTTGCCGTTTCCAATTCTCTGTCGCAAACAACTTCCACCACAGTGAACATTTCCGTAATGCGCGGATCTTTCACTTTTTTGGTGAGCAACTCTGCAATATAGCGGCGAAATTCCGAATTAAGTTTTTCTATTCTGTTACTCATTGCGCAATCTCTTCAATTTGATAAATTTCAAAGACATCTCCAACTTTGATGTCGTTGTAGTTTTCCACCGAAATGCCGCATTCGTAGCCGGCAGCCACTTCTTTTACGTCGTCTTTGAAGCGTTTCAACGCCAAAATGTTGCCATTGTAGATGGAAATGTTGTTGCGATAAACTCGAACTTTGCCGTTTCGAACCGCTTTGCCGTTGGTAACATATCCACCCGCAACGGTGCCGACACCGGTGATTTTGAATATTTCGCGAACTTCCACCGAGCCCACAACCGTTTCTTGAAACTTGGGCGCCAACATACCTTTCATTGCCGAAGTTACATCGTCTACGGCGTCGTAAATTACGCTGTAAAGGCGAATATCCACGCCTTCCGTTTCGGCAACGGCTTTGGCGTTAGTGTCGGCGCGCACGTTAAAGCCAATGATGATGGCGTCGGAAGCTTTTGCAAGCATAACGTCCGTTTCGTTGATGCCGCCCACGCCGCCGTGAATGGCTCTTACCTTCACTTCGTCGTTGGAAATCTTTTCCAAACTGGATTTCAGCGCTTCCAAACTGCCTTGAACGTCCGTTTTGATGATGAGATTCAACGTTTTCAGTTGACCTTCGGAAATACGTCCGAACAAGTCGTTCAAATTCATTGCCGAAGTTTGACGCGCGTTTTCCAATTTTATCTTATTCTTGCGTTCTTCTGCCGCTTTCTTAACAAGTTTTTCGTCGGCAACGTACATATAGTCGCCTGCTTGCGGCACTTCGGAAAATCCCAAAACTTCCACGGGCATGGACGGACCTGCGCTTTTAACGTTGCGGCCCTTGTCATCGAAAATTGCACGAATTTTGCCTGTGGCTGCACCTGCAATGAGGCTGTCGCCTACGTTCAACGTGCCGTTTGCCACCAAAACTGTTGCAACGGGGCCTCTGCCCTTATCCAACTTGGCTTCCAAAATTGTGCCGGTGGCACGCTTTTGGGGGTTGGCTTTTAGGTCTTGCATCTCCGTAACAAGCAACACGCTTTCCAAAAGTTTGTCTAGCCCCATGCCTGTTTTTGCCGAAACCGGCACCATAATGATGTCGCCGCCCCATTCTTCCGCCAAAAGGTCGTATTCGGTGAGTTGTTGTTTCACTCTGTCGGGGTCTACGTTGGCTTTATCCATTTTGTTGATGGCAACAATTATGGAAACGCCCGCCGCTTTGGCGTGGTTGATTGCCTCGATGGTTTGAGGCATCACGCCGTCGTCCGCCGCAACGACTATTATTGCGACGTCGGTTATTTTTGCACCTCTCGCGCGCATTGCAGTGAAAGCCGCGTGTCCCGGCGTATCTATAAAGGTTATTTGTTCACCGTTTGCCGTAACGGTGTAGGCACCGATGTGTTGAGTTATGCCGCCGGCTTCGCCGCTTGTTACATTGGTGTGGCGAATGGCATCCAACAATGAGGTTTTGCCGTGGTCGACGTGCCCCATAACGGTAACGATCGGAGGACGTTTTGTGTCATTTTCCAAACCGTCGTCGTTGATATCGGTGATGATTTCTTCGGCGGTTTTGTCCATTTTAAGTTCCAACGTTACTTCGTGCAAACTTGCAATATACGCCGCGTAGTCAAAATCAACCGAGTCGTTGATGGTTTTCATGATGCCTTCTTTGAAAAGTTGTGAAATAATTTCAGAAACGGGCACGCCGATTTTTTCGCTGAGCACTTTGATGGGCACTTCTTGCGTGCTGACCACCGCATTGGTGATTTTTTGCACTGTAACCGTGCGTGCCGATTCGCTCTTTTTGGTGCGAGCGCGACGCACGATTCTGTCTTCGTCGTAGTCGGCGGAATAGTCGCGCGTAATAAGCGATTTTTTGCTTGCCGCACGCTTTTCATCGGGATGCTCTTTGGTTTTGTTCTTATTGCCGTAGTTCTTTTGCGGTTCTTGACGAGGCACTTCAACAGGAGCAAAACCCGCACCGCGTTTTTGTTGCGTTTTTTGTCCGCTTTGTTGCGTCGGGCGAGAGTTGTTGTCGCCGTCCTTTTTGGAAAATGCACCTTGACGAGAACGTTTGTCGCCCGTTTGTTGATTTTTGCCGCCGTTGCGACCTTGTTGCGGACGAGCCGAATCGATTTTGGGCGTGGAGGCGGGACGCTGTTTCGCAGACGTATCCAAAAACTTTCTTATGCGAACGTTGCCCTTTTCATCGGTGTAGGTTTTTACCTCACGGCCGTTTTCTATTTTAGTAACAACCTGCGGTACGACAGGCTTTTCGGTAACAACCGTTTGTTGTTGTTCGGCTTTAGGCTTTTCCGTCTTGTTTTTCCCCGCATTTGGCTGTTCCGCTTTGGTCTGCTCCGCCGCTTGCGGTTTTTTTGTCTTTTGCGATTGCGCTTTTTGAGGCTCTTTCTTGGGCTTTTGCGCTTCAACTTCCGCTTGAGGAAGCAAAGTTTCTGCTTTTTCGGCAGGTTTTTCCTGTTTGGGTTCTTGAACTTCTTCCTTTGCGGGTTTTTCGTCAGTTTCGACAACTACTGGTTGTTGCTGTTGTTGTTCAACCGCTTGTTGCTGAGGCGCTGCTTCTTGAACTTGTTCCTCCGCCTTTTGCTCGGCAGACAAAACCGCCTCGAATTCCGTTTCGCGAAGACGGATAGCAGCCATCAACGCGCCTGCCTTTTGCCTAACTGCCGAAGCCTTTTGCTGCAATTCGCGCGCCGCGTTTATAACATTGATTTTGATGTTTTTTACGTTTTCAAAACCCTTGCCTGTGTTATTTGTTGTGTTTGCCATTCGTCTCCTCCAACTTCACTTCTTGATTTGCAACTTGTTGTATTGCGTTAGCCAGCGATTTGTCGCAAATTGCCAACGCTTTGCAATTTTTCTGTTTCAAATTGTTGTAATCCTCTGTAACCACCACTTCGCAATGGAAATTTTCCGAAGCTTTCAGCAAAAAATCCAAAGAATTTTGCGAAAGCGTTTTGGTTGCCAAAAGCAGATATACTTTTTTGCGGCATTTTTTTATGCTGTCGCACCCTAAAACCGCCGAACCTTTTTTTATTGCGAAGCCGATGTAGGTTTCTATTTTACTGTTCAATAGTTTTCTCCAACTGTGAATAAAGTTCGTCCGTAAGGGAAAAACCGTAGTTCTTTTCCAAATTTTTTAATTTGCGCAATTTTTGCAAGCAAGCACTGCACTTGCACACGTAAACGCCGCGGCCGTTAACTTTGCCGGTTAAATCCAATTCCGCACCGTTTTGCGTCAAAACCAAACGCAAAAGTGTTTTTTTGGGCTTCATTTGTCTACATGCAATGCACATTCTTTCGGGGATTTTTTTCTCTTTCACTGTTACTCCTCGTCAGGTTTGATACCATCCAAAATGCCGCTGGCCATTGCCAAGTTATAGGGCTTGACATCAATTTTCCAACCTGTAAGCCTTGCGGCAAGGCGTGCGTTTTGCCCTTCTTTGCCTATTGCCAACGAAAGTTTTTCGTCGGGAACGATAACCGTTGCTTCCTTGGTGTCTTCGTCCGCCTTTACGTACAACGCTCTCGCGGGAGAAAGCGCATTGCGAATGAAATCCAAAACATCGCTGCTCCACGGAATGATATCGATTTTTTCGCCGCCGATTTCGGAAATGATGGCGTTAACTCTGGCACCCTTGTTGCCTACGCAAGCGCCGACTGCGTCAATTTCGGGATCGGTGGAATAAACCGCCATTTTGGTGCGGAAGCCCGCTTCACGCACAATGCTTTTGATTTGCACGATTTCCGCACGAATTTCGGGAACTTCCGTTTCGAAAAGACGCTTGATAAACATATAACTTGCGCGCGAAAGCATAACTTGCGTGCCGCCGACGCCGTCTCTTACGCGTTTTATCAACACTTTGATTCTGTCGCCCGGATGGAATTTTTCACCGGGGATTTGTTCTTGCACGGAAAGCACGCCTTCCAATTGGTTTTTGCCTATTTCCACAAAAATTGTGCCGTCGTCCTTTATTCGAGTAACAACGCCGATAATAAGTTCGCTTTCTTTTTCTATAAATTGGCTATAGGTGTTGTCCTTTTCCGCTTGGCGCAAACTGTTCATGATAACTTGACGCGCGTTTTGCGCGGCAATTCTGCCGAAAGTGCGCGGATCAATTTCCGTAAGCACTTCGTCGCCGAGTTTGTAACTCTTTTTGATTTCGCGAGCGGCTTCCAAAGAAATTTCCTTTTCGGGCGTTTCCACTTCTTCCACTACGATTTTGCAAATATATATACGAATTGACGCTCTTTCGGGGTTAATTTTTACCACCACGTTGGACGCTTCGCCGTAGTTTTTCTTGCAGGCGATGGTAAGAGCCGTTTCCAACGATTCTATAACCTTCTCTTTGGATATCCCCTTGGTTTTTTCCAATTCGTCAAGAGCCACAAAAAACTCTTTGCTTGTCATGTCTGTTTCCTCCTAAAATTCTATTATCGGCAAAACCAAAGCCGTTTCTTTTTTTACAAAAGTAAGTTGTTGTTTGCCTGTGTTAAGCACAAAACTGTTTTCATCGTAACTTTCCAACACACCTTGAAAAGTTTTTTTGCCGTCCATAGGCTTATAAAGTTTTACGGAAATTTTTTTGCCCAAATTGCGCTTGTAATCCCAATCCAACTTCAAAGGTCTATCCAACCCGGGCGAAGAGACATTCAAAGTGTAGGAATTTTCGATTGGATCCAACTCGTCCAACGGGTCGCTGATGGCGTTGTGCATTTTTTCGCAATCGTCGATGGTTACACCGCCTTCCTTATCGATAACGACGGTTAAGTTCATTCCGTCAAAACGCTTTTCGTAGGTTACTTCCAAAACGTGCAAGCCCAAGCTTTCCGCAATGGGGCTTACTAACCGCATAACATTATCGGCAACTTTTCCCATAACATTTCTCCTATATTGTTTTTGCGCAAATGAAAAAACTTGCCGCTTTTTGGCACATTTGCCGCCGTACTTTGCCCTTAATTTGACGGATACGGATTTTCAAACAAAAAGAGCGAGGGAAAACCCTCACTCTCACCGTAGTATAAGATTCAACTAGGCGAAAGAAATGCGGCAAGTATCCCATATTTTAAGTTAATGGCATACCGTATCTCATTTCCGTGTGTAATAAGTATACCACACAAAAATGTCTTTGACAACTGTTTATTAAAAATAATATACTTATTCTGCAATATTTTGTGCAAAAAAACAGCCGAAAAGGGCGATTTCGCTGCAAAAAAGCCGATTTTACTTGGCGTTGCTTGCCAAAAACGACATGCACTTTGCAACTGTCATTGCCTTATCCTCGCAGTTGGCGGTTGGGCGGCTATCGATTTTAAGCGATTTTGCCACCTCTTCAAGTTGCGAATAGGCGGGGCGAACGTCGACGGTGCTGTTTTCAAACAAGCGTTGAAAAGCGTCCGCAGTGGACACAATTTTGTTGGAAAAGTTGTAGCCCAAAGGTGCGGCATAGTAGTTGAGCAACTCCGTAAGTTCAAAAAGATTATCGCCAACCAAAATACTTTGGAAAGTAAATTTGAACAAATCTCCGATAATTTCCGTAAGGGTGGGGCTTAGCGAAAGTTGCTTTACAGAGATGTTGGTTTCTTTCAACTGCTGTTCGGGCAAATCCATTTCCGGCAGAACGCATGTGAAAAATTTCTCTTTCATGTGTCCGTTTAGCAAGCGCACACCGCACAAGGCGAAAATTTTGTCCTTGGTGATGTTGTATCCTGTAACGTTGGCAAAAAGCACCACGCAGTCTTTGCCTTGCAATACCGACGGGCGTTCTTCAAGTTGCATCAACGATAGTTGGCGATATTCTTCCGCCGATTGCGGGCGCACCAAAACGTAACTTTCGGGCACACCGCGTTTGAATTTGGGCTGCAAATTTATCGGCTCGATACGGCACTTGCAAATATCGTACATTTGCAGTTCCAACCGTTGCGAAAACTGGCTATAAACCACCTTGCCGCGCACAACAATTTCCAAGCCGTCGGTAAGAAATGCGAGTTTTTTCATGAGCTTATCGTTGGAAAGGCGCTGTTTTTCGCTTATTGTGTGCACTTCCGAATCGGGTTTGCCGGTGGTTTGCTTGATGGTTTCCACGTCCTCTATTTTGAAGCGCACAAACATCAAACATGGCATTGTTGCGCCGGAGCCGTCGGTTAGGTTGAATTTGCAAAGTTTCAAAATAGAGTTATTCTTCACGGCGCGCAATTCCTTTTCGGAAATTTTGCCGCAAATTACGCAACTGTCCATTGGGGTGCGAATGTCGGAAATGTACATTGGTTTTGACACTATTTCCTTGCCTATATACTTCACCACATCCGTTACGTTAAAATACCGTTGGGGTTTTAGCATTTCTTTGTTGATGGCAAGGTGCACCAAACGTTCCTGGTTTTCGATATCCGCATTGCCCAACGTTGCAGATTTGTCTTCCACAAGAAAAAATTGCACATTGTAGCAACTGTATGCAGCAAAAAAGGCGGAAAGTTGCGAAGTAAATTCGGCAATTTCCATGTTGCGCTTTGTAAATTTGTTGACGTTGAAGGTTGCCGTTGCGTTGAAATCTTGCACCTTTGCGGAAATTTTGTCTTGCTTGATATCGGCAAACAGCGGGAAACGCTTTTTGACGTAGTCGACAACCAACGCAACAAAACTGCGTTCGTTGAACTTGTCGTTGGCAAACTGTACTTCGCAACGATAGCCTTTTGGCATGTTTTCCGAGACAACGGCACGCATTTCGCCCCGAACGCCGCCATCCAAAGTGGAAACATCGGGGTAAGAAATAACACAGTAGACGCGTTTTAGCACCTTGTCTACTCGTATGTCCCTCACGCGCAAGTTTGGCATTTGAGGGAATTTTTGTTTTAATGCGTCAACTAACATTTCTTCCTTTTGTGAAATCGAACAAGACGACAAAATTGGTGTATAAACACATTTTTAGCTATACGTATGTGCAAAAACTTGTACAAAGTACTTTTTAGGCGCAAGTGTTGTCGGATGTGATTAGGCGGCAAAACGCTGCAAGAAAGGCGCGCCTTTCCATAAAAGGTTCCGTGAAAGCCGCAAACGTTTCACCATAAATTGTGCCGAATTCGCCGACACATCTTTTAGTCATTTTTCAGCAGTGAAAGAATTTCTTGTTCAAATTGCTTGACGCCTTGGTCGGCATCCACTGTTTTATACTTTTTGCCGTTTTTGAAAAACACGAATTTGCCGTTTGCGCCTGCCAAACCGATGTCGGCATCGGAACATTCGCCGGGGCCGTTAACTTCGCACCCCATAACGGCAATTTTCAACGGTTGTTTTAGGTTTTTGGTAAACTCGTAAACTTCGGCGGCAACCTTTTCCAAATCGATACTGCATCTGCCGCATTTAGGGCAAGAAACAAAGGTTACACCCTGTCTCAATTGCAGCGCGCGCAAAATTTCCAAACCTGTCAAAACTTCTTCAACAGGGCTGGCGGTGAGTGAAACACGAATGGTATCGCCTATGCCTTGCAAAAGCAAACTGCCTATACCAATGGAGTTTTTTACAATACCTTGCTCTTTCAAGCCGGCTTCGGTTACCCCCAAATGCAAAGGATAACCAAGTTTTGCGGCAAGTTGGTTGAGTTTTACCGTTTGGCGAACGTCGCTGCTTTTTACCGAAAGTACCAAATCGCAAAAGTTTTTGCTTTCGAAGTAGCGAACGTATTCTTCCAAACTGTTGACAAGTGCCAAACACTTGTCGCCATTGGCGGCTTGCAAATGTTGCTTGTTGACTGAGCCGCCGTTTACACCCAGGCGAATGATAGTGCCGTTGGCTTTTGCCGCAGCGATAACTTCGTTTAGTTGACGCTTTTCCACATTGCCGGGGTTTAGGCGAATTTTATCCGCGCCGCAGTCTATTGCGGCAAGTGCCAAACGGTAGTCGAAGTGAATATCCGCCACCAACGGCAAATCAAAAGTTTCGCGCACTTTAGCAAACGCCTCTACCGATTGAACATTGGGCAAAGCGATGCGCACGATATCGCAACCGACAGACGCAAGTTGACGAATTTGCTCACACGTTCCCTCAAAGTTTGTTACCGGAAGGTTTGTCATGGATTGCACGGAAACGTTGCCGTCGCCGAAAATCAATCTTTTGTTTTGAACGATTTTTTTCATATTT
Organism: uncultured Oscillospiraceae bacterium; assembly: GCA_964535505.1. Taxonomy (GTDB): domain Bacteria; phylum Bacillota; class Clostridia; order Christensenellales; family CAG-314; genus Fimimonas. Next base: position 82,471 of record CAZHUH010000002.1, read on the forward strand.
TGTATTTTGCAGCAAGTAAATTTTGTGAATTCGTCAGAACAGTTTCAGTAAATCTACCAAAACCACGAAGCCCAACAACAATATAAGCCCTATGCCGTTGATCCACGATTCCACCTTGCGGTTTATCGGTCTACCGGCAATCCATTCGATTATGACAAACACCATTCGACAACCGTCCAAAGCAGGCACCGGCAACAAATTGAACACCGCCAAGTTGACGGAAATAAGCACAATAAGTGCCAAAATGCTGGGAAAACCGTAGGATACCACTTCACTGGTGATGCTTATGGTTGTAACGGGACCGCCAATGTCGTTTAGCCCAACCGCGCCTGTGAACAAACCGCCCAAAGTGCGCAACACCAACGCCGCAACTTCGCCGCAATATGGCAAAACACGTGTGAGCGCTCTGCCGAAATCGAACTTGTAGGCAAGATAGTTTATCGACATGCCTATGCCGTTATATTCCTGTTCGACAACGGAAATATCGGGATTGGCTCCGTAAATGTCGGAAACGAGCACCTCGTAGACATATTCTTTGCTGATATAATCCGTATTGTCTTCATTCAATTCATTGCTGACGGAAACAGTTATCGTGCAAGTTTCCTCTTCGTAGTTTTCCAAATATTTGAACAAATCGCCCTTTTCAAACACCAAATTGCCGTTTATGCAATAAATCATATCTCCGGTTTGCAGCTCGCGTTTGCCGTCGGTTACGCTTACGTAGGTTTTGGAAAAATCCGAAACGTTGAAAGAGGTGTAAGTTTCGCGCGTGATGCCGTCCAAAGTTACTTCTTCGCCGTTGCGCAACACCACTATTGTCATTTCGTCCGCCATATAGCGATTAAGATTGTCCAACATGAAAACCGTTTTGCCGTTTATTTTGTAGATGATGTCGCCCTTTTGCAACTGTTGGTTAAACTGCGGAGCGTAGTCGTAAACTTTGTTTACCATTGCCACCGTTTCGCCGTAGGCACCGAACAAAATCACGCAAATTAGCACCGCCGAAATGAAGTTGAAGGCTGCGCCGGAAAATAGCACGATAAGGCGCTTCCATGGTTTTTGCGCATTGAAAGCACCTTCCACCTGCGTTTCGCCGTCCTCACCTTCGAAAGCGCAATAGCCACCCAAGGGAAGCAGGCGCAAGGAAACGACTTCGCCGTTTTTCCTCTTTTTTGACAACAGTTTCGGGCCCATACCAACGGAAAACTCGTTGATTTTGAACTTCAACAATTTGCCTGCGGTGTAGTGTCCTGTTTCGTGCACCAAAACCATGAACATTAATATAATAAACGCCAACAGCACGCGGCCGATGGTGCCCATAACCGATTGAAAACTTGCCGATAAAGTTAACATACTACCTCTTGTTTTGCGCCAACACATTTTGGCGCACGTTTTTGTTTGCGTTGTGCGTTAAAAAAGCACTTCAATTTTGCTATGCTTCAAATTTGCAAAAACAAACATACCATGCTTGTGTGTGCAAAAGAAAACTCGCTTTGTCATTTAGGGCTCGCGCAGACGAAATGCCAAATCAGACAGTGCGTTCTGAAATCGAATTTGTTGCGTATTCTCGTGCCAAAGCGTCGAATTTTTCTATGTTTTCCACCGTCAAAGGCAAATTTTGCACTTGCGGTGCAAAGTGCTCGACAGTTGCAATAATCGTAGGGTAAAACCCATCGAACGGCAATTTTTCCGCCAAAAAACTCTCCACGCAAGCGTCGTTTGCGCCGTTCATAACAGTGCGGCACAAAGGCGGATAGTGCCAAATTTCCGCTGCCAACTTTGCGCAAGGAAATTTTTCGAAATTGCATTTTTCAAAAGTGAGGGTAAGCAAATTTTGAAAATCCACATTGTTAACAATGCGGCGGCTTTCGCCTAAAAGCGCAAGCTGAATTGGCAAGCGCATATCCGGTACCGCCATTTGCGCCGACACACTGCCGCTTTGCCATTGCACCATCGAGTGCACCACGCTTTGCCTATGCACCACGATTTGGACGTTTTTTGCAGGAACGTCAAAGAGAAAATGTGCTTCAACTACTTCCAGAACCTTGTTCATCATGGTTGCGCTGTCGATTGTAATCTTGGCGCCCATGTTCCAGTTGGGGTGTTTCAAGGCGTCGGAAGGCTTCACTTTGTGCAGTTGTTCTTGGGGCGTGTTCCAAAACGGACCGCCGCTTGCGGTAAGCAAAATTTTGTCGATATCGCTTTTGTTGTGCCCTTGCAAACATTGCCAAATGGCGCAGTGTTCGCTATCCACAGGCAAAATTTTTCCTTTGCCGACGGCATTTACCAATTCGCCGCCGCACACCAACGTTTCTTTGTTTGCAAGCGCAACGTCCTTGCCTTGCTTCAAGCAAAACAGCACCGCTTCAAGCGCAACTATTCCGCGCGTTGCCACAACTGCCACATCGCAATCTTTCACCGCTTGCACCAAGCATTGTTTGCCGCTTTGCGAAATCAGCGCAGTGTAGACCGGGGCAAATTCTTGCGCTTGCGCATTTAGCAGTTGCGCATTGGAATATGCCACAAGGGAAACTATTTTAAGTTTTTCGGGAAAAGCGCGCACCACATCCAAAGTTTGTTTGCCTATGGAACCGGTGCATCCCAAAACCGCAATCTTTTTCATCAAATAATAAACATAAAGACAAACGCGACGAAAACGGCGTTTACCATTATGCCGTCGAATCTATCCATTATGCCTCCGTGTTCACCCAAAATACGGCTGTAATCTTTTATGCCGCAGTAGCGTTTTACCAAACTTGCAAGCAAATCTCCAACTTGCGTCATTGCCGAACCGACAAGTCCTATTACAGCGTAGATTATTGCAATAGACGCATTTGAAAGCCGCAACCCCGGGAAAGTCAAACCGAACTGTGCGCCGAAAAGTTTAGCCCAATCGAACACGGCAAACACCACAAACGAACCGAAAAGCCCGCCGAAAAGCCCGCCGATGGCACCTTCAACCGTCTTTTTTGGGCTGATTTTTTCGCACAATTTGTGTTTTCCGCAAATGCTGCCCACAAAATAGGCAAAAACATCGGTAAAAGAGGAAACCGCAAACACAAAAGCAATGCTAATTGCGTTGTAGGGCAACAACAACGATCCGGAACGTTCGCCGAAGTACTGCCAAATATCGTATTCAACATAATCCAACAGAGGGTTTCCTTCCAAAATGGGAAAGGTGTTCGCACATCTGTTAAGATACAACAGGGCCGACATAAACATGCCGGGGTATACCAACATAAAAGTTATGTAAATGAGACTATCCACCCTGTTTTGAGCAAGAGCCGTTACCGTTGCCGCCACAAACACCAACAAAGTCAGAAAAACGGTGCCCATAAAGCCGAACATGCTGTAAGTTAGACCCAATCCCACCGCGTAAAGCCACAACAGCCAACTGAAACAATCGGGAATACGCTCGCGGCCGATGGCACGCCGCATTTCTATAACCGCCAGAAAAATGATGACGGAAATTATCCCCGCATTGATAGATCTGCCGCTTATATATTTAAAAACATCGGAACCTTTTCGGTATCCCGGCAGATAAATATCTATCAAAATCATGCCTATCATCAGTGCAAAAACACCGATTCCCACCAACACACGGTTGACAAGCGATTTTTTGTTTAACATTTATACCTCGAATTTTATTGTCTTTTGAAAACCGAATGCCGCCATAGGTGCGGTTTCGCTTGCAGAAATCGGAAAGAATTTCGAAACATTATTTACCGAAATCGGGGAAAACATCGTCGAACAATTTGTTCTAAATGCCGCCATAGGTGCGGTTTCGCTTGCAGAAATCGGAAAGAATTTCGGCATATTCATTTTCGGAAAAACCAGGCCAAAGCGTATCGGAAAAATACAACTCGGCATAGGCGCTTTGAAACAGCAAAAAGTTGGAAAGCCGCTTTTGACCGCCCGTGCGAATTACCAAATCAGGCGCGGGAATAAAAGCGTTGTACAAATTTGCAGCGATGTTTTGTTCGGAAAGTTCGCGTCCCTCCCGCACAACTTTTTGCGCCGCCTGAACGATATCCTTTCTGCCACCGTAGTTTATGCACAAATTTACGCAAATAGCGTCGAAATTCGCCGTTTTTTGCTCCATTTCGTCAATTTTTGCGACAAGACTTTTTGGCAGGCCGTCTTTTTCGCCGGAGACAACCACGCGCACACGATTTTTGCAAAACTTTTCAAAGCGCGAAAGATATTTTTCCGCAAGGGAAAACAACGAATTCACTTCCATTTGAGGGCGTTTCCAGTTTTCCGTAGAAAACACGAATAGACTTAGAAACTTTATCCCCTTTTGCAAAGAGAAATCGATTATTCTTTCGGCAGTAGCCAAGCCTTCTTTGTGCCCTTCAAGGCGCGAAAGGCCTTTTTGCATTGCCCAACGGCCGTTGCCGTCCATTATTATCGCAACGTGAATAGGAACGTTCATCAAACTTCCAACAGATAACGGCAAACAACAAGCACCAACACGCCGTTTTCTCTGCGCACTGCCGTTACAATCTCCTTGTCGAATTTGTTTTGTTTTCTGTCCGTATAATAAACAAACTTGAAATTTGTTTCACCCGTCTTTTGCAAAACCGCCTCAACGTTACAAACTTCAAGTCCGATAAGTTCTTTCATATCCATAACCATAGCGTTACCTCCCTTTTGGGGGAGCGAAACCTCGTTGCCGCAAGGCGAATTTCGCCACTGTTGCCACCAAGGTGGCGACAGTTTTCCTTAACGCGGCACTACTCCGCCGCCCCACGAAACAGGTTTAGCCGAGCCCCCGATTGCTGCTTGCAATGACGGACAAATTGGGGAGAGTGAAAACAACTCCAAACTTACACCGACATTACGTCTGCTTCTTTTTCTTTGGAAAGTTTGTCTACCGCTTCGATTTGTTTGGAAAGTTTTTTGTCAATTTCCTTTTCGTAGTCGGAAATCAAATCTTCCGAAACGGTTTTTGCATTCTTTTCCTTCTTCAACGCTTCCATTGCGTCTCTGCGAGCGTTGCGCAACACCACTTTGGTGTCTTCGGCAAGTTTTTTCACCTGTTTTACCAAATCTCTGCGGCGTTCTTCGGTAAGCACGGGAAAAGTGAGACGAATAACGGTGCCGTCGTTTTGCGGAGTTACGCCGATGTTTGCAGAAAGAATGGCTTTTTCAACAAGTTTCAAAGCCGATTTGTCCCACAAAGAAATGACCAAACATCTGGGTTCGGGAATAGACAAGTTGCCCATTTGGTTGATGGGTGTAGGCGCGCCGTAGTAGTCTACCTTTATGTTTTCCACAAGTTTGGGGTTGGCTCGTCCTACACGCATAAGGTTATATTCGCCTTTGGTGTATTCGATTGCCTTTTCGCATTCGAGATCGAAGTTCAAAAATATTTCTTCAATGTTGGGATTGGCGTAGTTCATAATAATCTCCTGTTACAATAGATTTTTCCCAAAAAACAATTTGCTATTTCAAGCTGAAATAAACTTTGGGAAACAATTGCGCCTTTTGTTTGCAGTTAGATTTATGCAAAACGCCGCAAAAACCGTGAACAAACAGGCACTATAGAATATTTTACTACATTTATATCTAAATTTCAATAGATAATTGAAATTTTGCGCTCGTCTAGGAAAAACCGAAAGCAATTTCGAGTTCGTGAACGACAAACCGCAGTCATTTTCGCGCTTGAAAACGACAAAATGCGAACTATTTCGAGTTCGAAAAAGTCAAAACTGCCGACAATTTTGCCGCTTGCACGCAGTTTAGTGCACAATCGTGCCCAACTTTTCGCCATTCAAAATGCGCAAAATTCCGTTCGGCTCGTCCTTGCCAAAGCAAATTATGGGCATTTTGTTTTCACGTGCCATAGCAACTGCCGTGAGATCAAGTGCTTTCAAGTTGTCGGCAATAACCTTGTCGTAGGAAATTTCGTCGTACTTTTTCGCCGCCGGATTTGTTTTGGGGTCGCTGTCGTAAATGCCGTCGATGGCTTTCGCACAAAGCACGGCGTCGGCGCCTATTTCGCAAGCGCGCAAAACCACAGCCGTGTCGGTAGAAAAGAAAGGCGCGCCTGTGCCGCAAGCAAACACGGCAATGGCACCTTCTTCCATTGCGCCGATGGCATCGAAAACGTTGCAGCAATCGACAACTTTGTCGACAGCCAACGACGAACACAAAATAACCGAGTGGATTTGGGCTATTGCGTCCACCAATGCCAGCGCATTCATAAGCGTTGCCATCATGCCGATTTGATCGGCAGTAACTTTGTTCATATTTTCGCTTGTTCTGCCGCGCCAAAAGTTTCCGCCGCCCACCACCACGGCAAGTTCTACTCCGCTGTCGGCGATGTCGCAAAGTTGCGCGGCAACTTTGGCGGTTGCCTGTTCGTCAATGCCAAAGCCATTTTCGCCGGAAAATGCTTCGCCGCTTATTTTTACCAAAATTCGGTTGTATTTTTTCATATTACACCTCTTGTACCGCTTGTGGTTGTTTCAAGCGCAATTGTTTGAATTCTATGATAACGTTGGCAATGCAAATTAGACTTACAACCATCAGTCGCCTTTCGGCACCGATTCCCTTTACACATGGGACCCAAATGCGGCGCGGACCGTCAAGAACGCCGTTCCCTGCACATTTCCCCCCCAAAAAAAACCATTCGAAGCATTGCGACCTTTACAAAATCTCTCAAATGCCTACAAGCAGAACGCTCTCAATAATTCGCCACTACTTGAGCCGCCGACTGCGCAAGCACACCCATATCACCGAGCGTGTTTATACACATTTTTGCGACCACGTATGTGCTAAATTGTGTTTTTTGCTCAAACATTTGACAAAGAACTTTTGAAAAAAAGGGGAACAACACTGTTTGCATTGTTCCCCGAAAATTTTGTTATTTGTTTGCGCCTTTAAGTTGTTGAGCAATTTCTTCAACAAAATTGTCGTGACGTTTTTCAATGCCTTCGCCCATTTCGTAACGAACGAATTTGTCGACGGAAATCTTTGCGCCGATGGCTTTTTCACAGTCGGCAACAACCTGTTTCACCGACAAAGCGGAATCACGCACATATTCTTGTTCCAATAAACAAACTTCTTTGTAGAACTTGTGAATGCGGCCTTCCACCATTTTTGCGATAACGGCATCGGGTTTGCCTTCGTTTTTGGCTTGCGCCGTCAAAATTTCTCTTTCCGAATCGAGTTGGCTTGCGTCAACGTCGGAAACGTTTACGACTTGAGGTTTGCTTGCCGCAATTTGCATGCAAAGGTTTGCCGCAAGTTCGTTCAATTGTTCGCCGCTGCCCGTTGTGGAGAGTTGACACAACACGCCGATTTTGCCGCCCATGTGAATGTAGCTTGCAATAATGCCGTCACCCGTTTGCACGTATTTGGAAAATCTGCGCAAAGCGATTTTTTCGCCGATAGCAGCCGTTGCTTCTGCAATAAGCACGTTGATGGTTTTTGAGGTATCGCCGCAATAAGCTTCTTCCAAAACTTCTTCAACGGTTGTGGCAGCCGATTGCAAAATGTGGTTTGCAATGTTGTTGATCAAGGAAATAAATTGTTCACTGCGAGCAACAAAGTCGGTTTCGCAGTTGATTTCCACTGCTACCGCACTCTTTCTGTCGTCGGAAACAACGCATTTTACCAAGCCTTCCGCTGCAACACGTCCGGCTTTTTTAGCGGCACTTGCCATACCTTTTTCGCGAAGATATTTTATTGCTTCGTCAAAGTTACCGTCTGTTTCTACAAGCGCCTTTTTGCAATCCATCATGCCAACGCCTGTTTGTTCACGAAGTTTCATAACGTCTTTGCTTGTAAAGTTTGCCATATTATTCTGCGTCTCCTTCCTCTTTATTTGCTTTTGCAACTTCTTCGTCTTCCGGTGCTGTCATAACGGTGCCTTCTTTGGCTTCGATAACCGCTCCGCTAATAATAGAAGCAATAACTTTGATCGCACCGATAGCGTCGTCGTTCGCGGGGATAACAACGTCAACTTGGTCGGGATCGCAGTTGGTATCTACGATTGCAACGATGGGAATGTTGAGTGCGTGTGCTTCCGCAACCGCAATGGCTTCCTTTTTGGGGTCTACAATAAAAATACAACCGGGCATACCCTTCATATCTTTGATGCCGCCCAAATTGGCTTGCAATTTGTCGCGTTCTTCAAGCATTTTTGCAACTTCTTTCTTGGGGAAGTTATCCAATTCGCCCAACTTCTCCATTTGGTTGATTTTGTTGAGTCTTTCGATACGCGTTTTGATTGTTTTGTAGTTTGTAAGCATGCCGCCCAACCAACGGTTGTTTACGTAGAACATTCCGCAACGTTCCGCTTCCGTTTTGATGGCTTCTTGCGCTTGCTTTTTGGTGCCTACGAACAAAATAGGCTTGCCTTGTGCTGCAATGTCGCGAACGAAGGTGTAAGCGATTTCTGCCTGAGCAACCGTTTGTTGAAGGTCGATGATGTGTATATCGTTACGTTCGGCGTAGATATACTTTTTCATTTTGGGGTTCCATCTTCTGGTTTGGTGACCAAAGTGCACGCCTGCTTCCAGAAGTTGTTTCATTGATACAACTGCCATTTTTATATTCTCCTTTTTGTTGTTTTTAACCTCTTCGTGCCGTACTGCCCAAAACCAGGAAAACTTGAAAACCGATTTTGAAAACGCACCTGCAACGCACTTTTTGGAAGATTGGTTGAACTTCCGTGCAGCAACTATACTGCGGCTTTTTGCGCGGTGGCTTTTGCGCTCTCAAAAAATTTTGTGATTTCTTGCGGTTTATTGGCAAACTCTGCCCGCAACTCGGCGGCAAAACCGAGCACAACGAACAAATATTGCACGAATGCGAATTAAACCTAATAGATTATAGCACAAGGCAATTTGTTTTGCAACTAAATAATATATATATTTTATAGGAAAATTAACAATAACACTGACGTTAAAACACGGCAAAATTTTGAAAAAGCGTGAAAAATGCCGTTTTGCGGAAGTGCAAAACGGCATTGGAGTCAAACTTGTTAGTCTTCGTCGTGGTGGTCGCAATCGTCGTCGTGTTCGCAACCGCAGTCGCAGTCGTCGTCTTCGCATGCGTCTTCGGAAGCGACCAAAAGCAATTTTTCGTACAAAATGTCGTACAAATCGTCGTCAACAGGGTCGAGCATGTCGTAGAATTGTCCGTCTTCTTCTACCGTGTTGATTTGGAAAATTTCTATTCCGTCTTCGTCCTCTTCCTCCGCAGGTTGCAAAAAGACGTATTCTTTGCCTTCGTGCTCCATGTTGTAGACGTAGTTAAATGCCACTTCGTTGCCGTCGGCATCTTGCAACATAACTACTTCGTCTTCGCAGCCGCAGTCGCAATCGTCATCGTGTTCGCAACCGCAGTCGCAATCGTGTTGGTGTTGTTCGTGTTCGTGGTCGCAGCCACAGTCGTGTTTGTGTTCAGACATAATTTTCTCCTTTTTTTTCGTCTTTATCAACAATACAAAGCAAGCGCGACGCAAGTTTTGTATTCTTTTTATTTTGTGTTTGTTCAAGCGAAGATTTTGTTCGCCCTTGCGTTTTTCGTTGTGCGAAATCGGTTACCGTTTTGAAGTAAAATTCGCAAAACATTTGGATATCAAAGCCATATCAATAAACTGTTGCAAAATACACCAAAATATCGTTGACGTTTGAAGTCGTTTGGCAAGACAATGTTTTTTGAAAACGCCTTAACGCTTACTGTCGAGGTAATTTTGCAAAATAATTGTTGCCGCAACTTTGTCTATCACTTTTTTGCGCTTTTCGCGGCGCACGTTGCCATCGATAAGCACGCGTTCGGCAGAAATTGTGGTAAAACGCTCGTCCATATACTTCACGGGAATTGCCGTGTGCGAACAAAGTTCTTCCACAAACTGCCGCGTTTTGAGCGTCTGTTCGTTTTCGTGACCATTTAGTCCCAAAGGCAAGCCGGAAACAAAAAGTTCCACTTCATGCAGATTTGCCAAATCGACAATGTATTGTGCGTCTTTCGAAATATCGCCGCACCGTGTGTAAGTTTCCAACGGGTTGGCAATGACGTGCATCAAATCGGAAACGGCAATGCCTATTCGCACGTCGCCAACGTCTAAAGCCATGATTCTTCCCATAGTAACTACATTGTAACACAAAAAACAAAATATCAACAGCCTTTTGGGGAAAAATTTTCGCAAAGATTTTGACGACAAATTTGCAAGTGCGAATTTTCGGGCAACAATTGGCATCCTAGAATAACACAAACACTGGTTGCGGGCATGAACATTTTGCACGTGTTCTCGCATGCGTGGAGCCGCAACCAAACACGCCGCCGACTGCGCAAGCCCTACTTCACCATTTTTTTTACTTCTTTTTTGCCTTTTTCCAAAAAGTTTTTTACCGCAGGAATCTCGCTCAAAGCCAAACCCGCCGCAGCGCCCAGAGCCATTGCAATAATAAGATTCTTCATCAAAAGCACCTCCTTTGAGGGTAGTTTGCGCAAATGTCGCAAAAGATATGCCCATAACGATGGAACAAAAATGCCGAAGAAAATTTGCCTTGCCGCCGCCAAAATTTTGAAGCAATAATGGATGATACGCAATTTGTATTTATGCAAAAAGGTGTATGCGCGAGCTTAAACATATTTTTTGAAATTTTGAATCTTCACCTCGACATTTGATAAAGAACCAAACAAAAATGCGCCCTGCGAACGCAGAGCGCAAGTAACTATTATTTTTAGGCGACACAAATACAATTTCAACAAGGTTAAGAACCCCCTCATTGCAATGTTCTTCGGCAAGCAAAGCCAAACAAAATACTTTCGAAAATGCTTGGATAAGGATCTGCTTTAACCTTTCTGTGATACAATTTTGAGCATACGTATATTCAAAAAGTGTAACACAAGGCACTTTACACAAATTCAACTTCGTCGGGATTATCGGTTTTTTGTTTGCCGTCTTTCTTTGCGCGGTAGTCTTCAATAGCCTTTTTGATGGCTTCTTCCGCCAAAACGGAGCAGTGAATTTTTTGTGGAGGCAAGCCTTCCAACTCTTCAACAACGCGAGCGTTGGTAAGTTTAAGCGCTTCATCAACCGTCATGCCGATAACCATTTGCGTTGCCGTGCTGCTGGTTGCAATGGCTGCCGCACAGCCGAACGTTTGAAACTTTGCATCGACGATAATGTCGTTTTCGATTTTAAGTGTTATTTTCATGATGTCGCCGCAAGTGGCGTTGCCAACCATGCCTTCGCCGTCGGCATTTTCGATAACCCCAACATTTTGAGGATGGGCAAAAGCGTCCAAAACTTTTTGATTATACATTATACGTTCCTCCTGTTTTAACGTTGAACAGCGGCGACATTTCGCGCAGCTTGGATATTGTGTCTTTCAACACGTCGACAGTGTAGTCCACTTCTTGCATAGTGTTGTTTTTGCCGAAAGAAAACCTAATGGATCCGTGGGAAATTTCAATTGGAACACCCATTGCAAGCAATACGTGCGATGGGTCGAGACTGCCCGAACTGCACGCCGAACCGCTGGAAACGGCCACTCCGTGAAAATCCATAAGCATCAAAATGCCTTCGCCCTCGACAAATTCGAAACTAAAATTTGCCACGCTAGGCACGCGATATTCTTTGTTACCGTTGAAACGCACGTAGGGAATTTCCGCTAAAACCCTTTCCACAAAATGGTCGCGCAAAGCGGCAATGTGTGCATTGTTTTGTTGCAAATTTGCTTGGGCAATTTCCAACGCTTTTGCCATGCCCACAACGGCCGGTGTGTTTGTGGTGCCGCCGCGTTGCGAACGTTCTTGTCCGCCGCCGCAAATAAGTTTGTCTAGCCTTATGCCATTGCGAATATACAATGCGCCAACGCCCTTGGGTCCGTAGAACTTGTGCCCCGAAATGGTCATAAGGTCAAACCCCATTTCCTTCACGTCAATTTTCATGTAGGGAATTGCTTGAACGCAATCGCTATGGAACAAAGCGCCGTGTTTGTGAGCTACTTCGGCAAGTTCTTTTACCGGTTGAATTGTGCCAACTTCGTTGTTGGCGTACATAACGGAAACAATTGTCGTTTGGTCATCGATGGCTTTTTCCAAATCGGCAACGGAAACGCGTCCTGTGCTGTCAACAGGCAACTTTGTAACCCGAAAACCTTCTTTTTCCAACCATTCGGCAGCTACCAAAATCGCGTGGTGCTCGATTGCCGAAATGATAACGTGGTTGCCCTTGTTTTTGCGGGCAAGCGCGGCGCCCTTCAAAGCCCAGTTGTCCGCCTCGGTGCCGCTACCGGTGAAGTAAAGCTCATTGGAAGAGCAGTTGATTAGGCGCGAAATTGTTGCGCGAGCATCGGCTACGGCTTTGGCTGTGTCGCGGCCGAACACATGCTGACTGTCGGCATTGCCGAACTCGTCGGTGAAATAGGGCAACATAGCGTTGAGAACTTGCTTGTCGCAAGGGGTTGTTGCCGCATGGTCTAGATAAATCTTCATAGAAAATCCTCACAAATACTGCTTTTGTTGTGTTGTTTTGAAATTTATTGTGCCAAACAAATACGCTTTTGATGTTTTGATTTTGGCATAAAATCGTAAGTGGGCGAACAAGTTTTTGTGCTGTTTCGATTTTTTCGCAATATAAGTTAAAAAACTGTCGGTGTTTTGCCTTCCGCACACAGGCGGCGGCGAAAATGCCTGATCAATTACAGAAATGGCGAAAAAACGTTGTTTTCGTGGAAAAACTTACCCGAAAAACGCACTAGACGTTGTCTTTGGCAAGTTGTTCGAGAGAAATTGTATCTAAATAGGTATTGATGTTTTCGTACAGCTTTTTCCATAAATTGTGCGAAACGCAGTTGCATTTTGCGCTGCAATTTTTGTGCAGGCAATCGACAATTTCCAAATTGTCTTCCACCGCGCGGAGCACCTGCCCAACCGTTATGTCTTGTGGGCTTGCGGCAAGTTTGTAGCCGCCCAAAGCACCGCGCGACGAAACGACGATTTTCTCCCTTTTCATCAAAGCGATGATTTGTTCCAAATATTTTTCCGTAACGCCTGTTGCTTGCGCCAAAACGCACACCGGAGCCACTTCCGTTTCGGAATATCTTTTTGCAAGTTCCACCGCCACATACAGCCCGTACCTTGCTTTGGATGACATTTTCATAGTGTGTTTTTCAAATGCGCTTGAAGGCGCAAACTTTGTGTATGTTGCCGAAGTAATCGGCGAATGCGCAATTGTGAACATTGTAACATGAATTGTATGTTGCAGTCACGCTGTTACATTGCAAAACATCGCGCACGCCAAATCCTACTGATTTACTAGGAATAGTTTACCATAATGATTGCCCTTCGTCAATCGTTTTAAGCAAATATTTGAAAATACGTTAAAATTCGCCGCAAAATAGTGTTGCGACGATTAAACGCAAGATAGAAATAGGTTGTATATAGAAAAATATAATTGTTTGGGGAGTTTCCGAAAAGAAATATTGCAACAAAAAGGGCTGCAATGCAACCCGTGTTTTTGTGTTAGAAATGTCCTACAATAACATTGGAATGACAAAAATCAAACATCAAAATCTCCGCAAAATGCGGCTTTCGATAATGTTCGCATTTGGAGAATAGTTTCACTTTCACCCCCAACATTTGGCAAAAGCCTTTTTGTGTTAGAAATGTGATTTGACCATCAGCAGTTTACAGTTGTTTTTTGATGGTTTCGGAAAGTTCGTCGGCATCACACAGGCCTATGATTCTATTCACAAGTACGCCGTTTTTGAAAATGCAAACATTGGGAATGGACATAATGTTGAATTGTTTCGCAAGTTCGGGGGCGTTGTCTACATCTACCTTGCCGAATTTTGCTTCGGGGATAGATTCAGCGACTTCGTCCAAAATTGGGGCAAGCATTCTGCAAGGTCCGCACCAAGTTGCCCAAAAATCCACCACTACGACTCCGTCTTTGGTAAATTCGTCAAAGTTTTTTGCTACATCGGGTAAATTGCTCATTTGTTGTTCTCCTTTTTTATATTTTGCAGATATTTTCAAGAATAATAAGGTTTTGTGTCGTTTCAGTGCGTTGTGAGTAAACAACGACCGAAAACAGCGCAAAAACGCTTGAATTGTCATAAAAACTCGTGTTTTTGCTGTATTTTACTAGATTGCCGCGTCGCTACGCTCCTCGCAATGACGATAAAAATTATACGCTTGCGTCGGAAGTAAATTATACAGTCAAACTGTCGGGCACAAGGTGCGGACCGTCGAGGTCGCATTCCCTGCCGTATCTCTTCAACAACAGCAATAATGCTTTATATTCCACAAAACTCGTATTTTTTTCGTATTTTATTGGATTGCTTCGTCATTACGCTCTGCGAAACGACGAAAGAGGAGTGGAATTTCGAAACAAGTTTAATGACGACGGAATTGGGCTTTTGAAAAATCCTAATTACGGTCGGAATTAGCCTTTATGCCGATATTTAGTTATTTTGTCCTACTCTTTTTTGTCAGAAGTTTGCGGTTGTTCCGTTTCGGGGTTTTGCATATAAGAGTTTGCCGTTGCAATGATGGATTTCATAATCGGCGAAAGCATCCATTTGTGTTTACGGACCTTGTCGATAAGTACAACTACGCCAAATCCCAACGCCAAGCCGCCCAAAAACATAAGCAATGCGCCCCAAGCCGGGAAAGCAAGGGCAAAGCCGACAAACATAAGCACCAAAGCCGGCACAATGGGCAAAATGTAAGCCACCAATGCCAACGACGCACTGTTTCCTTCGGGAATTTCCACCGAAACTGTGTCGCCGACTTGGGCATTTAGGGTATTTTCCACAAAGAAATCTACGTGTTTTTGTTTTTCCGTCATGCCGCATTTTCCGCAAGCTGCGCAAGCGGAATTTCGTCCTATGCGCACACAGGCGAATTGGTCTTTACACTGCACTACAACACCGTTTTCCGTCATAAGCTTTTCCTTCTTTTTGCATTTTTTTGCGGCGGCAAAACCAAACGAATCGGGACAACAACATTTAAGTTGCGCCGTTCGAGTAATGCCGTTTGAATTTTGCGCACACCCGAAAAAAGATTCGGTTGCACCATTCTTTTGCGCCGCTTTTGCCTAGCCGTTACTTTGCAAAAGGGACATTTGTCACTTTGGCAAAGGGTTACGCACAGCCGAAATTCACATTTTTTACCACACGTTACCGCGAAATTGTTACAAAATGTACTTTTTGAGGTTTCTAGATTCGGTACGGAAATTGTTGAGAACGTACTGTTGATCGATAACCACCGTTTGCGTTGCGCCTTCTTCGGCAATGTCGTAGGAAATGTCTTCCACAATGTGTTCCATTATGCTTTGCAAACGTCTTGCGCCGATGTCTTCCAAAGTGTTGTTTTGGTCGTACGCCACGTTGGCAATTTCTCTGATACCGTCTTGCGTAAATTGCAAATCGATGCCGTCTACTGCCAGCAGTTTTTGGTACTGCGAAGTGATGGAGTTCTCCGGCTCGGTGAGAATTTTTACAAAATCATCCACGTTGAGGCTATCCAATTCCACCAAAACGGGAAAACGCCCTTGCAATTCGGGGATTAAATCGGAAACTTTGCTTACGTGGAATGCGCCGCTGGCGATAAACAAAATGTAGTCGGTTTTGATGTTGCCGTACTTTGTGGAAACGGTGCAACCCTCGACAATAGGCAAAATGTCTCTTTGCACGCCTTCGCGCGAAACATCGGGACCATTTTGCGAAGATTTGCCGGCGATTTTATCCATTTCGTCTATGAAAATTACTCCGTCGTTTTCTGCACGATGCAACGCTTCGCTTTCAACGCTATCCAAATCGATGAGTTTTTCGCTTTCTTCTGAGGAATAGAGTCTCAACGCTTCTTCTACCGTTACGGTGCGTTTTTTGTACTTTTTGGGCAAAACTCCGCCGAAAATACTGCCGAGATTTATCTCGCCACCGCCGCCTGCTTGTAATTCCAACGGTTTGGGCATATCTTCAACTTGAATTTCCACCTGCATTTGATCCAGTCTGTGAGCGGAAAGTTCATCCACCAAGGCGCCTTTGGTGATTCCTTCGGGCAAATCTTTGTTTTGTTTGAGCAGAATGTCGGCGATGCGATCCACCGCACGTTGAAATGCGCACGCCTCAACCTCTTTGTATCGTTCGTCCTTTACCAAGCGAATGGCAACTTCCACCAAATCGCGTACCATGCTTTCGACATCGCGCCCGACATAGCCAACTTCCGTGTACTTTGTGGCTTCAACCTTCAAAAACGGCGCCTTCACTATGCGAGCCAATCTGCGGGCGATTTCCGTTTTGCCCACGCCTGTGGGACCTTTCATAATTATATTTTTGGGGGTGATTTCTTCCCTATCGGCAAGCGACAATTTGCTTCGGCGATAACGGTTGCGCAACGCAATTGCCACCGCCTTTTTTGCTTGAAACTGACCGATGATGTATCTATCCAATTCGGCTACTATTTGTTTAGGTGTCATAATTTCTCCTTATAAATATTTTGGAACTGCACGTTCGACGCACCTTCGTGGTGGGCGGCGTATGGTACCTTGTAAACTTTGTTCACGAACCGCAAACAAAATAATTGACTATTCGGCCAAAAAAGACCTGCGACGAAGTGGAAATAACACCGCTCGCGCTATTGCCTTCGGCAGTGTTATTTGCCTTGCAACCGGTATTATTGCCTGACGGCAAGACAAACTTCTACTACGCTTCTTCCACCGTAATGTGTCCGTTTGTAAACACGCAAATTTCACTGGCAATTTCCAACGCTTTGCGAGCAATTTCCGAGGCAGTTAGTTCCGTGTTGCGCAAAAGCGCTTTTGCCGCAGCCAGCGCATAGTTGCCGCCGCTGCCGATGGCGCACACTCCATCGTCCGGTTCGATAACGTCGCCTGCGCCGGAAAGCAGCAAAATGTTTTCTTTGTCTGCAACAATCATCAAAGCTTCCAACTTGCGCATGACGTTGTCTCTGCGCCACAACTGCGCCACTTCAACAGCAGAGCGCAACAAGTTGCCGCTGAATTTTTGCAGCATTTCCTCGAACTTTTCCGACAAGATAAAGGCGTCTGCCGTTGTTCCCGCAAAACCGGTTATTACACTGCCGTTGAAAATGCGGCGCACCTTAACGGCGTTGCCTTTCATAATTACATTTTCCCCCTGCGTAACTTGTCCGTCGCCTGCGACGGCAATTTGTCCGTTACGCTTTACGGCGCAAATGGTTGTTCCTTTGATTGAATCGGCAAAAACTTCCGACATGATGTTTCCTCCATACAAAATATTTAGACAAAACGGACTAAACCTTAAAAATTCGACGAGTGTTTGACAACTTCAAACAACTTCGCAAATATTTTTTGCACTTCCGTTTTGTAACGTTGCGGCATTGCCGCATGCGTTTTGTGCATAACTTTGCACATACTTGTGTGCAAAATTTTGAGTTTTGAAAATAGTGTTTTGTACACAACTTTGCGTATGCGTATATGTAAAGTTGTGTTTTTACAACATTTTGGTTATTTCAGACATAGTGTCCACCGCGCGTTTGGCATAGGCTGCTTTGCGCTCGGATTTTTTCACTTCGCGCAAACTGTCCAAAATTCCGAAATTGCTGTTCATAGGCGAATACACGCCATAATCGGTGGCAACGTGCGCACACAATGCGCCGGTAATCGTTTTAGCGGTAAAATTCAGCGGTTCCAAACCGTTAAACAGCCTAAACGCTTGCAAGCCTGCCACTAAGCCGGAAAGAGCCGACTCCATATACCCTTCGACACCGGTAAGTTGCCCTGCGAAAAAAATTTTTGGGTTGTTTTTCAGTTGAAAACACTCGTTCAAAAACTTGGGCGCATTTATGTAGGTGTTGCGATGCATAACGCCGTAGCGCACAAACTCCGCCTGAGACAGTGCAGGGAAAAGGGAAAACACTCGTTTTTGTTCGCCAAACTTCAAGTTGGTTTGAAACCCCACCAAGTTATACAGTGTGCCTTGCGCGTTTTCCTTGCGAAGTTGCAACACGGCGTAGGGCTTTTCCTCCTTACGCTCATCGCGCAAGCCAACCGGCTTCAACGGACCGAAACGCATGGTATCTTCGCCGCGTTTTGCCATAACTTCTATCGGCATGCACCCTTCGAAAACGTTGTTTTCAAAATCACGCAGTTCCACCGTTTCGGCAGCGACCAGTTCGCGGTAGAAATTTTGATATTCTTGCTTGTTCATTGGGCAGTTGAGATAGTCTGCCGAACCTTTGCCGTAGCGGCTTGCTTCGAAAGCGCTGTCGTAGTTGATGCTTTCGGCTGTAACAATGGGCGCAACGGCATCGAAAAAATACAAGAAATCGTTGCCGAAAATTTGTTGCATGGCAGGGATAAGAGCGTCGTCGGTTAGCGGACCGGTTGCCACGATAACGCAATCGTAGCCATCGGTGTCGAGATTCGAAGTAACTTCGGCAATGCGGTGAAAGTTGGAAAAACTTTGTAGCCTTTCCGTCATCAAGCGAGAAAAGGCGTTTCTGTCAACAGCCAACGCATTTCCGGCAGGAACGCTGCACTCTTTGGCAACTTTCAGTACCAAACTGTCCAGCATTTCCATTTCTGCCTTCAAAACGCCGCTTGCGGTAGACAAATCGACGCTTTTGAAAGAGTTTGAGCACACCACTTCGCACAAGGTATCCAGTTTGTGAGCGGCAGTTTTTTTGAGCGGTTTCATCTCCGCCATTGTAACATCCGCGCCGCGTTTCAGCAGTTGATAACTTGCTTCGCAGCCGGCAAAACCGCCGCCGATAATTTTTACTTTCACGGCTTGCCCTCACTGCTACTTACGGCTTTCGCCTTTGGTGTACTTGCAACCCTTATTAGTGCAGCGCACTTGCGTTTTTTCTTCGTTTTTGAAAACCAAAGGAGAACCGCACTTGGGGCAAAGTTTGCCTGTGGGGATATCCCAACTTACAAAGTCGCACGCAGGGTAGCCCGTACAGCCGTAGAACAATCTGCCGTGTTTGGAAAAGCGTTTTACAACGTCTTTGCCACACTTGGGACACTTTGCCACAACTTCGTTTATCGGTTTGGTGTTTTTACAGTTGGGGTAGTTGGAACATGCCAAATACTTGCCGTATTTGCCCACCCTTTCCAACATTTTTGCACCGCAAATTTCGCAAACCACGTTCGTTTCTTTGGGAGGCACAACCTCTTTCAAACTTTTTATGTTGGTGCAATTTGGATAGTTGGAACATGCCAAATACTTGCCGTATTTTCCCACTCTCTCCAACATTTTTGCACCGCAAATTTCGCAGACCACGTTTGTTTCTTTGGGAGGTACAACCTCTTTCAAACTTTTTATGTTAGAGCAGGCAGGATAGTTGGAACAAGCCAAATATTTGCCGTATCTGCCGTTTTTTATCACCATAGGAGAGCCGCATTTGTCGCACAAAACGTCGGAAACTTCGTCTTTCAGCGCAATTCGCTCGCCGTGCAATGCGGTGTTTACCTTTTTGATCATAGGCTTATAAAATTCGTCTACCACCTTGTACCAAGGTTCGTTGTTTTCTTCTATTGCATCCAAACGTGTTTCCATTTCGGCTGTGAAATCCACGTCTACCACTTCTGGAAAATACTGTTCCAAATATTCCGTAACCTGAACGCCCAAGTTGCCGGGCACCAAGGCTTTGCCGTCTTTGGAAACGTAGTCGCGTTTGTACAGTGTTTGCATTATCGCGGCATATGTGCTGGGACGTCCTATGCCGCGTTCTTCCATTGCCTTAATCAAACTGGCTTCGGTGAACCGTGTCGGCGGTTTAGTAAAACGTTGTTCGGAATTGAGCTTAACTTTTTTCAGTGTGTCGCCCACTTCCAACACAGGCAAAACGGCGTTTTCGTTTGTATCGTCGTCCTTGTCCTTTTTGGCGGCTTTGGATTCGGCATAAATTGCCAAAAAACCATCGAACAATTTGGTTTTTCCCGTGGCGGTCAGTCCGTATTCGCCGCATTTTACCGCAACGGAAACGCTGTTAAACTTGGCGTTTGCCGCTTGGCTTGCCAAAAAGCGTTCGTAAATAAGTTTGTAGAGCGCATATTGATTGCGCGAAACTTTGTCCTTAATAAATTCCGGCGTTATTTCCAAATTGATGGGGCGAATGGCCTCGTGAGCGTCTTGCGCTTGTTTTTTTGAAGCGTAGAAATTGGGCTTAGACGGAACGTATTCGCTGCCGTAAACTTCTGCAATGCGTTTGCGTGCTGCGGCAACAGCATCGGTGGAAACACGCACCGAGTCGGTACGAATGTAGGTTACCAATGCAACGTGCCCCATGCCGGGAATGTCGAAACCTTCGTAAAGTTGCTGTGCCACCGACATTGCCATAGCACTGGACATACGCAATTTGTTTACCGCATCTTGTTGCATTGTGCTTGTGGTAAAGGGCGGTTGCGGCTTGCTTAACGTTACTGATTTTTTTACGTCGGAAACAATGTAGGGAGCATTTTCCAACACAGCAAGCGCTTCGTCGCACTGTTGTTTGTTTTTTACTTTAAGTTTTTTGCCGTTTTTTTCCGACAAAACAGCCTTAAATTGAGGCTTGGAGCCTACTTTTTCCAACAAAACGGAAACAGTCCAAAATTCTTCCGGCTTGAATGCGGAAATTTCCTTTTCCCGGTCTACAACGATGCGCAAAGCGGCACTTTGCACACGCCCTGCGGAAAGTTTGTTGCGAATTTTTTTGCACAACACGGGGGAAAGGGTGTAACCCACAAGCCTATCCAAAACGCGGCGCGCCTGTTGAGCGTTTACCAACCCAATGTTTACGTATTTGGGGTTTTTGAGCGCTTCGTTCACGGCTTTTTTGGATATTTCGTTGAACATAATACGGTTTTGCGCATTTGGGTCCAATCCCAACGCACTTTGCAAATGGTAGGAAATGGCCTCGCCTTCGCGGTCCGGGTCGGTTGCGAGGTAAACGCACTCTGCCTTTTGCACTTCTTTTTTAAGCCGCTCGATGGTTTGAGTTTGTTCCGGCTTTCTGGGCGCCAAATCGGGTTCATAGTTGTTGTCAAAATCGATGCCCATGTTTTTTTCGGGCAAATCCCAAATGTGTCCCTTTGAAGCGTCCACACGATAGTCGCTGCCTAAATATTTTTCTATGGTTTTTGCTTTTGCCGGTGATTCGACAATTACAAGTTTCATTCAAGTCCTCCATACAACCGGTAAGAATTTCCCGGCAGTCTAGCAATTATACTCTTTATTTCCAAATTTGCCAACAAAAAATTCAAGTCGGCAGGCGAAATATTGGTTTTTTCTACAAGTTTATCGAAAGTCTGTTGTCCCTCGGACAAGGCGTCTACCACTTTTTGTTCGTCGAAGTTGAGTTGAACGATTTTTGCAGTTGTGTTTTTGGCGTCTTCTACATTGTAGAAATCCAAAATATCCTTAGGCGAAGTTACGCAAACGCCTTGCATACTTTTTATAAGCATATTGTTGCCGAAAAAACCATTATCGAAAATTTCACCTGGAACGACAAACACATCGCGACCTTGATCCAACGCACACTCCACAGTGGAAGCCGTGCCGCTTTTTTGCGGAGATTGACACACCAACAGCCCCAACGACAAGCCGGAAACAAGACGGTTTCGGTGTGGAAAATTGTAGGCGCGCGGCACAGCGTTGTAGCCGTATTCCGTAACTACAAGCCCGCCACTGGCAACAATTCTATCCGCCAAACCCCTATTCGCAGCAGGGTAAACATCCACCAAGCCGCCGCCCAATACGGCAATGGTTTTGCCATGTTGCTTCAAGGTGGTTTCGTGCGCTATGCTGTCCACGCCGTAGGCAAGTCCGCTTACAACGGTGAAGTGCTCGGCAAGTTTTTCGGTAAAAGCTGTTGCCACCTTTACGCCGTAGGCGGAAACTTTGCGAGTGCCCACCACCGACATGCACCGAGAGGAAAGCAAACTTACGTTGCCTCGATAAAACAAAATGTAGGGCGGATCGGGAATGTTTGCCAATGTTTCTGGGAAAGTGTCGGAAAAGCATGTGGTTGCAAAAATACCCCAACGCTCCATTTGAGAAATGATTCTGTCCGCTTCGCCGTTTTTGAGCCCGAGACAAACGGTTTTGAAGTTGTCCCCCAAAAGTTGTTGCGCAAACGCGCTGTTTTCCAGATTATCCAAAAAATCTTTTGTTCCCGAAAACTGTTGCCACAAAGTGTAAAACTTTGAAGAGGCAACACCGGTTTGTCCCAAAAGAATGCAAATTTTTTCTTCCGTAGAGTAGTTCACACTCGATACTTCCTATCCAACGTTCTGTATTGCAAGGCTTCCGCAACGTGTTTTGCCGAGATATTTTCGGCATTTTCCAAATCGGCAATGGTTCGCGCCACCTTCAAAATGCGGTTGTAGGCGCGTGCCGAAAGATTGAGTTTTTCAAAGGAATCTTTCAAAAGGCGCAAACTTTGTTCATCCAGTTTGCAATATTTTTTTATGTCCGACGAAGTCATTTGTGCGTTGCAACGGCGGCCTTTTCCAGAAAGACGTCTAAACTGAATTTCCCGCGCTTTGTTCACGCGTTCGCGAATGACGGCGGAAGGTTCGGAAACACTGTCTTGCTGCAATTCATCATAGGTAACGTTGTCCACTTCCACGTGAATATCTATTCTGTCCAATAACGGACCGCTCAATTTTGAAAGATATTTGTGAATTTGCGCCGCAGAGCACTTACATTCCTGCGTGGCACTGCCGTAGTTGCCGCAAGGACAGGGGTTCATGCTGGCAATTAGCATAAAATCCGCAGGGTAGGTGATGGAAATGGCATTGCGTGCAACGGTGATTACTCCGTCCTCCAAGGGCTGACGAAGCGTTTCCAAAGTTTGACGGTTGTATTCGGGCAGTTCGTCCAAAAACAACACGCCGTTGTGCGCCAAACTTATTTCGCCCGGCTTAGCTTTGTTGCCGCCGCCCGTTAGCGCGACCATTGTGCTGCTGTGGTGAGGTGTGCGGAAAGGCCGTTCGTAAATGAAGCCGTTCAGCTGCCCTGCCACACTGTGAATTTTTGCCACTTCCAACGCTTCATCGAAGGTCATGTTGGGCATAATGGAGGGCACTGCGCGAGCCAGCATGGTTTTACCTGCGCCCGGTGGCCCTATCATTATTATATTGTGTCCGCCGGCAACGGCAATTTCCATTGCACGCTTAGCGGAAAACTGACCTTTGATGTACTTGAAATCGTTTTCCGTGTGGTTAAACTCCAAATCGTTTTTCCAACTGCGGATGGCAAGGGGTTCTATTTGAATTTCGCCCGTTAAAAATTCCACTGCTTGGCGCAAGGTTTTTACCGGGAAAATTTTTGCGCCTTCGATAAACACCGTTTCTTCGGCATTATCCGCAGGAATAACAAAAGTGTTTTCGCCCTGTTGACGTGCGGAAATTATCATCGGCAAAAGCCCGTTTACTCGGCGCACTTCGCCGTTTAGCGAAAGCTCGCCCAAAATGACGGCAGACTTCAACGATGCATATTCTATTTGTCGACTTGCCGCAAGCATGCCCACGGCAATGGGCAAATCATAAAAACTACCTTCCTTTTTGATATCCGCGGGCGCAAGGTTTATTACCATTGCGGCAACGGGATAGTTGTAGCCGCTGTTTTTTAGGGCAGAGCGCACACGCTCTTTGGATTCTTTCACCGCTGTGTCGGCAAGCCCCACAATATCGTAGGTGGGCATTCCGCTGTGCATATCCACTTCGGCTTGCACGGGGAAACCATCCAAGCCTTTCAATCCGTAACTTTTTACAAGCGCAAGCATTTTTTCCTCCCCCGAAAAAATGTATTGACAATTTTCTTTGGTAAGCAAACAAGACGGGCCGAGATTGCGGATAAGACATGGCGCACACTTTGCTTGTGTACACCTCCGCAAACCATATGCCGCTCGTAGTATCGTGCAGCCGAACGCAACAATTGACGCGGCGACTGCACTGCTTTTGATTGCAATTAAAATTCTACATTATATAAGTATAACTGCCAAAAGCAAAATTAACAAGTATTTTTTTGAAACTTTGTGAAAGAAATGTGTTTACGTGGCAAATTGATTGAAGCACGCCAAGCAAAATACGGATATTTGCAGCGTTGTTATTTGTCGACGATAGCCACACTTGCGCCCAAATATTGACAAATATTTCGGAAAATTCGCGGTTCTATAATAAATTTTGAGTGGGAATAGTATAACTAGTTGCAATTGCTTAGCCGCATCTCTTGGATTTTGGCTCTTTCACCCCAACATTTGACAAATAAGCTCTAGAAATTGCAAAGCGCATTGAAAACAAAAAGCAACCTCGAACGAGATTGCAAATTTTGTTTGGAATTGTTTAGTTTTGACCTTTTACTTTTGCAGCCTTGCCTGTGCGAGAACGCAAATAGTAAAGTTTTGCACGTTTTACCGAGCCGGCCTTTCTTACAACCACAACACTGTCGATTTTGGGGCTGTGCAGGGGGAATGTTCTTTCCACGCCGATACCGGAAGAAATACGTCTTACGGTGAAAGTTTCGCGAAGTCCGCCGTGTTTGCGAGCGATTACGATGCCTTCGTAAGCTTGAATTCTTTCCTTGTTGCCTTCGATAACTTTGAAGTTTACGCGTACCGTATCACCGATGTTGAAAGGTGCAACGTTTCTCAAAGATTCTTGTTCGATAGTTTTGATGATGTCCATTTTGACTTTTCCTCCAAAAAGATTTTGTTAACCAAGCGTTCGTTCGCTTACAAAAGCCAGAGGACCGCCCGAAGTCCTGGTATATTTTAGCATAACACGACTTTTTGCGCAACTGTTTTGAAGCAAGTTTTCGCAAGGTATTTGACGCGTTTGTTTTATACCGTCTTGCGAAAAGGAGTTTTTTGCAAGATTTTCTGCTTCTTTCTCAAAGTATTTGAAATGTTTTATATAATTTTAGCAATAGTGGAAAATTTTGCTCACATTCTAAAAGCGTCTTTGATGAGAGTGATTTCGGCTTTTTTCTTCAACGTTTTGCGAGTGGAACGGGAAGAACCGTCTTCCAAAATTTCCACCACGTCGAAGCGGGTAGGCACGCCGTAAAGTTTGTTTTGGGTGAGCCAAAACTTGGCGCAAAAAGCAATTGTTTGCTGTTTAGCAGCCGTTACCGCTTCGCGCGGCAAGCCGAAATAGGTGCTTAAACGGCGTTTTACTTCCACAAAAACAAAGTAGTTGCCGTCTTTGGCAATAATATCAATTTCGCCGTGAGGTGCAGTGAAGTTGCGTTGCAAAATTTTGTAGCCGTGCTTTTTTAGATAGCGCGCCGCCATATCTTCTCCTGCTTTGCCAAGTTTTCGAGTGTTCATAAGTTTGTAATCAGTGTTTTGAGTTTTATGGGGGCAGTTGCTGTTTTTGCCGTTTTTCAGTCTACATCCACAAAGTGCTTGATAAAAGTTTTGCGGTGAATTGGGCAGGGTCCGAACTGTTTGAGAAGCTTTATGTGCTCGGCAGTACCGTAGCCCTTGTGCTTGGCAAAGTTGTATTGCGGATACAACTTGTGATACTGTTCCATAAGTCTATCTCGCGTTACCTTGGCAACGATACTTGCCGCCGCAATGGAATAGGAAAGGGCGTCGCCGTGAATTATGGAAAGGGTGGGCAAAGGAGAGTCGAGTTTTACCGCATCGATAAGCACTTTATCCGCCAGTTTGAAGTTGTTTATGCACTGCAACATTCCCTTTTTTGTGGCGTTCAAAATGTTTAGACTGTCGATTTCTTCCCAGCCGACAACGGCAACTTGAACTTCCAGCGCCGTTGCAACGATTTTGTCGAAAAGAATATCGCGCTTTTTTGCCGAAAGTTTTTTGCTGTCGTTTACGCCGTCAATGATTTTTTCCGAGTCGAGCGGCATAACAACCCCTGCCACCACCACGGGGCCTGCCAACGGGCCGCGACCTGCTTCGTCGATTCCTGCAATGTATTTTGCGCCGCCTTGTTGTGCCAAGCGCTCGTATTCCAACATGTTGTTCATAATTGTTTTGTTACTTGTAAGTTTGAATAAAAACAGCACAGACTGTGCGTATTATTTGAGTTCCGCTGTAAATGTCGGGAGTGGTAGTATTACTATTTATAAGTGCTTAGCCGTATTGCCGAATTTTGGCTTTCGCGCCACAATATTTTATATCAAATTATTTTTGGACAAACGCGCCTCTTTATTTTAAGCAAATTTCTCTTACTACCTTGTAGGTGCCCGGTTTGCCTTGCGCCGATTCGCCTATACAGAAAACGTTTGCGCAAAGTTTTCGCGGCAAAGGGCAATTTTTGATTCGCTCGTAGGCTAGGCGCACCTTCTCGGCGTCGTCATCCATAAACAGCGTGGTGTGAAATTTGTAGTTGCCGTCGTATTCATGCGGAGAAACGCCGTATTTTGCCAGCAAAAATTCGTCCAGCTTGCCGTGAATGGCGTTGAGCTCGGCACATTCTTTCATGCGCATCCAACAAATGTTTTGACAATATTCTATGCCTTGCACTTCCACTTCGAAAGGGCGAAGTTGCGACAAAAGCGCAGTCAAATCGTTTTTGACTGCCGTTGCCGAATCTTCTTGGGGAACTTCAAAGGACATTTTGAGAGAAATGTGAAAAGGCAGAGTAAAATTTGAGTGTTGAAAATGTAAATCTTGCTCGATTTCGCGTGAAACACGCTTTATTTCGCAAAGTTGACTATCCACGTTTACGCAGCACCAAACAAACATTGTTGCCTCCCTCATTCCGCATAAAATATTACCCTTTAACGACCATTTAAGTTGGCAAATCGAGGGTAATTTTGCCCAATTTGCCTTTGCGAAAATCGTCCAAAATGGCTTTGGCGCAACGTTCGGAATCTATTTCGCCGCCACGCAGTAAAAAACCGCGCTTGGTGGCAATCTCTTCAAAAAGCTGTTGCGAAGTTTTGTCCACCGAATTTGCTTTGTATCGCTCGGCAATGCTGTTTGGATACAATTGCGAAAGCGTTTTGAGCAATGTTTGCGAAACGTCCAAAATGTCCACCACGTCGTCTTTTATGCTGCCGATAAAGCAAAGTTCGTAGGCGGTTTGCTCGTTTTCGAATTTCGGCCAAAGTGTGCCGGGGGTATCCAAAAGTTCCAAACCGGTTTTGAGCCGCACCCACTGTTTGCCCTTGGTAACGCCGGGTTTGTCGCCTGTGATTACGGCTTTTCTACCCGAAAGACAGTTGATAATTGTGGATTTTCCGCAGTTAGGCACCCCCAAAATGAGACAACGCGTGGGTTTGAAAACGCCTTTTTTTTGCTGTTTTGCTCTGATTTCTGCCGTTAAATCGAAAAGAGCGTTGGTTATTTTGCTTGCCTCGGCGGAGGCCGTTGCCGTAAGTTTTACAAAGGGTTTGCCGCTGTTTTTGAAATAGGCGCACCATTTTTCCACCTTGACGGAATCTGCCAAATCGCACTTGTTCAAAATAAAAAGGCATGGTTTTGCCCCCACAAGTTTGGTAAACTCGGGGTTGAAACATGCCGCAGGTGCGCGCGCATCCAAAACGTAGCCCACTGCGTCTATTATTTTGACGTTTTCTTCCATCATGCGCATGGCTTTTGTCATGTGCCCCGGAAACCATTGAATACTCATTTTTGTGCCCTATACTTTTTTTTGAACGAGTTAGTAAGCAGTGCTATGTAAAAAGTTCCGCGCTAAATTTTTTAGTTGATATTTAGGTTATTTTGTGTGTTTTCCGTTGTCTTCAAGCAAATCGGGACGATTTTTTTGCGTTATTTCCAGCGATTTTTGCTTGCGCCATTCGTCCACATTTTGGTGGTTGCCGGAAACAAGCACTACGGGCACTTTGTGTCCCAAAAAATCCGACGGGCGAGTGTACTGCGGATATTCCAATAACAGCTGCGAAAAAGATTCGTCCACCGTGCTTTGGCTATTGCCCAAAACGCCGTGAACGTAGCGCAAAACGGTGTCTATCACTACCATTGCGGGCAGTTCTCCGCCTGACAAAACGTAGTCGCCGATGGAAAGTTCCATGTCGATATCCATATCCAACACACGCTGATCCACTCCTTCGTAGTGTCCGCACAAAAGCAACAAATGTTGTTCTTCCGAAAGTTGTTTTGCCAAACTTTGCGTAAGCACTTTGCCGCGCGGCGAAAGGAAAATGCGCTTTGCCGAGTGGGTTGGATCTACAGCCGAAATGCAATCGTGAATGGGCTGTGGCATCATAACCATGCCTGCGCCACCGCCGAAAGGTGCATCGTCGCACTTTTTATGCTTGTCTTGCGAATAATCGCGAATGTTGTGGCAATGCAGCTCAAACAAACCATTTTCTTTGGCGCGACCGATAAGGGAAAAATCCAACGCCGCGAACATTTCGGGGAAAAGCGTCAAAACGTCAATCTTCATACAACGCCACCTCCGCAAAACGTGCCGCTCCAAGCACAATTCGCTTGCTTGAAAGGTTCACTTCTACAACCAAATCTTTCAAAAAGGGAAAGGAAATTTCTTTTTCGGCGTTTTTACAAACGTAAACGTCGGCGGCGCCGTATTGCAAAACATCCGTTACGGTACCAACCGTTTGACCGTCATCCAAAACAACGCTGCAACCCAAAACGTCGTCAATAAAAAATCTGCCGTCGTCCAGTTGCAAATCGTCCTTTTCGCACAAAATTTTGCAACCGCGTGCCTCTTCCGCACTGTTTCTGTCGCAAATATCGGCAAAACGGACATAGAAAAAGCCGCCGTCACAACGAATTTTTACAACGTCGTGCGGTGTGCTTTCAAGAAACAATTTCCTTACGTTTTTGAGCATTTCGGGGCTATCCAGCGTGCAAGAAGCCTTCATTTCCCCCTTGATGCCCTGCGCTTTTACTACTTTTCCTATGGTGATTTTCATAGTTTTTGCGGTGTTTTCGGTGCCGAAAAGGCATGAAGTGGCGGAAATCAGTCGGCAATTTCGATGTTATACTTTTTACCGGTTTTTTGCCCGACGGCCTTTGCCAAAGTGCGAATGGACATGGCGATTTTGCCTTGTTTGCCGATAACCTTGCCGACGTCGTTTTCGGCAACGTTGATGGTGATTGTTTCCACCTCTTCGCCATTGTCGGTAACGATGTTTACGGAAGATTTATCCTCAACAAGTTCATTTACAATACATTTTACAAGTTCTACCATTGTTTGCGCACCTTTTATTATTTGCCTTGACGGGGCTGCAAAACGTTTTTGCGAACAAGCAACGTGCGAACAGATTCGGTAGGTTGAACGCCACAATCGATCCATTTCTTCGCCTTGTCGGCGTCGAGGTTCAAATCTTCCGTCAAAGGATTGTAGGTTCCGATAAGGTCTACGTATTGTCCGTCACGTGCCTTGTGACTGTCGATAACTACAATGCGATAGAAAGGATTTTTTTTGTCTCCCATTCTTGTCAATCTCATTTTTACTGCCATTTTTGTGTTCCTCCAAATGTAATTTGTTTTATTGTTTAGCATGCCGAAAATTGTTTGGCAAGCATTGCTAACTTGTGTGTTGCTTGTGGCAAAATATCAATTTTTGTTGATACGTATCAAAGAAATAGTATCACAAACCATTTTTTTGCTGTTTTTGATAGCCGTTGTTTTTGACAAAAAACTGTTTGAAAGCGTTTTTGCCTAATTGCTGTAAAATATGGCTTTTGTTCTGCAAAACTTCAGCGGCATCTTTTTGCCGAATCGGCAAATGATTAACACCGTTTTCGCAACTAGAAAGGCATCTTTTTGTTTTTCATAAAGCTCTTCATCATGTCGCGAGTTTGTTCAAATTGTTTTACCAAAATGTTTACGTCCTGCACCTTCACTCCCGAACCCGCGGCAATGCGTTTCCTGCGCGAATAGTTCAAAATTTTGGGGTTGGAGCGTTCTTCCTGCGTCATAGAAAGAATAATTGCGCGATTGCGTTTCAACTGCGCTTCGTCTACCTTTTTGTCTTTCAGTTTAAGTTTGTTGGCGCCGGGCAACATATCCACAATGCTGTTTAGATCGCCCATTTTGCCCATTTGTTCGTATTGATCCAAAAAGTCGTTCAAATCGAAGGTGGATTCCTTCATCTTCTTTGCCAACTTCATGGCTTTTTCTTCGTCGATTGCCGTTTGCGCGCGTTCGATAAGCGTCAAAACGTCGCCCATACCCAAAATTCGCGATGCCATTCTGTCGGGATAGAAAGGCTCCAAATCCTCGGGTTTTTCGCCCGTGCCGCAGAACTTGATGGGTTTACCGGTAACGGCTTTTATTGAAATGGTTGCGCCGCCGCGCGTGTCGCCGTCTAACTTTGTCATGATAACACCGGTAATATCCAACTGTTCATCGAAAGTTTTTGCAACGGTAACGGCGTCTTGCCCAGTCATACTGTCCACCACCAACAACGTTTCGAAAACGTTTACGGCTTTTTTGATGGATTTCAACTCGTCCATCAATTCCTGATTGATGTGCAAACGACCTGCCGTGTCGATAATCACGGTGTCGAAACCATTCTTTTCGGCAAATTTTACCGCCTGTTCGGCAATTATTGTGGGGTTGCTTTGCCCCATTTGGAAAAAACCTGCCTTAACTTTGGCGGCAACTATTTCCAACTGCTTTATTGCCGCGGGGCGATAGATATCGTCGGCGCACAACAGCACTTTTTTGCCTTGCTTTTGCAAGAAAAACGCCAATTTGCCGCACATTGTGGTTTTGCCTGCGCCTTGAAGTCCGCACATCATAATGATTGTGGGAAGTTTTGGCGAAACGCCCAGTTTGCTTTGCGTAGAGCCCAAAAGTTGAATGAGTTCTTCATTGACGATTTTGATAACTTGCTGGCCGGGAGTTAGGCTTTTGAGTATTTCTTCGCCAACGGCTTTTTCCGTTACCCTATTGATAAACTCTTTGGCAACGGTGAAGTTGACGTCGGCTTCCAACAACGCCACACGCACTTCGCGCATAGCTTGTTTTATTTCCAACTCTGTCAGCGCGCCGCGGTTTTTCAACTTGGAAAACACGTGATTTATTCTGTCCGTTAAGTTTTGAAATGTAGCCAAAGCACTACTCCTTTTCTACAAATTTTTGGGCAAGTTCGGCAACTTTGCCGCTTTCGCCCGATTGAACGGCAACGCTTACGTCTTTTACAAATTCAGCCAAATGCAAACACTCTTCCAACCTTTCAAAGGCGGCTTCCGCCTTCAAAATTGCGTCGCGTACCCCTTGCCGCGTGATATTTTTTTCCGCACTAATTTCCGTTAGGGTGCAGTCGCAATCGCAATACATTGTGAGAATTTCGCGCTGCGTTTCGGTAAGCAATTTGCCGTAGACGGAAAGCATTTGAGATAACTGAATTTTGGTAAGAGCCATCGATTTTTCCTCAAAAACAGTTCAAAAGGCAACTTTTGCCGTTGCCTCCGGGAATTATAAAGCACTATTCCATTAAAAAAACAACTTCAAAGGAAACCGGTGCCACGACTTCGTGGCGTTTGCAAAGCATTTTTGCATTATAAAAACAGTTCAAAAGGCAACTTTTGCCGTTGCCTCGTTTTTTTGTAAAGTACTTTTGCTTTAACGAAGATATTTTAACTTATTTTGAATAGTATGTCAAGCAAATTTTGACGCCATTTGCATATTTATGTGTGAAAATGCGACGTTGACAAATATGTGAATTTGCCGTTGTCGATTGCGTTTGTTGTTTGTTGCGTTGCGGTAATTATGTTTGAGTTGCGTTGCCGATGTTTGCGCAACTTGGCAAGGTTTCAAAAAGTTATTTCAATGTGTATTTGGACTTCGTGCTGTTGTTTTCGGTGCAGTTTTTACTTTGAATGTCGTTTCAACCGCCTATAAGTTTGTAAATTACAATGTCGTCTTGTTGTCCAGCGGCGTAGCAGGAAAAGCTACCTACGGTGGCGTTGTAGCGCAGTTGATTTCCATCGTGGCTTAATTGAGAAACTATTGCTGCGTTGCCGAACACATCTATTTCTATCGTCCAAGGGGCAAGAGAAATCTCTGAAGAAATTGCCAATCCGTTGTCCGTTGAGCAAATGTAGCCATCGTTGTTTTCGTCATAAAACGCCCACAAGCCGTTTACAACGCCGCTTAGCAACGTGAACTTTTGTACGGCAAAATTCGGCTCAACCAAATTGTTGCCGCTTTTTGCAATTTCCGTTTGAGCTCTGCCGCTGCTGTTTTTCTCAATGGACAAAGCAAAATTGTAGTATGTTGCCGCAATTATCACCGTATCGCCCGAAGAAAGTGTGCTTACGTCCGTTACAAGCACCCACGTTTCGCCGGCATCCGCTGCTGTCTCCGTTTCCAACGTAATTGTTGTGTCACCTAAAACCGTGCCTGTGTAAACGCCATCGGCAGAAACGACAACTTCTATGCCGTTAACGGAAACTTTGGTGAGGGTGTAGCCGTTGTCCACGACCACTTTGAATGTGAATGTTGTGCCGTCGGTACCGCAATTTGTGCTTAAATCAATAACGGTCGCATTTCCAGAGGAACGGGTGTCAACGGAAATTGTGTGAAGTTCCGCCAAAGTTTGGGCGCAAATGTCGCAAATGCCGTCGGAGTTGACATCGGTATGCGAAATTGGCGCAACAACAAGTTCTGACGCGGAGATTTCGCTTTTCGTTGTGTCATCTCCGACAAAAAGTTTGTGGCAAACAGTACACTCAAAGTGTTCTTTCATGCCATTTTGCGTGCAAGTTGGGGATTCTGCCTCCTGAAACACAAAATTGTGCGGCAATGGCGCAAGGTCGTCGATTTTTGTTTGGTTGCACACCATGCACGAAAAAGTTATTACGCCGTTTTGGGAGCATGTGGGTTGGGAGATAACCGTGCCGTTATCCCAAGAGTGCCCTACTTCCGCAATTTGTTGGTAGGTTGAGTAGTCGCAGCGAGTGCAAGTTTTGTAGGCGTTCCACCCCACTTCGGTGCAAGTGGGCGATTTTGCGCTGTGCGAAACGATATCGTGTCCGAGAGACGCGATTTCTTGCTGTGCCACAAGAATTTCTCCGCAAATTGCGCAATGTTTGCCTTCCGTTTTGCCTGCTGTTGTGCAAGTGGGAGCAACGGCTTGGTCGAAAACTTCAGTGTGCTCCAATGCCGCAATTTGTTGGTAGGTTGAGTAGTCGCAACGTGTGCAAGTTTTGTAGGCGTTCCACCCAACTTCGGAACAAGTGGGAGATTGTGCTTTGTGTGTAAGCAAATTGTGCCCAAGAGCAGCAAGCTGTTCCGCCTTGTTCTGCCCGCAAGCACTGCAATGAAATGCTTTTGAGCCATTTTCGGTGCATGTCGGTTCTTTAATGATTCTGCCGCTGTCCCAACTGTGCCCGAGCGCAGGGGTTTCTTGCTGAGCAACCAACACGACATTACAAACAGAGCAGAACTTGCCCTCCGTTTTGCCGTTTTCCGTGCAAGTTGCGGCAACCGCCGAAATTGTTTGCACAGTGTGCCCTTTTGCGGCAATTTGTTGATAGGTTGAGTAGTCGCAACGTGTGCAAGCTTCATAAGCGTTCCACCCAACTTCAGTGCAAGTGGGCGATTTTGCGTCGTGAAAAACCAAGTTGTGCCCAAGAGCAGGCGTTTCCGATTGCGCAACCAAAACAGCTTTGCAAACTGCGCAGTACTTGCCTTCCGTTTTGCCTGCTGTTGTGCAAGTGGGTGCAACGGCTTGGTCGACAACTTCAGTGTGCCCAAGCGCCGCCAATTCTTCCCTTTGCAGCAAAACACCGCAAAGGGTACATTCTTTGTGTTTGCTGCCAATCGCCGTGCAAGTTGGCTCTACGTCCACTATCCATTCGCTTGCGGTGTGCTCACGCAACGGTTCTTGCGAGGTTTCCTTTTCGCCGCATAGGGAACAAATGTGTTCCATTTCGCCAAATTCTGTGCATGTGGAGGCTCTGGTTGTTGTCCATTCTCCGAAAAGGTGCGCTGCCAAAATATCGAGTTGCTCCGTTTTGGTTTGTCCGCAAACATTGCAAGTGAAAGTTACTTCTGCGCCGACAGTGCACGTTGCGCCTTGCGTAACTTCACCGTTATTCCAACTGTGCTCAGTTTTTGCGACAACTTCCCTTTTTGTTTCGCCACACTTGGTGCACACGGAAGTGAGTTCTCCCTCTGCCGTGCAAGTGGCAATCTTTGTGATGGCAAATTCCGACCAAATGTGCTTACAGTTGCACGCGGCAAATGCGAGTAAAGCAACAGACAAAACAAAAACAACAATCGACATCCGTAAAATCTTTTTCATTAGATTTTCTCCTTTTGTAGTTTAAAAAACAAAGGGCCGAAAATAAATGTTGGGAGCGAAAATTCAGCATTGCAAAATTTCCGCAAAACGTGTTTTGGGGCGTTTGTTCACATTTTTGCTACATCGTATATGCAAATTTTGCATTTTGTGCGCCACATTAACAATTTCACCGCACCACTGCACCTTGTGTCTTGCGCCACAAACCTCTGCCAAAGAACCATTGCTACAACAAGCGCGCGGCGAGATACACTGCGCGGCAAAGCAAAATTGCCGTGTGCG
>CAZHUH010000002.1:117035-141162 GCA_964535505.1 uncultured Oscillospiraceae bacterium
CACTGCGCGGCAAAGCAAAATTGCCGTGTGCGCTTGCTTATGAATTAATCTCGTTTTTTTCGACGTCGCTGCCTTTTTGACAACTTTAATGCAGTAATGGCGACTTCAATGTTTTTTTCGTTTGAGATACAACTTTTGGACATACGTATATGCAAAAAGTGAGAAAATCAAAACTCAAACTAGTCTTTGTAGATGATTCTTCCGCAATGTTCGCAAGCCATGTAGCCCTTTTCGGCAATTTTGGAATTGACCTGCGCCGTGGGCATTTCCATGCGACAACCACCGCAACGGTTTCCGTTTTGAAGCTGAACAAACACCGGGTGAATTTGTTCGGAAAGCCGCTTGTACACATCAAACAGTTGGGGATCGATGCTTTTTTTCAACTCGGCTTGGCGTTTTTTCAATTCCAAAACATGGGGTTTCATTTCTTGCGTAACTTTGTCGAATTCAGCACTGCACTTGTTCAATTCCGAAGCAATTTTGGGAAGTTGCACTTTGGAAATTTTTTCGAAGGTTTTATCCAATTCGTCGCCGTCACGCAAAATTTGTTTTATGTCCTTTTCGATGGAGGAAAGCAAATCCAACTGTGCGTCGAGTTTTTTGCTGATGTAGTTCAACTCGTCTTGGTCTTCGATATCCGCCATTTCTTTGGTATATTCGTCTATAACGGCATTAACTTTTTGCAAATTTTGCGTTGATTGCGACAACTGATTGCGCAAATCTACCGTTTTTTGTTCCAAACGCGCAAGTTGTTCTTCTGCCTTTTGCAAAGCACCTTTCCATTCTCTGCGTTTTACGTAAAATTGGTTTTTGCGCAAATCGCGTTCAATTTTGTTAAGTTCGCTATCCAGCGATTGGTATTCCAACATTTCTTGTTGTATCATTTAGATTCCTCCATAATCGTAGCAATAATACGGTTTACGTCATTGCGTTTTCGCTCGATTTCCGCATCGTTGCACTGTTGTAGAATTTGATTGTATTTGTTTTGTTGAATTTGCAAAAATTGCAAAAAATCGGGGGACGGGTGTGCCAAATTTGTTTTTCCAAACTCTGTTTCGTCTTGCGAAAGTCGGCAACCGCCAAGGCGTTTTTCGGCAAAAATCAAATCGTAAAACTTGCCGTCGAAAAACTTTTCGTCGTAAACTATGTTGTAGCTTTGTTGCAAAAATCTGCGCACATCTTGTTGACTGCGCATAGGTTGAAGCACCAAAAATCGAGGCAAACTGTCGGCGCCGTTTAGAACGGAAATTATTTCCAAACCACCCATACCTGCAATTACGGCGCAATCGCAACAAACGCTTTGCAAGCCGTTTTGGCACACAAAACTTGCACGGCTTGGATATTCGGCACCGCAATGCATGTTAGCCTTTTGCAAACTGGGTGCGGAAATATCGATAAACACCACTTTTTCCGCCAAGTTGCGTTGCAACGCTTCCAAACCTATGTATCCGTGGTCGCATCCGACATCTGCCAAAATTTTGCATTTTGGCAAAACTGCGGCAATTTTTTCCAAACGTTTTGTAAGCATAAATCAATCGAGATAGTCGCGCAACTTTTTGGATTTTGAGGGATTGCGCAATTTTCGAAGTGCTTTGGCTTCTATCTGACGAATTCTTTCGCGGGTAACGTTGAATTCTTTGCCCACCTCTTCCAAGGTGCGTTGTTTGCCGTCATCCAAACCGTAACGCAGGCGGATTACCTTTTCTTCACGCGGAGTAAGTTTGTGCAAAGCGGCAATAAGTTGTTCACGAAGCATAGTTTGCGCTGCAACATCGCTGGGAGCAACGGATTTGTTGTCTTCGATGAAGTCGGAAAGGTGGCTGTCCTCTTCTTCGCCGATGGGAGTTTCCAAACTTACGGGGTCTTGCGCAATTTTTTGAATTTCTTCCACCTTTTCGGCAGAGATGCCCATGCGCTCGCCTATTTCCGCGGAAGTGGGTTCACGCCCCAATTCTTGCAACAAAATGCGTTGCGTACGAACCTGACGATTGATTGTTTCCACCATGTGTACTGGAATACGAATTGTGCGCGCTTGGTCGGCAATGGCACGGGTGATGGCTTGACGAATCCACCAGGTTGCGTATGTAGAAAACTTGAAACCTTTGCTGGGGTCGAACTTTTCAACGGCTTTCATAAGCCCCATGTTGCCTTCTTGAATCAAATCCAAAAACAACATACCGCGCCCAACATAACGTTTAGCAATGGAAACAACCAAACGCAAGTTGGCTTCGGAAAGTTTACGCTTTGCCTCTTCATCGCCTTCCAGCATTCGTCGAGCAAGTTCCACTTCTTCTTCGCTGGAAAGCAATGGCACTTTGCCGATATCTTTCAGATACATTTTGACGGGGTCGTCCACCGCAACATCGCCAATACTTTTGTACAACGCGGAGTTGTCCTTGTCAAAATTATCCACCACTTTTACGCCGTTCACTTCCAAAAAGCGGTAGATTTCGGCATTTTGCTCGGCGGATAGATCCAATTTTTCTAATTTTCCTTCCACTTCTTCCAACGTAACTTTGCCGTCGGAATCTTTGAATTCTTCAAGCAAACCTTGCAAAAAATTTTGAGTTACTTCCATACATTTTCTCCTTTTAGTCTGTTCGTTTGGTGTGTTTTTTTGGTAAAATTTTCGTTTGCAGTTTGTAGCGCAAACGATTTTGCTGTTGCAATTTGGGTGCGTTTGTGTTTAGGCGCACCTAATATTGCATTTGTGTTTGCAAACAATTTTTATTTTTACATTTTTGCGGTGCAAACGGTTACTTGCGGCATTTAGCCGTTTATTTTTTTGCTTAACTCGGCAATTTGCGCCAACAATTGGGCATCTTCGGGGTTACTTTTCAGTTTACGCAAAAGTTCGTCGCGCTGCTGCTTCAAACTTTCGGCGATAATTGTTTTTTTGCATTCGGCGAAATAAAGCCGATTTTTTTCTTGCCTTTCGGGGGAGAAATCTACGTTGATAATTTGCGCGTAGTCGTTTTCGGAAGCGTTGGGACAAACGGTGTAGAGCATATCCACTTGCGGCGCCTCGCCCTTTTTGCGACACTGGAAAATGTAGTCGAACAAATCGGAGAAAAAAGCCGTTTCGCAATAGGGTTTTTCCGAAAGGGAGGCAAAATCCTGATTATTAAGCAAACACGCCGCCACAAAATACTTCGCCGTTGTTTCCGACGAAGAAGTTTGGGCAACCTCTTCCGTGGTGCCGCTTTCGCCCGTTGCTTCCAACTTGCGGCGCAGATATTCTTGCGAATAGCCGGTTTTCAACGACACTGCCGAAAGATACTGCGCTTGCCGCACGTCATCCAGTTGACGTAACATTTTTACCGCACCGTTTACAAACTTTGGCAATGCGTTGTTGCGTTTTGCCGTATCGGTGCTGTCGATGGGAAAGGCTTTTTCCAAAAGTTGCAGTTTGTAGTCGGGCAAGGGCAATGCCGCATCCACCAACTTTTCGAAGGCATCGCCGCCATACTTCTTTATGTATTCGTCGGGGTCCAAGTTCTCCGGCACGGACATAACTTTCACTTCCAAACCGGCATTATCCAAAATGTCCAAACCGCGCACCGTTGCCTTTTGCCCTGCCGCATCGCCGTCGTAGCAGATGTAAACCGTGTCGGTTAAGCGCGAAAGCAATTTTGCTTGGTTTTCCGTAAGCGATGTGCCCATGCTTGCTACAGTGCGTTTGAACCCTGCTTGATACATTGCAATCACATCCATATAGCCTTCAACCATCACAACATTGGGCAAAGCCGTTTGTTGCTTTTGCTGTTTTGCCAAATTAAGCGCAAAAAGATTGTCCTTTTTGGTGAACAGCGGCGTGTCGGACGTGTTTTTGTACTTGCCGAAAGATATTGTGCGCTCGTCCAAGCCGCGACCGCCGAAAGCGATAACCTTGTCGGAAATGTTGAAAATGGGCACTATAAGTCTGTTTGCCAACGCATCGAACACTGTGCCGTCTTGCTTTTTTTGCAAAACGCCGCATTTTAGGCAATCTTCGGTGGAAAAGCCCTTGCTTTGCAAATACCTTGGCAACGAATACATATCGGGGGAAAACCCTATGCCGAATTTTTTGAGCGTTTCGCCGTCGAAACCGCGTTTTTGCATATAGTCGCGCGCAATTTTGCCCTGCACAGCATAGAAATTTTTGTAGTAAAAAACTGCCGTTTGTTTACAAATTTCCAGATACGTATCGCGCTTTTTTTTCTTTTCATCAAAATCTTTGTCTTTTTTTTGCGAGGCGGTTTCCGGCATTTTCAGCCCTGCGCGCTTTGCCAAAATTTCCAACGCTTCCATAAACGTGCACGATTCGTACTTTTGCACAAATTTTATTACATCGCCGCTTTCGCCGCAACCGAAACAATGATATATTTGCATATTTCTGTTGACGCTGAAACTTGCCGTTTTTTCGCCGTGAAAAGGACAACGGGCAAAATATGTTGTTCCCCGTTGACGAAGTTCCAAATATGAACCGACAACATCGACAATGTCGTTGGCGCGTTTTACTTGTTGGACAAAGTCCATCAATTCATTCATTGTTCACCAAAAATATTACAAACTGCCGCAAAGCCACTTGCACTAACTTCTTGCTTACAATATAAATTTCCGCCAAAAACAAAAAATTCCCCTAAAAATTTGCGAAAAACAAATTTTTTTTGTTATTTTCGCAAAGCCATTGAACAAAAATGTCTTTGACTGTGAATAACTTGCTGCATTGAATATCGGGCGACCATTGTTTGCCCCTACTGCAGTGGCAGAAACTCAAAAAACCAATTGTACATGGAATAAAAATACTCCCACTCAACATTTGACAAAGAGCCTAAAATATGCAAAAAGAGTATCGAAATCAATTGTTTCGGCACTCTTTTGTTGCGATCCTGTACTACTCAACAAAAATTGTTTAGTTCGACAGTCACCTATCTGCCTTTGAGTTAGTTGTTGATTATATCTTTCACCTTCATCAAGCGCACCGTTGCAGAACGCTCGCTTTCGTCCAATTTCATTTTGATGTACTTAATTGTTTCGGTAAGTTGCGGAATCATTATGTTTTCCAATGCGTTCACGCGGCGCTTATTCTTTTCTATTTCGTCTGCCAGCATGTTGCAAGTTTTTTCCGTTTCGGCAAGTTTGATAAGTTTGTACAAAACGGAATTCAGACCCCTAACGGAATCGTCCAACTGCGAGGA
Source organism: uncultured Oscillospiraceae bacterium (assembly GCA_964535505.1). GTDB lineage: Bacteria > Bacillota > Clostridia > Christensenellales > CAG-314 > Fimimonas. The sequence continues at coordinate 122,216 of CAZHUH010000002.1, forward strand.
CGCCGACAAAAAACTGTAAGGATAAAGTTCGCCGTGATCTGTTTCGGCAATGTTTATAGCAGGAACGTCAATGCCCATAACCTTGCGTTTGCTGCAATTCAACGTTACCGTGCGCCCCGGCATAAGCACCGCTTCTTCCACAATGCGCGAATCTGTCAAAGTGCGCGCCAAAGTGAAGTTGGAAAGCGCCACTGCCAAATCTTGTTCGGTTTCTTGGCGCAAACGCTTGTTTTCTTCGGCAAGCGAAATGAACCGACGAATCATTTCGTCTGTTTTGTCTTTTAGCAGTTTGTGTCCACGTGTTGCCGTTTTCAGCCTTGCTTGAAGGCGTTTCATTTCCATACGCGTGGGATTCACGTTCATTACAGCCATAAATACCTCCCGAAACTGCAATTTTGAAATGCAGTTTTATTCATTGCAGCAGAAACAATGCTCTACTTGCTTTTGTCAAGCACGCTTTGCCACAGTTTGTCGCGACACCGCCACTCCGCCAAGCACAACTTGAAAACGTCGGAAGACGTTCCGTTTCGAATAACGACATTGTGCGCTTAACGCTACCTGTCAATAGCAAAACAGCAAAGTGGCAAACGAGTTTTAAAATTTTTGTCGCAACAGCATGGCAATACTTAAAACGGTTCTGTTTGAAAACTCGAAAAACGTTTTTCAAACGTAGTGTGCCCCAAAATCAATCTTGATAAGGTTGATAGTACTTATCCAACAGCTCTTCGGGAATACGCTTTAATTCGCTGCGAGGCAAAATTCCCAACAGTTTCCAACCCAAGTCGAGTGTTTCTTGAATGCTGCGGTTGGTGTTGAAGCCTTGCGCGATATACTGTTTTTCAAATTCCACGGCAAATTTGGCATAAAGTTTGTCCACGTCGGAAAGCGCCGCTTCGCCCAAAATTGCCGAAAGTTCTTTGGCTTCTTTGCCCTGTGCATACGCCGAGAAAAGTTGGTTCATGGTGCTGGCGTGGTCTTCGCGAGTTTTTCCTTCGCCGATGCCCTTGTCTTTCAAACGAGAAAGACTTGGCAAAACGTCTATGGGCGGATTGTAGCCGCGTTTGTACAAATCGCGCGACAAAATTATCTGTCCTTCGGTGATGTAGCCCGTCAAATCGGGAATGGGGTGCGTTTTGTCGTCTTCGGGCATGCTCAAAATCGGAATTTGAGTAATAGATCCGTTGCAACCGTGAATACGCCCGGCACGCTCGTAAATTTGAGCAAGGTCGGTGTACATATATCCGGGGTAACCGCGACGTCCGGGAACTTCCTTACGCGCGGCGGATGTTTCGCGCAATGCTTCGGCATAGTTGGTGATATCCGTCAAAATTACAAGCACTTGCATGCCCTTTTCGAACGCCAAATATTCCGCTGCGGTAAGCGCCATACGCGGAGTGCTGATACGCTCGATCGCCGGGTCGTTTGCCAAGTTCATAAACATAACGGTACGTTCGATTGCACCCGTTTTGTTGAAGTCTTTGATGAAGAAGTCGGCTTCCTCGTAGGTTATGCCCATCGCGCCGAACACCACCGCAAACTTTTCGTCATCGGAAAGCACCCTTGCTTGACGTGCAATTTGCGCCGCCAACTGTGCGTGAGGCAAACCGCTTGCGGAAAATACCGGCAGTTTTTGTCCGCGAACCAAAGTGTTCAAACCGTCTATTGCGGAAATACCCGTTTGAATAAATTCGTTGGGGTAATCACGCGCGTAGGGGTTGATGGGTTGTCCGTTGATATCCAACCTTTCGTCGGCAATAATCGGGGCGCCGCCGTCAATAGGTTCGCCCATACCATTGAAAACACGCCCAAGCATATCTTCCGAAACGGAAAGTTCCAAACTTCTGCCCAAGAAACGCGCTTTGGAAGTGGAAATTTGCAAGCCTTGTGTGCCCTCGAAAAGTTGCACCAACGCTTTGTCGCCGTTTATTTCCAACACTTTGCCTTTGCGAATTTCGCCGTTGGATTGTTTGATCTCCACAAGTTCGTTGTAGCTTACTCCGCTGACGTGGTCTACCAACATCAAAGGTCCAACCACTTCGCGAATAGTTTTGTATTCCTTATACATTTGCTTCACCCTTGTTCAAAAGTTCGTTTATTTGCTGCTTTATTGCACGTTCTATTTCGTCGAATTTGTCAATGTGCGCTTCTTCTATATATTTGCTGCGACCGATTTGCTCGCGAACGGGCAAAGCGAGAATGTCTTTCAATTCCACATCGTTATCCAGCGCATCGTTTGCAGCATGATAAAACCCCAAAATTAGGCGCATCATGCGATATTGCTTTGTAAGCGAAGTGTAGGTGTCCACTTCGTGGAAAGCGTTTTGGTGCAAATAGTCCTCGCGAATGGACTTTGCCGTTTCCATAGTCAAGCGATCGCGAGAGCCCAACGCGTCCATACCCACCAAGCGCACAATTTCGTTAAGTTGGTTTTCTTCCTGCAACACAAAGCGCAATTCCGCCTTTAAGGTGTTGAAATCTTCCGCAACGTGCTCGGAATACCAATTTTCCAATTTGTCGTCGTAAAGAGAATAGCTTGTCAGCCAATCGATTGCAGGGAAGTGGCGTTTGTAGGCCAGTTGAGCGGATAGCCCCCAAAACACTTTTACTATACGTAACGTTGCTTGTGAAACCGGTTCGGAAAGGTCGCCGCCCGGAGGAGACACCGCACCTATTGCCGAAACGGCACCGACAGTGTCACTTGAACCCAAAACTTTCACTATGCCTGCGCGTTCGTAGAACTCTGCCAAACGGCTTGACAAATATGCCGGATAGCCTTCTTCTCCGGGCATTTCTTCCAAACGTCCGCTCATTTCACGTAAAGCTTCCGCCCAACGAGAAGTGCTGTCGGCCATTATTGCCACGGTGTAGCCCATATCACGGAAATATTCCGCAATGGTTATGCCGGTGTAGATGCTTGCTTCACGTGCCGCAACTGGCATATCCGAAGTGTTGGCAATAAGCACGGTGCGTTTCATCAAAGGTTCGCCCGTTTTGGGATCTTTCAGCTCGGGAAATTCCCTCAAAACGTCCGTCATTTCGTTGCCGCGTTCGCCGCAACCGACGTAAACGATGATATCCGCATCTGCCCACTTTGCCAACTGGTGTTGCACAACCGTTTTGCCGCTGCCGAAGGGCCCTGGCACTGCCGCCACTCCGCCTTTCGCAATTGGGAAAAGAGTGTCGATTACGCGTTGCCCGGTAACCATCGGGAAATCGGGCGCCATTTTAGATTTGTAGGGGCGCCCCTTACGCACGGGCCACTTTTGCATCAAACTCAAATTTGTGCCGTTTACCTTCGCTACTGTGTCGGTTACGGTGTGTTCGCCTTCGGAAACGACACTTTCCACCTTGCCTTGAACGCCCACAGGCACCAAAATTTTGTGAAGCACCACCGACGTTTCTTGCACGGTGCCGATAACGTCGCCGGGTTGTACACTGTCGCCGACTTTGACGGCAGGAACAAAATGCCAAAGTTTGTTTCTATCCAAAGACGTTACTTCTATACCACGACCGATACGGTTGCCGGAAGCCTGCATCAAAACGTTCAACGGACGTTGAATACCGTCGAAAATACCTTCGATAAGCCCCGGTCCCAACTCTACCGACAAGGGTGCGCCGGTGGATTCCACTTCGTCGCCTACGGTAAGTCCGCTGGTTTCTTCGTATACTTGGATACTTGCTTTGTCGTCGCGAAGTTCGATAACTTCACCAATAAGTTTTTTGTCGGAAACCTTCACCACGTCGTACATTTCCACATTAGCAAGGTTTTCCGCCACGATAAGCGGACCGCTTACTTTTACAATTTTTCCTGTCATCGTCAATCCTCGTTAAAGATAATATCCACCCCGATAGCCTTTTCCACATCGTTTTTGATGCCCTTCATGCCAAAACCGGAAGATTTTTCCGAAGTGGGGATGGGCACAATGGCAGGGAAAGGCTGCGTTTTGGCTTTTGCCAAAACATCGGGAATTTGCTCGGCAAGATTTTCCGCCAAAAACAGCACGGCATATTGCTCTTGCGAGAGTTTTTTTATCAAATTTTGCGCTTGGACAGCCGTTGTGGCGTCGAAAACTTCCACGCCAACCGATTTAAATGCAAGCACACTGTCCTTATCGCCAATAACCGCAATTTTATTATACATAAAGTTCTTTCACCGCTTGTTTTAGATATTGTTTGGAAACGTTGTTTTTCAAACAGATCATAATTGTTCTAATGTTGTCAATTTCGGTGGTTTTGCTTAAAAAGTAGCAAATTACCGGTTCTGCCGTGAAGTTTTCTTTGCCGACCAGTAGCGTTTGACGTTTCATTTCTTCGGCAATTTGCATTGCTTCGGAAAGCGTTTTGCCGTCTTCGGCGGCATTGCAGGCACAGGAAACGAATTTGCCCAACTCGTCTTTTTCAAACGCTTGGGAAATTTGTTGAAAATCGGCTTCCGTCAAACTTTGCAACAATGCCAATTGGGTGCCGCCCACGGCAAAATCCTTTTTGTCCACCGACAAACTCGCGCGTTTTGCGCGCAACAATAGCAAAATGTTGGCAATATCGGTAGAAAGCTTCCAATAGTTTTTTACGCTTGCAAGCCTAACGCTTTTGTTACGGCGAAAAATTTCGGCAAAATACGCCTTATCCAACAGTTTGTCGATAACCGAAGGATAGCGGTTGCCTTCAACAAATTGCCTATCTATTTCGTTCAGTGCTTGCTGCATTTCTTCCGAAAACATCTTGTAGTCGTCCACGGCGATGCTTTGCCACGCTTGGTCTACGTCAAAGAGACCGCAGGAAAACAGGTTTTGCGGTTGCCGGCGAAGATACTTGCACTTCATCATATTTTTGACGTTTGTGTAGTCGTAAACAAGCAAAAAGCAATCGGTAACTTTGCGATCGGGCGACATTTCGTTGAGAAACGCCACGCTGTCGACAAGTTCCTTTTGCAAAATTTGCTCGAAATCCGAGCCTTCTTCCACACCGCCGCCGTAGCCGCTTTCGGATAGCATTCGCATAGCGGCAGAAATGTCCGCACAGTCCGCAAGGCGCAAAAACCTGTCTTTCGTCCAAAGTTTCAGCGAAAGAACAGCCACTCTACCCCCCGCATAGTAAGCATCCATTGCCATCGTGTTCTCCTTATATCAAGCAAAAAGCAATTTTACCACGTCGTTTTCGTAAGCCAAACGCGCTTCGTCAATTATGGTCTCCAACGTTACGTTTTTTTCGTAACCGTTGCCCAAAAGCACAAAGCCGCCATCGAAATTGCCGTAGAAATCCGCCAAAGTTAAACCATAGGTTGCCGCCAACGTTGCGGTAAGAATGTCGCTATCCCTTTGGCAAATAACAAGTTGCTCGCCCTTTTCGGCATATTGCGCAAGTTGTTTTTGGCAAAATGCAAGATATTTTTCGCGCGGCAAGGCCAAAATGCGCTGTTTTGCACCGTCGAACACCCTACGAACAAGTTGCTGTTTTTGGGCAAGACGATATTTTTTGCAGTTCATTTGCACATTCACCTTGGCGCGGCGCAAAAGTTCCGATTTGTCGTCGGCAACTTTCTTTTCGGCGCGGCGCATGCTTTGGCCAACCTCTTGTTGGGCGTTATCCAAAATTTGCTGCGCACGGCTTTCCGCCTCGCACAAAATCTCCGAAACTTTCTTTTCGGTGTCTTCGGCAATACGCGCGATAATGTTGTCTTTTCCGTTTTCCATGTTTTCCTCTTACAGTTGGTTGATCAAAAGAATGGACACAACCAAAGCCAACAAAGCGTAGGTTTCCACCATTGCGGGGAACATCATTAACTTACCGGAAAGCTCCGGACGTTTGCCCACTGCATGAATTGCAACGCAGGATGTTTTTGCTTGCAAAAGCGCCGAAGCAAAGCCCACAACCGTCATAGGGAGTACCGCAAAGAACAAATTCCAGCCTGCGGAAATTTTTGCCATACCCATGAAGGCAATAAGCAAACCGTACAAACCTTGTGTTGCCGGCAAAAGCACCAACACCAAAACTTTTGAAAACTTGCCGGGATCTTCCGCCAAAACGCCCGTTGCGGTGGAACCGGTGTTTTTAAGCCCCAATGCGGAGCCGATGCCGCAAATTGCCGCACAAAGGGCAAGCCCCAAAATGCCTACTGTCGTTTCGTTGAACGTCATATTGTTTTTCCTCCGAAAAATTGTTTTTGTTATTTTTGTTTTATATGGTATTTTGCAAAAGAAGCGCGACGCAACACCGCAAAAAACTTTTGTGTAGCCGAGCAAAAAATTTGTATGTTCCGCAAAGCATTTTAAGTGCCGCAGTTGCCCTGAACTTTGTGCAAAAAAGCCTATCTATTATTTGATGAGGGTGTATTCCAAATCGCTGCCCAAAGGTGTAAACGGCACACCTTCGCCCTCATAGAACTTGCCGAAATATTCCACATATTGCAGCCGCGCGTTGTGAACATACGCCCCCAACACAGCCAAAGCCAAGTTGAACACATGGAATAACACCAGCACCACACCGCCGCCGATATAGCCGCCGACGCCCATCGGGAAGAGCATTTCCGCCACAATTTGGTTGATGATCGCACCGAAAACCGCACCGGAAAGCATCAAGCCGAAAATACGAACGTAACTGACGACATCGGAAAAGTAGTTTATTACGCCGTAAACTCCGCCGAAGCCGCCTTTGGCTTTGCCCAAAATGCCTTTGTTGTGTCTCCCTGCGGTAAGTGCCACAAACACCAATGCGCCTATTATTATATAAAGCCCGATTTGCGTAAGTTTGCCGCCAAGTTCGGTGTTTTGCGCAAATTGCACAATCGCTTGAATATGCACTTGCTTGCAGTTTTCCGCCAACTCTGCCGTTGCCATCATTCCGCATGCCGGTTGCGCTGCCAAAATTATCAGCCCAACGAAGAACACTTCCCAAGGAAGGGCGTCCAAAATGCCGTCGAGTACCTTTCCGCGTTTGGCTTGCTTGTAGCCGTTGCATGCCACGCCTGCCATAAGGTGCAGAATGCCCAACAACAGCGAAAGCACCATTGTTACAATAGGATAATCGCTTGGCGACGGCAAAATGGGATACCAACTTGCGGCGTTTGCTCCAAACCAATCGTTCATGGAAAGGGAAAAGAAACTGCCGAAAGCAAAGCCCCAAAGTATGGTGGAAAATCCGCAAATGCCAATTAACCCTGCAAGTTGCTTCATACCGGTGCGCTGTTTGATAAGAGCCGACAAAAGCAATCCGCCGATTGCCAATACCAAACCGTAGCCCACGTCCGCCGTCATAAGCCCGAAAATGAGAAAATAGAAAATAGACATTACCGGGTTGGGGTCGGGTTCGTGGTAATTTGGCGCCATATACATGTTGGTTACGCTTTCAAAAGGCGTTACTACCTTGTTATTTTTGCACAACGTGGGCGCGAATTCTTCCATTTCAACTTTGTCGAACTGCAAAATAACGTCATCGGAAATGGCAAGTAAAGCGTCTTTTACCTGTTGCACCTGTTCTTCGGGCGTGTAGGCGTTAAGCACAAACGTGTATGCCGTTTTGCCGCAATTGTCATCGGCCTTGCAAACCTTGTAGCAAAGGTTAAGCCAATCGGTCATAAGTTGGAAATCGCCGTAGAGGGAAACTTTTTCGTCTAGAAGTGTTTCTATTTGCTTAATGCGGTTTTCCAACGTGGTTTTTTCCGCCTGCAAGTTGTCGAATGTTGTCCGTGGCAGTTCGGTAAGCGTTTCCGTCCTTCTGAATCCCAGTTGGGAAAGCGAGCTCCAAAACTCCGCCTTACTTTTGTGGCAAAATGCCGAGACCAATGTTTCCTGCGAATCGGCGTTTAGCACTTCCAATCCGGCAAGAGGCTCGTTGGCAAAAAGATTTTTTACTTCGTCCAAACTGTTGTTTGGCAAAGTTGCCAAAGCCACAAACGCGTGAGGAGTATCTGCAAAGTAAGAAGGTTGTTGAGTAATCGGCAAATAAAGTTGCAAATCGTTTGCCTTTTGCGAAAGTTTTTCCACTTCGTTCAAGCAACTTTTGCGCTCTTCGTCCAGTTCGCGCACTTCCTTAGCATGTTGCATTGTTTCAAGATAGGCGTCTTTCAGACGGAAAAACCGTTGGCAATCCACTTCGGTGCGCGGTTGCGTAATAGGATTTTTGGGCAAAGATATCTTTTCTTTTGCCACTTTCGCGCGCGCCACGGCATCGGAAAGCACCGCCATAGCGTCGGAAAGTTTTTGCTTTTCTTCCGCAAGGCGAACCTCTTCGGCATCGTTTTGCCCTTCGATTTTGTATTCTATTTGTTGACACTCGCCGATGTGTATACAACCCAAGCGCACTATTTCATCGTAGTAGCGCTGTTTGTTGCAGTCCAACGCGACAAGCGTCATGCGAGACATTTTTACAATAGACATCAGATAAGTTTCTCCACCACGAAATCTATCGCCTTTTGGACGTTTTGTAGATTTTGTTTGATTTCCGCATCGATATTGCCGCAGATTTCCGCTTCTTCTTTGGCACTTGCGTCATTTGCCTGTTGCAAAGATTGCGAATTTTGCTCGGACAAGAACTTGCGAACATTTTCCGCACCTGTTTTGCGAATGGAATCGGCGTGAATTTCGGCGTTGGAAATTATTTCCGAGCGTTTTGCTTCGGCTTTTTTTATCTCTGCCGCAGACGCGTCCTCCGCTTCTACTATGGATTTTATTGCGTCGGTGATCATATGACCGTACCCTCCTTAAAATCGTCAGCGTGTTTCGATAGACATGATTTTGTCTACCCTATCTTTATGACGTCCACCGTCAAATGGCGTGGAAAGAAAAACATCCGCCATTTGCTTTGCCGTAGAAAAATCTACATATTTTTGCCCCATTGCCATAATGTTGGCGTCGTTGTGACGGCGGCACATTTGCGCCATATCGGCATTCGTGCACAATGCGCAACGAATCCCCTTAACCTTGTTGGCAACAATGGAAACGCCTATGCCCGTGGTGCACACCAAAATGCCCTTTTCGCACGAACCGTTTGCCACCGCTTCCGCTGCCGGGCGTGCAAAATCGGGATAATCGCAACGTTCGGTAGTCAGCGTGCCGAAATCGCACACTTCGTGCCCCAAACTTTGCAAATAATCTTTAAGTTGGTTTTTCAAATTCAAACCGCCGTGGTCGCTTGCCATAGAAATTTTCATAAAAACCTCCGTAAATCACAATGTCAGACAGGGAGAAGCAAAAGCAATCGGTTTGTGCCGCGCAGTTGCCGAGGTTTGGTGAGAGATTTTGAGCATTACGCATCTTGCGGCGATACGTTTATGCCGTCAACAAACACGCCGATAACCGCCGCAAACCGAACACATAGGTAAACCCCTTGCAAAAGCAACCCCTACGCCGCACGTAGCTCCGAGCATTGTCCTGCCTGCTATGCAAAAGACATTATAAGATGTTGTGTGAGCAAGACTTGATAAGTCTGTTGAGAATGCTCTCGGCAAAACTTGTTTTGGAAGTGAAACTGGCGATGATGTAGCCATACTGTTTTTCCAATTTGCGCAAATTTTCAAACAGATTTTGCGCCACTTCCAAATCGGTTGTGCCGATGGGGTGAACGTTTAGTCCGCAAAAATCTTCGGGGTGTTCCACCAAAAGTACGGGGTTGCTCCCCTGTTCGGCAACTTTTTGGTAGAAATCGACAAGTTTTTGCCTGTCTCCATCGAGATTTAGTACCATTGGCACGTTTGGCGCATAGTGTTTGTAGCGCACCCCGGGAGAATTTACTTTTTCTTTGGGGTTGGTTACCACGCGAACAGGTTTGTCCAAAACTTCCTGCAATTTTTCGGGAGTAACAATTCCGGGGCGAAGAATTAAGGGCGTTTCGCCGCACAAATCCACCACGGTGGATTCTATGCCCACTTCGCAGGGACTGCCGCACAAAATTGCATCTATTTTGCCATCCATATCCTCCTTTACCGCCTGCCACGTTGTGGGGCTTGGGCGCGAACTGGTGTTTGCACTGGGAGCCGATACCGGCACTTGGCAAAACTTCAAAAATTTGCGCGCTTCTTCCGACTTAGGCATACGAATTGCAACGGAAGAAAGTCCTGCCGTAACGCAATTGGGAATGACGGATTTTTTTGGCAAAACAATGGTTATGCTTGCAGGCATAACGTTGTCGATAATTTTTTCAGCATCGGCATTTACCGTTTGAGCAATATCGAAAATTTGTTGTTTACACCACACGTGCACGATAAGCGGATTGTCGCTTGGGCGTCCTTTTGCCGCATAAGTGCTTTTTACGGCAACTTCATCCAAGGCATTTGCCCCCAAACCATAAACCGTTTCGGTAGGAAAAGCCACAAGTTTTCCTTCGCGCACAAGTTTTCCCGCAAGGGTCAAATCTTCATTGCTAAACTGCAAATATTTGGTTTCCAACACTACTGCCTCTTTTGCGCCAAACAAATTTTTTGACGCACAAAATACTTAACGGTAATTATACCATAAAAAATTCCAAAAGTAAACAATAATTAGGCGACAAAACTTGTGTTTGTGTGTATTGCGTTTTTTGATGTTAGAAATACGTTAAACGTTTAACTTTTTGTGTGAGTAAGGCGTTGCGGAAAATGACTTTGGAGATCTTTTTAGTACTATGTGTGAAATAGTATTCTTTAAAACAGCCTTTTCCGATATAATTTGGGCGTTTTGGGAGAATGAATACGTGAAATAACAAAAAACTCTTGAAAAGCGTTTTCGAAGAAAAGTCTTTGATAGCCGTTCAAGAGTTAAATTGTGTTTGTAATGTTTTGTACTTGGTTTTATTGCGCCCCAAAAACTACAAACTGTTTTTGTATTGTTCCAATGCCGTTGCAAGTTGGTCGGGGCAGGAAGTGGGTTTTGAACCGCAACGAATGCCTTTCAAACGTTTGATGGCTTCGTCGATATCCATGCCTTCCACCAATGCCGCAACGCCTTGAGTGTTGCCGTTGCAACCGCCCAAATATCTGACGTTGTGCACCTTGTTGTCTTGAACGTCGAAAGAAATTTCACGCGAGCAAACGCCCTTTGTTACGTATCTCATTTGTTGTTGTCTCCTTTGTTAAAGTGATTTTGTTTTTTCTTACTCTTCTTCGTAAGCTGTTACGTTGTTGCCGTTGTTCCACAAGTTATCCAATGCGTAAACGTCGCGCAAATCTTTGTGGAAAATGTGTACGATAACGTCGCCGTAGTCGATAACGATCCATCTGCCGTCGCGTGCGCCGTCTTTGTGAAGGGCAAATTTGCCGTCCTTTTCCATAACTTCTTCCAAATGTTCGTCTATTGCCTTAACCTGCGGTGCACTTCGCCCCGTGCAAACCACAAACCAGTTGGCAAGGTCGCCGCCCTTTACGTCGATAATTTTAATATCGATTGCAGATTTTTCCGACAATGTTTTGCAAATTTTTTGTACAGTTTCGTTCATATTGTTCTCCGTTTGTATTTTTGTGTGCAAAGTTTTTTGCTTGGCACGCTTTTTGTTTTGAGTTAGTTTGTGCAATTTCTAAAACACACCACGTCATATATTGCTTCGTCGCTACGTTTCGCAATGACGGCACTCCAAATTGCCAATTACTTTGAGTTGGAAAAGTAGAAATCCAAGGTTTGTTGAGTAAGCGGATAAAGTTCCTTTCCGTGGGCTTGCGTTGTGTAGGCGTTGGCTTCCAAAAGGCATTTTTTGAATTGACAATCCAAACTGCCATGTAACAAGTGCGCCAAAGGATAGGGGCGAGTTTGTTCCGTTTTGTCGGCAACATACACGATTTTTTGCAATCTGCTCATATTGGGACATCCCGTTGTGTGGTAGGTTATGGCGTCCAAAATTTCTTGATCGGAAATGCCGAAATCTTGCTTTGCCACGTAGGCGCCCAAAAAAGAATGCACCACAGGGTCGGGCATATCGCAAGGTTTTTGAAAACCGTAGGTTGCGTAGTCGGAAGGTTTGATATACTTTGCGCAATCGTGCAACAAACACGCCAAAAATGCCTTGTCTTTTTCGCTTTCGGATGCCAATTCCAGTCCACGTTTTACAACGTAAAAAGTGTGCATAAAACGCGAATTTGTTAAGTACGTGCGCAACTTTTTTGCAATTTCGCGATAGTTTGCGTAAAGATTTTGCCGCAAAACAAAGTCGTTTACTTCGCGGCTGACAAACTCGTCGTTAGGCAACCCGAATTGGTAGCGCAAGCGAATTTCCGACGAACTGACTTTGTCGCAAGGCGTGTTTAGCACCACAAATTTTGCCCCGGTGTTTTCCGCAATGCGTTTGCAGGTTTTGGGGGAAAGTTTGCGCCCCCTTGCCGCCACCGCCAACGTGCACAATGATGCAATTTCGCGTGGGCAAAACCAAGTGTCAAATGCCGAGAAACTGTCGCCGCCGATTACCAGAAAAATTTCGCTTTGAGGAAACCTGCGTTTTACTTCGCGGAGCGTTTCCACGGTGTAACTTTTGCCTTGTTTGTTTATTTCGTAATCGGAAACTTCCGCAAAACTTCCAAAAGCCAATTGCGCCAAATGAAAACGAGTGTCGGCGTCCACATCGGCGGCCTTGTGTGGAGGAATGCCGCATGGCATAACAATCAGTTTGTCCAAGCCAAGTTGCGCCACCGCTTGTTTTGCCAAAAGTATGTGCGTTTTGTGGGGCGGATTGAATGTTCCGCCGAAAATTCCTACCTTCATGGGCATATTGTACAATATTTGACGTTTTTTTTCAATTAAATTGGGGTAAGTTTGTCAATAATTGTGATATGGCTAAAATTTTGAACAACATTTTGTGCACCGCCATGATTTTTATGCTGACTTTTGCTTGGGCGGTTTTTTGCTTAAAAGAGGCAAAGTTGGCGCTGTTGCTTGCAGCGATAGTTGCCGTTGCCGGCGGCTACATTATCTTTGCTGTTTTGACCAAACGACAAAACATCAAGGAAGCAAAACGACGGCGCAAAAAGCTTTTGAACAACTTTTTTGAATTATTGCGGTTCAACACGGATAATCAAGCGCTTTTTGAAAAGATGTTTGAATTTTTCCGTTACGAAGTTACACGAATAGACTTCGACAGCGCAGTGATTTGCCGCGAAAAACGCAGTTTTGCCGCATTGTGTTTTCAAACGGAAAGTCTTTCGGCAGAGCTACTGCAACAGGCTATCGTATGCGCCAAACGACAAAACTGCCAACAACTGATGGTTTTTTGCAACAAGGCGGAAAACAGTTTGCAAACTTTGGCAAACAGCCAAATTCCCACCAAATTTGTGGATTTAGAAAACACCTTTGCATTGTTTGAACAGGCGGAAAAACTGCCGCCGCTGTCCAACACAAAATCCGCCAAAATTCACGTTTTTCCGCAATACGCCTTCAACAAAAAGCGTTTTGGGTGGTATTTCAGCGGCGCACTGTTTACTCTTTTTACAGCCGCATTTTCCTTTTTGAAAGCCTATTTGCTGGTGTGGTCTACGGCGTTGCTTGGGTTGGCAATGTTTAGCCTCTTCAACAAAAAATACAACAAAACGCCCACCGACGTGAAGTTAGAGTAGGCGTTTTCGCAAATCTTTAAGAGGTGTGTCCAATGGGCAATCCACCACCAACGCTTCGAGTTGGGCAACGTTGTAGCGGCTTTTGACGTTCATATCGGAATCGACAACTTCCAAACAATACAGAAAATTGCCTTGCATACGTTTTGCAACGTCCCTCAAACGGCTGTTGACGTCGAACACCAAAGTTTTCTTTTCCATACCGAATTTCAGAAAGCGGCGATTTTGCACAAAAGTGGTTTTGACGTAACATTCACCGCCGCTTTTTGTCAAAACTCCCGAAAGCAGCCCCAGTGCAAACAGTCCCAAAGAAAACAAATTGTGCCTTGTAAAAAGCGACACAAAAAACACGCCGAAACACAAAAACGAGCATACGTATGTGCAAAGTTTGGTTATTTCCAAAGATTTTTCGGTGTGTTTTTCCAAAATTCCCGTAAGCACCCTGCCGCCGTCAAGCGGGTAGCATGGCAACAAATTTATGCAGCCCATGCTTGCGTTTGCAGTGAAAAACGGCTCGGTGAAATAGTAGGTTTCGGGAACAATCCACCAAGCCGCAAGGCACACCAAACACACGACAAAATTGCAAAGCGGACCTGCCAAAGCAATTTTGATTCGGTCGCTTCCGGCAACGTCTTCAAAGTTACCATACAATACCGCGCCGAACACGCTCAAACGTATTTCGTTGCAGCGATAGAACAGCCGTTTTGCCACCAAGTAGTGTGCCGTTTCGTGCAGCACCACCGCCAAAACGTAGGTGGCGGCAAGATACCCCCGCTTGAATATCGCCGCCAAACAAAGAAAAACCCAAAAACTTGCGTTAACTTTGAATTTTAGATGTTCCATGTAAGTTGCGTTTCACTACCCACAACCTGTTTTACCACTTCGCCGTCTTGCGTTATCGTGGCGGTATATTGCGAATCATACTTGCCCAAAAGGCAATTTGCCGCAACTTCATCACCTATTTTTACCATTACGGAAGTTAAATCGGAATAGACAATGGAAGTCTTTTCATCCATAGCAACCGTAATCGACGTTTCGGAAACGTTGGTTACCTTGCCGTCTGTGAGAGAAGTTGCCACTCTGCCGCCGTTAAATGTCATAACCCCATTGTTTACATCCACCAAATTGAGGTTGCAAGGAATGTTGATTTTGTTTTCCGCCTCTTGCTTGTTGTCGCCGAACACTGACGCCACGGCAGTTTTTACCGCATCAAAAACATCCTGTTTGAAATCTCCGTCGATAAACAACATTGCAGTAAGCACCGCCACACACATCACAGCCACAACGGCGATTTTCCACGCTTTGTTGAACTTGGGCATTTTGAGGGCTTTTCCCTTTTTCGGCTGAGGTTGCACGTACCGTTCCGAATAGGAAATATCCAACCAATCGCTTTCTTCTGCATCGCAAACTACGCTTTTTACACCGTCATATTCCATTTGAAAATCCTCCTGTTTCTTCAAAATACATTATGCGCCACAAATTGCCTATATGCCTACACAGTGCGGCTGTTTTTTACGTTGTTGACGTTTATGCACACCACTAAATTGTTGCTTTTGCCCTCAACGGCGTTTACCGTCAAACTTTCGTAGGCAAAATGGTCGGAAAGAAAATCGGAGAGTTCTTTGCAAAACTGCTCGCTTTCAAAGTTGAATTTGTCTTGCAAAACTATGTTTTTGGCGCGTTGATAGTTGTCTTTTTTCATACTTTTCCCTTTTTGATAGTTTTCTGTGTTTTTGCATTATTTTTGGTGTAATGTTAGTGCTTTTGGTTTTTCCCATTGTGTTCTACAAGATGAGTTGTGAGTTTTGTGGTATGGAGCGTTGGACTTAATAACGCTAAACACAAAACTTACACACTCCGAAAAACAATAAATTTGTTTTGGCACCTGCTTTTTGCGGCAAGCAATGCTTTGCGGCAAACCTATATGTTTCTTTTCAAGCGGCGCTTCAATCTGCCAAAGGGTCCCTTAAATTTGGACACGCAATCGTAAAGTTCGGTGCTGCCCGTTTGCAAGTTTTTTGCCATAATGTCGAACGGACGGCGGCAACTTTCCTGCAAATTGCAGTTTACTCCGTCGTTTTCGGGAATTACCCCAACAGGCGGCTTATTGAGAATGCTCAAAACTTCGAATACGCTCAACATTTCGCCGGAAGCCACCAAATCGCCACGCACACGGTTCACTGCAACGTACACCGCCATGTCTTTCAGTTGCATAATGGTTTTGTCGGCATCGCGCACGCCGGAAAGGTGCGGCGTTACCACAACAATGGCTTCGTTAGCACAGCTTACGGCACGGCGAAAGCCGCTGTCGATGCCGGCGGGGCAATCGATAAGCAAAAAATCGAAACTATCGGCAAGTTTGTTGAGCACTTTGTTTGCCATATCTACCGTTATTTGACGTTTTGCCGAGTGGCAACTGGGCATGACGTAGAGCGTGGGTTCGTTTTCGTCTTGAATGAGCGCTTGCGTAGGGCGACATCTGCCTTCGCACACGTCCACAAAATCGTAGATGATTTTGTTTTCCACCTGCATAACAACATCCAAATTGTTCAAGCCCAAATCCAAATCAACCAACAACACCCTTTGAGAACGGCGAGCAAGCGCCTGCCCCAAATTGGCGCACAGCGTAGTTTTGCCTGCGCCGCCTTTACCGCTTGTTACCACAATGCGTCTTGCCAAAATGCCACCCCCTTTTTGCCATTTTTCAAGTAGGCGTATTCTTTTTTCATCACTAGCTTTTTCCGACGCTTTTTTGCCGATAAGTTTGTGAAGCGCACTTGCCGTACAGTATCATTTTACCACCATGCAAAAAAGTTTGAGGCTTTCGACAAATCTTTTGCAGACGAATTTCTACGAAAAATGCCGCAAATTGGGGCAAGGCATAGTTTGCGAATTTGTTATATAAAAACAGTTTACTATTTCAAACCGACGGAGATACTACCCGATGTGGCATTGTGGGATTCCTACCGAACATTTGAAGTCTATCCACATAAAGCAACAATTGCCAGAGCAACAATGATTGCTTTTTATTTTTAGGTATATTGTTCGTATCTATTCTTTTCATATTTCCTTTATTAATAAGAGTTTTTGATTTGCGCAAATACTTTTCGCACGCAGATTTTCCATTCACTGTTTTACGAAACGTTTTAATCTCAATGCCACCGGGCTTTGGCATATCGGGGCACAGAAACAGTATGTGCAAATCTTGTTTTAGCGCAAACAGCAAGCGCAAATTTTTGCAAAATCGAGCAGAAAATTCGTTGTTTTTTCAACAAACCTTAAATTTACTTTAAGTTTACTTTTAGGTAGTAATATATTTTAGCTATAAATGTTGCTTTTGGAGCGTTATTCTTAACGTAAAAAAATCTTAGCGACACAAAAATAACACACAAAAGGGCATTTTTAATGCCACAAAAAGTCGTTAGCACACCACTAGTGCACACGACACAAAAGAGGGAAGAAAGATGAAAAAGACAGTTTGCATTTTGTTAATATTGATGTTGGTTTTTTCGCTGGCGGCTTTGGCGGCGTGCAATAAGTCAGAAAATCCGCCGGTGGATCTTGACGATAGCGAAAAAGAAAACACGACGTTGGAAAAGCCCGAAGGCAAAACGCCCGACCAACTTTCGGCAAAAGAAAGTTTGTACGTTGCCGTTGGCGAATTGGAACGCAGCGGCGGTTTTACCGCTTCGGCAGTTGGCACAACGACATCTTTGATGGGCATAACACAATCTATTGCGGCAGAACGCACCGTTGTGGGGGAAAATGTCTTCAAGCAATCCACAAGTTTCAGCACCTTTGTAAAAAGCGGCGAACAACTTTACGTTTATGGCGAAAACTACCTTTTGCGCCAGGCAAAAAGCGTTTCGGGAATTGACCAAGTAACTTGGGAAAACACCGCGACAAAATATTCGACAGATGCGTGGAATCAACTTATCGGCTACCGCCCCAACGGGTTGACGGGCTACGTGCTCAACGACAACACCATTTTGGATGCCTTTTTTGTAAGTGCGGAAAACGGGCTTTACACTTTCCGCTACGTTTTGGATACGCAAAAGGCACCCCATTATCTGTTGTACGAAATGCGCCACAATGCCAATTCGGAAAGATTTCCCTACTTCACAAAGGCGGAAATTGTGGTAACGATGGACGAAAACTTCATTGTGAAAACCCTTTCTACCGATTGCGAATACAGAGCTTCATCGGCGGGGCTATCCGATTTGCCCTGCAAGGAAAACTTGACGGAAACTTTCAACGTGGGTTATATCGGCGATTTACCGCAAAAGGCGTTTTTTGAACAATTTTTCGATGCAAGCACCGTAGATCAAGTGGAAGAAAAGCAAGAAACGGCCTTGGACGTTTTGACAAGCATGTTGGACGAATACCTTACCAAAGGCAAAACGTTAAACGCCGAGCTTACTGTTTCGCAACTCAAAACGGAATATATAAACGCACTTATTGCGCTGAATGTGGATTTGAACAACCTTGAAAATTTAACTTTGAATGCAAAGGTTGGCACAAACCTTTTTGTGAACTATGCAAACAACCGATTGTTGGTTGATTTTCAGGATTTCAAGGGCAGCGCTAACATAGACGAGCTTTTGCAATACATTTCTTCTCTGTATACCGACCCATTTGGCGGCGCCATAGATTTTGAAATAGACACCGACGCACTGTTGGCGCAAATGACGTACGAAATAAATGACAACGTGGCACGGGTTAGTTTGCCTTTTAACATTGCGAATTTGCATGTAGAAGCCAACCTTTACGGCACCGTTGTGGAAAAGGGCGTGTACGAATTCCGCAATGCGGTGTTGGGCATTGGCAATTTGATCGTGAAATTGGCTCCTTGCGAACCTTGGGATGTTCCGTCTTTCGACGGAGAATATCCCGAATTTTTATCGCTTACACAACTTATGCCAAATGGCAAAATTGCCTTTCAAACGGAAGTTTTGGATGTTGCGGCAAAGGTTATGCTAGATGTGGCAAGCCAACAAGTTTTTGTAAACACCGATTACTTTGATTGCACGCTTTCAGACAACACCTTGTATGCAAACGTCGGCGATGCAAAAATTAAGTTCGATTTGAACGCCGCCGACACCATTTTGGGATTGCTTTACGATTTGGTGGAACCGGATTTGCCTATGTTGCAAGTCGACGGCGCTTCTATGCAGATCATTTGTGACATAATAAATAACATAACCGCAACAAAACAGGGCGAAAATACAGTTTTATCGGTGAATGTTGACGGCTTGGCTGTAGAGATTGTGCTGGTTGAACAAACCGACGGCTGGTGTTTGGAATCCATTGAGGTGAACATTGGCGAACAAAAGGTTGTTTTGACGCCTACCGAACAGTTCGAAGTTTCGCCAATAGGCAACACCGACGACTACGCAGACGCAACACAAGCGGCGATAGATTTTATACCTGCGCTGGTAGAACT
>CAZHUH010000003.1:0-44582 GCA_964535505.1 uncultured Oscillospiraceae bacterium
GCGGCAATACCTCTATTACTTTAACGGATTTACACAACACAGGCAACGTGACGGGTAGCGAATACGTTGCGGGAATTATGGGCTATGCGTATTCGGATGATACGTCTTCTATAATCAGTTTGTCTTCCAACGTTTCCGTAATTAGCGGAAAAGCTTATGTGGGAGCGATTGCGGGCAAGGTAGAAAATATCACAGTCGATGATTGCAATAACGCGGGTTCTTCCGTTTCCGCTTCGGGATATGCCACGATCGACGGAACGAATTACGCCTACCTCGGCGGATATGTGGGTTACGGATATATCGTGAAGAACTGCAACAACGCGGTAACGATTGCGTATACGTCCGTTGGAGGTATGGTCGGCGGTATCGCGGGATATCTTACGAACGTCGTAACTGGCTGCACGAACACGGCGACGATTTCGGGCGCGTCCTATGTAGGCGGTATCGCGGGATATTCTGCGGCAGGCGGAACGGTAACGTTTACCGAGCTTACAAACAGCGGCGCGGTGAGCGGAAAAGATTACGTCGGCGGATTGATCGGACGGATAAACAACAATGCGTCTGCATCTTACACTACTTATACGATGAGTATTACGGTATGTACAAACTCCGCGACCGTTTCGGGAAATAATTATGTAGGCGGTTTGTTCGGCTATGTGTATGGAAACAATTCAGCGACTAGCGGCAATACCTCTATTACTTTAACGGATTTACACAACACAGGCAACGTGACGGGCGCGGATACCGTAGGCGGATTAATCGGATATTTCTACTCCGACGGCGCTTCTACCTTAGAGGCGTATTCTTCGCAGGCGACGGTTACGGCAACGGGAACATACGACCAATACGTTGCTTCGAAAACCAATCTCACTTATGTGGATTAATCTGTCGGTAAATTAATCAAAAAGATAATCGGTGCTTGAAAAGCGTTTGCGCAAATTCGCGCAAACGCTTTTTGCTATAATATTACATTGCTTGCCATTGCTTTTTTTGTTTCAATACGCTATAATAAAATCATGCGCAAGGGTTATCGAATCATCTCCGTCGAGGCGGCGGATATATACAAACATGAACAGGAATACGGCGATGAAACTATCGTCAAAGATAGAGATTGCATTGTTGCAAAATTAAAATATCTTTATTATGTTAATAATCTTTCGATTGAAGAATTGAAGAAATATTATGACAATAATTATAGGAGGTAAGAAAATGGCATACCAAAAACCTATGCTCAAATTATTCGAGTTTGAAACAAGAGTTGTGAACATGAGTTCAAAAAACGCTGGTTGTGAACCGAGTAGTTGTGAAAGAGTCAAAGTAAAGTGCCTGATGCCCTATTATGCCGGTTAAAAATCGGATACACTGATTTTTAGCTCCCTACTGTATAAAGCCGTAGGGAGTTTTTTGTAATGTGCCCATAAATACTTGTGGCCATCACTTTTTCCTTTGAAGAAAGCTTTTCATAGCCTTAGCAGACTGGTTGTTTTTCACGAGCGGTTTACTCTTGTTCTCTGATTCAGGGTACTTCGTTAAGAACTGCTAAAACCGAACGAGGACACGTTCCTTGCCGTGTGGAAAAAGAATTTTATCTCTGCATTCGGCAAGCGTCATTCCCTTGGCGGCTGCCGCTTTTTGTACCACTTTTATAAATTTTTTGCCGCTTATATAAATTTTTCGTCGGGCCTGCTGTGCTTTATGCCGTACTACTTTACAAGGCTTACCGCCCTCGGATTCCACGGCGATGAAAAGCCGTTTCGCCCCACGGCTTTAACTTTACCGCATTTTTATACAACTGATAACTCTGCTTGGTTATAACCTTTCTTGCACAGAAATTCTGTCTTTCCTGTTGCGTATATGTAAAGCCATAGAAAACAGAATTTCATTAAATGCTCCTGCCCTCGGAAGATAAACAGATACCTTATCTGCATTTCCTGCGGCAGAGATAAGAGGAAGTCATACACAAACACGTCCGCAAAGCCTTCCGTCTTGCCCACAATATTTTGACATATAACCAAAAACGTTGGCTTTTCAGTGTTTTTGAAGGGTTTTCAAAATGTATTCGGTGATGTTTTGTTCCGTTAGTCCGTTTTGTTGCAGCAGCGTTTCGGGATGGAAATCGCCGAAGAAGGATTTTTGCAGTCCAAAGTTTTTAACTTTCACGTCGCTGTCGCCCAAATAACTTGCGATTTTTTGCCCGTAGCCGCCCTCCAAAATGCCTTCTTCCAACGTTACCACAAGTTGGTGGTCGGCTTTTAGGCCTTGCAACAAGTCGGTATCCAACCCGGAAAGGAATACGGGGTTAACAAGGGTGGCGTTCACACCTTGCGCCGCCAAATTGCTTACAATGTGTTCGCCCATTGGGAACAGGCTGCCCACGGCAAACACGGCTACACCGCTGCCGCGTTTTGCCACTTGCGACTTCAACAGCGAATAATTTTGTTTGGGGACGTTTCGGCTTACAACTGCCATCGGCACGCGAATTGCCACGGATTTTTCCGTCTGCTCCAACGACCAATTGAGCATTTCGAGATATTCTTCCTTGCAAGTGGGCGCAAGATACACTAAATTGGGAATATTGGAAAGTTCGGCAATGTCGTAAAGTCCGTTGTGCGTGGGTCCACCCATGCCGTAGACGCTATCCCAAAACAACAAAAGTGTGGCCGGGTTGTTGTCTAACGCCAAATCTTGATGAATTTGATCGAAACTTCGTTGCAAAAAGGAACCAAACACGCCATAAACGGGTTTTGCGCCGCCCTTGGCAATGCCGGAAGCAAAGGCAACGGCGTGTTCTTCGCAAATGCCAACGTCGACAAACTGCTTGCCCATTGCAGAACGGCGGCTTGGCGACATGCCCAAAACCGTGGGCGTTGCGGAAGAAATTGCCACAACCGTGCTGTCGTTTTTGGCTTTTTCGGCAAGATAGTTATAGGTGATTTCGTTGTAGCTTTCCGCATTGTTGCCGCCGTAAAGGAATGTGCCCTTTTCCACCGAAAACGGTCCTCCGGAATGGAACATTTCTCTGTTTTGTTCCGCTGCCCAAAAGCCTTTGCCTTTTTGCGTGTGAACGTGCACCACAATCGGTTTGGGAGTGTTTTTCAACTTTTTGAAAACTTTTACCAACTGTTCGACATTGTTGCCCTCTTCTATGTAAATGTATTGAAAACCCAGCGCTTTGAACAAGTTGTCCTTGGCTTTGCCATTCGTTTGGCGCAAAATTTCCAAATTTTTGCAGTAGCCGCCGTGATTTTCCGCAATGGACATTTCGTTGTCGTTTACCACGGCAATGAAGTTGGTGCCCTGTTCGGAAATGTTGTTTAACCCCTCGTAGGCTTCTCCGCCGGAAAGAGAACCGTCGCCGATAACTGCAACTACGTTGTGCGTTTCGCCCTTTAAGTCGCGCGCTTTGGCAAGTCCGCAAGCAAGCGAAAGTGCCGTGGATGTGTGCCCCACGGTGAAAATGTCGTGCTCGCTTTCGTTTGGATTGGTAAAACCGTTTACGTCGTCGTAATGTTCGGGATACAAAAAGGCATTCTTACGGCCGGTGAGAATTTTGTGTGTGTAGCACTGATGCGACACGTCGAACAAAATTTTGTCGGTGGGCGAATCGAACACGTAGTGCAATGCGCACGTCAACTCTACCATGCCCAAATTAGGCCCGATATGTCCGCCGTGGCGACTTAACTTTGTCAGAAGCACTTGGCGAATTTCCTCGCAAAGCAGGGGTAAATCGGCTCTTTTCAACTTTTTCAAATCGGCAACTCCGTTGATTTTTTCCAAAAACATTTTTTAACTCCTTTGGGTCTATGCGGCAGGCGACTGTTTGTCCGATGGCAAACTTACACTTTCAAACCCCTTGTGCGGCGGACGCCTCTACGCGGTGAGCAGACTGTGCTTCGCGGTGTTATTCGCCGTTGGCGAGTATTATTGCCTGCGTCAGTATTATCGTCGTCTTTGGCAACAAGGTTTTGCGACTACGTTGAAGAGACGCAAAACTTTATATGTCTGCGACAAGTGTTATTTTATTCGCCGTTGGCGAGTTTACCTAATGCAAATCTTTTTATAGTATAGCATACAAACCGAATAAAAGCATTAAAAAAGGAAAAATTGTTGAAAAAGTCTTTTTTTGTGTGTAACTGCCGTTGCGCCTATTTTTTTGTGGCAGACAGAAATAATACAACACTCCCTTTGCGTCAGTTCTGCATTGCTGCAAAAGACGAAAAAAAACAACCGAGATTGCAAGGAGAGTAATCAAAATCAACACATCAACCAAAGGCAGAAAAGAGTTGCAGATTGCGTTCTTACAAGTGCGAGACAGGAGGGCGTACTTGAACGTACGTGACCGCATGTCTATTGCAACAATACTCCTTTCACGCAACCAACCATACGTCGCCCGCCGCATAAGAACTCATCGTACCGCAACAAAAACTTCAAATGCCTACAAGCAAAATATTTGCAATAATCTGCTAATACCTCAGTCGCCGGCTACGTAAGCCTGCCCTTATGTGCCTTTGAGACTGACAAAAGGCACCCCGTAACGAGGTGCCTTCCGTATGAGCACTTTATGACAAGCGCAAAAATGCGCTAATCATCCTTTTTTGTCGTTTGTTGGCAATGAGAGCACAAACTGCAACTCGAACAATCGCAACAATCGCAACTGTGCTTGCCCTTTTTTTTGCGCACGATTGACGCAACGATAACGCTTGCCACAAACAACACGCTGAAAACTATAAGCAAAATTTCAAACCATTTCATAATTTTTCCTCTTGTTTAGTCTATTTCGATAATGCTTTGGCAAACCGCCGTGGGCGCAATTGAGCGAATGTAACGCCAAATCTTTCAAGGTGCGTTATTACGATGATTTTGCCAATGCGAAGAAATTGCGCTGTTGTAGCGTAGACATCGATCACACGCTATCGCCGCAAGGCGTATCCAAACCACCATGCGTCGCCGGACGCGCAGTCCCACTCACCGCATATGCGTTTCGATTACGCAACAACGGCACGTTTTTTGCCAAGTTTGCCTTTGTTGTAGAGTACAACCAACGTCGCAACGGCGGCAACAACTGCCAACCAAATAAACAACGTCCACCACCAACTGCCGATGGTATAAACGGCTGCCGCAACAATGTAACTGGAAGCCAGCCAGAACACCAACGTCCAATTGAAACGTTTGCTGTTTTGCAATTCCGCCTTGGCGGTGCCGACGGCGGCAAAGCAAGGAATTGTTGTCATGTTGAACGCGATGAAGGAAATAAGTGCCGGAACGCTTGCGCCTGTTGCCATAATCATTGCGCGAACAGCGTCTACGCCGTCTTCCGCCAAAACATCCAAACCACCGAGATCCAACCCCGCAACCTTAGACAAGCAAATTGCCAATGTGCCGAAGGTGCCGATAACGTTTTCTTTGGCGATAAGTCCTGAAACCGCTGCTACTACAAACACCCAACCGTATTCTCCCAATTGACTGCCGAAGCCAAGCGGTGTGAATAAGGGTTGAATAAGTTTTGCAATGTTTGCCAAAATGCTGTCGTTGATTTGTTCATCTTCCAACAGTTTCCAATCGAATGAAAAGTGCGTAAGCACCCAAATGACGATTGTAGATGCCAAAATGATGGTAAATGCCTTTTTGACGAAGTGTTTGGTTTTGTCCCAAAGGTGCAACATCAAGTTTTTGAACTGCGGTGCGTGATAAGACGGCAATTCCATAATAAACGGAGGTGTTTCGCCCTTCAACGTTGTGCCACGCATCAAAAGCACGCTCAACACGGCAACGCAAATTCCCAAAAGGTACATAGCATAGGTGATAAATTCCGCATTTCCAATGCCGAAATATGTCACAATACCGCCTGCGACTGCCGTTAAAATGGGCAATTTTGCGCCGCACGAGAAAAACGGAATTACGCGAACGGTTGCCGTGCGTTCTTTGTCGTCGGATAACGTGCGGGTGTTAATCATTGCCGGAACGGAGCAGCCGAAGCCCATTATCATTGGCATAAATGCGCGACCGGAAAGACCAAAGCGGCGGAACATTCTGTCCAAAATGAAAGCGATACGAGCCATGTAGCCGCTGTCTTCCAAAATGGAGAAGAACAAGAAGAGCACCAAGATAGGAGGAAGGAATGAAAGCACTGCGCCCAAGCCGTCGATGATACCGCTGTTGATAAGCCCCACGGCCCAAGCCGCCATACCGCTGTTTTCTACGCCGCCTTGAATCCATCCGAACAATTCGCCCACCAGCATATCGTTCCAAATGTTGTTGACAATAACGCCGGGCGACATAACTGCGCCGTCATATAGGCACGCAAGCCATCTTACGCCGTAGTTAAGCGGCTCGCCCTCTTCGGTAAGCAACCCGAGTGCTTCCAAATCGGGAAGTTGGAAGATGGCACCCAGATACAAGAAGTCTTCCGAGAAGGTAAGATGGAATATTGCAAACAAAATTACCAAAAAGATGGGAATACCCCAAATTTTATGCGTAAGCACCTTGTCGGCTTTGTCCGAACGAGTAGTTTTGAACTTGTCGGTGTCTTTGCGAGTGAGTGCAACGGCAAAGTTTTTGGATATGTATTTGTAACGTCCGTCGGCGATCAACGCTTCGAAATCTTCACCGAACACTTCGTCTGCGTGCGTTTTTCTGAATTCCGACACCATTTGCACCGTTTCTTGGTGCATTTCCACCTCTATTTCGTCGTTTTCCACCAACTTGATGGCATGAAACAGCGGATTCTCCACGTTTCTGCCGCGAAGCGCAATGGTAACATCGGAAATAAGGTGCGCTACGTTTGTTTCGGAAAGCACGGTTGAACCTTTGCGCACTTTTTTGCTTTCGTCAAGCGCACACTGCATAAGTTGATGCAAATTTTCACCCTTCAAAGCGGAAATTTTCACCACGGGTACGCCCAAACGTTTTTCCAAAAGTTTTTCGTCGATTTTGTCCCCCTGTCGCGCGACTTCGTCCATCATGTTGAGAGCAATAACCATAGGAACGTCGATTTCCAAAATTTGTGTGGAAAGATAAAGGTTACGTTCCAAGTTGGTTGCGTCCACAATGTTTATTACGCAATCGGGTTTTTCGTTCAAAATGTAGTTACGTGCGATAACTTCTTCGGGAGTGTAGGGGGAAAGGGAGTAGATGCCGGGAAGGTCTACTATGGCAACGGGTTCGCTGCCCTTTTTGTAGACACCTTCGCGCTTATCTACCGTTACGCCCGGCCAATTGCCTACGTGTGCGGTAGAGCCTGTCAATCCGTTGAACAGCGTTGTTTTGCCGCAGTTTGGGTTGCCCGCCAATGCAAAGCGTTTCATTTTGCCACCTCCATCTGCACGTTTTGCGCTTCCGTTTTGCGAAGCGTAAGTTCGTAACCGCGCACGGTAACTTCCAACGGATCGCCCAGCGGCGCTTTTTTGCGAAGCAAAACTTCCGCACCGGGGGTGATGCCCATGTCGAAAAGTCTGCGCTTGATTTTTGCTTCGCCGGAAACGGACTTAACAACGCCATGTTCGCCCACGACAAAGTCACTCAAATTTTTTTGTACCATGTTTTTTCTCCTTGAATTGCATTGTATCAATCGGGCCTGCGCAGTCGGCGGCGTGAGATTGGTGGCATAAACGCATCACAGCGTTGTACGCAATGTCCATTTCCACAACCGCGGCTCGTTTTATTGTCGTTTTGGCGACAAAAAACCGCAAGCAAGTTTGATATTTTTATATCTGCTACGCAGTTATAAAACTAATTTATGGGTGCCAATAGGTTTGAACTACTTCGCTAAAACACAATTTTGGCTACACGTATGCTCAAAAATTAGGCGGCGACAAAAATTTTTGCCGAAAGATCGCTATCCAAAGCAATGCGGCCGTCCTTTATTTTGCAAACTACACTGCCCAAACTTTGCGAAAGCACCATTATCTCGCCGCCGCCGGCAATACCCAAACTTTCCAAATGTTTTTTTGTCTTTTCGTCTGCGGCAACTCGCAAGATTTTCAGTTGTTTGTTGGTGGGTGCATATACTAAAGGCATAAATTTTCTCCTTTTTTGCGCATATTATTTTTTGTAGAGGCACCTACTCGGCAGGCGAGCTTACGTAGCCGCCGACTGCGGGGTAGCGTTACGCCTTACGGCGAGAGTGTATGTCTTGTAGCAGGTAGTTTGAAATAAAATTAACCGAAACACTGCGACACACTTTCTCCGCGATAGCACTATTGTTGTCTTTTGCGGCTAAGTTTTGCGACTGCGCTAAAAATCGCAAAATCTTTTTCTCACCTGATATACTAAAACTCAACGCTCGCCGACAATAATATATGTGCAAATGTGAAATTTCTTTCACGTTCACATATATAATACTACCGCTATCTCGAAATGTCAAACAAAATGCGAAACTTTTTTCACATTTTTGTGTTTTTAGGCGAAACTTTCGACATCATCGGCTGTTTTTGAGGCAAAATGCCGTTCACAAAGCACAACTTTTCATAAAACTCGCCGATAATATTTCAAACTTCACACCAAATGCCACACTAATGAAGCAACTTCCAATAAACGAGGGAACCTCAAAACTCTACCGAAAGTTGAGCGTAATGAGCAAACTTTCCACTCCAAATTTGCAGCACAGAAGCAAACTTTCCCTCATGGTTTGTGAATTTGCTGTTGCAATTTGCAAAAAAAAATAGTATAATGCCAATATGAAAAACAATGTAAGAGAGCCGCAACAAGAACGGTCGATAGAAAAAAAGAACAAAATTATTCAAGCCGGATACGAATTGTTTTCGCAAGTGGGCTACCACGGCACCAACACCGTGGAAATTGCCAAGCGTGCGGGCGTTTCGACAGGCATAGTTTACGGCTATTTTCAAGATAAGCGCGACATCATGATTTGCGTTTTGCAAATTTACATCGACAACGTGTACGATCCCGTTATGAAAATTGTGCGCGAAGCAAAAATGCCGTTTGATATACCTAACGTTGTAGACAAAATTGTAAAAAAGACAATTGAAATGCACGAAAAAAACGCCACACTTCACAACACCTTGCACTCGCTTGCCGCCACCGACGAAACGGTGAGCGCAAAGTTCATTTCGCTGGAGGACCGCATAACAAAAAACCTTTCGCAACAGTTGACGGATAGCGGATTGAAATCGGAAAACATTGCGGAAAAGGTGCATTTGGCAATGAACATTGTGCAAAGTTTTGCCCACGAATATGTTTTTGACAAACACCCTTACATCAACTACACTGCCATGCACGACACGGTGTGCCAAAGCATTGTGCGCTTGTTCGAGTGATGCATTATGTCAAGTTGGAAAAAAAAGACAACAACAAAAAACAACGTGAATACGAGACAAAAACGATAGAATTTTCGGAACACGAAACAATAATTGTAAAGCCAAAAAACACGACAAGACTCCCAAAACAAAAAAAATAATACAACAAAAAGACTTCGTAAAAACAGAATAACAAAACGACAAAAACGCGCCCATCGAAACAACTTTCGATGGGCGTTTGTGAAAAATTGTGTTTTTTGAACAAACACCGCAATAGCAACGACGTTTTGACGCGGCTTTGGTAAAAAACGCGCGTATTTCTGCAAGCGAAAACACCGCGTCTAGACGGTCTTTTTCCTTTCCGTTTTGTAAGTGGCGTTTGGAAAATCATTTCTTCTCGCGTTTGGAAGATTTTTTGAGCAAAAGATAGTTTTTGCAAATTTCGTCGGTATAGATGGAGTTAAGTTGCAAACGTATTTGATCGGCAATTTCGTCGCGGCTTAAATTGGGGTAGTCGGAGAGCCTTGTGGGTTTGCCGATGACAATAACTTTGTTTGCCTTGCTGTAGTAGACGGGGACGATGTCCACTTCCTCACCATTGTGCTTGCGGCTGTACCTTTCGGCAAGAGTAACAAAGCCCGAAAAAAAGCCTGTGATGATGTCTTTGTAGCCTTCGGAAGAATCTTCGGGGAAAATCATCACGGAAACGTCGTTATCCAAGCAAGTTACGCTGTTTCGGATTGTGGTGGCAAAGCGCATGTCGGTAAAGGTGGGCATCGTTTTCATTCCGCGATAGAAATAGATGGAAAACGCCGCCTCAAAAGCCGCAATAATTGTGGCGGGAAATTTGTGCATACCGCGCTTTTGCACAAAATAAATGTCGCGAAGATACTTGAAGCGCATTTTGTAGTTGCCCATCATTTGGTGCACGCCCCACGTGACGTGAAACGCAGGAAAGTGCAAGGCGTAAATCATAGGTCCGCTCATTGCGGCGTGATTGGCAACGTAGATTGCGCGTTCGGGCAAAGAATCGTTCAAATTGATAATGCGAGGTTTTTTATAAACAAGTTTGAGTACAGTCGAAACGGGGCGCCACACGGGCTGTTTTCTTTCGGGAACTCGAAATTCTTTCTTTTTCACTGGATTTCAACTCCGTTTTGATAAATATTTGCACAGGTTTGTTTGCGGTTGACGCGGCAAAAATGCGCAGCGCACAGAGTTGTGAATTGCAAAAACAATTTGCCGCACGGTGCTTTGAATAACCTTCAAGACAATACAAAAAGCCTTTTGCAAAACGGAGAAAGGCTTTTTGCAAGCGCAAATGCACCACTTTTTGGGAAATGTTCATAAATTTGACAATACGTATGCGCAAATTGTGTTTTTGTACAAAAAGTTCCGCTATCGTGGCAAAAATTTTCCGACGCAAGTTGTTCAAAAATTGCCGTGAAAGTTTTCGCTTTTTTGTCAGCATTGCGGCCGGCAAACGTTTGCCGCAAACAAAAAACAAATTGTTTTTTACGGTTTAAGTCTATTGGGCCCGCGGAACAAGAATGTGACGTCCTTTACACTGGGAAGTTCAAACAATTTTACCAATGTACGAGTGATGCCCAAACCGAAACCGCCGTGAGTAGGTGCGCCGTAACGGAAAAATTCCAAATAGTCGCGCATGCTTTCGGGGTCGATACCTTGTTCGGCAATGTTGGCTTTCAAGTTTTCGTAGCGGTGTTCGCGTTGTGCACCGCTGGTGATTTCTATTCCGCGATACAGCAAATCGTAAGTTTTGGTAAGTTCGGGATTGTCATCGTGCTTCATTGAATAAAACGCACGCGCTTTTGCTGGGAAATCAGTAATGAACACAAATTCGCTGTTGTACTTTTCCTTTACGTATTCGCAAATAAGTTTTTCGCCGTCGGGATCCAAATCGCCTTTCAATGCACGTGGGACTTCGTAGTTCTTTTCGTCCTTCAAAATTTTGTAGGCGTCGTAAAGGGAAATGCGAGGAATTTTGTGATTTATTTCTATGATGTCCTTGTCGAAATAGTGTTTGTATTGTTCGTTAAATTCGTTTTTGATGCCGTGAATGATGTGCTTCAACAACGCTTCTTCGATATCCATCACATCGTGGTGGCTTTCGATATAACTCACTTCCACGTCGATTCCCGTAAATTCGGTGTCGTGGCGGCTGGTGAAGCTGGGATTGGCGCGGAAATATTCGCCGATTTCGAAAGTTTTGTCAAAGCCTGCCATCATGCTCATTTGTTTGTAGAGTTGGGGACTTTGAGTAAGGTAAGCGGGTTGTCCGAAATAGTTTTTCAATTCGAACACTTCGCTGCCGCCTTCGCTGGAAAGAGCGGTGATTTTGGGCGTGTGAATTTCGATAAAGCCGTTGGCGTTGAAATATTCGATGGCATATTTTTCAAAAGCCGTTGCGATTTTGAACAAAAATTGTTTCTTTTCGTCGCGCAAATCTATCCAACGGTAGTCCATGCGCAAATCTTGTCCGCTGTTGGCGTCAATGGGCAACACGTCGGCGACGGACATAATTTCGAGCGACGTGGGGTAAATTTCTTTGCCGCCGTTACGCACGTATTCGGAAAACACGCACTTGCCTTCGACTGTTACAAAACTGTGGGGAGTAAGCTGTTTGGCCACTTCGTAAACTTCGGGGCACTCGTCTTTGACTATGGTAACTTGTACGAATCCGGTGATGTCGCGAATTACCAAAAACATAATTTTTTTGTCGCGTATGGTTTCTACCATACCTTTGATTTTTACCTGACCTTCCGTCAAATCTTTGATATACGTTCTGTTCATATTATATCTTCCTTTTGTGATTTATGTTTGTTTTGTGATAGAAAATATTTTTCGGCACCTAGTGCTACGAAAGGTGCGTTTTATTGATGGCGTGACGGCAATTGCAAAACATTGCGCACGCTTTCACGTATCGCACTTGAATGCGCAATGCGCTACCCTTGGTCTGCACTTGCCGCGCCAAATTCGCTCGTTCATTGCAAAACTGCCGTTCTACTTCAATTCGCCCTTTGTTCTGGGGTAAGCGATGGTATCGCGGATGTTGCTCATGCCGGTGATATACATCAGAATGCGTTCCAACCCCAAGCCGAAACCGCTGTGAGGCACGCTGCCGTACTTACGCAAATCCAAATAGTTTTGGTAGTCGGAAAGTTTCATGTTGCGGCTTGTTATTGCTTGCAAAAGCTTGTCATAGTCGGCCTCACGCTCGCTGCACCCGATAATTTCTCCCACGCCCGGCACCAAAAGGTCGGTTGCCGCAACGGTTTTTCCATCGGGGTTTTGCTTCATATAAAACGACTTGATGTCTTTGGGATAGTTAAGCACAAACACCGGTTTGTTGAAAACCTCTTCCGTAAGGTAGCGTTCATGTTCCGTTTGCAAATCCAAACCCCATTCCACGGGATATTGGAACTGCTTGCCGCTTTTTTTCAAAATTTCGATGGCGTCGGTGTAGTCCAACTGTTGGAAATCGTCGTCCACCACTTTTTGAAGTTTTTCGCGCAAGCCTTTTTCGTAGAAGCGCTCCAAAAACGCCAATTCGTCGGCACAAGTGTGCAAAACGTCGTTGATGATATACTTGATAAATTCTGTGGCGATTTCGATGATGTCAGGCAATTCGGCAAAAGCAACTTCCGGCTCTATTTGCCAAAACTCCGCCGCATGGCGCGTGGTGTTGCTGTTTTCCGCACGGAAAGTGGGACCATAGGTGTAAATTTTCCCGAATGCCATTGCCATAACTTCCCCTTCGAGTTGTCCTGAAACGGTTAGTCCGGCACTTTGACCGAAAAAGTCTTTGGCGTTGTATTCTTCTTGCGTTTTCACTTCTGGGTTAAACCCAACGGTGGTTACTTGAAAGATTTCCCCCGCGCCTTCGCAATCGCTGCCGGTTATGATGGGCGTGTTGACATAGGTGAAGCCGCGTTCTTGGAAAAAGCGGTGAATGGCAACGGAAAGTTTGCTACGCACACGAAAAACGGCATTAAAGGTGTTTGTGCGCACACGCAGGTGCGGCACGGTGCGCAAAAATTCCAAAGAAGTTTTGGTTTTTTGGATGGGATAATCTTGCGGACAAGCACCCAAAAGGGTGATTTCGCAGGCATTCACTTCCACTTCCTGGTTGGCGTTGAAGGCTTTTACCGCAGTGCCGTTTACCGCAACGGAAGCGCCGGTGGTAAGTGTAGATGTATCCACGTGGCAAACGTTTTTGTCTATGACAATTTGCAAGTGGTTTAGCGTTGTTCCGTCATTAAGCGCCAAAAATGCCATGTTTTTGCTGTCGCGGAAGGAGCGAATCCAACCGCAAACGGTAACGGATTTGTCGAAAAATTCCGACGGACGTGATACTATTTGACCGATATCTGTGTGTTTCATATTTTATCCTCTTTTTGTAGAGTAGTTTAATACTTTCTTGCGCTTTTTGCCGCGAACGCTCAACTATGCCGGATCACTTGCGTTTCTAACGCAACTTTTTGCGAGAAGTTTGGAACTTCACAAGAGCGTTTGTGTGGAACGTTGCGTCTTTAACTCTGCGTTTTATCGCCAAAGTGATTGGTGATGACGACAATTACGCTCAAATTTTATTATATCTTAAAGGCAAACCATTGTCAATTATTGTAAGGCAAAGTGTTTTTTGATTTAATAATATTACAGCCTTTTGAGTTTTGGAAAACATATGGTGTCAAAAGCCAATAAGCACAAAAACCGTCGACAGAAATAACATAAGCCGAGGATTGCGGGTGCGGTTACTCACATTGTTTTTGCAGTGATACACCACCGACTAAACACGCCGCTTGTGGCATCGAGAACGCTTGTGGGGATAGGTGGGCTTGTGACGATAGGCGGTTCATTGCACTCGGGAAGTGCATTACGCCAGTGAAAAAACGCCGCGGGTTTCGGCAAAGAAACCCGCGGCGCAATGAGCCACAAAACAATTTTGCTTACATACTAAACAATTTAGCCAACAAAATATTCGTAGAGAGTGGTATACAGTTCTTCTTGGAAGGGACCTTGCAAACCGCAATAGTTCAAAATTTCCTGATAAGTGGCAATAACTTCCTTGTTGCCGTATTCGTCAATAGAAACATATGTGCCCGTTGTGTCGTCTGCAAAAGTATAAAGCATGAAATAACTTTCCTTCGCAGAAGCAAAATCCTCCATTCCCTTTACGTAAATTTCCACGCTGGGCAGTGCGCTCATAGCGTAAGAAATGTAGTAACCGGCATTTTCGAATACAACGTATGACCAATAAACAGGGTTAATATACCTGTTGTATTCGGCAATAATTTCTTCAAACAAATCTTGGTAGTTGCTGTAATTGTCTTTTACTGATTGTCCTTTATAGTTGTCGGTGTAGACGGCTTGTTCGAACTCGTCTACGGCAGTTGACGCACAAATTGTAAACAAAATGTCTACCAATTGGTTTTTCCACAAGTAGGTGTATCCGTTGCCATTATACAAGTAATTGTTTGCTTCTTGACCAAGCCATGCCAAGAACAGCATTTCGTCCCCTTGCGATTGAGTTTCGTCGTG
This sequence comes from uncultured Oscillospiraceae bacterium, assembly GCA_964535505.1. Classification (GTDB taxonomy): domain Bacteria; phylum Bacillota; class Clostridia; order Christensenellales; family CAG-314; genus Fimimonas. The sequence goes on from CAZHUH010000003.1 coordinate 14,817, forward strand.
ATCCATAGAAAGGGACAAGCCGTGGTTGTAGATACCATTGTAGTAGTGTCCGAATTCGTGCAAGAAGGTAAATGCGTTTTGGTAGGAATAAGATCCGCTTTCGTTAGTGTCGCTGAAATACAACACCGCCTTATCTAGACTGGGAATCCAGTAGGTGAATGCGCCGCTCTTGGAACCTATGTAGTAGTTGCCATTTTTGAAGAGCTCTTCGGCATAGTAGAAGTAGTCGATGGTGTTAGCATATTTATCGGAATACAACTCTTTCAAATAGCTGCCGACAATATCCGTTGCCAACTTGGAAATTTCCGGATCTTGCACGATATCCTTTTGGGGGAATACCGATGCATCAACCAATGCTTGAACTATCGTACCATCCAAGTAAACGCTGCTCGGTGTAGAGATAAGCAATTTGTTGAGAATGGGTCTGATGTATTTTTTTACGTATTGACGCATTTCGGCAACATCTGCCGGTGTGTAGTCGCGTTCGTAAACAACTTCGTAGGCGTAATCCATATAGTTGTCGTAACCGGAAAGTTCTGCCAGTTGATTGTTAAGTTCAACAAGTTCTTTGTACAAAGATGTCAATTTGGTTGCGCTTGCCGTAGCGACAATACTGTTGTATTCCAACAACAATGCATCGATTTGGTTGTTGATTTCAATATATTCATCCTTGCCGTAGCTATCCGCAATTGCCAAAACTTGTTTGATTTCTTCTTCAGGCCAACCCGCAAAGAATTCATCGCGGTATTCAGAATCGTACACTGAACGGAACAAACCATAGTATTTGCTGACGTGTTCGTTGTAGAAATTAGCAACGTTTTCAAAACGTTTGCTATATTCTTCGTTGTTGTAAACGCTGTACAAAACGTTTGACACTTGATATTGCGTCACTATGTAGCTCAGTTCACTGTCATAAGCCAAGAACAAATCTTCGAATTCCGCTTCGGGAATCTTTCCGAGATTGTCCACAACCGCTTGATAGGCAGCGTTGATTCTTTCCTTATCGGCATCGCTAAACGTGTAGACAAATTTTTCCTTGTCAGTGTTGAGACTTGCACTGCGATTGTAGGATGAGCAACCCTCCACTTTGCATTGCGTATACATAAAGTAGCTGTCATCGTAAACGTGTTCATGCGTGGACCACTTTGCGTAGACGGTTGTATCTTCCGTCAAGGTTTCCGGCTTTGTCCATTCGTTGCCGTCGGTGCAAGCTTTGTCTGTATACCAACCCAAGAAGTTGTTGCCGTCGTATTTTTCCAACACGGGGATTTGGAATTCTTCGTCAAAACGCACGGGAACGGGATCTTGTTTGTTTTGGAAATCGAAGTTGATGTAAAAAGCAACTTGCACCCACTTTGCATAAACGGTTACGTCATCCGTGGGTGTTTCGGGATTAGTCCACTCACTGCCGTCGGTGCAGGCGGAATCCGTGTACCATCCGCCGAAAGCATAGTCTTCTCTCTCCGGATCGGCAGGCATAACGAAACTACTGTTAAGCACAAAACTTTGTGTTTTGGAACCATCTTGTGTGTCAAACGTTACGTAGAAAGTATCCTTTTCCCATTTTGCATAGACAGTCAAATTTACATTCAACGTTTCCGGTTTAGTCCATTCGTTGCCCTCGGTGCAAGCTCTGTCGGTATACCATCCGCAAAAAGCATAGTCTTGCTTTTCAGGATCGGCAGGCATAACAAAGTTTTCGTCAAAACGCAACACTATGATATTTTCACCATTTTGAGGATCAAAGTAAACGGAATATTGCATCGCTTTCTTCCATTTTGCGTAGACAGTTATGCTTTCCGTCAACGTTTCCGGCTTTGTCCATTCGTTGCCCGTTGTGCAAGCGGCATCGGTATACCATCCGGCAAATGTGTAACCATTGTTTTCGGGATCGGCCGGCATAACAAAGTTTTCGTCAAAACGCACAGACTGACTTTCGGAGCCATTTTGTGCGTCAAACGTTACAAAAAGAGCTTCCACCCATTTTGCATAAACGGTTAGGTCTGCATCCAACGATTCGGGCTTGATCCACTCTTTGCCGTCGGAACAGACGGAGTCGGTGTACCAACCTTCAAACAAAAAACCGTCTTTTGTGGGGTTTTCGGGAAGCGCAAAACTTTCGTCAAACGTCACTGCTTGAGGCTCGGTGCCGTTTTGTGCGTCAAACGTTACAGTAAATTGTTTTGTGTTGTCGCACGCAACAAATGTGCCGCACAGTACGCTCAAAACAAACAGCACTGCCAACACAATCAGGACTTTTCTGTTTTTCATATTAGCTCTCCTTTTTATAAAGTAATATGTCTCTTATTTTATAACAACTCAAAAATCTTGTCAAAAAATTGACGGCATTTTTGAAAAAAACAGAGAAAAATCGCAGTATTGTTTTAGTTTACATACTGTTTTCCACGCCCCGAAGTTAGAATGCAAACAACATCATATTTAGGCACAAGTGGCGTTAACCCATTGAATTGAGTAAATTCCACCCCTTGGCGTCGCAAAAATCCGCATTTACACCTTTTGGTCAGTTTGCCGCATTTGGCAAAAGCTCAAACAAAGGTTCGGCACGCACACGTAACCCTCTATTTCGGCTTAATTTTGACCGACAAAAGTTACGGTAACGGTTGCCGTTGTGGAAGTTACTTCTTCAAACAACACGTCAAAACAGATGGAATTGTTTGAGTAGTCGACATAGCCCGGATAAATTTGTTGCAAGCTGTCGCCCGTTTGCCACAAATCCTTTGCACTTGCCCAAAGTCCGTTGTTTTCGGCCGTTGAAGAAGGCCAGCCGTCGGCTTCCACCAGCATTAGAAGCGCAACGTCGGAAACGGAATTGTTGTTATCCGTAAATGAGCTGTAGCCGTCATCTTTGTAGGGGTTGTTGCACGAGGAAGAAACGTGAAAAATTCGTGCACCGAAAGGCTCGCCTTCGTAAAGCAAACTATCAACCAAACTTGCGTGCAGGCTGTTAAGCCCTGTGGCGGCATACAAATCTATCAAAAGATACTCGCCGAATTCCGAGTTGGTGTTGTCCAACGAAATAAGCGCACAGTCGTTTGTCACATCGGTGTCTGAAATATCCAACGTGAATGTGGTTGTGGAGGTTATTTTTTGGGGAGTTAGCCAACCCATCATAATTTTGGAATAGGCATTGTGATCCCCTACGGTGGCATCCATCATATCTGCGCCGCCCAAACCGCGATTGCTGCCCAAGCTTGTGTCGTAATCGTAGTAGTCATCCAGTCCCAAAAGGTGCCCCGTTTCGTGAATATAGGTTGCTGCGTTTATTTTCAGACCGTCAATTTCGCCGCTTTGTATGTTGCCGCCGTAAACATCTTCAAACATGAAATCCATGCCGGCAAACAGATAGTAATCGGCGTACAAATTTTGGAAAGTTGCGTTGAATTCGGCATATTCGTAGACGTAAGCCCACCACAACGAATCGTCGGACGTGTAGTTTACATCGCAAGAATATATAACGTAAATTGCATCTATCACGCCGTCGTTGTTGGAATCGTAGTGCGAAAGATCGATGCTTTGCTGCGAAAGGTATTCCAAAATTTCGCCAATCAAAGTTTGGTCGCCGTTGGCGGTGCCGTTGCTGTCCTTCAAGTTGCCGTAGAAAGCGGAACTTTTTGACGAAACGTAGGGTTTGTTTTGAATGCCGATGTTGTAGCCCAAAATGTCGAAATGCAAATTGAGTTTGCCATAGGAAGATTTTTGGTAGAATGTGCTTACGCTTTCCCAACCGGTTTGTTCTGAAGTGCCATTGAAAGCAATGTTCAAATTTTCCAAATCGGAAGGTTCAACTTTGGTGTCGGAAAACTGCACGGGAACAACCAAACAATCGTAGTTACCAATGGAGGGCAAACCGATGGAATATTGCATATTTACCATTTGTTGTTGCAAACCAACCGCATCGCCAACCGTTGTTGGAGTGTTGTTCCACCCCAATGAAATGTCCTCGTTGCCGCCAGATTCGGTTCCTCCGCCGTCGCCACCTTGATCGCTGTCGCCGCCTTCGTTTCCGGAAGAAACGGGTGCTTCAACAGTAATTTCGCCGTAGTGGTCAAACGTGAGAGACAGCGCGTAAACTCCTGCGTAGTCGGCAGAAGTATCATTTTGCAAAGCCACAATTTGTGAAATTTTGCCGTTGTCTACAAAGATATCTACGCTTGTCCAAGTGCAATCTTCCCATTGCCCGAAAATTTCGTTGCCGGCTGCATTCGGGTTTGTGGCTGAAAAGCAGTCGCCGTTGGCGTAAAACTCGAAATTTGCCAATGTGGAAAGTTTGATGTAGTCGACGTAGCCGTAACACACTTCGAATTCGGCGGCGTTATCTCGCGAAAAGTAGCAAGTGTAAGTGCCGTCGCCGTTATCCAAGTAGTAAGCGTATTGCGCTTTAGCCGTGTCGTAAAGCAAAACGTCGGTGTAGGTTACGCCGTCTGCGTCAGTGTACTCCATTGTTAAGTTTTCGCCATCGAACCGCAATACGTCATCGTAAAAATATTCGCCGTAGGAATTTGTCATAACGTAAGTTACGCGGAAATTCCAATTTTGGTGGTCGGCATATTGTTGAAACACCGCAGAAAGGTCGGGGTCGCTGCCGCTGATTTTGTCTCCGCAAAGGGTGCAAACGCCGTTGACGTAGGTGTGGGCGATTTTGGCGACAGATTGTGTTTCTTGTATGCCGCAAACAGAACATGTGCGCACGTCTGTGCCTTCTTGTACGCAAGTGGCTGCCGTTTTGGTAGTCCACGAACCCCAAGTGTGGACGGTTTTGGCAATTGTTTGCGTCTCTTGGGCACCACACACGGAGCAACTGCGCGCCATTTCGCCTTCGCTTAGGCATGTGGCGGATATTGTTACTTTCCACGAGCCCCAAGTGTGAGCGGTTTTGGAGACAGATTGTGTTTCTTGTGTGCCGCAAACAGAACATGTGCGCACGTCTGTGCCTTCTTGTACGCAAGTGGCTGCCGTTTTGGTAGTCCACGAACCCCAAGTGTGGACGGTTTTGGCAATTGTTTGCGTCTCTTGGGCACCACACACGGAGCAACTGCGCGCCATTTCGCCTTCGCTTAGGCATGTGGCTACCGTTGTTGTAGTCCAACTGTCCCAAGTGTGCCCATTTTTGCAAGGGTCTATCGGGTCATCGCTTTGAACTTCCGGCAAGGAAATTTTTACTTCGCCGTAGCTATCGAAAGTTAAGACGTAGGTAGTTGTTTCGTTGTCGGTTTGACAAATTGCAGTAAGCGTTGTCGGTTTTTTGTCACTTACCACAAGGCAAAAACCGGTGCAGCCCTCTTTGTTCAATACGATTTCGGCGGCATTTTGGCTGTCGTTTGCAAAAAAACTTGTGCCAACGGCGGTGAAGGATAAATTGCACAAAGCCGACAAGTTTACATAGGGAACCGATTCAAGCAGTGCATCGTAGTTTGCGCTTGTGGGCGTTACCAACGAATATTTGCCGTTGCCGTCATCGATATAAAACATCGGCTCGCCGCTGTCGCTCTGCGCAACAAAATTGCAAAGCGTTTTGCCGTTTTGAACAAATTGCACCGAGTATGTTTCGCCCGAAAATCGCAACACTTCGGTGTGCGAATCTTTTGCTCCGCCGACAAATTCCCTTTCGACGGCATACGAAATTTGAAAGTTCCAATTTGCCGAATCTTGAAAGGGCAAAAGCACCTGCGACAAATCTATTTCGGCAGGAAGTGGCGTCCACTTGGCATAGACGGTTATGTCGTTTGAAAGGCTTTGCGGCAGTTGCCACTCGTTGCCGTCGGTGCAGGCGGAATCACAAAACCAACCGCCGAACGAAAAACCTGCATTTGTGGGGGTTTGGGGAAGTGCAAAGTTAGAATCAAAGGGTATTGTTTGCCGTTCGGCACCGTTTTGCGGGTCGAAGGTTACGGAAAACGTCTTTGCCTTGCACGCAGTAAGCACGCACACAACGGCAATCACCAGAAAAAGCAAAACAAATTTTTTGCGCATAGCAGAAGTTTTTCACTCCTCTTTCTTTTGTGTATACGCTAATTTTACATTATCCGCATAGCGTTGTCAATTTATTTTTGAAAACCGTCGTCTTTGTGTCCCGCGGTACGTGCTCTCACTTGAAAGGCAGGGACGTAATCGTTTGTGGCTTGAACGCACCGCAACATGTAAAATAATGTGTATTTAACCGCCGTCAACACAACTTTTGCTCTCATCACCGTCTGCTTTGACACGCGAAGCACAAACATTCACGAAACCCTATTGCAAAAGCCTTGGCAATCTGATATACTGTGATGTAGTAAAAAAATTTGCGTGCAAAATTTGCACAGCGTAAAGGGTAAAATGGGGAAAACATGAAAAAATCCAAAAAAGTTTTGATAGTGTTAGGCTCGGTAGTGTTGGCAATTGCAATTTTTGTCGGCGTGTGCACGATAATTGCTCACAGTCAAGACGACAACACGCAACCGACAGAGTTGTTAAGCAACTGGATGTCCTTTATTGAGGACGAAACATTGCTAAAAACCGTGGCCATACCCGGCGCACACGATGCCGGAACTGTCGGAATAAGCTACCTTGCCGAAACGCAAGACAAGGACACAGCAACACTGCTTGCATGTGGAACGCGCTACTTCGATTTGAGAGTTTCCAAACAAGGAGACCAACTGAAAATTTACCACGGACCCTTTGTGGGGGTAAAATTGGATGACGTTTTGAAGGCTTGCAAACAATTTTTGACCACACGTACAAGCGAAATGTTGATTTTAGACTTTCAACATTTTGAAAACGACGCAGAGGAATCCACCCTGGAAATGCTCTGCAAAGTGTTCGACAACGATAATTTGATTGTGCGCAACAACACCAACGAGGGGGACGAAAAGTTTGTCGATACACTCACCTTGGGACAATGCCGCGGCAAAGCGTTGGTTGTTTGGGGCAGAGACACATCAAAATTCGACAACGATTTTGTATTTCAACGCAACAACGATGAAGGCACGCGCGAAAACAGCGTTTTGCACAGCTACTACTACACAGAATTGAACAAAAAAAGTTCCAAAACATATATAGAAACGGCGTTGCCCACCTACATCGATTTGTACAAGCAACAAGGCAACGGTTTGTTTGTGTTGCAAGGGCAACTGACGGATGGTTTGTTTGTGTTCGGGCCGCGTTTCAGAGAAGCTTTGCACAACAAAAATATGAACACGTATGTGCAAAATTTGAATAATAGCGCCGATTTGGAAATAATAAACATTGTGATGCGCGACTTCGTTTCCGCCGCCAAAAATTGCTTGACAATTCAACTTAACCAAGCAAAAGGCAACGTGAAAACAGGAGAGGAATCGGCATTCGTACAAATGATTGCCGAAAACAGCTAGAACGACAACGGAGAAAGCGGAAAGCGACGGGCTAAAATTTTGTTCGGGTGATCAACCTCACCAAACAGCAAAAACGCAAGTAGAACAAGGCAGTCGAACAACCGCAAAACGCAGCAAAAACGCCGACCGAATAGGACGGAAAATCGAAAAAACCAAGCAAAACGGCATGTCGAACTTTTGCAAAAAATATGCGATGCCTTTTAGTTTTGGTAACAAGTATTTGTTTTGTTGTACAAAAACAAAAAATGTGCTACAATTTGCAATAAGCAAAACAAGTGTAAACGCTGTGGTAAACATTGAAAACAGCTCACTTGATTTTTTAAAAGGAGGTAAAAATGGCTGATATAATGCTAGAAACCACCAACCTTACCAAAAGGTACGGCAATATGGCGGCGGTAAACGGCGTCAATATGACGGTGGAAAGGGGCGCCATCGTGGGGCTTGTGGGCAAAAACGGCGCAGGCAAAACCACGTTGATAAGGTTACTGACGGGGCTTATCAAACCAACCGGCGGCACTTTTGAAATTATGCCGGGGCAAATTCGCAAAAACACATCGGTTGCCGCGATAGTGGAACGTCCGTCGCTTTACAGAAACATGACGGCAATGGAAAACTTGCGCGCGCAATGTTTGTTGTTGGATATTCCCGCAGACGAAGAATTTTTGCGCATGACTTTGCGCATTGTAGGCTTGGTGCCCTCTCGCCAAAAAGTGAAAAATTTTTCCCTCGGTATGCAGCAACGGCTAACCATTGCCATGACTTTTGTCGGGAAGCCGGAATTGCTTTTGTTGGACGAACCCACCAACGGATTGGATCCGCAAGGCATTTTTGAAATGAGAGAATCCTTTGTGCGTATGAACAAAGAATTTGGCACCACCATCATCATTTCCAGTCATATGCTTTCGGAACTTTCCAAATTTGCTACGGAATTTTACTTTATGAACAGAGGCAGCGTAATAAAACACGCTTCGGCGGAAGAAATAAACCGCCTTACGCTGAAACGTCTGCGCTTGACGGTGGACGACGCGGAAAAAGCGCAAGCCGTATTGGGAAAATTGGGCACAACGGAAGTTCACGAAAACACGGTGGACTTTTTCGGCGAAACACAACCCACGGAAGTGTTGCTTGCCCTTTCGCAAGAAGGCGTGAACGTTTTGGATTTTGAAAAGGTGGGCGACAATTTGGAACGCTACTTCTTGGATCTTATCGGAGGTGCAAAATGACAAGCATTCTGAAAGTGGAACTTTTCCGTTTGAAAAAATCTACGGCGTTTTGGGTATGTTTGGGCTTGTGCGTAGGCTTACCGCTGATTTCGATGATTTTTACACTGTCACTAAACGCCCTGTTGAAAAGTTTTGGCGGCAGCAATTGGATTTTGGAGCTTTTGGGGGAAACGGGCGTCGTGTTTTCGATGACTAATGATATGGTTACCTTTTCTTCCGACAACAACGTTTTGGCAATTATCGCTACGGCTGTGGTGCTTGCCGCAGAATTTAGCCAAGGCACGGTGCGCAACATGATTGTTGCCAACAAAAAGCGTTCGGAAATATTTTTGGCATACTACGTTTTGGCGTTGATAATCGGCATAGCCTGCTTGTTTGCACAATTTGTTGCAATTATGCTGTTTTTCGCCCCTATTGTGGGCTTTGGCGGATTGGGCGCAGGAGAAGCGATAACGGCGTTGCTGTGCCAATTTGCAATGGGGTTGACGGCTATGCTGTGCGTTCAAACACTGGTTTGTCTGTTTTTGTTCGCCACAAAAAAGACGTCGCTTACTATGGTGTTTTCGCTATTGGTGTGCTGGTTTGTGCCCGATATCGTAAGCAGCATTGTTGAAATAGTCTTGGCGGCGTTTTCGCAAAACTTTACCGTTTCGGTATCGGCTTTGCAGTGCATACCCTTCTACAACTGGCAAACTTTGGATGTTATGTACCCGTCGGGGTTGAACGTAGGCATGGTGATTTTGTACAACTTGCTGTTTACCGGATTGTTCTTCTTGTTGGGAATGTCTGTTTTCCGCAAGTCGGATTTGAAATAGGCTTTTGACAATTTGGCGCGGCAAAAAATTCGCGCGCTGACGATTAGCCTTTATTGAAAAGAAAACCGCAAAACACACAAACTTGCGTAAAAAGCCGCACCACTTTGGAAAAAGCCCGCAAAACACAAATTTGAATACACGTAAGTGTGAATTGTGCTTTTTGCGTAGGTTATTAAAAAACATTATACGACACAACAATTCGGGGCGTTTGAACATGCAGTTCAAGCGCCCCTTTTTAACGAAGTTTTAGATTTTATAATAAGTGTCCTGCAACAATTGTTTGGGTGATAGTGTTTTTATAAGTGTTTAGACACATCTCTTGGTTTTGCGCTCTTGCGTCCCAAATGTTCTGCAATAAGTTTTATGCGATAAGTGCTTGACCATACAAAATTCAACGCAACAGTTCATCCAGTTGCAATTTTATTTCGGAAAGTTTTTGTTGCGTTTGTTCGTCTGTGCCCACCACCGAAACGTAGCATTTTACTATTGGTTCGGTGCCGCTGGGGCGCAAAATAAGTTGGCTTCCGTCTTGGCTGTTGTAGCGAAGCACGTTGGATTTAGGCAAATCCATCGTTGTTTGTGTAAGAAAATCGGTTGTTTTGACAATTTTGCTCCTTCCCAAAACTTCAAGCGGCGTTTTGCGCATCTTTTCAAACAGTTTTTCTTTTTTTTCGGCACCTTCTACCCCCTCGAAAGTGTAGCGGAAAGTTTTTTGCACAAAGTTGCCGTAGCGCGCTTTGAGTTCTTCCCAACGTTCGGAAAGGGTTTTGCCTTGCTTTTTGTAGTATGCCACGCACTGGCAAAACAGCATAGATGCCACAACGCCGTCCTTATCGCGAACGTAGGTGCCTTTAAGATAGCCGCAACTTTCTTCAAAGCCGAAAATGTATCGGTTGGCTTGATTTCGGTCTTCCAACTTTTTGATGGTATTGCCGATATATTTGAATCCCGTCAAAACGTCCACCACTTCGGCATCGAAATCTTTCGCCAATGCGTCAATCATCAATGTGGTTACGATGGTTTTTACCAAAACGGGCTTTTGCGGCAGACGGCCTTGTTCCTTCAAGGAGGAAAGAATGTAGTCGCACAAAATTACACCCACTTCGTTGCCGCTGAGCAATTTGAAGCCGCTCTCCGTTTTCACTGCCGTGCCCAAACGGTCGCAATCGGGGTCGTTAGCAAGTACTGCGTCTGCATTGGTTTGTTTGGCAATTTCAAGAGCCAACTGCAACGTTTCGTTCTTTTCGGGGTTAGGATAGGGGCAGGTAGTAAAATTTCCGTCGGGCATTGCCTGTTGCGGCACCACCGTCAAATTTGTTACGCCGACACGGCGCAAAACATCCGGAACAATGCGGTAGCCTGCACCGTTTAAGGGCGAATACACCACGTTTATTCCGTGGGCATCGTTCAAACTTTCGGCAATAACCGTTTGGATATATTTTTCTTCCATTTCGCCGTCGGAAAAAGCAACAAGCGAACCGACATAATCTTCGAAATTCGGCAAACTTTGAGCAAACGGGTCGATGTTTTTGATGATTTCCGTAAGTTCACCCGCGGCATCGTCGGTTAGTTGGCAACCATCGTTGTCATAAACTTTGTAACCGTTGTAGGAAGCCGCATTGTGCGAAGCGGTAACATTGATGCCCATATCGGTGTGATAGTTGCGCACCATAAAGGAAAGATAGGGTGTGGGCATACACTCGGGCGTAAAAAATACTTTTATGCCGTGCGACGCCAACGTTGCCGCCGCCACCTGCGAAAACTTTTGCGAATTGTTGCGCGAATCGTAGGTTATGGAGCAAGAGGTCATTTTGTGCCTTTGCATATATTGGGCAACGCCCGTTGTGGCACGAAAAATTGTGTAAACGTTAAGTCTGTTGGTGCCTGCCTCCATAACGCCGCGCAACCCTGCCGTGCCGAATTCTATATCTTTGTAGAATGCATCTTGAATTTTCGCTTCGTCGTTTTGCATTTCCGCAAGGCTTTGCACAACGCTTTGATCTTTGGCGTTTTTAAGCCATCTCTCATAGCGGGATTTGTAGTCTGTCATTTTCCCCTCCAAAAAATTTTTCGTATACGCACCGTTTTGCAACAAAACGGTGTGATTTTAGATTTTAACATCAAATAGTATTCAAAACGTGGCGCAAAATATGTTTGCTTATGTCCACGCCCGTGCAATCGTAGGTGGTTTTGAAGTGCAAGTTGGAATTTACTTCGCAAAGCAGCGGACCTTCTTTGCCGAAAAGCAGGTCTACACCGGCAAAATCCAAACCGATAATTTTGCACGCGCGCTCTGCCACGGCTTTTTCCGTTTCGGTGGGAACGTAGGGTTGGCATTTTCCGCCCAAAGTGATGTTGGAACGAAAGTCTCTTGAACTTTGCCGCAAAATGGCGTTTACCACCTTGCCGCCCACCACGTTCAATCGAATATCCTTGCCGCAACTTTCGGAAACAAATTGCTGCAAAACAAAATCCTTGCCGGCAAGTTTTTGCACAATGCTTTTGGCTTCTTCAAACGTCTTTGCCAAATAAACTTGTTGTCCGAAAGAACCGTAAGCTTCTTTTATTACCAAAGGCAAACCCAAAATTTGCGTCGCCTGTTTCACAAACCTCAAATTTGTGTAACCCACACCCTCAAAAGTTTTTGGCGAAAACAACGTTTTTGGCATGGGCACTTTGCCACGCAAAGCCAATGCCGTAAGCACCTTGCTGTCGCAAAATTCCACTGCATGCGCACTGTTAAAAAGTTTGAAGTGGGCTTTTTCCAAAAGTTTTGCCAAAGTAACGTCTTTATCCCAAAACAGCACAAAATCCGGTTTTTCCAACTTCGAAAACCCGTCAACTTCGCCCAAAATCAAACTGTCCGACGTCATTAACGAAAGTTCGGCGCCGCTTTCTTGTGCCGAAGCAAGCAAAAAATTGTAGATTTCGTTGAACTTTTGGCTTTGCAGAAAGCCGTTTACTACCAACCAACCTTTTTTCATGATTACTTTATGACCAATTCGTTTTCGGCAGCGCAAATATTGGAGGACAAAAACAGTTGCAATGCCTTTTGCATTTGTTCCAAATCTTTGGCGCCCACCGTTTCGCACGCAGAGTGCATTGCCAGTTGCGCAAGCCCTATGTCGCAAGTTTTCATTTGCAAGGTGCGCGAAGTTGCCAATCCCAAAGTTGAGCCGCACCGCACATCACTGCGGTTGTAGTAGTCTTGTGTGGGCAAATTATTCTTTGAAAGCAGTCTTTTGAAAATTGCCGAAGAAAGTCCATCGGTTGCGTAGTTGGGATGATGTTTCACCACCACACCGCCGTTGAGTTTTACAAACATTTTGGGATCGCTTTTTTCGGGATGGGCAGGGTGCACGGCATGTCCGTTGTCCACCGAAAGCACCATCCCTTGTTGGCGTGCGAAAACGCACTGTTCGGCGGAAAGGTTCAAGCCGCTTTCTATTTGAAATAAAACCTGATTCAAAAAGTCGGGGCTGCCTTGTCGGGTGCCGCTGCCCACTTCCTCGTTATCCAAGCAAGCAACCACCGCCACGTTTTGGGCATTGCATTGCGAAAGTGCACATACGCTTGAAAACACGCTTGTCAAATTGTCCAAGCGCGGCGAGCACAAAAACTCGTTTTCGGCACCGGCAAAAAAGGCGGAGGTGGCAGGCACTGCAAACAAATCGGCATCCACAACCGTTTTTTCCGTAAGCGTTTTGTACAAATCTTGCTGATTTTGCGAAAACAGCGGCAAGGTGTCGTTTTGCAAATTTATGGCAAACCCGTCGTTTGCCGTGGGATTGTGGTGAATTGCCAATGACGGAATAACCACGTTGTAGTCGCTTACCACATTTTGATAGCAAAGCCCGTTTTCGGTTTGACACAGCAATCTGCCGGCAATTTTAAGCGGCCTATCGAAAAAGGTGTAGAGCAAGCCGCCGCCGTACTTTTCAGTGTTGATGCGGCTTAACCCATTTGCGGTAATGAGGCTTCCTCCTTTAAGTTTGAAAGAAGGACTATCCGTGTGGCTTTCGCAAATATTGAAAACGCTGTTTTTGCCTACCACAAACGCAACGATAGAACTTCCGTTTTGCGTAACAAAATGCTTGTCGCCTGTTTTCAAATTCCACTTTTCTCCAAGTTTTAGGGCAGAAAAGCCGTTTTCTCCCAAAATTTTTTTGACGTTTTCCACCGTGTGGAAAGCCGTGTAGCTTGTGTTCAAAAATTCGCAAATATTCATAACGAACCTTGCCTCCCATTGCTGAATACGCAACTTTTTCCGTTTAGATTTTAGCACAGTACGGCGCAACAGTCAAGGCAAAGTGTAAACGCAAAAGAAAAAAGAAAGAGATAAAGATCGGAGCAAAGAATAATGGATAAGCGCATATTCTTATGTTGATGTCCTGATTGCTTCACTGTGTTCGCAATGACGGAAAATGTGAATTGCCTTGCACATGGCTGACGGCAAAACGCAAAAGGGCATTTTTGCAAATGCCCCGAAATAGTACTTTGCACAATAAAACGGCCGTTCCGCCCTTCGACAATCATTTTTCTTGTACAGTTAGGGAAAGCGAGTAGGTCAAATCTTTCATTTGCAAATTTTCGACCTGTTTGGTAGTGCCCTGCTTTTGACGGAAAATTTCATGAATTTCCAGCAAATCGAACTCCCACTCAACTTGTTTGTTCAAAAACAGTTTGGCAAGTTCCACCGCTTGCTCTTTGGCTTGTGCCAGCGAATCTTGTGAAATTTCCTTTTCCGACTTTGCGGAAAATTGTCCGCTTGCCCCAAAACTGTCGGTGCGAGCCAACTTTACAAACAGTTTCACTTGCAACCGCACTTTGTCGTTTTCCGCCGAAATATCCACGTTTTTGGAATTGGCGCGCAATGTTACCATATTTTCTTCTTCGTCAACAACAGAAAACACGTTGCCGGCGACATCCTTTTGCAAAATGGCAAAGCCCTGCGTTTCCTGCTCGGAAAGTACGCCTATCATTTTGTTTTCTCTAAAAACCGCAACGCGGTTGCAGCGAAAAAACACCTGTTTTTGATTGGGATTTTCGCCTGATTGGTTTTGCGAAAGTTCGTAGTAAACGTAATTCAAAAAGCCTGTTTTGAAAAGTTCGCGCTGACTGCGGGCAAACGTGAGCAAATCACACGAGGGCACGGCGATATCCTTCGATTGCCCTTTAATTTTGTCGGCAATGGAAAGGGAAACGCTTTGCAAAAGCGCGTCGCCGCAATTTAAAAGCTCCTTGGCGGTGCCTTTGCAACAACAGACGGTGGAACTTTCTTTGAAACTGTCGGAAAGGGCAAAGTATTCCGCCGTACTGTCGAACCCCTGCGCCGCGAATTCTTCGCCGTACACAAGCAGCACGCACTGTCCCAAAGATGTTTCTTTTCCGGTTTTTTCCGCAATGTTTTGCAACGCTTCCGCAACCGTTTTGCCTTTTGCCGAAACAATTTTGCTGAAAGTGCCCACTTGTTCGCCGCCGTTTCCGGGGGATACGATTTCCGCAGTAACTTCCAACCCTTCTTCGGCAACGTCGACGCCAACGCCCAAAATAATGGCGCGTTTCAAAATGTCGTTGCCGCGATAGCTGACGGAAACAATCACCGTCAGCGTTGCTATTGCCAAAAATATTGCTACACGTTTCAGATTATCCACAAGCCACCTCAGTAATCGGCTGCACTTGCACTTTTTTGTTGGCAATGTTGGTCAAAAGGGGCAAAAACAACGGCAAAATGTATTCCACAGCGGCAAAGGGCAACACGCACCAATACATAAACGAGTTCAAGAACACATCCATCGACACAAACATCGGCAACAGCAAAATTGCCGCAATAACCCCCAACACCGCAAAATTTACCTTTGTAAAGTGCAGTTGGAAGATTTTTTCCACGCACTTGTAGGCGCAAAAGGTAAAAATGACAATTTTGATAACTACCGAAGTTATCCACACTGTTAGGGTGAGCCAATCCCACCGCCCGTTAGTAGAATCTGCAACGGAAAACAGCCCGATTTTTATCATTGCAATGTTGCTGTTTTGCGCCAAACTGCCAAACATAGACACAAACACTACGTTAAGCAGCACAGTTAGTATCACACCCACGCCGAAACTTACCAATATTGGGGAAAACACACGCTTTTGCCACTTGATGTTTTCCATTACGAAATATATAAACACGTAGTCGGCAAACCAATGACAGCGCAACAACGAAGTTTTGATTATTTTTGCCACGCCCACTTCCGCCAAAGGCAACAGTTGGGAAAACTGCGTTTTTGTGATGGGGTAAATGGCAATGGCAACAATAGACAAAAATACCAACGCAAACAAAATTTGCCCCACGCGCGCAATGGAATTGAATCCGCGCAAAATGGCAAATGCCGCAACAAACACAATTGGCAACATAAACACCACCCAATTGGTGGTAACATCGAAAATTATGGCGAAGGTGTCGTAGCAGTTTTCCAACAGCACGATAACGCGCGTCATAAACACCACAAAAAACACGGCAAGCACAATTTTGCTACCCACGGGGGTGATGGTTTTGTTCAAAATGACATCAAACCCCAACGATTTTTTGTTGATTTTGACCGCCCAAAGCACAAAGCAAAGGCAAATGCCATCCAACAAAAAGTTGAAGCACACCACCAGCCAACTGTCGTGCCCTACGTCCTTTGCCAAAATAGAAGGCAACGACAAAAACTTGCCACCCGTAAGTACCAACATCAGCAGCAACGCCAATTGCGAAATTTTTACTTTGTTTTTGTCCATCAGCCCCTCCGAGTGTTGTTTTCGTGCGGAATTGATTTTGGCCGCAATTTTTGCTTTTGCAGCGGTTTTTGCCCGATTGCGTCCTGCCTGTCGTTGGGAATGTTGGGTGCATAGGGTGCCAAGAATGGCGTTTTGTAGTTTTCCAGCGAAGCCAAATACAACATTATTGCCAAAAGCGAAAGCATAACGCCCATCATGCCCATAAGACCGCTTAAAAACGTAATGGCAATGCGCAAAAGCGAGAGCGCAAGGGTGTTGTCGGGCATGGCAAACAGCCCGATACCCGAAAGTGCGCCTATCATTACGGCAGGCGCGCCCACAAGACCTGCATTCACGGCGGCATCCCCCAAAATGATTGCACCAACCAGCGACAGCGTTATGCCCACGGCGGAAGGCATGCGCAAATTTGCCTCACGCAGAATGTCAAACAAAATGATGACGATAAGCATTTCCGTCAAAGGCGTAAAGGGGATAGATTGCGTTGCGTTGAGAATGGTGATAAGAAATTTCAACGGAATGATTTGGTAGTTGTACATCTGCAAACAAACGTAAAGCGACGGCAACAGCACCGAAGCCAACACGCTTAACAGCCGCAACACTCGGCGCAACCCCACCACAAAGGTGTTTTCGTAGTAGTCGCCGGGGGATTGCAAGTCTTCGATGAACAGATACGGCAACGTCAAAACCATCGGCGAACCGTCCACCACCACGGCAATTCTCCCTTCCAACATTTTGCCCACGGCAACGTCAGGCTTTTCCGTTGCGCCTATGCGGCGAAACAGAAAGGTTTTGTCGCTATCCAAATAGCGCGCAAGATAACTGCTATCCAAAATGCCGTCTATGGAAACGCTTTGCAATTTTTGCACGGCAATATCTACCAATTTTTGGTCGGCTACGCCTTGAATATAGCACACGCACACCGCCGTATTGGTATAGGTGCCGACGTTCAGGTTTATCGTTTTGAATTCGGCGGATTTAAGCCGCTTGCGCAATAGCGTTACGTTGGCTTTCACGTCTTCAATAAACCCTTCTCGAGGTCCGCGCATAACCATAGATGTGGGCGGCTCTACTATGGAGCGAGAAAGCGACGTGCGAGTGTCCACGGCCACACAACCTTGTTCGTTTTCCACAAAAACAAGGGTGTAGCCGTTGAAAAAATCTTGCACCAAGGCGTCGAAGTTGGGTTCCTTTTTGGCATTGGAACCCAAAAGCAATTTGCCGAACACGTCTTCCAACGATTGGACATTTTTCAAAAAAGCTAACGGTTGCAAAACAAAATCGCACACTTTTTGGCTGTCGCTCATTGTATCCAAACTAACTACGTGCAGCATTTTTCCGCAAGAAATATCCCTTTGAAGAAAATCTTCCTGCGTTTGATACATTTTTTGCAATTTCTCGAGGTAATTCATACAACAACTTTTGACTTTCTTGCCGCAAAATATACCTCGTTCGCACTTGCGCCGTTGAGGCGTGGGTTGGGTGCGACTTACAGACCGGGGAAATATTTCAACCTTGTTTTCAAACTCAAACAAAGCGCTTTTCTATTTATCAAAAAGGCTCTTGGAAAAATCGAATTAACACCGATAGTTTTATTCGTCCGGCAGCGAGTTTGCGGAAGACAGCAAAAAAAAGCAACCCCCCACAAGGGGATTTGCCTAAAAACAGAAGCTATGTCAAATATTGGTGTACAAGAGCCAAAAGCCGAGAAATATGGCTAAGCGCCTATAAACAGTTATGCCACAACTTTTATAACAGTGCGGAGTGTGAATAACTCATTGCATAACATGAAATTATATGTGCCGTTCAACGACAACACTTTGTTACTTTTCTTGCCGCGTACACACAAAATACACATTTTGGACAACACGTGTTGCTGTTTTTGTTACACCATCACGCCGAACAAGCGAGAAAATGGCACTGCTCCTATCGCGCGGCTGTCGTTGCTGTCGTAGCGGTTGTCGCCCATTGCGTAGAAGCAACCTTGTGGAACAACAAAGGGGGCGCTTGCCGAAGTGTTTGCCAAATTGCCAAGTGTGCCCAAAAGAGGAATGTCGCACAAATTTTTGTCGGAATCGAAAAACTGCGCAGGTTTTCCGTTCACCGTGTAGTAGTCTTCGTGCAAAATTTGCCCGTCAGTTGTTTCAACCACCAAAACGTAGTCGTTTCCGCTTTTTTCTATCCACAGCTTGTCGCCCTCCAACGCAACAACACGCTTGATATATTTTTCCGCTGAGCCGCCTTTTTGCGAACTGCCCAGTTCTGCCCACAAACCGCTTACATCGTTCAAGTAAAACACCACAACATCTCCACGGTTTGGCGAAATACGTTTGTTAACCCAAACTTTTTGTCCGCTTTCGAGATTGGGCAACATAGAATTGCCCACGATGGAAATGTTTCCGAAAACAAAAATTTTCAACAACAAAACAACTGCCAAAACGCAAATGGCAACGACAAGTGCCACGGTGAGAATTTTGTCCCACGTGCGCTTGCGTGTTTCTCTTTTTGCCACACCGTCAGTGCGAAAATCGTCCTTTTCGTCCCGAATTGCATCGCTTTCGCTCAAAATATTCCGTTGTTCTTTTGAAGAAAGGTCCAAACTTTCCGTTTGAACCTCTTCGTCAAGTTGTTGATTTTGTTTTTTCAATTTTTCACTGCCTTATGAAATTTTTGACTGTCCAACACCACAATGCGACCGCACTTGGTGCATTTCAGTTTGTAATCGGCGCCCGTGCGCAAAATTTGCCAGGTGTCGCAGCCGCAGGCGTGCGGTTTGCGTGTTTTTACATTGTCGCCAATTTGATAGTTTGTCATACCAAGAAAACGTTGTTTATGATAAATTCGCCGTCGGCAACAAATGCCAACAGTTGAACTTTGGCGTCCTCGCTCATTTGACGTCCGTCATCCATTTTGAATTTGGATTCTTCAATTGTTATGCGCTGCCACTTGCCATCGCCAGTGAGCTTGACAACCGATTTATACACCACGTTTTCAAAACCGAAATCGGACATTGCAAAAACGTGCAAATCTTGCGGCACAGTGCAACAAATATCAAAACTTACGGTGAAGTTTTCGTTGCGGCGCACGGCAGGGTCGTTGATGGCAAAGGTTGCCAACCCGGTGCTTTTTGCGCCCTTGATGCTCAAATAGCCTGTGGTGTATTCCACCATATTGTTTTTTCCGTGCCAAACATCTTGCTTGGAAAGGGGCACCAAGTTACTTTCGCCTGTGCCGACGTAGATACTGCGAGTGGTTATTTTTACTTTACGCGGTTTGGAAATTTGTATTTCGCAAAGGGGCGTTGTGTAGTTTACGGCGCCGGAAGCAAAGGCAAACGCCAAAACACTGCTTTCTTCTTGATAAACGTCCAATTCCGCAATGTAGCCATCTTCCGTTTTTTTGAGAGGTGCGGAAACCCAGTTTCTGGCACGTCCGTTGACGTTGCGAGAATACCACAGCCGCAGTTTTGAAAGAGGAAGTTTGGTGTTGAGTAGTACGTAGTTGTCGCCGCTGCTGTCGGCAAACTTTTTGAGAGAAATGTCGTCCACGGCGGTGCCGCTTTTGCACCACTTGACAATGCCTTGAACGTATTCGTCGGGAATGTAATCCAAAACCATGGGCAACATCAAAATTCTGCTGGAGCTGTTGAGTCGACAGAAGGTTTTGTTTGCGCTTACCAAATCTACATAGGGGCTGTTTGCCGACAAAATGAAGTAGATAGGCACCTTGATTTGCATTGCGTAGGTTTGCGGAGCAAGCCCCGTTGTCCAACTTTGACGGCAATCTTCATAAGCAAGGCGCGCTTCCAACGAACCCTTCCACTCATCATCGTTTTTACCTGCTTTGTAGGGGGGATATTCCGCATACAAACTGTTAAACACCACCGTGCCGTTGGTTATACGTTTGTCGGTGCCCAATACAATGGCTCCCACGCGTGCACCCTTTTTGACAGTAACAACGGAGACTGTTTTTGCCTTGGCTTCTTGCAGCAAAAATGTTACTGCGCGCATGCACATCAGGGCGTATTCGTAAATTTTGGATTCTCTTACGGTGTCGCCAAACTGAAAATAGCCCTTCGCAACATCGGCGTTGCAGTAGTTAAGCGATTGCGGATAAATTGTGTAGGCGCCCTTTTCGCGGCGGCCGGCAAAATCCAATGCCATTGCCAAAAATCCGTTTTCTGCCCAAAATTTAAGTTCGTTGTCGTCTATGCGCTTGGCGTAGTCGTCTATAAGCAAAATCGCTTGTTTGGAATTTTTGCCGACTTTGTTGCAAATTTTCGCAAACACACGCGATTCGCCGTCGGAAACTTTGCGCCCGGTGAAGTAGACGGATTTTATCACGTATTCATCTTCTACAACGTTAAGAACGTTGACGTCCAAATTTTCTTTTTCGGCATCGAAATCTTGCCAAAGGACGGTTGATGTAAGTACTTTTTCCATAATTCCTCGTGAAATGTGTTGTTTTTTGGGGGACGAAACGTCCATTGTTACTTTTGTAGTGCCTTTTATTGTACCACAACAAAAGAATTTGTCAATACCCTTGAGGGGCGACATAGTTAAAAGTTGACAATTCTAAATTATTTGCAGTGGAACAAGTATCGCCAACAACAGAATATTCAGCCCGATAAGGCTACCCAGAAAAATTTTCTGCGTTTTCGGCTTCATATCGGGAATATAGTTGCTTGCAAGGAAGAAGGGAATATAGGTTGTTATAAACACGGGTATTGCGCCCCACCATTTGTACACCCAAATAAACGCCGGCGTTGCCGCAAGGAATATTTCCACCACCGAGAACAACAGCGCCATTCCCAAAGCACCAAGCAGTTTTACCGAAAAGCCTTTGAATTTTCCCCTTGCCAACAAACGCATATTTCTGTTTTCGGGAAGCATTTTGAAGGATATTATACCGGCAACGGAAAACATCATTGACAATTCCCACGACACGCCCACAAGAAGGACGAAAGAGGTGCTGTCGTTGGATACCGCCCACAATGGATACCCCGTGACATAGCCGATTATTGCGTTCATGATTTCGTAGAACCAATGCACCGAATACAACGCAACGCCGGCAATAATCGCTTTCCAATTTTTAGCCCTGATTTCCGTCCAGTATATATAGAAGACGACGGCAAGGATAAAAATAAATGTCCAGTTGAAATTGTCCAAACTGCGAGGAACGATTGATTCCACTGCTTTTTTGGCGGCTTCACTGTTATCGCCGAATAACATGGTTGATCTCCTTTTATATTTAATATTGCAAAATTATAAGTTCGAGTTTATGATAGCACACATGTGTAGTGATGTCAATACGGATTTTTGTATGTTGTCAACTTTAAACACTGCAACGGAAAACTACTTGTGGTAAGGCACGTTGTGTTTTATGGTACAAGCGCGGTAAATTTGTTCGCACAGCACCACTCGGCAAAGTTGATGAGGCAAAGTTATCTTTCCCAACGACATGCGTGTAGCTTTTTGCTTTACTTCGGAAGAAAGTCCGTAACTTCCTCCTATCAAAAATGTTACCACCGAGTGGGTTTGCGCAACCTTTTCCAACTTTTCAAAAAGTCCGACGCTGTCTGTTTCGCACCCGTCGATATCAAGTGCAATCACAAAGCCTTCGGACTTTTGTAACAAACTTTGCCCCTCCGTTGCAACGATTTTTGCAATTTCGGAGGCATTTGGCGTGCCGCAAAAGGTGCATTCGTCCACTTCGACAATTTCCAACGAAGCAAACCGAGAAATGCGCTTTGCGTATTCGGCAATAGCCTCTTTGAAATAACTTTCTTTTATTTTGCCAACGGCTACTATTTTGAATTTCATTGCGGCACCACCAAACACAAAATCCAAATCACTGCGCCAACCACCAGCGAAATGATAAAAAATGCTTTGCCGACAACATCGTTTTCGGCAACACCGCTTTGGGCAACGTCATTTTGGAAAACATCGTTTGTGCCGACGCTTCTTTCGACACTGTTTTGGACAACACCGCTTTCGACGTTTTCGTCCGTTTTGTCGCCCTTAACCTTGCCGAAGTTTGCTTTGAAACTGCCCTCTTTCCAACTGTTTTGAGTGGTTTTGAGGTACCCCCAAACGCTTGCCGCCAAGCACACAAGCCCTGCCAAGAATATCCAAACAAAGTAGGGTTGAATTGCCGATTCGTCTGTAAGAACAAAGGACAGCATCACCACAAAAACATTGTTGAAAAGGTGCACAAGAACGGACGTCCAAATGCTGCCGCTGCGGAACATCATCAGGGTTAAAAATGCGCCCAGCACAAATTGATGCAAGGTTTGCGCGGGGTTGAAGTGAATCAGCGCAAACAGCGCACCCGAAAGGGCAAGCGCACCAATAGGGCTTTTGCTGTGTTTAAGCGATTGTGCAATTGTTCCGCGAAAGGTAAATTCCTCCGCCAAAGCAGGCAATACGCACGCGACAAGCAACATTGGCAACAGTTGCATGGGCATTTCCGCCGAATAGGTGTTGCCTGTGAGTTTTTCAAGCAGTTGCAAAATCCACGAGTTAAGTGGCCACATTACGGCAACAAGGCAAACGTCTATTACAACCCCCCAACAGAAGTGCGACGCTTTGGGCGGTTTGTTTGCGGAAGTAGCGTTGACAAAATTTGTTTTTGTCGCTCTTGCGTAGATAAACGCCGTCAGCCCGATAGCACCGCTGTAAAGCGCTTGAGATATCCAATATGCCAAATCGAGCATGTTTCCTTCGTCATCGCTTACGTTTCCGAAGATTGCCGAAAGCATGACTTGCGCTATCAACATTATCAAAAGCGTTAGCCCGAAACTGCGCCCCAAATCTTGCTTTGTATATGTTTTTCTCACACCGTTACCTCGTTTTCGTACTGATCGGCCACAAAAACCGCTATATCTTTGCCAACCGAAACGCCCTTTTGCGACAGTGCCGAAGCCACGCAATCAAAGGCTTTTTGCTTTGTGTTGTTTTGTTGCGAAAGGTGAGCCAACACCACCGTTTTTAGTTTACTTTGCGCCAAACTTTGAAGAACTTGCGCCGCTTGCTCGTTAGAAAGGTGTCCCAACTCGGAAAGAATACGGCGTTTCAAAACATAGGGGTAGCGACCGTTTTTGAGCATATCCACATCATGGTTGCTTTCCAAAATTACCGTTTCGCACGGCGACAAAAATTCCGTCAGAATGGGTGTTACTTCGCCGGTATCGGTAACGGACGCCGCCGCAGTTTTGCCATCGAAGAAACGATAGCCCAAACAGGCTCGCGCATCGTGCGAACAGCGGAAAATATCCACAAAAAGGTCCTCCAAATCGAACGAGCCGTCCACGGGGAAAATATCGCCGCAAAAACAAGTTTGCGCAATGTAGTCGCAACAGTTTTTGGGTGCAAAAACCCGCGTGTGAAAGTGCTTCGTCCAGTTGGGCAGTGCGCCGATGTGATCGCCGTGTTCGTGCGTTACAACAATTGCGTTGACGCTTTGGGGCGCAACCCCCAGATTATTGAGTTTTGCTACCGTGGCTTTGAAGCCGTAGCCCAAATCAAGCAAAATGTTTTGGGTTGAAGTTTGAATAAGTGTGCTGTTTCCTCTGCTTCCGGAAAACAGCGGGGTGATTTTTAGCATAATATACTTTGATGAATACAAAAACGCCTGTGAAACAAAACTTTTTGCGCAGGCGTGTCGTGTTTTTACAGTTGATTCAGCAAATCTTCGCGAAGTTTTTTGAATTCTTCGCTGTCCTTGTCGGTGCGAGCGTTTGCCTCAACTATTTTCTGTTGCAAGTCTTTGGTGAGTTTATAGCGGAAGGCGATAAGACAACCAACTACCATTATCACAATAGGCAAAAGGGCAAAGCAAATGCGTATTGCCAACTGTGCGCTATCCGATTGGGAAAGCGGCAAAAGTTGCACGTTTCCGTTGCCGACGGTGTACTTGAAATTTTCAAATATGCCCGTTGCGCCATTTGTCAACTCTTCCACAGCAATGCCGGAATTAGCGCTGAATTCCGTAATGCTTTGGTAATCCGTTTCTTGGTAGCCGGCAAGCCCTATGATCATTGGCGGAATGGCAAGTCCAATTGCCTGCGCCGTGGTATTGAGAAAGTTGGTAAGCCCCGAAAATGCTCCTTCGGTGCGTTCACCGAAATACAGTTCGCCAACGTCGCACACATCGCCGAAAGAGCTGTGCGGAACAAACACCGTGCCGCCTATGCCAATTCCCAACGCCAACCCTATTACCATAAGCGCCCAATCGGGTGTGCCTGCGGCAATGGAAGTTATGTTACCGCTTGAAGATTGAATGGGTGTGCCGCTTTCGCCCGGCAAAAACATACAAATTGCGGCAACGACAATCCAAATATATGCGCCGGTAAGATAGGCAAAACGTTTGGATTTTGTCTTGATGATTTTCAAGTAAAAGGGCAAGGCTATTGCTTGCGCCACAAACATCAGTGCCGCCGCCACCGTTGCAATGGGGAAACGCGAAACGCCAAATTCGGTAACAATTCGATAGGATTCTTTGCGCAGATAAAAATCGCATAGCGTAAAGAAGAAACTGGACATCATTGCCATTGCCATGCTGGTACACATTTGCATGCCCAAATATTGACGATAGGTTTTTACTTTCAAGGGACGAACAAAATCTTTCAGGCGCAATTGGGTTTTTACCGCAGGAGTTACGATTTGTTCGCGAGAAAACAGCGCCGTTACCAAAATGGAAATGGCAAAAATTGTGCCGAAAATGGCCGCCATAACCAAATAACAAGCGCCGTTGTCCCCTTTGTCGGGGGAGGCAATCATCCCCGGGACAGCAACGCAAACAGTGCTACTGATGATGGAAAACGCCAATCTTACTGCGTTTGTGCGGTTGCGTTCGGTAAAATCGTCCGTCATTTCGCTGGCGTGCGAGTAGTAGGGAATAAGTACAAAACTTTGCGCCGTGGCGTAAAGCATGTAAACCAACACCACGAAAACGCATTTAAGCGCAACGCTGTCGGTAACCAAATTCCAGGGGAAAAACAGTAAAACAAATCCCAACAGCACCAAAGGTGCGCAAATAAGCATGAAGTAACGGCGTTTGCCGAATTTGCCCGGCTGTTTGCCGTCGGTTATTTTGCCGATAAAGGGGTCGATTATACCGTCCCATAATTTTGTAAGCAACAATATCGGTGTGAGATAAATCATGGGGATGCCCACTACCAACGTCAAAAAGGGGGTGAACAAAAAGTTGATGATGTTGAAACTGCCGCCGCCGAAAATATCTGCGCAGGCAAATGCCAATTTGTTGCCGAGACTCACTTTGTTGGGGGTTTTGGATGATTTGCTCATAGTTATGACCTTAACCTCTTATAAAATTATTAGAAAACGTGCGTTACACAAGGGTCGTTCATTTATCCTTTTGCGCCGATGCGCATTTTGGGACAAAACGCAAGCAAGACAGTGTGGCGGACTAGTAACCAACGCTCGCCGCACGGCATCTGTTGACGTGGATTTTTCCCAAAGTCCACGTTAACGGGCTTACAATAGCAGTTGGCAGCGATTATCTTTTCACTACCGCCCGTAGCACCGGGCGTTTGAAATATAAAACTTCCTTACAGTGTCCGTAATCTACTTCGCCGTTGCGCTTGGCGCAATTTCAGCGGAACAAAAGGGGTTAGCGTAATCTGAATTTTTTGTATTTCTTACAGCAATGTGTCGTCGAGAGCGTCCGCTTCGTCGGAATTTGCACCACAAGTTGGTAATCTTTGTAAATCATATTGTCCTCCTTTTGTTCGGAGAACGTCAAGCATGCTTAACAAATTTAAAGGCGGAAAAATGTCCTTAAAATGTTGGCAACGAGAATGTTGGCGACGACGACAATTTCGCCTGCACTCCAAACTTTTTGCTCAGTTACACGTTGAACCTAAACAGCACCACATCGCCATCTTTGATAACGTAGTCTTTGCCTTCGCTGCGAACCTTGCCGTGTTCTTTGGCTTGGTTATAACCGCCCATTTCCAACATGGTTTCGTAGGGCACAATTTCCGCACGGATAAAGCCTTTTTCGAAATCGCTGTGAATTTTGCCTGCCGCTTGCGGTGCTTTTGTGCCTTCGGTAACTGTCCAGGCACGCGTTTCCTTTTCGCCGGCGGTAAGATAGCTTACCAAATGCAAAAGTTTGTAGCACTTTTTTACCAAGCGAGAAAGTCCGCTTTCCGTTATGCCGTAACTCTCCAAAAACATGGCTTTTTCTTCTTGCGAAAGTCCGCTCAATTCTTCTTCCACCTTGGCGCAAATAACCAATGTTTCGGCGTGTTCTTCGGCGGCTTTTTTCTCCACCATCTTTACAAGAGGATTATTTTCGTTTGCGATGTCCTTTTCGGAAATATTCGCTGCGTAAATTACCGGTTTTGCCGTAAGCAAGAACATGTCGTCGACAATGGGTTGTTCGTCATCGTCGAAACTCATTGTGCGAACAGGCTTTTCGCTTTCCAAGTGGGCAAGAATACGCCCTAGCAGCTCCGCCTCTGTTTTGTACTTCTTTTCGCCGGTTTTTTGCATGCTAACGGTCTTTGCCAAGCGCACGTTTACCGTTTCGATATCCGCCAAAATAAGTTCCAAATTGATGGTTTCCATATCGGCAACTGGATCGACTTTGTCGCTTACGTGAGTGATGTTGCTATCCTCGAAACAGCGCACCACGTGAACGATTGCGTCCACTTCGCGAATGTGCGACAAAAATTTGTTGCCCAAGCCTTCGCCACGCGACGCACCTTTTACAAGGCCGGCGATATCCACAAACTTTAAGTAGGTGGGGGTGATTTTTTTGCTGTCATAAAGCGCGGCAAGTTTGTCCAAACGTTCATCGGGAACGGCCACCACACCCACGTTTGGCTCGATTGTGCAAAACGGATAGTTTGCTATCTCCGCGCCGGCTTGTGTTATTGCGTTGAAAAGGGTGCTTTTGCCCACATTGGGCAAACCTACAACTCCAAGTTTCATTTGTTGCCTCGGTCTAAAACTTTCTTAAATTGCGTACACTTTTACAAAAAGCAAAAGTACCGTTGCGTTTGTGTAAAAACGCCGCCGTTAGCACAACAAGTTGCCTTTGTGGTTTGCAACACGTCACACGTTACACTGCGTCAGACGCCAAATG
Source organism: uncultured Oscillospiraceae bacterium (assembly GCA_964535505.1). Taxonomy (GTDB): domain Bacteria; phylum Bacillota; class Clostridia; order Christensenellales; family CAG-314; genus Fimimonas. The sequence goes on from CAZHUH010000003.1 coordinate 42,099, forward strand.
CGTTGCCTATAGTTGCGCAAAAAACAAAACTGCTTGCGCAATTCGCAAAAGCGGCATCTTCGTGCGTGGTTGTACACGGCGATTTACATTGATATTTTACTATAAAGTTGTTCAAAAGTAAATACAATAGAGCAAAAATAAATTTTTGTTTAATTTGGAAAAACAAATTTTGCATAAAAATTTTGTTACATGCAATGAAAATGCGCTGCTACGTGTAAGCATTGTGTGCGCGGCGTAAAAATTTCGCTCTTGTGCGACAAAATAAAAGAGCGCAAAACGCACAAAGAAAAGTGTGTGCGTGCCCGTGCAACTCGGCAGTTAAGAACAGCAAAGTTGAACGGCCTCCGGCAAAGCCGACGCGGCACAAGCAACGATTTTCTGCAAAAACACACAATTTCGCACATACGTAGGCACAAAATTGTAATAAAAAGAAAAGAAAAAAAGGTACACTATGACTGTTTTGGAAAGTTTGTTTTTGGGGTTGTTGCAGGGGTTCACGGAGTTTTTGCCGATATCCAGCAGCGGACATCTGATGTTGGCGCAAAAGTTGTTCGACATAGAAGCGAGTTTGTTTTTTGACGTTATGCTTCACGTCGGCACGCTGTTTGCCGTTATTGTTGCTATGCGCAAAAGCCTATGGCAAATACTTCGCCATCCCATTTCCGACAAAAAATTTTTATATTTGGTTTTGGCAAGCATTCCCACCTTTTTGTTGGCACTTTTGGTAAAACTTTTTGTGAGCGAAAGCCTTATGCAAAAACTTTTGCCGCTGGGTTTTGCCGCAACCATTGTGCTGATTGTTCTTTCCGACAAACTTCCCAAATCCAAATTGCGCTTGAACGACGCCAAAGTTCTGCCCTGCATAGTAACGGGAATAGCGCAAGGGGTGGCGGTTTTCCCCGGGTTATCGCGAAGCGGCGCGACCATTTCCACAATGAAATTTTTCGGCATAAATGCGAGCGATGCGGCGGAATTTTCCTTTTTGCTTTCCATTCCCGTGATTTTGGCAAGTGCCGCCGTGGAAATTTGGGAGGCGGCGCAGGCGGAAATTTCCATACATTGGGCAACCATTTCCGTGGGGGTTGTTGCGGCATTTCTTTCGGGGTTGGTTTCCGTAACGGTTGTTATGCGCGCGGTAAAAAACAACCGCTGGATTTGGTTTGCCGTCTACCTTTCCATTCCGCTTGTATTGTCGCTGATTGTTTTGTAGCGGCATTTTCCGCCGCTTTGCTCGTTCACAAAATAACATTGCGGAGTGTGGTACACGTCGGTTACTCCGTCAAGAAGGCTCGGCTGCCGTTCCTTCAACAGAAAATACGGTTCTTTGTTTTCTCTCGGTTCGCCGCGGTAACGAATACTATTGTTACTTGCCGCCACAAAGTCTGATTTTCTGTAAAGTCAAATTTTATTTTGAAGCAACATGCGCCTGTGCCCATTTTTTTTGCCTTTCCCATAGAGCCGTCTAATAGCGCATTACCGTACACTTTCCGCTTGTACTGAGGCAAAATGCCGATGGCCAAGCGTCAGATGGGACTTTTACGACTGTCGTGGGCGTTGACAAAAAGTGCATAAGTTTTTTTCAACTTACACACTTTATTTTACAATCTCTTTGTGAATTTGCAGTTTGGATATCCTGAACAACCGTAGAATTCGCCATTCTTACCTTTTCTTAATACAAGTTGCTTCCCACACCGAGGGCATATATTGCTGTTAATTTCTTCCATCGTATTCTTAATATTAGCAATATGTTCTTTGGTGATAACTTCCATCGTTTGTTTATCTTTTAAGGTTTTTACTATTTCTGCGACCGTATCTTCATCATAAATATCAGGCAATGAATCAATATATTGATATGCACTTCTTTTTGAAAACACTTTCTCTGAATTAATAAATTCAATATTATCTTGTACAAAAATAATAACTGATATAAGTTTATACTTATTATTCAGTATTTTTCCGATATGATACAAATGAGAATTGTTTTGTTTGACAGGGTTGTAAAACTTGTTTTTTGTCTTACCATAATTCAAAACTTGTGTCCATTCCATTTGATTATCAGAGCCATATATCCTTCCACTATAGTTCTTAGTTTCAACTATAACTACCCCTTTAGAACATACTAGTATATGATCAATTTGATGTGATTTAGAATTCTCATCTATAATGTAATAATCATTTATCAATTGACCGTTAATCTTTGATAATGTCTTGGAAACGCTTTTTTCGCCCCTTTTTCCCTTTTGGTTTGGTGATTTATACCAAAATATAACTATTTGTAATAAAATAACTGCAATTATTATTCCATATATCATAGTAACTTTCCAAGATTTTTATTTTATCTCATAAGAACTCTGAGGAGCTACAAGATTGCTCTACTTCCACATATAAAACAAAGCCAAATTAAATCGCTTATGGGTTCAGCTGGGTACCGATTGGTTGCGTTATCCTTTCACAGCGAACGCAGTTCGCGTGGGATGGGATTTG
>CAZHUH010000003.1:44682-125019 GCA_964535505.1 uncultured Oscillospiraceae bacterium
CGATTGGTTGCGTTATCCTTTCACAGCGAACGCAGTTCGCGTGGGATGGGATTTGGGCATCTGTACAAGTTATCTCATCTCCGCAAGTTGAGCAGGCGAAACAATTAAGGAAGTAACAGAAAAAGGTACTGCGATTTTTCAGCGCCTTTTCTGTTGCGCCCAATAAGTGAGCCTGTGTATTGGTTGCGTTATCCTTTCACAGCGAACGCAGTTCGCGTGGGATGGGATTTGAACTATGAACGTCAACGACGTTCATAAGCAACGCAAATCGCTTTTGCGTTGCCACATGACCTTCGGGTTATACTTCGCTGCGCTTCGTGGTTTCACTGCGTTCAACTGAGGAGCCCGAGGGCTCACAACCCGAAGAACAAAAAGTAAGCACCGAGTTGATACTCAGTGCTTTTATTGGTTGCGTTATCCTTTCACAGCGAACGCAGTTCGCGTGGGATGGGATTTGAACTATGAACGTCAACGACGTTCATAAGCAACGCAAATCGCTTTTGCGTTGCCACATGACCTTCGGGTTATACTTCGCTGCGCTTCGTGGTTTCACTGCGTTCAACTGAGGAGCCCGAGGGCTCACAACCCGAAGAACAAAAAGTAAGCACCGAGTTGATACTCAGTGCTTTTATTGGTTGCGGGGATGGGATTTGAACCACATGACCTTCGGGTTATGAGCCCGATGAGCTACCAGACTGCTCTACCCCGCGATATATTGAAATTAGATTGTTTGTTGTGCATCGGCCTCGGCGTTCGAGCTTCGCTCTCGGCTGAAGAGCCCGATGAGCTACCAGACTGCTCTACCCCGCGATATTTGTGAGGCTAACGCAACTTTCCCAACGTATGGCCTATTTATATTACTGCATAACAAACAAAATGTCAAGAGTTTTTTACTGTTTTGAAAAATTTGTTTGTTCTTCCGTCAATTTTGGCTTTTTTGAACTTGATTTCTATGTATTTTTTAACACATCTCGACATTTCCAAATTGTTTTCTGCCAAAACATTTTCGGCTTTTTCGAAACCACCGTGTTTTGCAATACTTCTTTGAACTTTTAGAAACAATTTTTTCGTCCACAACTTTGCTCTTTTTGCGTTTGTCTACTGCGGTTTTACTGCCCTAGAAAGCACTTTGGCGGTGGCTTTTAGACACCCGGCAAGAAGCAAATTGTAGGGCAACGGCGCAAACTGCATGACACCCAACACAACGTAGAACCAAATGTTTTGCACCATTGCGTCAAACACAGGGCGCATAAAAACAAATGCCGAAAGCACCGTCAAACCTAGTCCGACTTCCAACAAAACATAGTACAAAACCCACCGAACGGCTTTGTTTAAAAACGTTTTGGGCTTAACTTGAAGTTTTACAACCTTGATTTCATCGTCGAATGGGTCGTCGCAAACGTCCTCATTATTGACGGAGGCGGCAATTTTGACTTTTTCGCCGTACACCTTGACTATCGCAAAAGGAATGCAAAATGATACTATCGGCACAACATAAATTATGTTTGCCAGCCCCAAAAACACACCCAAAATGCTGCTTGCCAAATAAATTAGCAACGAATACACCAAATTTTTGGAATTTAGCATCAAGGGAATTACAGTTGCAATGGCCGCCACCACGCCCAAGATGAGCATAAGCCACCTTGCAAGCGGCGCAATCAACAAGCAACCCACTGCCACGGCACAGCACAAACCGGAAATGGCAATAAGTTTTGCCTTGCTCACTAACAACCACCACCCATGCAAGATGCGCAGTTACAACAAGCGTTGCAAAGAAGGCAATCCAAACAACTGTTGCCGGAACAAGTGCCGTTGCCTGCACCAACTGTGGGGCCGCTGTCGGCAGGGCGCGACGATGTGCGCATTTGGTCGGGGCTGATGGTGTTGGATGCCAAAATTTTGGTTAGCTTTTCCAAACTTTGTTTGTAACGTTTGTTACCGGGATCCATTTGACACGCCAATTCCAACTGTTTTTTGCTCTCCAAAAACCAATTACGTTTGTAGAACAAAATGGATTGAACGTAGTGCCACTCGGCATCTTGCGTTTCGTAAGAATCCAACTTGGATTGCGCTTCGTCCAGCTTGTTGTCTTTTATCATTTGCTGAATTTCGGAAAAGTCCGTTTCTTCCTTGGCGGTACTTTGTTGCTTGGCTTCTTCACGCATGGCAACGATATCACGATAGGCAACTTCCAAACGTTGAAGTTTTTCCGAAGCGTCTTCGCCTTCTTCGCCGGGCAAAAACCTGTCTTGTTGCAATTTGGCACGCAACTGCTTGTAGCGCGCTTCCAATTCTTGGTCGGTAGCCGTTTCGCTTAGACCCAAAATTTCATAAGCATTGTAGGAAAAATCCATAAATTTTCTCCCTAAAAATTATTGTTTTTGTGTAAAAAATGTTTGCCGCAACACGTTTTTGGACATACGTATGTTCAAAAGTGCATCACGAGTGTGTTTTTTTTCGCCGCACGGGTCCTATTCCGATTTTGCCGTTTGCGCTATGCGAGACGAGCGCCCAAACAGTTTTTCAAGCACTTCAACGGTTTTTTCGCGAATGCTTTCAAACAGCACATCTTTTAGCAAACATACATATTTGCTCAAATTCAAATCGTTGAAACTTTGCGCAATGCGGTTTAACACGGCATACATCAAAAAGGTTATGTCCTCTTTGTGCGCGGTCAACTCTACAACGGAATTTACCCCGTAGCAACTTACAAATGGGTTGTAGTTGCGCTTTTTCAAATCTTTTTCGACGTCGTCCAGTGCGTCCACAAGGTAGATCCACTTGCCAACGTTGTAGCAAAGCGTTTCTACGTAGTCGCACGACTTTTCACCCAAAGTCAGCCTGCAAAAATCTTGCGAGAGCAACGCAAAACTGTGCGCAACCCTATCCAAACTTTGGCAGTTTTCTTTTTCTAATTTACGCAATTCCTCATAACGGGTGCGCAAAGTTGTGTCCAACTGCTTCCAAATTTTTTTCGCACGCAGGTAAGCTTTCTTGCAAAACGCAAGCGCTGCCCTCTTATTTGCGCCGCCGCCGTCCACCACATCATCGTAGATGTTCCAATAACTCAGCAGCACGTTTGCAACGGCTAGTTTGTCGGTAAGATCCGTCATTTTGAGAATGGGCCGCTTTTTTATCGGGTGAGAAAAACAGCGCGAATGTTCCAACTGCACGTCTACCTGTTCCACGCTGTGAAAAAGCACGTTGAAAAAGTTTACGTCGTTGGAAATGAAGGTACGCGGAATGTTTCCGAAGAGTTTTTTTGTGGAAAAACACAAACCGCACATGAAGGTTTGCCACAAGCCGCGTTGGCCGTCCTCTGCCTTTTTTGTTATATTTAGGTATCCGAACATTATCTTATCTTTGCCACAAGTCCCACCTTGTGATACACTTTCGATAGAGTTTTTGCCGCAATGCGCGAAGCCTGTTCCGCACCTTGTTTCAAAAGGTCCTCCAAATAGCTTTTGTCGGAAAGCAGGTGTTTTTGCCGCTGCTGAATGGGTTCCACCGTGGCGATAACGGCATCGGCAACGGCATCTTTGAACACGCCGTACCCTTTCCCTTCAAAACGTTTTTCCGCCTCCTTAACACTTTCACCGGAAGTTAGGCTGTAGATTGTAAGCAAATTGGAAATTGCCGGCTTGTCCTCGCCAAAACGCACTTCCATGTCGCAATCGGTAACGGCGCGGCGAAGTTTGCGCCTGATGGTGTCCGCATCGTCCGTCAGCGCAATATATGCGTTTTCGTTAGGGTCGGATTTCGACATTTTTGCCGAAGGGTCTTGCAAACTTTTGATACTACTGCCCGTTTTGGACAAAATTCCTTCGGGCACAACAAACGTGTCTGAATAGTGGCTGTTGAAACGTTCCGCCAACGTGCGCGCCAGTTCCAAATGTTGCACTTGATCCTTTCCAATCGGTACATAATCCGTTTGGTAAAGCAAAATGTCGCTTGCCATAAGCACGGGGTAGTTCATAAGTCCCATATTTATATTATCTGCGTGCTTCCTTGATTTATCCTTAAACTGCGTCATACGCCCGAGTTCGCCAACGTAGGCAATGGTGTCCAAAATCCAGGTGAGTTCGGCGTGCTCGTGCACGTGCGATTGAACAAACAACGTGCTTTTTTGTGGATCGATGCCGCACGCAATGTACAACGCAACCAAATTTAGCGTTTGTTTGCGAAGTTCTGTCGGAATTTGTGTTACCGTAAGCGAATGCAAGTCGGCAACGCAATAGATACAGTTGTACTCGTCTTGCAGCAATTCCCAGTTTTTTATGGCTCCCAAATAGTTGCCCAAGGTTATTTTTCCCGTGGGTTGCACGCCGCTAAACACTGTTTTTTTCACTTGTTCCTCCATAACTCTCCCTCACAAGACAACAAAAGATTCTCAAAAATCATCTTCGAAGTGGTTTTTCAAAGACAACCTTGTTTTTTATTGTAACACGTTGGCAAAACAATGTCAATATTTGCAAGGCAAACCCACGCTAAAATATACTTAGGCAACGAAGAATCTGTTCATTGCGGAGGTTTGCGACAAGACTTTTTCATTTTGTTTCAACGTTGGTTGCAGAGCCAAAAACAAAAGCCTTTTTCGAAAACGAAAAAGACTTTTGAATAGAAAGTGTTGTCGGTTTACGTGTCTTTGACTTTTGCAACAAAACGCAAGTAAGTTGGCAAGTGCAACTATCAAGCAACCGATCGTAATGTGCATTTAACAAATTCGGCGAGGGTTGGTTAAATTGTTGAGGTGCTGGTGCGCCTATTTGCAAGCGCTTGGTCATTTTTCTTGGCTTTTGGCTTAATTGTTTAGTTGAGCTGCGAAACGTCAACTTGGTTAGTTTGCGTTTTTTTCACGCTTTGTGCAAAATGTCAAAAGAAAAGCCTTCTTCGAAAAAACGAAAAAGACTTTTGTCTTATTTTTCAGTTAAGTTGCAAAACGTCAAACGTGGTTAGTTTACATATTTAGCAATGAAGTCGGGCAAATTTTCTTTGGCGCAACTTGCCGTGATGAAGAAATCTACGTTGTGTTCGGCACCAATTTGTGCCAATCCGTCGTAGAGCACCTGCAATTCGGTAACGTTGCAATCCAACAAACGGGTTACACCGTCGATGAAAACTTTTTCTATATCGAAGTTTGCGGCGAGCATGCCCTTAATGAATGAAAGAAGTTCGCTTTGGTTGACAAGGTTGTAGTGAGAAACGTCTACCAAGCGCACGTCTCTGTTCAAATCGTGCATACGGTGGTTGGTGCGGTCTATGTAAACTACAACGCCTTTCGCTGTTTTAGCCGTGTCGTTTGCAAGAGCGACAATTTGTTTTGTTTTCCCCGAGCCTTTTTCGCCGTAAATTACTTGTATCAATGCTGTGTCCTCCAAAATGATTTGGCAAAAGTTTTTTGCCTTTTGCTTTGTTATATTTTACCCCATTTCACAGCAAATTTCAATACTTTTTGAACAGTTTGTGAAATGTTTTTTTGCGGTACATTTTGTGGATGTGCGCTAAAAGCAGTCACTATTCCCTTGACCCCTTTGTGTAAAGGGGGCCGAGAAAAACATTCGGTCGGTTATTCTTCCTTTATGTAAGCCGCCAACGGCTTGTAGGTTGTGTGCAACAATTCGTGTGCAACAGGGCCGTTGGGTTCGCCCAAAACTTCGGCATAAAGGGCGTTTACACTGCCGTTTTTGTGGCTTCGGCGAGAGGACATTGCCTTGTCGGCGTTATACAGCACTGACGCACGTCCCTTTGCGACATCGTCGCGGTGCTTGGCATAGGTGGCTTTTATCGGTTGTCCGCCGCCCATTACGCAACCGCCGGGGCAGGTCATCACTTCCACAAAGTGATAGTCCGCCTCTCCGTTTTTGATTTTTTCGCAAAGCGTTTGAGCGTTTTTGATGCCGTTGGCAACGGCGATTTTTAGCGTTTTGCCGGCAACTGTGTAGGTGGCTTCTTTCACGCCATCCAAGCCGCGAACCTCGGCAAATTCCAACTTGGTAAATTTAGAGTCCGGCTCCATAATGCTTACCGCCGTGCGCAAAGCCGCTTCCATAACGCCTCCCGTGGCGCCGAAAATAATTCCTGCTCCGGAATATTCGCTGAAAGGATTGTCCGCCTCGCCATCGGGAACATCGTTAAGCAAAATTCCGTTGCCCTTCAAAACATGAGCCAATTCGCGCGTGGTCAAAACGGCGTCGATATCGGGTATTCCGTTGATAAAAGTGCGTGTTTTTTCGCCTTTTTTGGCGGTGCAGGGCATAATTGTTACCACAAACACGTCTTTGGGATCCAAATTGTTGCGTTTTGCATAGGTTTGTTTAACCAACGCGCCAAACATTTGTTGCGGAGATTTGCACGTGGAAAGGTTCTCCAAAAGTTCGGGGTGGTGTTTTTCGCAATAGGTTATCCAACCGGGGCAACAACTTGTGAACATCGGCAATTTGCCGCCGTTTACAATGCGATTGACCAATTCGTGGGCTTCTTCCATAATGGTGAAATCTGCCGAACAGTTGATGTCGAAAACTTGTTTGAAGCCCAAATATCTCAACGCCGTGTTTATTTTGCCTTGGCAGTTTGTGCCGATAGACATGTCGAACTCTTCCGCCAAAGCGGCGCGCACGGCGGGGGCAGTGCCCGCAACCACGTATTTTCGGGGGTTGTTCATTGCTTCCCACATGCGGTCTACTTCGGATTTTTCCTTCAAAGCGCCTGTGGGACAAACGTTTACGCATTGGCCGCAACCTATGCACACGGTGTTGTTGAGTTTCATATCGAAAGCGCATGCAACGTGAGTGTCGAAGCCGCGATCGTTTGTGCCTATTGCGCCGATACCCTGCACTTTTTTGCACATTGCAATACATCTGCGGCACAGAATACACTTGCTGTTGTCGCGAATAAGGTAGTCGGTGGAATCGTCGTACACAAAATTACGCGTTTGTCCTGCAAAACGGCTGCTGTCGCAATCATACTTGTAGGCAAGACGTTGCAATTCGCAATTGGTGTTGCGTTCGCACGAAAGGCAATCTTTGCGGTGGTCGGAAAGAATAAGTTCCAACGTGGTTTTGCGTGCCGAAAACACGCGCTTGGTGCTGGTGTACACCTCCATGCCTTCCATTGCGGGATATTCGCATGCGGCAACCAAACTGCGCATGCCATTCACTTCCACAACGCACACGCGGCAAGCGCCCAATTCGCTGATGTCTTTCATATGGCACAAGGTGGGAATTTTAATGCCGATGCTGCGAGCCGCCTCCAAAAGAGTGCTGCCTTCCGGCACGCTTACGGGAATGTCGTTTATTTTAAGGTTAATCATGTTTGCGGCCTCCTTCTTTGTAGATTGCGCCGAAATGACACTTGGTTTCGCATACGCCGCACTTGATGCACAGCGAAGTGTCGATTTGGTGCGGTTGTTTCAACGTGCCGCGAATGGCGTTTGCCGAGCAGTTGCGCGCACAAAGGTTGCAACCGATACATTTTGCGGGGTCGATGCGATATTGAATAAGCGATTTGCACACGCCGGCAGGGCATATTTTGTCCTTAACGTGGGCTTCATATTCGTCGCGATAGTATGTTAACGTAGAGAGTACTGGGTTGGGGGCAGATTGTCCCAAACCGCAAAGAGAATTGTCCTTGATGTACTTGCACAATTCTTCCATTTTTTTCAAATCTTCTTCGGTGGCGTTGCCATCGGTTATTTTGCAAAGCATTTCGTACAAACGCTTGTTGCCTATTCTGCAAGGGGTGCATTTGCCGCACGATTCGTCTACGGTAAACTTTAAGAAGAACTTGGCGATATCCACCATGCAGTTGTCTTCGTCCATAACAATCAAACCGCCGCTGCCCATCATGGAGCCAATTGCCGAAAGACTTTCGTAATCGATGGAAATATCTTGCAAATGGCTGGGGATACAGCCGCCGCTGGGTCCGCCCGTTTGTGCCGCTTTGAATTTTTTGCCGTTGGGAATGCCGCCGCCGATATCGTAGATGATTTCGCTTAGCGTTGTGCCCATGGGAACTTCTACCAAACCGGTGTTTTTGATACGTCCGCCCAAAGCGAAAACTTTGGTGCCCTTGCTCTTTTCCGTGCCAACGGCCGCAAAACGCTGTGCGCCGTGCAAAATTATTTGCGGAATGTTGGCGTAGGTTTCCACGTTGTTAAGCAAAGTGGGTTTGCCGAACAAGCCTTTTACGGCAGGGAAGGGAGGACGAGGACGAGGTTCGCCGCGCTTGCCTTCGATGCTGGTCATAAGAGCCGTTTCTTCGCCGCACACAAATGCGCCTGCGCCCAAACGCACTTCCAATTCGAAACAGAAGTCGGTGCCAAAGATGTTTTTGCCCAAAAATCCGTATTCGTGCGCCTGCTTTATTGCCGAAGTTAAGCGCTTTACGGCAACGGGATATTCCGCACGCACGTAGACATAGCCTTGATCGGCGCCTACGGCGTAGGCGGCAATACACATTGCTTCCACCACTGCGTGTGGGTCGCCTTCCAAAACGGAACGGTCCATAAACGCACCGGGGTCGCCTTCGTCGGCGTTGCAACAGACGTACTTTTTGTTTGATTGCGCTTGTTTGGTAAACATCCACTTGCGCCCCGTCAAAAAGCCTGCGCCGCCGCGTCCGCGTAGACCCGAAGCGGTAACTTCCGCTATCACTTGGTCTTGCGTCATAGAAAGTGCTTTCTCGAGCGCAAAGTAGCCGTCGCGAGCAATGTATTCGTCGATGCTTTCGGGGTTGATTACGCCGCAGTTGCGCAATGCCCATTTGAGTTGTTTGCGATAAAAGTTTGTTTCGTTTATCGGTTTGATTTTGCCGTCGGAATCACGATAAAGCAATCTTTCAACGGGAACGTCATTTTTGAGATGGCTTTCCACAATTTCGTCGACATCATCAGGGTGAACGTGGGTGTAGAACGTGCCTTCCGGGTACACCGCCACAACGGGGCCTGCGGCACACAAGCCGAAACAACCGGTTTGACACACGTTAATCTTGTTGCTTAGCCCGTGTAATTTTACGGAATCGCAAAGTCGTTTGTAGGTTTTTTGCGATTCCTCCGACGCGCACCCCGCAACGCCGCACACCAAAACTTGTTTGACGTAGGTCATGCCCTTTTGAGATGCGCCGACAAAGCGGTTGCCGACAATTTTGTAAGTTTCGTTTTTTATTTTGCGAAGTCTGACCGAATCCATTTGCTGTTACCCCCTTTCACGATATTTTGCGATGATGCTTTCTACATCTTCCGGCTTAACTTTGCCGTAGACGTCGTCGTTTATCGTCATTACGGGAGCCATGCCGCAACAGCCCACGCAACGGGTGGCATCCAACGAAAACAGTCTATCCATCGTGCATTCGCCGCTTTCGATGCCCAAAATATTGCGCAATTTGTCGTAGATTTCTTGCGAGCCGTTTACGTAGCATGCTGTGCCCAAACAAATACCGATTTGATACTTTCCCTTGGGATAAAGGGAAAATTGCGAATAAAACGTTGCCACGCCGTAAACTTCCGACAACGACACGCCCAATTCCTCGGCAATTATCCGCTGAACTTCGTAGGGAAGGTAACCGTACAAATCTTGTGCAAATTGCAACGACGGCATAAGTGCACCGCCTTTGGATTTCAATTCGCGCAGTTTGTTGCGCAAAGCCTTTTCTTGCTCTGCCGTGCCCATAAAGGGCAGGTTAGAACCTTTCATATATACTATTCCTCCTCAAAAGTGTTTTAGATAGAAAAAAATCATACCGACGAAAAGTATAACATGATTTCACTTTTTTCGACAACTTTTTTGACTGCCCAATCGGCACAAAAACCGATACAAAAAAATTATGTTTTTATAGTTAAAATTTATGATAAAGGAATAGATAAAGGAATAAATAACAATGCGCCGAATATTGCAATTTGAGACACGCAGAGCGGAAAGGGTGGACAAAAAATGTGTGGAATTATACAAATTTGCAGACACGCTGTGCGGAAATGAAAGACAAAGCACAAAACCAAAAAACGTCCGAAAGCGTCAGTTTATGCCGTCGAACGTAAACATATCAAAGCAAAAGTTGTTGAAGTTGTTTTTTGAGCGCGACCGTTTCGGAGGCATATTCCGAACGCTCGGTGCGAGGCGTTGCAATTTCGGCAACGTGGCGAAGAGTGCAAGGGCGTCCCTCCAACAAAAAAATATTGTCGGATAACGCAAGCGCTTCGTCGATGTCGTGGGTAACAAGCAGGGCGGTTTTGTCCGATTGCTCCAAAAGGACGTTCAACGTGGCGCGAAGTTGCACCTTTACGCCGAAATCCAAGTTGGAAAAGGGTTCGTCTAACAGCAAAATTTGCGTGTCGGCGGCAAAAGCGCGGGCAAGGGAAACACGTTGTTGTTCGCCGCCGGAAAGCTTTTGGACATTTTGGTCCTTTTTGTCGGCGATTTGCGCAAGTTGAAGCACACGGCGGATTTTTTCCGCATTGTTGCCGTTGGGCAAAACCAAATCGACGTTGTTCCACACGGAAGTGGGCGCAAGCGACGGCTGTTGAAATACCACGGAAATTTTGCCTTGCATTTTGCAACTGCCGTCAAAGGGCACAAGATCGGCAATAACGTTGAGCAGAGTTGTCTTTCCGCAGCCGGATTTGCCCAAAACCACATTTACGCCCTTTGGGAAAGAAAAGTTGAAATTTCGGTAGACTACGTTTTTGCCATAAGCCACCGTAATGTCGGAAAGCGTTATCATTTTTTCCTCCTACACAGTGCGCAAACACCGCTAATCACAAAGCACACGGCAAGTGCCAAAAGGGTAAGCGCCAAAACATTTGCCGTAAGCAAGTTGACTTTTGCAACGTACATCTGCTGTCCAAGTCCCAAGCGCGGCAACGCCAAAACTTCGCCGGCAATGACGATTTTTACGCAAAGAGGCAAAGTGTCCTTTATTTGCGGCAATAGTGCTTGTGAAATTTGCGGCAACAACACATAGCGCACCTTTTTTGAGGCGGAAACGTTGTAGACTTTGCACACGTCAAACAGCCTATCGGAAGAGGTCTCGCGGCAAAACGCGCTGTAAACAATGGGAAAGGCCACCAAAAAAGCCACAAAAATCGGCACAACACTCGACGGAAAGACTATCATTGCCACCAAAATTACCGCAATGGTGGGCAGTGCGCGAAAAAATGTTACTGCGCCTTCCACAAAGGGGCGAACGGAATTGCACACGCCTGAAAACAAAGCCAACACAAGAGCAAAAGCCAGCGAAAGGGCAAAAGCAGCCAAGGCGCGCAACAAAGTGTAAGCAAGTGCAACATAGGTTGTCCCCTTGCCCAAAAGTTGCAAGGTCAGCAACACCACTTGGTGCGGATGGGGCAAAACAAGGTCGTTGTTTGTCCAAAGTGCCGCCAAATACCACAGCAAAAGCACCGCCGCCACAACGGCAACTACTTTGAAAATGGAGATAAAAACTCTTTTAATTGTCGAATTCATAAAAAAGTGAGGTGTTCAGCGGCAAAAAAGTTTGCATTGCTTGAAAAGTTTGCAGATAGTTTTCGATGTTTTGTTTGGCGGAAATTGCCGAAACAACGGTGAGGTTGCAACGCTCGATTATTTCGGGCGTGTAGTCAACGTTCAAACTGCTGCCTACGCTTTGCATAAGTTGGTTTAATGATGCCGCATTTTGCATAATATACGACGAATTATCCGAAAGTTTTTGCATCAAAAGTTCCGCGAACTTGCCTTGCGACAGCAAATCGCGCTTGACAATCAAACTTGCCTGCGGATATCCTGCAAAGTTGCTGTTTGTGGCTTGTTGCCAAAGTTGTTGCAAATCGAAAAGGCGAAAAACCGTTTTGTTTTGCGACGCCGCTTTGGATATGAGGTTAGTTACGGCAGGTTCACCCAAAACGGCAAACTGCGCTTTGCCTTGCAGCACAAGGGGGATTATCGTAGATCCGTCCGTTTCGTATTTGAAGGTTACTTGGTTGGCGGCTTCCCCTTCGCCCAAAGTGCCATAGGCAATGTTTTGGGTGTCCAAAATTTTTTTGAAAACAAACTCGGGCGTGTTGCCCAAACCGATGCTGTACACGGTTTTGCCTGTTAAGTCGATTAAATTTGTTACTTCCTGCGTGCCCACAACATACAAAAGCCCTTGCACGTTTACTGTGAACAGGCAATATTCACTCCGTTTCGACAGCACGGTAACGGCGGCGTTTGTGGGCAAAATTGCCATGTCCGCTTCGCCTGAAACACACTTTGCAACAACGTTTTCACCGGTGGTAACGGTGGTTTCTACGGGAGTTTTGCCGATGGATTTGTCGGCAATGATGTTGGCAACGGCAATCGCAGGTGCGCCGTCCGGTACGTAACAAATAAGTGTCTGCGAAGGCTCGTTGTCGTTGGACGACGTCTGATTGTTTACGTTGCAGCAGCACAGCGAAAGTGCCGCGATTGCCAAAAGAAAAATTACGAATACTTTTTTCATACCTACCTCTTTCAAATTCGCCTCGTTTGAAGTTGCGAATCTTTATCCACGAAAGCGAATGAATGTTTTGGAAAATTTCGCGCGTTGTTTTTCGATTTTTGTCGACACGTTCGGCTGAATTTGTGCACAGTGACTGTATTTTTGCCGAAATTTGCCGCCCAAAAATCACACGTCGGCGGATTGCAGTTTTGCCGCTTGATCTGCCAAACGCAACGCTTCCACCATTTCGCCTATGTCGCCGTTCATAAAGTTCACAATGCTGTACAACGTCAAACCTATGCGGTGGTCGGTAACGCGCCCTTGCGGAAAGTTGTATGTGCGAATGCGCTCGCTTCTGTCCCCTGTGCCCACTTGGCTTTTGCGTGCGGCGGCGTATTCCGCATTGGCCTGCGTTTGATAAAAATCGTAAAGTTTGCTGCGCAAAATGTTCATAGCCTTTTCTCTGTTTTTTATTTGGCTACGCTCGTCTTGACAGTTGACCACAATGCCTGTGGGCAAGTGCGTCATGCGAATAGCGCTTTCCGTTTTGTTTACGTGTTGTCCGCCTGCGCCGGAAGAACGATAGGTGTCGATTTTCAAATCTTTATCCAAAATTTCTATGTCCACGTCGGGCGCTTCGGGCAAAACGGCAACGGTTATAGTGCTAGTGTGAATTCGCCCTTGGCTTTCGGTATCGGGCACACGCTGAACGCGGTGCACGCCGCTTTCGAACTTGAACTTGCTGTAAGCGCCTTCGCCCACGACCATGAAGGAACCTTCCTTCAAACCGCCCAGTTCGTTTTCTTCGATATCGATTTCTTCGATTTTCCAACGATTTTTTTCCGCAAACATGTAGTACATGCGGCGAATTTCGTTGGCAAACAGTGCCGCTTCTTCTCCGCCTGCGCCTGCGCGAATTTCTATGATAACGTTTTTGTCGTCGTTGGGGTCCTTGGGAAGCAACAGCACTTTAAGCTGTTCTTCCAGTTCTTCACGGCGTTTTTTGCCGCCCACAATCTCTTCGTGCAGAAGTTCCAACATTTCTTTGTCCGTTTCCGCTTCCGTCAGTTCCAACGCGTCCGACACGGCTTTATCGGCCTTTTTGTATTCTTCGTAGCACTCTACAATGGGGGTGAGACTGCTGTGTTCTTTTACCAATTTTTTCCAACTGTTGTTGTCGGCAATAACTTCCGGCTTGGCAATTTCCTCCGTCAAGAAGTTGTAGCGTTCGACCATTTTGTCTAGTTTTTCTGTCATGTTTTCTCCGATATAAAATACAAATTCGGCAAAACACGCGGTGCTTTTGCGCCAACTGTTTTGCATTACAATCATTATTCCGCGGCTGCAGTTTTGCTGCG
Source organism: uncultured Oscillospiraceae bacterium (assembly GCA_964535505.1). GTDB lineage: Bacteria > Bacillota > Clostridia > Christensenellales > CAG-314 > Fimimonas. The sequence goes on from CAZHUH010000003.1 coordinate 58,467, forward strand.
CATAAAACATTTTGCAAGGGCAATTTTGCCGTGCAATCACTTTTTGCGCACACGTGTGCCGGAAATTGTGTGCATCGCGCAAGACTAATCCCTCCGTCGCCTCTACACAAAGGAGCCAAAGAATATTGTTCGTCTTGTTGTAAAAAGCAATTGGCGTTTGACAATGATATTTTTACCAAACCGCTCAAATGCCCGTGAGTAATTTCAAATCAACGATTCCCTACTACTTCACGTTGCCGGCTGCATAAGCCCGCTCGCCGCGCAAGCGTCAACGCAAGGTTGCAACAACTATTCTGTCGTTTCCGCCATAGTCCTTTTTTACGATTACGTTGAAACTTTGCGACAAAATTTCTTTTACCGCAGCGCCTTGGTTGTAGCCTATTTCCAACACCAACGCACCGCCCTTTTTGATGTGTTTGGCGGCTTGCTGTGCCAAAATGCGGTAAAATTTCAACCCGTCGGCACCGCCGTCCAAAGCCAAACGCGGTTCGTAATCTTTTACGCTTTTGTCCAATGTTTCTATGGTTTTCGTTTCGATGTAGGGCGGATTGCAAACTATCAAATCGAACTTGCCGCCGATGTTTTGAAACATGTCGCTTTGCTTTGTTTTTACGTTGGCTTTAAGTTGTTTGGCATTGTATTTTGCAACTTTCAACGCCTTTTTGTCAACGTCCGCCAAAAGCACCTTTGCGGCACCGCTTTTTGCGCTTTCCAACGCCAAAGTTAAGCCTATTGCGCCGCTGCCACAGCACAAATCCAACACGCTGTCTCCTTTTTTGAGACAACGCAGTGCCTCTTCGGCAACAAGTTCGGTATCTTGGCGAGGAATAAGCACGTTTTGATCCAACGCAAAGGTGCGTCCGAAAAACGCCGCACTGCCAACGGCATATTGCCACGGCTTGCCTTGTTCCATTTCTTGCACTATGTGTTGCAAACGTACCGTCCAACCGAATGGCACAGGGAAATTTCTTTTCAAATCTTCCTCTTTCACATGCAAAACGGCGGCAACAAGCCAATCGTCCACCTTACCGGCAAATTTGTCGATACCGCTTGTTTCCATTTGTTGACGAAATTCCGCCAACGTTATCGGTTCGGGGAAGTGTACTTCTTCGATTGTGGGGTCGGCATCCATTTCCAAAACCTTGGTAAAGGAGCAAATTGCCACTTCGCACATACTTTCGTCCGGCTCGCGCGTGGTTAGTTTTTGAAACTGTTTGCCAAACCATTTTAGGGGGCGAAACAAAATGAAATTGCTGCGAGCAAGCAACATAAGCATTTCGTAGCTGAACCCTGCCGTAATTGGTAAAAGCGCAATTTTCAAAATGGCACGAAGCCACCAATTATCCAAAAATGCGGTGAAATTGCATGCGGCGCACACGATATCCAGCACCATCATCAAAACAACCGAAAACACCACCACAAACACCAAAAAACTTGTGCCGCACCTATCGTGATAGCGACTGCATTTTTTTACGTTTTCTACCGTCAGCGGCATTTCCGCTTCGTAGCAAGCAATGGTTTTGTGTTCTGCGCCGTGATACATAAACACGCGCTTGATTTGCTGCATACAGGAAATTCCGCCCATATAGCCAACAAGTACCAACAATTTGCACACGCCTTCGATAAGCGATTTTAGCCAAGCCAGTTCCAAATTTGCGGCGTCCAAACCAAACAGCGCAAAAATGGCACTTGTAAGCGCAGTCGGCAACACAACAAACAGCGCCAACGCCAAAACTATTCCCAACATCATGGAAATCGCCATTACGGCATTCATGCCGTTGCCGTTTTCCGAAGTGTCGATATCGTCCTCAACCATCACTTCCGCCGATTTGCCGATGATTTTGAAACCATCGACCATAGAAAGCACCAAATTGACAACTCCGCGCAAAAAGGGCACTTTGCGATACCAGGGTTTTTTTGTCGGCAAACGCGTTGTTTCCACGCGAATTTGCCCCGTTTCGTCTCTTACGGACAATGCCATCGACGAGGCGCCGCGCATCATCACGCCTTCTATGACGGCTTGTCCACCTATTTTTGTTTTCATATTTTCACCAATAACCTCCCACTAAAAGGTTGTTTGACAGTTTTTCACCGTTTGAAAGTGCAGTAACCGAGAGGGCAACAAGCGTAGCCTTTATCGTGTGATGAATGCGCTTTCGGCATACATTAGTTATTATACTTGTTCCAATACAAATTGTCAAGGATGCAACGGCGGTAACAAAACGCTAAACATCTGCAAACTTCACGGTTTGCAAATGCTTGGCGTTTCTGTGCCGAACACGGCGATTTTGAAAAAAGACGCGTGCAAAAAATAATATTAAAAAACTATTTGAAAAGGCGCAGTCCGTCGCGGACGCCGATCCCCACATTGGTGCGAGAAGATTAATTGTTACTAAGCAATATTCTTAGCATACGTGTGCCGAAAAAATGCTTAAAATCCGTTTAGTGTGCCGAAAATGTTATTTGCGGAAGTTGTTGTTGTGTTGGTTGTGTTGAGATTGTCGCCGCAACAACTTCTGTTGCGCAGGTAGCAATTCAGCAGCAAAATTACGAAGGCGATAACCAACCCCGTGGTGAGAGAAAGTTTGTTGTCTCTGTCCAACACGGCATACAACAGCAACAGATACAAAAGACTGGTGGTAATGTTCATAATTTCTCCTTTTTTTTGTTTGGTTTAACTTTTTGGGGAATGTCGGCAAATTTTGTTGATTTTGCTTGCAAACGGTGCTACGGCATGTCGACAATGGTTTCGCATATGCAAACAGATGGTGGCGTGTCAGGTAAATAAGTGTTGTCGTTTGCCGTTTTTTGCTGTGTGCGATATTCTTCTTTTGAAAAAACTAGGCATTTTGCCGCAAAAATGCAGATAGTGCACGTTCAAACAATTATGTGCACGCATTTGGCAACAGTACATCGTTTTTTGCAAAAATTTGCGAATTTTGCGCTGATTTTGCAAATACTGCCCCGCAAAGGAAAATTTGCGTCAATGTTTGTTTTTTTACTACAATATGCGCCATTTTGCAGCAAAGTGCAAATTGTAAAATTTTTGTTGAAAAAAGTACAAGCGTATGCGGATAAAAGAACTTTTTGCGTCTTTTTTCGCATTAAAACCTCGAAACTGAAATTTGGAGAAAAAACTATGTTGCAAGCAACGCCGCAAATTTTGGACGACATGGATTGTTATCTGCCGGACAAAAACACCACGCAAAAAATAGCGCGCTTTTTCGCACTGTTTGCCGATCCTTCGCGGTTGCAACTGCTTTCGGCGCTTTCTATTTCACCGCTGTGCGTATCTGATTTGTCCAGCGTTGTGCAAATGAATCAAACCACAGTGTCGCACCAACTGCGAATTTTGCGCGATATGAACGTGGTGAAATGCGAGCGCGATGGAAAAATTTTGAAATATTCCATATCCAACCCCAAAATAAACGAGATTTTGCTTGTGGGAGTGGAATACTTGGGCTTTTGAGAACGGTAAGAATGATGCCATACAAGTTGAGTCCGACTTTGCCCCTTGTATTTCCGACACAATACTTGCCAATTGTTGAACATTTCTGCTTTTTGCAATTTTACCCATTACGCAATATTGACGGAACAGCGAAAAAATGTTACAATAAAGTTGACAATGACTTTTGTCGCTTTGGGCGACAAAAAATTTTACATATCAGGAGGGATAACCATGTACAAAAATTACGTTTTTGACATTTACGGAACGCTTGTGGATATCCACACCAACGAATACGAACTTTCAACGTGGCAAAAACTTGCCGACACTTTGAATTTTTACGGAGTGAACTACACAGCACAAGAATTGCAAGAAACATACTTTGCCGGTTGCGAATTGCAAATTGAACAAGGCAAGGCGCAATTTAAATATCCCGAAGTGGACGTTGTGGAAATTTTCCGTCAAATTTGCGCCAACAAGGGACAAAAAATAAGCAAAGCGTTGGCGACGCACTTGGCGCAGGAATTTCGCGCCTTTTCCACACAGTATATTCGCCTTTACGACGGTGTAACGGAAACACTTGCCAAACTTAAAAAAGCCGGCAAAAAACTCTTTATTCTTTCCAATGCGCAAAGTTGCTTCACCCAAATGGAAATAACGCGCCTTGGGCTAAAGAAATACTTTGAAAAAATCGTGTATTCATCCGACTGCAAATGCGCAAAACCCGACCCCAAGTTTTTTGATATGCTGTTGAAAACCTACAATTTGAACAGAAAAGAAACTGTTTACATTGGTAACGACGCAATTGCCGACGTGGGCGGTGCGCGCAACGCAAAAATAGATTGCCTTTGGATAAAAACCAATTTGACGGGCAGCGAAGAGCCGAAATTCCCACCCAAATACGTGGTTGCAGACGGCAACTTTCGCGAAATTTCCAAATTGTTGCTGAAATAGGGGCAACTTGCAACAAAAATCGCCTTCTATTGCAAATATAGGGCAAGAGCCGAAGGTCAAGAGATGCGGCTAAGCGCCTATAAACAGTTATACTATCACCCAAACATTTGCTGCAAAATCGGATACACCAAATAAAAAAAGAAGAAAGGTTGGCGAACCTTCTTCTTTTTTGATGGAGTAAAGACTTCGGCACATGGCCGAAAAAACTAATGGAGGTGATTTGAAAGTTAAGCGCAAAATGCGTTTGTTTTTTCAAACCTCAGTTAGTATAACACCCCAAAAAGGCAATGTCAAGAGGCATTTTTGACTTTTTTTGTCGTTTTTCGATAAAAAATTTATATGGCGACATAAGTAAATTTGTCCCGCCGAAGCGGCAATTTGAACACGGCCGCCGACAGGGCACCGAAAACATAAACAGAATTCTTTTTGCTGTTTTTAATAAAAATTTTTGGCGCAAAAATGCAAAACCGGTGCGCCGCTATCGCGCTTGTTACCGAACAAACAACACCGCAATGGGTAATACCCCAACACAACGTTGCCCACCATGCAGGCGAGCGGAGGTTTACTCTACTTCTATTGCCGCGACGGGACAAGCGGCAGCGGCTTCGACTGCTTGTTCGCGATAGAGCTCGGAATTACTTATCGCTTGGGAACGGTCGCCCTCCATTTGAAACACGTCGGGACACATGCTTGCGCACAGTCCGCAGCCAATGCAGTCTTCATTAACCTTTACTCTCATAGTTTGCCCTCCTCAAATCTTTTTTGATTGTGGACATTTTTTTGAAACTTAAAACGCAGTTGAATATTTTTTGTTGCGACACAAAGCGTTTATTGCTGTGCACCAAAATTATTTTTACATTTTGAAAGCCGGAAGATACACAGCAAAATGTATTTTTTTTGTTTCGACACAAGGCATTTCTCAGAAGTTTACCGCCCAAAAATCACTTTTTGCGTGCCGTAAAATACATTACGTGTTACCTGTTTTTTGTGCGATTGCGTGAGTTTGTGGTACATGTTCATGCATACGTATGCTCAAAGTTTGTTCAAAACCCAACAAGTAGCCGGAAGCACTAGGCACAATCCTTCAGTCGCCATTCGGCGCCAGCTCCCTTTACACAAGGGAGCCCAAAAATATGGTTCGTCTTGTTGATAAAATCATTAAAATTAGAGAATGATATTTTAACCAAACATCTCAAATGCCTGCAAGCAGAATGCTCTCAATAATTCCCTACTACTTCAGTTGCCCCACCGGGCAGGTGCGCCGGACGCGCAGCTCCTACTTATTTTTCTTAAAATTCCAACTGAGGATAGTGTAGTAGATAGGAATAAGCAGAAATATCACCCACCACGGGTGCCATAATCCGCCGATACAACCCAACATCAAGTACACCGCCAAAACCAAAATGGGAAAAGCGAAAATGTGTTTGTTTCGGCTGACAATGCTTTCGGCAAGCGTTGCAGCAAGCGGAATGGACAAAAACACAATCCAAGCAGGGTGCCATTTGTCTAGCCATGCGCCGCACAACACATAAATCATTACGCTGAAAAGCGCCGTAACCGAAGTGCAAATGTTCACAATTCTGCCTTTTACGACATATTTGTTTTCTCCACCGTGCGCGCGGTGGCTTTTTTCCTCGCAAACGTCGTCATTCTCGGTTGAGTTCGGCGTGGGATCGGATGGTTCGGTGGGCGTGGGCGCAGGCTCTTCGCTGTTTGCGGCAGCCGACTTGTCGAACACAATTTCGTCAATAGAGCAATGGTAAAGTTTTGCCAAGGCAATAAGATTTTCCGTATCGGGCAAAGCTGCGCCACATTCCCACTTGGAAATTGCCTGTCGGGAAACATTGAGTTCGTCGGCAAGTTGTTCCTGCGAGAAGTTGTTTTCTTTTCTTAATTTTTGCAATCTTTCGGCAAATTGAGTATTCATAGGTGCACCTCGTAAATTTGAAAGCAAGCGACAATCCTTGTGAAATGGTTTGGAAAACGTAACAATTTTTATTCGCTTGGAGTTGGACCGGTTGTACATTCGAACAGTACGAAATTTTGATTTACGCCCTTTTTTCGCTAGCGAATACGCAATGTCCAATTTGGAATCTGTGAGCACATTATATCAGCAACCGCCACAATTTACCACCGCTTTTGGCTTGAATTTTGCGTATTTGTCCGCAACTATTGGTTGCTTTTGACGTCCAAAGGCAAATAACGGTGCATCATGCGAGCCTACACAGCCTGAAGTACTAGGTGCGCGGTTCCTTACACATTTTCTAATATAGCATGCCTTAGAAACATTGCGATTGTTACCAAACCTCTCAAATGCCTACACTCAAAATATTTGCAGTAATTAACTAATACTTCAGTCGCCGGCCGGGCAGGTGCGCCGGATGCGTTGGCCCGCGTATGGTCAAAGTTTGTTCAAAGAGCAAAAATAGAGCTTTGTTTCGGTTGTTTGAATTACTTGGCAACAATCGCCTGCAGCAACAGAAATTTCTACTTTTTGTCGACAAACATTGCGGCGGAAAAGCCTGCAACGGCTCCGTCGCCCACGGCAGTTGCGCACTGCCTCACGCTTTTGGTGCGGCAATCGCCTGCGGCAAAAACGCCCTCGCAACTTGTTTTGCAATCTTCGCCGGCAACAACGTAGCCGTGTTCATCGAGCTTTACGACATCGGCAAATGCCTCGTTGTGCGGTTCTTGCCCGATAGCCACAAACACCGCGTCGACATCCACAAAAGTTATCGCACCATCATCTTCGCGAAAAGCCACGCCTTGCACCTTGTTTTCGCCGACAATGTCGCACACGGAAACGTTTTTTGTCCACACGATTTTGGGGTTGGTTGCAATGCGCTCCGCAAGGTTGCTGTCGCAAAAAAGTTTATCAAAAAGGGTAAGAAGTTGCACTTCTCCGCAAATTTCCGCAAGATACAATGCATATTGCGCCGCGCTGTTGCCATCGCCCACTACGGCAACCTTTTTGCCCTTGTAGAAAGCACCGTCGCACACGGCGCAATAGCACACGCCGTTGCCTGCCAGCTTTTCTTCCGCACACAGACCCAATTTTTTGTGCGAAACGCCCGTTGCCAACACCACGGCGCGGCAAGAATAGGTGCCGTATTCCGTGGAAACGCAAAAACGGTTTTCCTGCTTTGTTACCGTGGCGGTGCCCATATCGAAATCTACCCCCTGCGCCACCACTTGGTTGAACATGTTTTCCGCAAGCTTTGCCCCGACAATTTCCGAAACGGAGGGGAAATTTTCTACGCGCGGAGCCGTGGCAATTTGTCCACCGAAGGCGTTTTGTTCTAAAAGCATTACTTTTTTGCCTGCGCGTGCGGCGTAAACAGCCGCCGTCATTCCGGCGGGACCGCCGCCGATTACTATAATATCGTACATAAATACTCTTTCCTTAAATTGCTTTTTCTATTTTGATTTGAAGTTAACGCAACTAAAATAACGCACTATCCTTTGCAGATACCGACAAAACACGTCGTCGGCCGCGCAGAACATTTTGGCAAATAAAGGTTGTCCAAATAATTAGACAACCTTTGATAAACTTTTTGCGTTTTTTCAGGTGCGTACGTAAGAAAACGTATGTTGTGCCGCTTTTTCGCGCTTTGCCTCGCTTGCGAGACTTCGCCGTTTGTTGCAAGTTCGCGCCACTTGGGCAATCACCGCCGCACTTGAAGTTATTTGTGTGTTTCTATGTATTTTCTTACGTTAGAGGCGTTTTCGTAAACTTTGTAGCTGTCGCCGTACGCCACCACCAAGGTGGGGGTAAGTTTGATGTTGAAAGTTTTTGCCAAATCGGAGTGATCCATTGCATCAACTTCTTCGAAACTAATGCCGGATTTGTTCATCATCAATTCCGCCATTTTGCAGTTGGGGCAGTTGTTTTGCACAAACAACATAGGTTTTACCACGCAAACTTGCGCCTTTTGTTCTTCTGTTTTGCCGTTATCTAGCAGGCACTTTTTCAGTTCGCTGTTTTGCGGCTGATAGGTTTTGCGATCCTTCCACTCTTGCGCCTTGCCGTCGTTCCAGTTTTGAACGGGGCGATAGTAGCCTGTGATGCGGCTATACACTTCCGTTTTTCTGTGGCAGTGCGGACATTCGTAAACTTCGCCGGCAATGTAGCCGTGTTCTTGACAAACGGAATAGGTGGGCGATATTGTGTAGTAAGGCAGTTTGTAGTTTTCCGCAATGGTACGAACCAACTTCATTGCCGATTGCCAACTGGGCAATCGTTCGCCCAAAAATGCGTGGAACACCGTGCCGGAAGTATAGAGCGTTTGCAGGTCGTCTTGAATATCCAATGCGTCGAACACGTCGGACGTAAAACTTACGGGAAGGTGCGAACTGTTGGTGTAGTAGGGAGTTTCACCCTTTTTGCCGGCAAAAATCATGTTGGGATACAGTTTTGCATCGTGCTTCGCCAAACGGTAGGCTGTGCTTTCGGCAGGGGTCGCTTCCAAATTATACAAATCGCCGTACTTTTCTTGATAGTCGGAAAGGCGTTCGCGCATATGGTTAAGCACGTTTTGCGTGAATTTTTGCGCCGTTTTGTCCGTCAAATCTTTGCCGATCCAGCATGCATTTAGGCAGGCTTCGTTCATGCCCACAAGCCCTATTGTGGAAAAATGGTTGTCGAAACTGCCCAAATAGCGTTTAGTGTAGGGGTAAAGCCCCGCTTCCATAAATCTCGAAATGGTGTTGCGTTTTATCTTCAACGAACGTGCAGCAATGTCCATCATTTTGTCCAAACGCTGGTAGAACTCTTCTTCCGTTTTGGAAAGGTAGGCTATACGCGGCATGTTGATGGTAACAACGCCAACGGAACCGGTGCTTTCGCCGCTTCCGAAAAAGCCGCCGGATTTTTTGCGAAGTTCGCGCAAATCCAAACGCAAACGGCAGCACATACTGCGCACATCGCTGGGTTGCATGTCGCTGTTGATATAGTTGGAAAAATATGGCGTGCCGTACTTTGCCGTCATTTCAAACAACAATTTGTTGTTTTCCGTTTCGCTCCAATCGAAATCTTTGGTGATGGAATAGGTGGGAATGGGATACTGAAAACCGCGGCCGTTGTAGTCGCCCTCTATCATTGTTTCGATAAAGGCTTTGTTTACAATATCCATTTCCTTTTTGCAATCTTTGTATTTGAAATCCATCTCTTTGCCGCCGACGATGCAGTTAAGTTCGGCAAGGTCATCGGGAACTGTCCAATCCAACGTGATATTGGAAAATGGCGCCTGAGTGCCCCAACGGCTGGGGGTGTTTACCCCATAGATGAAACTTTCAACACATTTTTTTACTTGGTCGTAGGACATGTTGTCTGCCTTGACGAAGGGCGCAAGATAGGTGTCGAAGGAGCTGAACGCTTGCGCGCCTGCCCATTCGTTTTGCATTATGCCCAAAAAGTTTACCATTTGGTTGCACAACGTTGCCAAATGCTTTGCCGGTGCCGACGTGATTTTTCCCACAACGCCTCCCAAACCTTCTTGAATAAGCTGCTTTAACGACCACCCTGCGCAATAACCCGTCAGCATGGAAAGATCGTGCAGGTGAATGGCCGCCGTGCGGTGCGCTTCTGCGATTTCTTCGTCGTAAACCTCGCTAAGCCAATAGTTGGCTGTGATTGCGCCGCTGTTGGAAAGGATAAGCCCACCAACGGAATAGGTTACGGTAGAGTTTTCCTTAACGCGCCAATCGGCAATTTTAAGGTAGTTATCCACCACCGATTTGTAGTCCAAAATGGTTTTGCCCACTTTGCGCACGTTTTCGTGCTGTTTGCGATACAAAATATAGGCTTTGGCAATGTCGGCATAGCCTGCTTGAATAAGTACCGTTTCGACGCTGTCTTGAATGTCCTCCACCGAAACCACGCCGTCGATGATTTTATCCATAAAATCTGCCGTAACTTTCAACGACAGCAAATCTATCACGTCATCGGAATAGGGTTTATTTTTTGCAATAAATGCCGCCTTGATGGCATTGCTTATTTTTTGAATATTGAAATCTATTACTTCACCATTTCTTTTTTTAACTTGGTACATTTTAGCCCTCCCGATAACCGACTTGTTGTGCTTTTTTAAAAATTGTTTTGAAAGATTTTAACCGCCGCCAAGAACTTAAAAGCGGTAAAACTTTGTTGCATTGTTTGCCCTTACTGATATTCGCATTGTTTCACTTGCAGATATTCGAGAAACTTGGCGACAATCGCAATGCTTCGGTAAGGACCGACGCTCTCGATGGTTCGAACCTTGTGAAACACAGCGGCGTTCTCGACTGTTCGCGCCGTATGAACACTTCACCGCCTTTTTTGAAAATCCGCAATACTACACGCCAACACTGCCTCTTACTGCACGATGTTGCCAACAAACATATTAAGGCGAAAACGTCGTGATTTGCCACGCTTGACGTCTGCTCAGGAAAATCAGGGTGCTTTTTTATTTTAGTACATTCCTTGGGCAACTGTCAACAGAAAAAGACAAAGATAAACACAATATATTGTGGTATTTTTTTATTTTTAACACAACATATAGTATGCCAAACATAGCGCTTTGTCTGACATAGGCGCAAAAAGAAACGTGGCCGTCGTGTTTGCTTGCATAAAAAAGGGCGCGGAGTGTGTTCCGCGCCAAAGTTTTTCGTAGAAATATTAATCGGTGTGTCTTTTCGTCATTGCAAACGAACTTGTCGGCAAAGCAATCCGAAAGGGATAATAATGTGGCGACACTGATCGTTAGAACTTACAATTAAATTCGCCTTAACCTTGTCCACCGAAGCAAGATTTCATCGCGAGCGAAGCGAACCGGTGAGTGCCCAAGGAATTGTAAGTCTTATAATCCCCCATTGCGCTCGCACTCAATATTCTTGCACCTTGCCCACCTTGATAAGGTTGGTGCCCACATTTTTGCCCAACGGCACGCCTGCAGTGATAACAACGTTTTCGCCCTCTTCGGCGAGCCCCAAACGGCGCACAGTTTCTTCCGCATTGATAAACATATCGTCGGTGTTGTCGAAAGTTTGGCAAATTACGGGAATGATGCCCCAACTGGTTGCCAACTGGTGGTAAACTCTGTCGCTGCTTGTCATGGCAACAATTGGCGCTTCGGGACGGAAGCGAGAAATAAGCCGTGCCGAAACTCCGCTTGCGGTGTAAACAACTATTGCCTTTGCGTTGATGTCGAAGGCGGTGTTTACTGTCGCGTGGGAAATTGCATCGGTGTTATCCAACAGCGCGAAGGGGCTGTTGCGATACATTTGTTTGTAATCCACGTTGCGCTCTGCCTCTTCGGCAATGCGCGCCATTGTAGCTATTGTGTTGGAAGGGTTGATGCCAACGGCACTTTCGGCGGAAAGCATAACGCAACTTGAACCGTCATACACGGCGTTGGCGACGTCTACAATTTCAGCACGGGTCGGGCGCAGTTTTGTAACCATGCTTTCCAACATTTCCGTTGCGGTAATGACAAATTTGCCGCTCATACGGCTGCGCGTGATAAGCATTTTTTGAATGGCAGGCAGTTTTTCGTAGGGCAACTCCACGCCCAAATCGCCGCGCGCCACCATTATGCCGTCGGAAGCGGCAATAATTTCGTCGATGTTGTCCACGCCGCTTTGACTTTCTATTTTGGAAATAAGGCAAACTTCTTTTGCGCCGTGGTCCATCAAATATTTGCGAACTTCCTTGACGCAATCGCCGTCCTGCACAAAGCTCAATGCGTACATTTCCGCGCCGATTTTTATGCCGTATTCCAAATCACGCTTGTCTTGGTCGGAAAGGAAGGGCATGTTCAACTTGACGTTGGGCACAAACAAGCCTTTGCGGTCACTAAGAATGCCGCTGTTTTGCGCCTCGGCGTGAATGGTTGTACCTTCGATGCCGGTAACTTTGAAAATAAGCAAGCCGTCGTTAAGCAAAATAGAACAATCTTCGCGAATATCCTTGTGCAAATCTTTGTAAGTTATGGAAACTTTTGTTTCGTCGCCGACAATATCTTCGCAGACAAAATCAAACGGCATGCCTTCGGTGACTTCGATTTTTCCGTTTTTGAAGGTGCCTATGCGAACTTCGGGACCCTTCGTGTCCACCATAATGGGGATGGGTACGCCCAAATTTCTGCGAACTTTTTTTACGTTATCCACACGCACTTGGTGTTCCTCGTAAATACCGTGGCTCATGTTGATACGAGCGACGTTCATGCCTGCCAAAGCCATTTTTTTGATTTGGTCGTAAGACGTGCTTGCGGGGCCCAAAGTGCATACGATTTTTGTTTTTCTCATAAACAATCCTCCGACTGCCGATATTGCGGCAAAATTTGTTTTCGCTTTTTAGGCTCTTTGTAAAATGTTGTGTGAGGGGAAAGGTGGAACCCTAAAAAATGCAACCGTTTTCAATGTCTGCACTGCACAGAGATTTCAATGTTTGATTTTTTTACCCCTACATTTATTACAGAATTCAATTTAAGCTGTTGCAAAGACAACAAGCCAAATTTCACCTATTAATATTATAGCGCAAACCACAAGTTTTGTAAAGTACCAAAAATGACAAATTCCAAATGCTTGACAAACGAGTTTAAGCGTGCGGACTCGGCTCTGCAATTGCCCAAACCGACGCCACGCAAGACGTTTATTCGAAGGTTGTGCAATATATTAAAAAGGCACAACACCTTTTTGCCAACTTTGCAATTGACATAACCGCCGTTTGGTGCGATAATATCAGTTGATTGGTTGGCGAAACTCGCTCCGCACAAGTTGACGGTCGCAAAAACAAAACATTTTTTCAAAAAAAATGGGCAAAGTGTTCGTTGGCAGCCTTCCGCAATGCCGCTTCGGGCTGTCGGTGCAGTTGTTTCGCGCCTCAAAACTTAGGCAAACGAATATTCGCAACATAAACAACAAAAAAAATCGAAAAAATCGGCAAGTCGACAAGCATATTTTCGCAATATAATCAGTAAAAAACGACAAACGAATAACGGCAAACGAATATTCGCAATACCAAACTAAAAAGGAGAAAACTTTTGTTATGAATAACCTTTTTGTATCCGCAGAAGTCGCGGAAGCGTTGAAACTCGGCAACCCCGTTGTGGCGTTGGAATCCACCATTATTTCGCACGGCATGCCCTACCCCAAAAACGTAGAAACGGCACTCACCGTGGAAAAAATAATTAGGCAAAGGGGCTGCGTGCCGGCAACTATCGCCATTATTGAAGGAAACTTGACGGTGGGTTGTACCGCCGAACAAATTGACGAGTTGGGCAAGCGCGGTACATCGGTTACAAAAGTTTCGCGAAGAGACATTCCCTTTGTAGTGGCCAAAAAGCAATACGGCGCAACAACCGTTGCTGCGACAATGTACATTGCAAGTTTGGCAGGCATTGATGTGTTTGCAACAGGTGGCATAGGCGGCGTTCACCGCGGCGCGGAAACAACAATGGATATTTCCGCCGATTTGGACGAGTTGCAGCAAACAAGCGTGTGCGTGGTGTGTGCGGGGGCGAAATCCATTTTGGATATTGGCTTGACTTTGGAGTGTTTGGAAACGCGCGGAGTTGCCGTTGTTGGATATCAAACGGAAGATATGCCGGCTTTTTACACCCGAAAAAGCGGTTTTAAGGTGGATTACCGCCTAGACACCGCCGCTGAAATCGCCGAGGCATACCACGCGAAATGCGCGCTGAACCTTGGCGGCGGAATGTTGGTTGCCAACCCAATTCCCGAAGAATATTCTTTGGATTTTGACTACATTTCGCAAAACATCGAAAGGGCATTAGCCGAATGCAACAAATTGGGCATACACGGCAAAGCCACTACGCCCTACCTTTTGGACAAAATTCAAAAACTTACAGGCGGCAAAAGCTTAGAAGCAAACATTCAACTGGTTTTCAACAACGCACGCCTTGCCTGCGACATTGCGGCGGAATTGTGCAAATTAAAGTAAAAACACAACTTCGCCTATACGGTATTACAAAAACGTCTACACGAACGAAGTGAAGCAATACAGCAACGGGAACGCAATGCACTCTCCTACACCACAAGGAAACGTTTTTCAATGTTATGTGAACGCTCAATCAAAACTATTCAAAAAAATCGGACGCAATATGAAATTCGGCGGTTTGGCAAAACTTACATTGTTGGATTATCCACAAAAAGTAGCATGCACGGTTTTCACTGTGGGATGCAATTTTCGTTGCCCATTTTGCCACAATGCCGGTATGGTTTTAGACAAAAACACCCTACACCTTGAAGAAAGCGACATTTTGCGATTTTTGCAAAAGCGCAAAGCCGTTTTGGAAGGAATGTGCCTAACAGGCGGCGAACCGTTGATTCAACAAGGCGTGGCAGAGTTTTTGCGCAAAGTGAAAGCCTTGGGCTACGCCGTAAAACTTGATACAAACGGAACTTTTCCCGAAAAATTGCAGTCGCTTGTGGAAGAAAAACTGGTAGACTACGTTGCAATGGATGTGAAAAACAGCAAAACGCTCTACTGCCAAACGGCAGGGGCAAAGGTGAACCTTTCCGACGTGGAGAAATCGGTGGAATTTTTGAAACAAAACCACGTAGATTACGAATTTCGCACCACCGTTACCGGAAATTTGCACACAAAAGGGCAAATGGAAGAACTGGGCAAATGGCTGAAGGGCGGCAAACGGCTTTTTTTGCAGAAGTTTGTGGACAGCGGCGATTTGATTGACGGCACCACCTACGGTTGCGACGATGACACCATGCGCCAATACAAATCGATTTTGCAAAACTACGTGCCTGAAACGCATTTGCGCGGCATGGACGACTACGACAAATAGGACAAATAACAAAATTTTGCGCGCATTTCAAACAAAAACGCTCTACAACAAAATATCCTCGATTGTTTAGTTTAGCGCAATATACCAAAAAAAATGTGGGGCGCGCAATTAGACGCCGATCTACAATCGCATCTTGCCAACTAACAATGTTTTGCACACAAAAGGGCGCGGAATTGCTCCGCGCCCAAAGCTGTTTGTAGAAATATAAACTTGTGTGTCCTTTTCGTCATTGCGAACGAAGTGCAGCAATCCGGTGTTGATATAAGAAACATGCTTGTCCATATTTTTCCCGAATTGCTGCGTCGCTACACTCCGCAATGACGGCGGAAAACGTTTCTGCACAATTAGCCGTTGCCGCAATTTGCGCAATTTTGACGATACGTATACTCAAAATTACATACAAAGGCAACGCTGTAAAAGTCTATTTGCTATTCTTCAACCCAAACAATGGCTTGGTCTAAGCGGCGAAGAGTTTCGGTTTTGCCCAAAAGTTCGGCAATTTCGCTGGCTCCGCCGGGGGTTGCCGCAAGTCCGGTTAGGGCAATACGTGCGGGCCAAAGCACTTTGCCGTTTTTTACACCTTTTTCTGCCGCCAACGCCACAAGCGCTTGGTAGAGGTGTTCGTTATCCCACACGTCCACTGCGGCAAATGCGCTGCGCACGGCAGGCAAAATTTCCTTTGCCGTTTGAGCATCGGTTTTTTGCTTTTGGTTTTGATAAAGGGCGGAATCGAACTTTTCGAACTGCACCAAAAAACGCAGTTTTTCTTCTATCTCGCCGAAGGTTTCGATACGGCTTTGAATAAGTTTGCAAACAAGGTGTTTGTTGAAATCCTTCAAATAGCACTTTTCCAACCACGGCGTGGCATATTCGGCAAAATCTTCCGCAGACATTTCTTTGATGTATAGCGAGTTTAGCCAACTTAGCTTCATCGGGTCGAAAATGGCGGGGCTTTTGTTTATGCCGGAAACGTCGAACTTTTCTTTGAGTTGGTCGAAACTTAGTTTTTCGCTGTCGTCTTTGGGAGACCAACCCAAAAGCGCGATGTAGTTGATGATTGCATCCTTCAAAAATCCTTTCGCAATCAAATCTTCGTAGCTGGCATCGCCGTTGCGCTTGGAAAGTTTGTGCTGTGCGTCCTTCATGATGGGCGGCATGTGAATATACATTGGACGTTCCCATCCAAACGCATCGTAAAGAAGGTTGTATTTGGGAGTGCTGCTGAGATACTCTATGCCGCGCATAACGCAGTTGATGTTCATAAGGTGGTCGTCGATGACGTTCGCGAAGTTGTAGGTGGGCATACCGTCGGATTTGATAAGAATTTGGTCTTCCAACTCGCTGTTTTCGATGGTGATATCGCCATAAACAACATCGTGATAGGTTGTGCTGCCTTCGGTGGGCATGTTTTGACGAATAACATAGGGTTCGCCTGCCGCCAAACGACGTTCCACTTCTTCTTTGGGAAGGTGCAAACAGTGCTTGTCGTAGCGGCGCGCGCCGTTTACATCGGGCAAAGTTGCCAAACGCTCTTCCGTGCAGAAACAATAGTAAGCGTCACCGCTTTCTACAAGTTGTTTGGCGTATTTGAGATATTCGTTTTTGCGTTGCGATTGAATGTACGGGCCGTAGTCGCCGCCTACATCCGGGCCTTCGTCGTACATAATTCCCGTTTCGCGCAGTGTGCGGTAGATGATTTCCACAGCGCCTTCTACGTATCTGCCTTGATCGGTATCTTCGATACGCAAAATAAACTTGCCGTTTTTCTTTTTGGCATAAAGATACGAATACAGCGCGGTGCGGAGACCGCCAATGTGCAAATAGCCTGTGGGACTTGGTGCAAATCTGGTGCGAAGTTGAGTCATAGAAAAATCCTCTTTTTTTGTATTTTGAATTGTTTTTTTGTTGTTTGATTTGTTGATGTTGTTTGTCGCCGTTGCAACACTATGCAGAAAATTATTTTGCTTAATTGCCGAATTTGCCGTGCATTTTAAGCGGTTTTGTTGCGGCTTTTTGCACCGTTTTCTGCGGTTTTTCACGCTTTTTCGTTGAGTCTTTTAGTGCTTTCTTACCGAATTTTTTGCGTTTATTTGCGCTATTTTTGCATTTTGGCGTGCACGTTGGCACATCGACCGTTTGTTCGGCGGCGTGCGATGGTGTCCGGCGGCGTTCATCCGCATTTTACGGCATTTAGAAGTTGTTATTTAGCAAACTGTTGGCGTACCTTTCTGCAATTTCGTCCATTATTCCCGATTGGTAAAAACTGAAATAGTCTTCGGTGTTGTTGAAAATGAAGTGATCAAGCAACATTATGTTCATGTTTGCCAAAGTTACGTAGATTTTTTCGGTAAAAGAAATGTCCGTGGCGCTTGGTTGGCAAACGCCTTTTACGTGACAATGAAACAAAATTACCCCTGCGGCATTAGCTCTTACCGCCGCAGAAATAAGTTTTTTGATGTCTATTTGCACCTCTTGCGAACTGCCCGACGAAAAAACTTCCGAAACGATAAAGTTTGTGGAATTGTCTACGAAAACAACCACTAATTTTTCCATGTAGCTTTCTGCCACCAATTCTTGCGCGTAGAGTATGATGGTGGAAAGTTTGGACATAGGTTTCTTTTGCAAGGCGCTAACCTTGTAGCGTTGCCACACTTCTTTTAACACGGCAATGTTGCACGCCGTAACCTCGGAAATGCCTTCTACAGTTTGAAGTTGCTGAGGAGAGGCGTCCAAAACGTTGGCAAGACTGCCGAATTTGTTCAGCAAATTGTGCGCAAGTTTGTTGGTGTCTTTGCGAGGAATATATTGAAAAAGCAACAATTCCAAAATTTCGTGTTCTTGAAACCCTTGCAGACCTTCCTTGAGCATACGTTGGCGCAAACGCGCCCGATGTCCTTCGTTTACATTTGACATTTTTTGTTCCTTTGTGCTTCGTTCACATTAGCCGTTTTGTTTTTTGTCGTTCGCCGGCATTAGAGGTTTGTGTTCTCTTGTGCTTTGATTGCTATTGCCGAGTTGCCGAGTTGCGTTCCCCGATTGTTCGCGTCCGTGGAATTTTGCGTTCATTGGTTTTTTTGTGATTGTTTGCTGAAATATAATAGCATAATTTCAAATAATTGTGTATAATATAACCACAAAAAACGCTTAAAATTTGCGTTGAAAGCCAAAAAAAATGCGCCTTTGGCGGCAAAAAAATTTCGCGTTCGTGAAAAAGTGTACATTTGCGGCTAATACTGCGGCAAAAGGCGGCTAAAATCGACAACATTTCGCGGAATGCGCGCAAACTGTCGAACGTTGGAGCACAAATAACACTTTGTTGCTTAAACGCACGCGCGCAAAATACCGCCCATATGCGCCTATTGGTTGGCGGCTGCCGAAACAATAACGCAACTTGCGGAGGAAATATGGAAGCAAAAGAAATTTTGGAACAACAGTTTGACCAAATGGTGGAAACATTGCAAAAAACGGTGTCTTTCAACACGGAAAAAGGCGCCGCGGCGCCCGATGCGCCCTTTGGACAAAACGTTGCAGACTGTTTGCACTACGTTTTGAATTTGTGCGAATCTTTCGGCTTGAAAACTTACAACTGCGACAACTACGCCGGCCATGCGGATTTTGTGGGCACGGGCAGTGAAGTGCTGGGAATTTTGGGACATTTGGACGTTGTGCCTGCCAAGGCGGAAGAATGGTTGTATCCGCCATATAGCGCCGAAATTCACGACGGAAAACTGTTCGCGCGCGGTGCCATGGACGACAAAGGACCCATGATTGCCTGCTTGTTTGCCGTAAAAGCTTTGAAAGAATCGGGCTTTATTCCGCAAAAAACCGTGCGCCTTATTTTCGGGTGCGACGAGGAAAGCGGAATGCAATGCGTGGAGCACTACTTTTCCAAATTGCCCTACCCCACCGTTTCCTTCTCGCCTGACGGAGATTTTCCCGTTATCAACATAGAAAAGGGAATTTTTCAGTTTGACGTGGTTTGCGGAAAACTGCCCGAAGGCGTAACGCTTTTTGCGGGTGAACGCGCAAACGTTGTGCCCTCGCTTTGCCGTGCAACAGTTTCGGGAAAACTTGACGATTTGGGCTTTGAAAACCTTGCCGCAGACGCGCAAAACCCCAACACCATTTTCGCCACGGGGAAATCGGCACACGGCAGCACCCCCGACGAAGGAGTGAATGCAACCCACAACGTGATTACATTTTTGCACAGACGTTACCCCGAAAATGATACACTTGCCTTTTTGACAAAGGTTTGCGACACAAGCGGCGCACAATGGGGCATTGATTTGAGTGACACCGACAGCGGCAAACTTACTTGCAATTTGGGCGTGTTACGCACGGCCGAAGACGGCACGCTTACCGCCACGGTGGATATCCGATTCCCCGCAAGTTACAACTGTAAAGACATGCTTGAACTGCTGAAAAAACGTACGCCCAAGGCCTTTAAAATTGTGCCGCAACACACAAGCGATCCGCTTTACGTATCCGCACAAAGCAACCTTGTTGCAACGCTTATGTCTGTTTACAACGAAATTTGCCACTGCAACTTGAAGCCTTTGGCAATAGGCGGCGGCACATACAGCAGATGTTTGCCCAACTGCGTGGCGTTTGGACCGCTGTTTCCACAAGAAGAACAAACCATCCACATGCCCAACGAGTGCATCGATTTGAAAAACTTGAAGCTTATGGCGGAACTTTACTTGGAAGCCATCTACCGCTTGGCAAAGTAGAAAATCAAAAACACGTACCGCTTTCTGCGGCGGCAATGTGTGACAAGCAACTTTGACAGCGGTTACAGAACTAAACACATTGGTATTTCTTGGGAAAAAGTTGCGATTAAAACGTTGACAACAAAATTTTTATTTGATATAATAAGTAAGCTTTTGGCAGCAGCAACGGCAAGTTCCGTCGGAATGTTCGAAAAGCAATTTGGCGGCGTAGCTTAGCTGGCCTATAGCGGCCGGTTCATACCCGGCAGATCGTTGGTTCGAATCCAACCGCCGCTACCAAGTTTGGCTCCTTGGTCAAGAGGCCTAAGACATCGCCCTTTCACGGCGGTAACACGAGTTCGAATCTCGTAGGAGTCACCAAAATGGGGAGTTAGCTCAGTTGGGAGAGCATCTGCCTTACAAGCAGGGGGTCACAGGTTCGAGCCCTGTACTCCCCACCATTAGAATTGATAGGTATTGATACACTGAAAATGTGCCGTCGATACCTTTTTTTGTTGCAAAATAGGGGCAAAATGCTTAAAAACGGTAATTTGCAGCATAAATTTTGGTTGTGTTGGCTTATTTTTGCTATTTTGGGTGCGCACAACTTCAAACGAAAATTTACGAGCAAACGCCAAAAAATGAAACTACGATTTAACGATTACTCCTACAATTAACGATTAGGGGTACAAAATAACGATTACCCACGATTTAACGATTACTTTTTTATGTGACTATCATTACAGATAGGGTAAAGACATTTGTTGAGAATTATGCAAGTTCCAAATTGTCTCAAAGTGATTTTAACAGAAAGTATAATGAGTTAAAGACAAAATACGACGAAATATACAAAGTATCAAGGACTCGTCAAACGCAAAGAGCATAGGATTTCACAATCAAAAGCAATTAATCTTTTCATTAAATCACTTGAGAAAAAACCACGCCTGCTAGATGAGTGGGATAATTCTTGTTGGGTATTGTTTGTAGATAGAGCAATAGTGCATAAAGATAAAAGCATTGCTTTTTACGAAATTTACAGTATAATATATATGAAGTTGTAATTAGCAACAAAAGATATGTGGACAATAATGGAATATTGAGGACGGATATTAAGCGAAGCCCGAAACATATTTCGCCCGACTATATAAATTATATTACTTAAGGAGAAGAAAAGGAAAAGCCATGGAAGAAAAAAAGTACAGCCCTATGGAATTTAATAATCTCATAAAGTGCGAGGTATGCTGAGGACTTAACTACGCAGACGACTATGGCAACAGCGCCAAGTGTACGCATTGCGGTTGGAAGAGCAATGGCGACAGCGAGTTTTTCGAGGATTGTTATGGGATAAGCTATCCTATGCTTGTTCCTATTACGAGAGCGAAGGAACAGTATAAAAAAGGACAAAAATTCAAGGCAACTTTCGAGGACTTTATAAACGGGCTAAAGTTTTATTCCGAAATGCTGTTTTGGTATAAAGGCAACGTAAATGAGGTTTTTCGCCATGGAGAAAAAGCGATTTTGTCAAGCAAAGATTTCAATAAAGAGTATGAAACAATCGACGATTTTTACGAAAATGCCGAGATAGACGGTAAACGCTTAAAAGATATATGGGACGAAGTTAATCATCCATGTTTTATGTATTGCGGCGAAGAAGCAGACTACGACTTTCCGCCCGCGGATTAAAAATGAAGGAGAGTAAACTATGAAAGAATTGACCGAATATGAAATTCAAAAAGCCCAGCACAAAAGACTTTTGGTGCGAAACGAGTTTAGGGGAGTGGGCAAGTATGATATTCCGCTTGTGCGCAAACAATATGTCAATCCCGAAAAAATTAAATTTTTGGATTTTACCAAAGCCAAGATGGGAGATAAAGAGAATGCAGACAAAACGCTACATTTTTTTATGCACGATTGGAAATTCGATAAAGTCTACGATAATCCCGACGCCGAGTTGGAAAAGTTAATGCAGTATTATGCGCTACTTACGCCCGACTTCAGTTTGTTTACCGACATGCCGCTTGCACTTCAAATAGAAAGCGTTTTCAAAAGCCGTTGGTGTGGAGCCTTTTGGCAAAGCAAAGGGCTTAGAGTAATTCCTACTGTGGCGTGGGGAGACGAGAGAACTTTCGATTTCTGTTTTGACGGAATAGAACAAGGCTCGATTGTCGCGGTGTGCACATACTATAGGGAAAACTGCGAAGACGATTTTATGCCCGGCTATAACGAAATGTTACGGCGCATAAAACCAAGCATGATTATTTGTTATGATGAGCCTTTTGAAAACATGAAAGGCAACATTAAGTCATTTTTGCCTACTCAATATGAATGGACGCAAAAACTCGATTGGAAAGAAAAGGCTAAATTCCAAATAGAAAAGCATATGCGATATTTTTTGTAATATATAACTTTTTCGTACTACATAGCAAAGCGACGGCTTGTTTTTAATTGCCGCAGACAGTTTGAAAACTGTTTCTTGCCAAATTTGGGAAATAACCGATAATTTAGCGGAGGTGCTATTATGAATTATTGCGAAAATTGCAACATTGCTTGCCAAGACGATAGATGTCCCAAATGCGGACGAAAGAAGATGCGCGCCGTAAACGACGATGATTTTTGTTTGGTTGGAAAAGTGGACAGAATTTTCGGCGATAACCTAAAAGAAAATTTGGGAAACGAAGGCATAGAGTGCGCACTTCTCCCGTACGGCACAGGCATAAATTCCATATTTGCTTTGCCGCCGGAAAGTTACTTGGTTTACGTGCGCTACAAACATTTGGATTACGTGCGACAGATTTTACAAAACGAAAGCTGATATGGTGATTCAAACAGTCGCTGCCGCCTGCACGGCGGTTTCAACTTGAAGGAGAGAAGATTATGAAAAAAATTACATGCGTAATAATTGCGGTGGCAATGTTGGTTTTGTGTTTTGCGCTATCCGCTTGCGGAAATAAATACGTAAGCCGTTACAATGCTACGCTGATGGTGAAAACAAACACCTCAAACAAAGCGTCGGTTTCGTTTGATAGTTTTAGCGGAACCTACGTGATGCAATTTAGAAACAACAGTGCAGACGAGGTTTTTGTTTCTTATAACGCAACGTTGGGCGAAGGAAATATAAAAGTTTACTACGACTTTGCCGATGAAAAGCTGAACTTGTTTGAAATTGGAACCGATGGCATTGCCGAAGGAAAAACCGAAACTGTTGCAGGCAACAAAACAATTTACATAATAATAGAATCCGACGGCAAGTGCAGGGAAGGCAGTTTTTCCTTTGTTTTGGAAAAACCCGATAAATAAATGTAAATTTGGAAAAGAATTTTCGGTTAACTTTACCACTGCTCCGCCACCAAAGGCGCCTTTTAGCTGTAAAAAAGGTGCCTTTTTAGTTTTGCGTATTCGTTCTTTGCCACTCTAAAATAAAAAATGAGAGTAACAAATTACTACGGGTATTGACAACATGGCGCACAATTTATTTAGAACAAATGTTTTGTAATTTCACAAAACATTTGAAAATATTTTGGAGGAGTAGTATAATGTCAAAAAGAAATGTTTTGACAATACCCGACGAGCAATGGGTGCGAAGAAAAAAACAAGTCCCGGCTAAACATAGAAACATGTAATGGCGTAGCCCGTGCTGACGAAAAAACTCGCACTTGCGTATTGTGCGTTGCTGCGAACCTTACTGTTTATCGCTCGAACAATAAATGTGAGTATGCTCACGCTAATTGCAAGTGTCGTTACGAACCGTTTAGCATGGATGGTGCAAAAGTTATTTTTGATCGTCGGAAAATGATTTACTTCTTAACCGATAACTCTAAAAAGGCATTGCTCACAAAATGGGGCTTAGAGCCGAAGACGCCGATTTCCTTTACAATACACTTTTTGCCGTGGAAAAAAACCGATACGAGCAAGGAAACTACCATTTGAATGTGTTGAATATTCATGGTCAACATTGTCAAATAGATTACGCTGCAAAAGGAATGCGAGATCACGAAAACGAATTATTCAACTGCTATATGGGGTGCGTCATTTGACCTAACGGACAAATTCGAGTGGCAACGCCGCTGCTTTGTTATGACTTTAAATAAGGAAAATATTATGAAATATCTGGATACAGTGCGATTGATTGTAGAAAAAGAAAAATATGCCAAGCAGGGTGTGCACAAAGGCATGGAAGGAGTAATAATTTTGTCGGAAATTCGTTACGGAACCTTTTGTGTTTCATTCGAGTTTGATAAGCAAGACCCCATAACGCATGAATACTTTGCAGAACCGTCGGTGGCTATTGAAGATTTGGAACTTGTCAGATCCTACAATGCCACGGACGAGGCAATTTTAGATGACTTGCCGGGACACAACCCCAACTGGTGGTGCAAGGTGGAAAACGGATACATTTTGAACTTAAAAGGCGAGAAAAAGAACAAAATTCCATATAAATACGATTCGTGACTTGTGCACCGCTGTCCAACTGCAACACCCTGCAAAAGAGACAAATTATGTAAGAATATGACAAGGTAAAATTGATAGCAGAAAAATATACTGCAAAACAAGGGAAAAACCATGAAATACAATTGGATTGACGAATATTTGCTTGCGAAGGCAGGCGTAACAAAAGATTTTAAGGCAGAGTGGAACTGGATTCGCTATATGATTGGCGGCAAAATGTTTGTTGCCGTGTGCTTGGGCGAAAACAACTTGCCCTACTACATAACACTTAAATTGGATCCACTTGAAGGGGAATTTTTGCGAAAAAACTACGCCGACATAATTCCCGGGTACTACATGAACAAAGTGCATTGGAATTCCGTAAAAGCCGATGGCGAAGTGCCGGACGAGCTGATGAAAAAGATGTTGGACGAAGCCTATTTGTTGGTGCTTGGCGGATTGAGCAAAAAGCAACAAGCGGTTTTGGCAAACAACCATTGAGCAATACGATTGATGTAATTTCTTCAAATATATTTTGAGAGGCAACAAATGAAACCATTGAAAGAAAAAATAAGCATAACTGTAGACTCCGACGTGTTGACACAAATAAAATTGCTTGCCGAAAAGGACGAACGTTCTCTTTCGCAATTTGTCAACCTTGTTTTGAAAAAAATATCTTGCCGAAGAAAAACAATAGACATCTGTTTGCCCCTAACGCCGTAGATTTGTTTGCGGTTTTTTGTTTTAAGCTATGTCGAGCGACAACCCATTGATTTTGAAAAAATATCTTGCCGAAGAAAAACAATAAGCCTATTTTTTGCCGTGTTGTGCACATTTTTGCGCACACGTGTGCGAGAAGTTGTGTTCTGCGTGGATTTTGTAACGCGTTTTTGGCGAGAATTGCTGTTAGAAATTTCAGTGCACCACATTCACGCCGTGACACCAACCAACTATGCCGCACGTAGCACCAAGCGCAATATGCCCCGAGTTCGACGGTCTTTTTGTTCCTGTCTGAATGCAGATTTTTCGGCACGACGTAACTTCATACCCTACCTAAGGTAAGCACGCAATGTGTTTGCCTTTTCTTTTTGCGGCAGTTTAAGTCAACCGTTCCGATTACGGCAAAGAAAAATGCGGTGGCGTTTTTGACATTGTTGTGTTTCGGTTGTGTTTTCGGCTTAATTTGCCACACTGTTTAGCACAAAAGTATTGATTTTGGAACTAAATTGTGTTAAAATAAAATTTAGCGGCAACACGCAATTTGAAAATTCGGCGAAAACCAACGCCGAAAAAAGGTTGGTTTTTGTTTGTTATGCAAAAGTCTTTGGCTATAAAAAATAAAATTCCCAACATTTTGACCTCTCTGCGGATAGTAGGGGCAGTTTCGCTACTATTTACCAAGTTGTTTTCCGTGTGGTTTTTTGTTGTGTACACCCTTTGCGGAGTAACCGACGTTTTGGATGGTTTTTTCGCGCGCAGGTGGAAGGTTACCAGCCGTTTGGGCTCGATTTTGGATAGCATTGCCGACCTTTTGTTTTACGCCGCAGCACTATGTTTTGTTGTGCCCTATCTTTGGCCGCTTTTGCCAACACCGTTTTGGGTGGCGGTTGCGGCGCTTTTGGTTGGCAGAGCAGCAAACTACGTGCTGTACGCAATAAAATTCAAAAAGTTTGCGGCATCGCACACCTATTTGAACAAACTTACCGGGTTTGGACTGTTTACGGTGCCATATTTCATCTATTTTACGCCGCCGATTTTTGTAAGTTCCATCGTTTGCGCCATTGCGATATTGGCATGCGCCGAAGAATTGGCAATTGCAATTTGTTCAAAAACCTATTGTCCCGAAAGAAAGAGTATTTTTGCAAAGCCCAAAGAGGCAGAAACGCAAAACGCCGAAAACGATCACGCCGACAACACAAAAACAACGGACTGAAAAACGCCGAAAGGGCACCAATGGGTTAAATCAAATGCAATGCGGTAACGCCAGACGCACGATGCGGCGGCACACCGCGAAAAAATTGAATTTTTCGGCACTTTGCCCAATGTTGAGGTGAAAATTGCAAAATTTCGCACACGTAGGCAAAAGGAAAACGACCGCACACGTAAATGCAATTTTTGCAGAACCGACTTCTTCGGAATATTTCACGCACGCTCTCACGCTTGAATGAGCGTGCTTTTTGTTTGCGTTTTTGCAAGCTTTTTTCTTCAAAATGTGTTTTATTTTTTCCGCTCTCTTCAAAACACTTCTGCAATTTTCCGCAAATTTGGCGTTTTGAGGTGTAGAGTTGCCGAAATTCGGCTCTACCGAGAGTAGAATTGTGCTCAAGCGCGAAAAAAATGTTGCGCGTGGTTCCATTTTGTGTTACAATAATTTTCAGAAAACATTTTTTCGGGAAAAATCATGAGCCAACAAAACGAAACAACAAATTTTGAAGAATTGAGAATTATCATCGCCAACAATTTGGCGAAATTTCGCAAGCAATCGAATTTGACGCAACAAGAATTGGCGGAGAAGATAAACTATTCCGACAAGGCGGTTAGCAAATGGGAACGCGCAGAGGGCATTCCCGACGTTTTGGTGTTGAAAAGTTTGGCGGATATCTACGGGATAACTGTGAATGACTTTTTGGTTGTGCGGGAAGATGCACCCCTTGTGAAGCCGCGATTAAAAAACCTTATCGCCAAAAGGTGGCTGATTGCGTTGCTTTCGGCCGGCTTGGTGTGGTTTGTCGCAACGGTAATAACGGTGCTGTGGCTTTTGGTGGATAACACCGTGCCGGTGGCAAAATACGCTTATATTACGGCGATTCCCGTTTCGATGATTGTGCTGTTGGTTTTCAGTTGCATTTGGGGCAAACTTTGGCAAACAAGCGTTGTTGTTTCGGCACTTATTTGGTCGCTTTGCGTGCTGGTACACGTTGTGTTGGTTTCTTCCAACGCCTGGCTTATTTACATCATTGGGGCGGTGTTGCAATTGTTGGTGATACTCTGGTTTTTGCTGAGGTTTTTTATGAAACGCGACAAAGCCAAACGCGAAAAAAATTGAGGTGCGGCGGAAAGCTCTGCAAAGAACGTTGAGCGGATTTACGAAAAACATCTCAAAAACAAACCTTGGCAACACGTGTGGGCGAAAATTGTTCACAAAGCGACAAAAACAAACGGAAACTTCAAACGGCGTCCAACACAAGGGCGCCGCTTTTTGATGTCTGCTTCATGTCGATTTTTGGTTGTGTAATAAATGTTGGAGTGCCGGTATAACTGTCATAAGCGTTTAGTCTGTTTGGAATTCTTTTTCAAGCAAAATTTCAAATCGACATCGCTAACACGATTACTGCCTGCTGTGCAAGGATGAAAACACCCCCATTGATAAGAATCAAATAGGCAACCGCCATAGACACCACCGGGATAATCGAGCCTATCGCCAGCTCGGAAAAGGTATGCCGTTTTATGCGCACAGAAGCCCAAACAAGCCCTGCCAGCAAAAACAATCCCCAAAAATACAGCGGATCGACAAAACACCCCAAAAACACCAACGGGCCGACAAATCCGCATGCGTGCCCGCTGCATTTGACGTGGAAAAGCTTGCCAACAAGCAAAATTGTCAAAACGGACATCAAATAGGTTAGGTAAAACGTTTTGAGAAGTCCGCCGGAATTCATAACCCATGCGGAAACGTTGCAAAGCGCATACCCCACTGCGGAAAACCACACGGCAATTTTGCGCTGATTATCTCTTTTTGTAACGTTTTCCCCGCGAAACAGCGGTTCTACCGCGTAGGAAAGCAGTGGCAAAACCGTTAGGCACAGCGCACCCACGATATATTCCGCCAAAACGATTTTTTCGCAAAACAAAAACACCGAAAGGGTTGCCAAAGCCGCAAGGGGCGGCAAGGTTACGATTCTAACAATTTTTGCCACGATTTTTGTAAATTTATTCCACACGTTTATCACCCCAGAAGAACACGGCTACCGTGCCGGGGCCGCAGTGAACGGCAATGATGGGGCCAATATCAAAAATACGGATATCCGCCTTGGGGAAACGGGCTTTCAATTCTCCGACGACAGTTTGCGCCGTTGCCAAACAGTTGGAATGTCCTATCCACAGTTTGCCTTCGTAGTTGCCGCCGTTTTGAATATGAGCCGAAACTTCGTCGACCGTGCGCGCAATTGCTTTTGCCACGCTCATAACCTTGGAATAGGCAATAATTTTGCCATCGTAGTTGAGGCGCATTATCGGGCAAAGTTTGAACAAGTTGCCCACAAGATACGCCGGCCCGGAAACGCGGCCGCTGCGGCGGAAATATTGCAAAGTTGTGGTGAAAAATTGGTGGTGAACATTGTGGCAGTTATCCAACGCCCATTGATAAATTTCTTCGGCACTTTTCCCTTCGTCGCGCATATCGGCAAGGGTTGCCACAAACACACCGTAGCCCACGCAACTGCACGTGGAATCTACAACCCAAATTTTACGTTGAGGAAACTGCTTGCGCAACGTTTCGGCTGCGAAAAAGGCACGTTCCACCGATTGCGACATGCCGGAGCCGAATGCAATGTGCAACACATCGCCTTTTTGCAAAAGCTCGGTGAAAAATGCCAAATATTTTTCTTCGCTTATTTGCGAAGTGGAAGGCTTTTTGTCTTGGGCAAGTAAGTTATAAAGTTTCGCCAATCCGCCGTTTTCGCCCATATCGTCTAGATATTCTTCCCCATCGACGGAATAACTGTAAGCCAAAACGGGAATTTTCCGCTCATCGAAATAACGTTTGGTAAGATCGGCTGTAGATTCGCATGAAAGTGTAAACATTTTTAATACCTCTTTTTTAATGTTTTTGTGGTTTGTTGCGTAGACGACGGCAAAAAACAATTTGCCCTGCCACGCTTGGAATGATCGATACAATTATACACTGAGTTTTTGCCAATGTTGCTCTACCATTGATTTTGCCCTATCTACACCCAAAAAATAAAAAATAGAGCGCGAAATTTGCACTCTACCGACAGTAGAATTTGCGCTTTTGACTACACGTGCGTTCAAAAAATTGCACAAAAGCGTCTTTTGAGCCGTTTTGGAAACATTGTTTTTTCAGACAATAAAAAATCTCTCGGAAGGTTTCCCAAGAGATTTCGTTTGTTTTTTAGACTAAAACAAGCTCAAAACGTTTTTTTAACAAATTTTTGCGCAGAAAAATGCTTGCAAACCAAATATTCGCAATAATTCACTACTGCTTCATGCCGCTCACCTTTCAGGTATGCGCTCACTATGCTGGCGTTAGGCTTGTGCCATTGAGGGTTGCTTTGCAAAAGCGGTCAACTCGTCTAAGGTCATTTCGCCGTTGACAATATTTTGAAATTTGTCGTTGAACTTATCCACCATTTCGCAAGTTAACATCACCATGTAGTGGCAGGCGGCTTGGCTTATTTGGCAACCGCCAAAGGGCACCACAATGCGAAACCCCAAGTAGCCGCTTGCCATATCGAATTCGAAACAACCATTAAGCATAGAGTAGTTTACGATGGCAGTGGCAACGCTCACGTCGGTGCGCTTTTCTTCGGGAACGATGAAGGGCAAAGGCGATTTTGTGTACATAACGTTGCGTTCTGCGCTTACCACAATGTGCAAAGGCATGGTTAAATCTTTGCCTATGGCGCTTGTTCTGATGATAAGTTTTTCGTCGTCGCGCTGATATTTCCATTTTATTCTGTCCAACATGGCGCACAGTGTGTCGTACGTTCTTTGAGCGTCTTGATTCATTTTTTACCTCCATTTGAAAAACCATTTTGCCCGAAAATGGACTTTGGGTGAAATTACCGAATTTGACCAATCACCGCCTGCTTTGTTAAATACAAATTAAGACCGACCGATTGGCTGATAGTTGCATATACCAATTTACTCCTGCTGAGGGAACACCACAACCAACAACATTTTGAAGTTTTCTTCGCCGAAAACTGCGTGAGGATGGTTTGCCGGCATAACGATGCTTTCGCCTTCCTGCAAAACGTAGGGGTTGCCGTCGATTTCTACCTTGCCAACTCCTTCCAAACAAAGTACAAAGGCATCGCCGTTTGATTGGTGGGTGGAAATAAACTCGCCTTTCCAAAATCCGAACAGTGTGATGCCTACGCTTTTGTTTTGCACCAATGTTTTGGATATCACTTGTCCTTCGCGCAGATCCACCAAAGATTTTAGTTGGTTAACTTCCGAAAGTGAAATGTTTTTGAGTATCATTGTTTTTTCCTTTTTTGTTTAATGTTCGGCACCTTTTTGCTTAAACAGCATGCTCATATTTTGTTTCACGCCTTTTTGCCGAAAACGCCTGGCGACTGCCGCAAACGATGTTGTGGTAGCCGCAACAATGCATTTTATAAGTTCATTATACACCATTTTGCGCCTGTTGCCAACACCAATTTGTTGCTTATTGCAAATTTTTGATGTATAATATCGTTTGTACTTTTAGTTGCGGCAATTGGGCGGCAACAAAACTTCGCAGAAACGGACTTTGGGTAAAATGACAATAGAAAACAAAAAGCTGGATGAAGAACGTGCATTGTACAACTTGCAGCACGCCACAGTGCAAAACTGCACTTTTGACGGTCCTGCCGACGGTGAATCAGCATTGAAAGAATGCCGTTTTGTTGCGGTGGATAAGTGCGAATTTCATTTGCGCTATCCGCTGTGGCACTGTGAAAATTTTCAAATGACAAACTGCACGCTGTTTGAAACGTGCCGCGCGCCGTTGTGGTACGACAAAAACGGCAAATTGGAAGACTGCAAGTTTGTGGGGATAAAACCATTGCGCGAATGCGACGGCATAAATGTTTTGCGGTGCGAATTTCTTTCGTCGGAAGTTGGTTGGTGCTGCAAAAATTTGGAGTTTGACGAAACTTCGGTGCAATCTGACTACTTCTTGCTCAATTCCGCAAACATTACGCTGAAAAATTTTAGCCTTTTGGGCAAATATTCCTTTCAATACACCGAAAACGTTGAAATTTACGACAGCACTTTGGATACAAAAGACGCATTTTGGCACGCACACAACGTTATGGTGAAAAACTGCAAAGTGAAAGGGGAATATTTGGGGTGGTATTCCGACGGACTGACCTTTGAAAACTGTGAAATTTCCGGAACACAACCATTGTGCTACTGCAAAAATTTGACGCTGATAAACTGCACAATGGTAAATTGCGACCTTTCGTTTGAATATTCCGACGTGCAAGCCACCGTCAACGGACACATAGATTCCGTAAAAAACCCGAAATCGGGCAAAATCGCGGCAGAAAGCATAGGCGAAATTATAAAAGAACAGAGCATTGTGCCTTGCAACTGCGAAATTGTTGTGAAATAGCGGCTTTTTGCCGTGTGCCGTGCAAAAAGTAAAATTCAAAACGCAAAAAAACGCCGCCGATATGTTTTTGGGTGTGTT
Source organism: uncultured Oscillospiraceae bacterium (assembly GCA_964535505.1). Lineage (GTDB taxonomy): Bacteria > Bacillota > Clostridia > Christensenellales > CAG-314 > Fimimonas. Next base: position 90,219 of record CAZHUH010000003.1, read on the forward strand.
TTACAACGTTTGCTTTTGATTTTGCTTTGTCGATATTTTTCAGAAAACAGAAACAGTAATCTAAAATTTTGCGCGCTTTCCTTTTTGGGAAAGCGCCTTTTGTGTTGTTCTGTTGCAGTGGAGGTGAAGAAGCCAAAAGGCAAGGGCTGCGGCTAAACACTTATAAATATTTATACCGTCTTAACATTTATTACGAAACGTTTTACATTGCTGTTTTAATTTGCCATTTGTTAATGTTGATGTTTTGATTAACAATTTTGAACATACGAAGTAGCAAAAATGTGCACAAACGCACAAGCCAACGTCTATTTGTGTGGCAAAACGAGCATACTTTTGTTGTATAAAATTGTGTTTTGCGGAAAACACCCAAAGTGCATTGGGAACAAGAACCTCAAATGTATTTTTGACGCAAAAAGGACGTTATGTTTGACCACGAAAACACAAAGTGCGCTTTGATAAAAAACACAAAAAGGAGAAAATGATATGAAATGTTTTGGCTGCAACAATGATATTGACGTAAACGACTACTGCATTTGCACAAAGTGCCGACAAAAGATGTGTCCGCAGTGTGCGCAAAAAAACGGCTTTGTGTGCACAAATTGCGGCGGCGACGTGGCATATCTATCGTAAATTTTTTCACCTGTGCGATGGGCAGGGTGGAATATCTGCCTTTCAAAAATACTTTTTCACCTACGATATGCCGAAATCGTAAATTTGGAGATTGCGCGTGCTCGCGCCGATACTAGGTAAGCAACTGCGCCAATTCGTTGACATCGCCCGCGCCCACCAAAAGCACCAAGTCGTTTTCGCCGACTGTTTTGCTCAAAAAATCCGCCACCGCATTGAAGGTTGCAAAATACTTTGCGTTTTTTCCGCTCTCTTTTGCCAAGCGATAAAGTTGAAAAGAGGTGGCTCCTTCAATAGGTTTTTCTCGTGCGGGGTAAACGGGCAACAGCAACAGCGCGTCGGCGCCATCGAAACAACTGACAAATTGCGGCAAAAACGCTTTTGTGCGCGAATAGGTGTGCGGCTGAAACACGCAAAACAACTTGCCTTTACACACCTCTTTTGCCGTTTGCACGGCGGCGACAATTTCCGTTGGGTGGTGAGCGTAGTCGCACACCACGCGCATGCGGCAGGGTTGTTCTGTCCAACGCCTATCCACTCCGCGGAATGTTTCCAACGCCTGCACTGCTTGCAACAGCGGCAAATTCATTAGCTTTGCAACCGAAAGCGTTGCCAATGCGTTTTGCACATTGTGTTTTCCGCAAACGCTCAACTTGCATTTGCCCAAAATTTCGCCGTTGTTCCACACGGTAAAATGCGAATGTCCGCACGCGTCTGAGACAATTGTCCGTGCGACAAGCCCTTCTTCGCCAAACAAGCAAGCATTTTGCCACAAGTTTTTTTGGCTGCTTGGCAACACAACCCTTTGGCTTTGTTCGAAAAGGGCGCGAAACGCCGCTTCCACGTCCGCTTGATTTTTATAGCAATCGGGGTGGTCGAACTCACAGTTTAAGCACAAGCAAATTGTTGGATGCAAGTTCAAAAAACTTCTGTTGTATTCGCACGCTTCCGCTACCACGACGTTTTTGCCGAAAAAGTAGTTTTCGCCATCGTATTCGCCGCCGATAAACGCCGCGTGAGAAATTCCGCAACGTTCCAATACGTGATGTACCATTGCCGACACGGTGGTTTTGCCGTGAGTGCCGCAAACGGCAATGCGCGTCGGAAAACTGTCGAAAATTTGTCCCAAAAGCTGTTCGCGAAGCATAACAGGGATGTTGTGCTTCAGCGCAAATTGCACTTCTTCGTTGGAAGTGGGCACGGCGGAAGTTCGCACCACAAGTTGGGCATTTTTCACATTTTGGGCACAATGGGGTACGTAAATTTGTGCACCCAAAGCTTGCAACTTTTCCGTTTGGCTGTTTTGTTGCCTATCGCTGCCGGAAACGACGCAACCGAGTTTTAGCAAATGCTTGGCAAGTCCGCTCATGCCTATGCCGCCTATGCCGACGAAATGAACGTTTTGAGGAAAATTGTTCTTCATAGTTCAGTATATGAAGGAATTTTGCAAAGGGTACAAATTTTGCAGGAAAAACTTGACAAAATGCAAAAAACTTGGGTCTGTGCGGCCGACAACTGTTTGGTTGGTTGCTGACCCAATTCTCTAAGAGAAATTGCGTAGTGAGCGGTATGTGACGGGTATGCTCCTTACGGCGAAAGGGTCTGTGCGACCGGCGACTGTTTGGTTGGTTGCCGACCTCGTGCTTATTGACAGTTTTTGCTAGATTGCCGCGTCGCTTCGCTCCTCGCAATGACAGACCGAATTGTGGTTTTTGAACAACCCTAATGACAGTAAAAATTTCCGCTTATTATAAGTTGAAATGCGTAACCGACACATTTCATTTGATATCGTGCGGACCTTCGGGGACGACGTTCTCTACACAAAAGGCGTGAATTTTGACACCTCTCAAAGCGATCATATTTTCGCTAAGGAGCATTTTTCTTGTCGTCATTGCGAGCGAAGTGCGGCAATCCGGTTAAAAATAGCAAAAAATAATTACTCGTGAAAAATTAAGCGTTTTTGCGTTACTCTCAACCACTTTTTATTCACTCGTTTTCTCGCAATATGATTTTTTACAACGCTATTCTTCTGCGTGCAGCTGTTCAAACAATTTTTGCGCAACGGGGCGCGTCATTCCCTTAGTTTCGGCAAGTTCGTCCACTGTGGCATTTTTCAAATTTTCCATACTTTTGAATTTTCGGTGCAGTTCTATACTACGTTTTTCGCCAATGCCGGGGATATCTTGCAACACCGATTTTATGCTGTTTTTATTGTGTAATTTGCGGAAATAGGTGATAGCAAAACGGTGCGATTCGTCGCGAACGTTAATGAGCAAATTGAGCGCATAACTGTTTCGCGGCAAAAATATGGGGTCGGGGCTTGCCAAAGTGTAAACAAGTTCTTCCCTTTTTGCCAAGGAAACAATTTGCACATCTACACCGCATTCTTCCATTGCTTGGCGCGCATAGTCCAATTGTCCCAAACCGCCATCTACCACAATCAAATCGGGTGTTTTGCCAAAAACACCGTCGTTTTCTTTCATTCGTTGGAATCGGCGCGTCAAAACTTCTTTCATAGAGGCAAAGTCGTTGGCGCCTTCTACCGATTTTATTTTAAAACGGCGATATTGTCCGCTATCCTTTTGACCGTTGGAAAACACAACCATGCTTGCAACCTTGTCCACGCCGAAAATATTGGAAATGTCGTAGCACTCAATACGAGTAGGCATCCGTTTTAGGTGCAAAAGTTCTTTTAGCTGCAATACCGCCCCCTGCGTGGTGTTAAATTTTTTGTCCATGGCCGTTTGGCTTTTGGTGAGATATTCCACCGCGTTGCGATAGGACATATCCACCAAACGCTTTTTGTCTTGTTTTTTCGGATACACTATTTTTACCTTTTGCCCGCACTTTTGCGAAATAAGTTCGGAAAGTTCCTCGGCATCTGCAAGGGGCACATTGGTGTAGAGTTCCCGCGAAAGTTTTACCATATCGCAATATTCCGCCAAAAAACTGGATAGCGTTTGCGCTTCGTCCAGGGCACCGTCGGCAACGGAAATGTTGTCGGAAAACACAACTTTGCCGCCGCGAATCATAGTGTGGTTTACCACACAGTTTTTGCCGTTGGATGCCACGGCGAACATGTCGTAATCTACAAATTTGGATAACACAACAATGCGCTGTTCGGAAAGTTTGTTGATAAGTTCCAAGTAGCGTTTGTATTCCAACGCCGTTTCGTATTGCATTTTTGACGAGGCGTCCATCATTTTTTGTTGCAAAACTTCTTTTACTTGATCGTTTTCGCCCTCCAAAAACTTCACGGCGTCGTCAACGATTTGCCGATATTGCTGTTTTGTTACCTTGCCCACGCAGGGTGCACAGCACTTACCTATATGATAGTTCAAGCAGGGGCGAAAGTTTTTTGGCAGTTTTGACAAATTGTAGTTGCAACTTACCGTGGGAAAAACCGTGCCCAAAATGTTCAAAAACGATTTTGCACCCCCTTGGGTAAGCGGTCCAAAATAGCGACACTTATCCTTTGCCAATTTGCGTGTAGACACAAATTTGGGAAAATCACTGTGTAAATCTACCTTGATATAGGGATACTGTTTGTCGTCTTTTAGCAAAATGTTGTAGGGCGGCGTGTGCTTTTTGATAAGCGTGTTTTCCAAACTTAGCGCGTCGCTTTCGCTGGCGGTGATGATGTAACGAAAATCTGCCACGTGCGAAAGCATTGCCAACACCTTTTCCGTTTTGTTGGTGGAAGCTTGAAAATACTGCCGAACACGATTTTTGAGGATTTTTGCCTTGCCGACATACAAGATGTTGCCGTCGGCGTCGTACATTATGTAAACGCCCGGCTCATCGGGTAGGTTTTTAAGTTTTGTGGAGATGTCTACCTTTTGAATCATAGGTTAAGTATAGCACAAAAAAACCGATAAGAAAACTACTTGCAGAAAAAACAGTTGAAGAATATGAATTGAAATTTTGTGTCCGAAAAACTCTCGTTTCAAGGCACAAAAACAAACAATTTTAATAAGCTCCAAAAGCGGCTTGTCCAAATGTGGAAACAGACCGCTTTTTGTGAAATTTGAAATTGCATCGGCAAAACTTGCTTTACTGTTTCGATTCGGACAGCCGTTGCAAAACCCACCTGCAAAACAACTGCCGCTGTGCCGCAAAACACAACTTTGAAAATACGGTATGGCAAAAAAGTGAAAATTATGATACGATGTGTGATTGCAGGTTGAGACAATTACTCTTTGGGCGAACTTTTCAAATATCTAAAAGCCGAATGCTCTCACTAATTCCCTACTACTGCCAACCGCCGCACAGGCGCTTAAACTTTGTCGCACGAAGGCGCTTGCGTGTTGGAATAGGCTTGCAACAAACCGTTGAGTGCGGTGTTGATATCCTTTTGTTCTTCAACAGTGCGCACCGCATGCAAACCATCTTCACGCAAAATTTCGCTTGCTTTTTCTATCGACAATTCGTTGTTGGCTTTTAGCCCGTTGAGTTTTTGCGCAACCGTTTTGTTTTCCAACCTGCCGACTTCCGATTTCGTTGCGTTAAGTTGTGCAACAAAACGTCCGAAAATTTGCCTTGCACGTTTTTCCTTTTTTCGGAAAATAAGCATATCCACAATCATCACCAAAGCAAACGCCAGCCAAAAGGCAAATTGAAACACCACGTAGTCGCGGTGAGCCGTGTCGTAAACAAACAATGCCAAATACACAAGCGAAACAACTGCGCACAACACAAACAAATGCGCCAACCTCACTTTGTTTTTGCGGGGCACAAATTCAAACACCAAACTTGGGCGCGCCGCATTGCTGTTTACAAATGCACGCCACTGACGGCGATATTCTTCCGGCACGCTTGCAACAAAAACGCCTGCAAACTTTGGGTTACGAAGCACACATGTGCGGCAATTTTCCAACGCGTGGTTTTGTTTGCGATAGACGTTTTTGCACCAGTTGACAATGCCGAAAACCCACACCGACAAAAATGTTGCAGGCAAAATGAAAACGTCGTAGGAAATAAGGAAATCGATAACTTTCAAATACATAAGAAAAACCTCCGTTGTGGCAACAAGAAACAATTCCTATCGGCGCCTAGTGTTAAAAGCGTCGCGCCATACGTTATGAGCGCGCTTGCGCAGTGGGCGGAGTGTTTGACAAGTGGTATTCACGTGGTTACTGCAAATACAACGCCAACAATCTCGATTGGTATTATTTCTGCCGCTTTGACAATAGTGTTGCCAAAAACGAAGGCTGTTTTTCAATTTAAATTTTTTTGGTGCAAAAAGATTGTCGAAAAAAAACGTTTTTTGAAGGTTAGTCTTGTTGTTGGAAAATGTTTTCCAAATTGCCCTACCTCATTATTCATTATTTATTGTCATTATGCGGTGCGACCATCGAGGACGCCATCCCCCTACACACTGATTAAGAAAGCTTGCAACGCATTGCACTTTTTACAAATCATCTCAAATGCTTTCAAGCGGAAGGCTCCCGAAGTTTTCTACCGCTTCACGCCGTCGGACGCGCAGTCCATTTTGATAAGGGTGTTGTCTTCTATGGAAAGAATATAGCAATCCACATTTTGTACACCGCAAATTTTTTGCACTGCCAAACGGTAACTGTCCAGTTGATAGCGATAGTCTTTGCGCAGCAGTTCCGCCGAATGGGCGGAAAACTTGAAATCTACCACTATTGCGTTGTTTTCGCCCAAAATAAGCAAGTCTATTACGCCTTGCAACATAACTTCATCGCAAAAACGCTGATCTTTGGCAATTTGGTTGTAGGGCGCAATAAGCATAAAGGGCATTTCGTGATAGGTTTTGCCTTGTTGCATCAACGTGCGTAACGCAGGGTTGTTGAGCGTTTGAAAAATCAAATCAACATCCAGTTTGTTTGCCAAATCTTTGTCGATTTTTCCTTCGTTCACCAAGCCGTTTATCGTAGCCGAAATGCCTTCGCGCGTGGCGTCGTAGTTGACATATTGGTACACTTTGTGATAAGCCGTGCCCAAAGCGTTGCGGTCGTCGTTTTGAAAAAGCACAAAATCTGCGCGGTCGGAATCGGTGTCGATAAACTCCCTATCCAACGCCGAACTGACAATTTTGTTGGGCATTTTGGTTTGATCGGCAAAAGGATAAAGGTAGTTTATTTTGTCCAACACGGTTTTTTCGTCATCGTATTGCGGGCAAATCAAGTTTTCTTTCGAAACGGAAACTTCCGGCTTTTGGCAATATATTGTTATTTTTTCCGAAGTTTCGGCGTGCTTGAAATCGCCGTATTTGTGGTTTAGCGCAGCAAGAATCCAATCCAAATGGCTTGTTGCCCTGTTGGGTTGCTTGATTTTTTCTCCTTCGTCAATGGTTCCGACAATATCCAGCACAAATTCCGCACGAGTCATTGCAACGTAAAGCAGCCGCATTTCCTCCTCTTGTTGAGTTTTGCGGTTGAACATTCCGCAGGCACAGGTGCCCAGCGTTTCGTAAACGCGCATTTGATCGAAATCGTAGAACTTCATTGCCAAGCCCAAATCGGCATTGCGTTGAACGGAGGGGCTTTCGAAATTGAAACTATGGTCGACATCTGCCAAAATTACCACCGGAAATTCCAGCCCTTTGGATGCATGCATAGTCATAAGGCGCACGGCGTTGGCGGAGGAAACGGATTCTTCCGATTCCATATCCGATTGATCCAAAAAGTACAAAAACTTGCTTACGCTTTGGGCAAAACTTGCACCTTTAAGGCTGTCGATGAAGGAATACAACTTGCGCAAACGCAACGTGCCGTTGGGAAACCCTTGAACATAAAGGTGAAAATGCGTTTTTTCCAAAATTTTCAGCACCACTTCGTCTACGGTTGCGCTGTGAGAATACATTCGCAAACCGTCCAAAAGTTCGAAAAATGCGCAAATTTTTGCTTTGATTTGCTCGTCATCGCCCACTTGGGCATAGGTTTGCATGCGCGAATAGAAGGGCACACGCTCGGAATCGGTGGCAATTTTTATTTGCGCAAGCATGTTTTCGGAAAATCCGCCCATTTGCGTTAAGCACGCGCCCACCGTATAGATGTCGTTGTAGGGGTTGTCCACTGCGCGCAACAAATTGATTACATCGCGCACTTCTTTGTTGGCAAAACTTTCCGTTTTGAAGTTGGCGGAAACGGGAATGTTGTGCTCTACCAATGCGTTGTAGATATCCACAGCTTTTTCTTTGAAACTTCGCAGCAGCACCGCAATGTCGCCATAGCCGATACGGTGCGTTTCTCCCTTTTTATCTACGTAGTCGGTGCCCACAAACTCGGAAATTTTTTGTGCGATAACATCCCCCTGCGCCACTGCATCGGGTTGGCTGCTTGGCGCAGTTATGTCGTAAATTTCCGTTGCTTCTTGCTTTTCGGCAGTTTGTTTTTGCACCAAATCTATCTGCACCGACGGCGTGTTCAACGTGGGGGCAAATCCCCCTTCCAACTGCGAAGTTGCGGCGTAATCTACCTTGCCGAAATCTTCCGTCATAACGGTGCAAAACACATCGTTTACAAATTGCAAAATTTCGCGGTTGCTGCGAAAGTTTTGGTTGAGTTCTTCCACGCGGTTTTGGCATTCATCGCATTTTTTAACTTCCGAACGGATGGTTGAGTTATTTCCGCCGAGCAAGTTTCCTTCGCTTTGAGCCGCATGCCCCGACGGATTTTGATTTTCAAGACCGTTTGTATATGTAGCCGACGTTTGGTTATCGGCATTTTCATACGCAGCGCAAGCTTGTCCGTCCGCAGTTGCTTGCAGTGATTCACGCTTGAACTGTTGATACTTTTTCAAAAAAATTGTGGGGTCGCATCCGCGAAACCCGTAAATGCTTTGTTTGATATCCCCCACCATAAACAGCTTTGCATCTGCCGAAAGCCGTGAAATGATGGCCTCTTGCACGGGGTTTGTATCTTGATATTCGTCCACAAACACCAATTTGTAGCGCGCGTGAATGGCCGCTGCCGCTTCGGGGTCGGAAAGCACCTGCAAAGCGAGATGTTCCATATCGGCGAAATCAACGCCGCCGCGCTGTTTTTTCGCCTGAAAAAACTTTTGATTGAACCGCTCCAAAATTTCCACCAATTTGTCGGTTAAAACAACCGATTGTTTGGTGTCCTCCCAAATTTGTTCCATTGTGCGCCCACGCCCCAATTTGGCGTAGGTTACGGCAAATTCGCGCACTTTTTTCAAACTTTTGTTGAATGCGTCGCGCAAACTTTGGCTGTTCTCTTTGGAAATTTTTTTGTCGATGCCCAAAGTTTCCAAGTTCAAAGTGTAAAGCCCATTGAAGGCGCCCGAAAGCGTGGAGCAATCCACGCTGTGCGCTGCATTTGCGTTCAAAATACAGTTTGTGGCAAAAATTTGACTGCCCAGTTCTTGGCTTTCTTGGGCAAATTGCAGCATTTCTTTTTCAAAAGTCGCCAATTTTTCCTTGATATCCGCCAAGATGGTGGTAACAATGGGGTTGTCGTCGGAATATTCCACAAATTTTTGGCGGTTTTGTTGATACCACTCGCCGAAATTTTCCAAACAGCGGGAAAAATCGTAAAGGCTAAGCAGTGTGGTTTTGAAATTTTCTTCCTTGCGCCTGGTGGCAAAAATTTTGTAAACCTTTTTGAAAACTTCGTCTTTTTCTTTGAAATATTCGTGAAAAGTTTCCTCCAAGGCATTGTTGCGCAATGTTGCCGCCGTTACGCTATCCAAAATGACAAAGGAGGGGTCGATGTCCACCACGTAAAACCAGTTGCGCAAAAGTTCCCCGCAAAAAGAGTGCATTGTGCAAATAGAAGCGGTATCCAATTTTTCCAACTGTTCTAACATACGGCGGCCTACCCGCTGATCGGAAAGTTGCGAAAACGATTGGCTGCTGTGTTTTTCGGCAAGTTTGGCGGCAAGACGGTTTTTCATCTGTGCAGCCGCCAAGTTGGTAAAAGTTACCACCACCAGTTCGGAGATATCGGCGCCTTCTGCAATAAGTTGCGCAATGCGCTCTATCATCACGGTGGTTTTGCCCGTGCCCGCCGAAGCGGATACGAGCATATTCTTTCCCCTAAAATCTATTACGTTTTGTTGTGATTTTGTGTATTCTGCCATTGTGAAACGATGTTTTCTATTGTAGTTTTTTTGACTGAGTCGGTAACTTTGCGTTCATCGAAAACCAAAACGTCTTTGTAGTCGCAAATATCTTTGTAGTCGCAGTAGTCGCACACCGAACCATAGGGGGAAACGTGCGCATAGCCTTGTAGCAACAGTTTGCCTGCTTGGGCAATCATTTTCAGAGCGTACTCCACCTGACTTTGCAACTGATTTTGCGAAAGTAACTTTGCGCTTGCTTTCAAATCGCCGTCCTTTTTTAGTTCCAGCCCCAACTTGCGGCTTTTGTTGTTTTGCAGATTGTTATCCAATGCGCAAGCAATTTGCTTATCTTCCAAGGTGCGGCCGTTGTAAACGTAGGTGTCGTCGTCGGTTTTGGAAAATGCGTCGTGCATTGCGAAGTAGTAAAAACCCACAGGGGTGTAACCGAAGTGGTTTTGCGCCGCCTTTACGTAAACCAACAGCTGCAATTTGTGCCCGATATACAAATCTTTTTCCGAAAACGCCGCGGCAGTTTCGCCGCTTTTGTAGTCGATAACTATAAATTTGTTGGCGCGGTTTTCGGTTGCGGCATTTTGCTGTTGCGGAGATTGTTCGGATGGCAAATCGCAGTTTTGCGGCGGTTGTCCGTTTTCCCAAAGAACGTCCAAACGGTCGATTTTGCCGATAAGCAAAAACTTACCGTCGCCGTAGTCCACTTCCACCGGCGGCACCTCGCCATCTTCGCCGCCAAAGGAAAGTTCGGTTTTGAATTTGCTAAACTGCGAATAGGCAAACTGTTTTTTTACCACCAAACACATGCGCACGCTTTCCGCTTTAAGTTGTTCCAACGTGCCCAAAAGCCGCACGTCGTTGCGCATGCCCTTGTAGTAATCGTCGGAAATTGCCGCTTGAAAACATTCCTCGGCGCTTTTTGTGGTTTGCGCGTCCGTTTCGGTAACGTCCATATCGCGAACGTAGTGTTCCAACACATCGTGCAAAATGTTGCCCAAATCTGCCGCTTTAAGTTCGGCAACTTCACGCGGTTTAACACGCAAGCCGTATTCGAAATAGAATTTGTAGGGACATTTGTAAAAATCGGTGATTTTTGAAACGCTGGTTTTGGATTGCGAAAGGTAAAACCGCTTGCCGTTTTCCACCGTGACGTTTGCGTTCTTTGAAAAACCATACTTATCCGCTTCCCGTCCGAAAGTTTTGGACAAAATGTCGAAAGCAGGCATATTTATCGGTTGGTTGTCCATTAGTTTGCGTTTGTTCAAGATAATTTTTGCCAACGCTTGCTTTTTTGTGTAAACTTCTTCGTCGGGCTTTTCCGTTGGGGTAAGGGGCGCGCCGTTCACCGTAAAGAGTTTGCCCAATTCCGTAACAAATTGCGAAGGCACCAAACTGTCCGCTCCATCCGTTGCCGCATAGGAAACGTACAATTTTTGCGTGGGTTCTTGCAAAAGTTGAAACAAACTGAACCGCTCGCGCTTGTTTTCTACGGAAATTTTGGGTTCCAGGTTGATGTTTGCCAATGCCAAATCTTGCAAGTTTCTGTCCGAAAGCAGTTTGCAATCGCTTTTTACAATGGGCATTGCACCGAAATTTGCCCCCAAAAGGGCAAGAAATTTGATATCGTGTTTGCGCGCCTTTGCCATATTGGCAAAAACAACGCAATCGTGCGTTAGCGGAATTACGGAAATTTTGACGGCGGAAAGGGCTACGGTAAGCAATTTTGTGAAATCTTCCAACCTCAGCAGCCTGTTTCCCAGCACAATTTCCGCTTGGGAAAGCACTTCTTGAAATTTTTGCTGCGCCTGACTTGTAACTTTGCTCTCAAAATTAAGCCCCATTGCTTGTTGCTGTTGGCAAAAAACCGCGTTTTTTTCGTTTAGGTTGCTTATATTTATCAGAAATTTTATTTGTTGAATGTATTGGCTTGCGTAGTCCTTTTCGGCAAAACTCACTTGCGAAAACAGTTCTTGAAATTTTTGGCGGAAATTATCGGCATTTTGAAAATAAGTTTCCTGCTTGCCCAACGAAAAGTGCTTGTAGTCGTAGGAAACGTTGTACTTCAAACAGTAGTTTTCGAAGTGAAAAACGTCCTCGTTCTGACTGCACGTGTTATCGAAATTGCCGCAAAAGAGATAATTTTTTACAAATGGTAGCACGAAATCGAGTTTTGCATTGTTTTTGCAAAGCAAAAGATAATCCAAAACGTACTGCGAATAGGGGTGGTCGCAAAGGTTAAACTGCCTATCGCAAAAGTAGGGAATGTCGAATTCGTCAAACACCGTTGCAATGGCGTTGGAATACTTGGAAACGTCGCTGGTTACGGCATAAATATCCCTGTATCTGCCACCGCTTCGCACATATTGTTGCGCACGGCAAGCCAAAGCGTACACTTCTTGCACACGTGTTGTGCCGCAAAAAACTTCGGCATAACCGCTTGCCTCCAACGGTTTTACGTTGTTGTAGCGAAAAAGGTTGTCGCCGATTTGCCGAGTGTAGCGGTTGGCGTGCTTGGTTTGTTCCAAAACATTGGGTTCGATACCGTTGCTTCTGCACAAAGACAAAACGCCTTCGAAAATGTCGTTTAGGTACAAATGCCTGTCGCAAAAAGCGTCGCTTGCGCAACAAGCCACCGTAACCCCCAACGAATGCAACATAAGTTGCTCAACAAGAGCCAATTCTTGCGCGGAAAGGTTGTCGAAATCGTACAAATAGAAGTACCCGTTGGTAACAATTTGCGAATTTGGCATTTGCAAACGCAATAAATCCATTTTGTCGGCGGAATCGATAAAACGGTCGGCAGTGTAGTCCAAATAGGCGCGATACAAAAGTGCAATATCGTGGACTTTGCCGGCAACGCTTTTGGGAAGGTTTTCGGCAGCGAGCTGCTCGGGCGAAACACGGCAATACTTCATCATGCTGATTGTGTCGTACATATCGGCAACAAAGCCGGGTGTCTCCACCCCCTTGGTGTAGCACACCAAACGACTTTTGTTATCTTGAATTATCCCTGCGAGCGCCATTATTCCCGATTGTTTTGAAAGATAGTTGTATTTGGGCAAAATTTCATTGGCAAAGCGGCGGAAAGTGCGCACTTGAATATTGAAACTGCCGCCGACGGCTTTTAGCAAGGCGCGTTCTGCCTCCAAGGAAGCACGGTCGGGCACGATGACGGTACGCATAACCGACAGGTTGGTTTTGTCCACCTGTTTCAACACGTCCATTACGTAGTCGGCTGCGTTTTTCATGGAATTTGTTTTGAAAATTGTTATCATCTTTTCCCTTCTTGCCTCAAAATTTCAACTGTGATTGGGTTTTGGTCAAACGCCATTTTCACTGAAATTAGTTCTGTCTTTTTCGACTGACCTTTTGCTGTTTTATGAAGTCCCGTTTGCGCCAAACAGTGCGATTTTCACATTTTCTCCGACTCATTTCGATTGTTTTTCAAATTGTTGTGCCTGCTTTGCAAATTGCGTAAACTTTTACAAATATCATTATACCATAAGTTGCGATGTACCGCAAGATACTTTTGAGAAATATGTGTTTTATTGGTAAAAACCTACTCGCTTTATTGGCGAAATAATTGTTTCAAAAATCTCAATACGTCAAGAAAAAAGCCGTTGAGCATAGCACAACAATGCTTGATATTCACAGAAACTCGTATTATTGCTATACTTAACCGCGGATTGCCTCGTCGCTGCGCTCCTCGCAATGACGGCAAACAGGTTATCGCAAACACGCGTAGTACATCAACTTCGTTCACGCCAACCGAACAGGCGCACCGGTTGCGCAAGTCCTAAAATACAATAGACATTCTTTCGTAAATATGGTATAATGATTTAATAACCGCGAAAATCGGTGCAGAAGCCGCTTTTGCGCCGCCTTTCCCTTGGGAGACTGAATATGAAAAAATTATCTTTGTTTTTGCTTTTGATTTTAGCACTTTGCCTAACTCTTACGGCTTGCAGTCAAACCGTGTCCACCGAAATTATCGCCAGATGGGAAGACGGCGAAGAATACGTTTTTGAAATCACCAAAGCCGATTGGGACTACGCCCCCATTGTGGTGAACGGAAACGAATACGAAAAATATCCCAGATCCGCCTACGAAAGCATTTCTTCATCGAAAGACGAACTTGTGCCGGAAGACATTGCCGGAACTTACTCGATGAAGTTGACTAAAACAGACGCGAAGTTTACGCTGACCACAGAACAATATCTTTACGTTCAATATGCCGATTCCGCACTGGAAAAGTTGGATTTAGCAAACCTTGCCGAAAATGCCGATTGGAAAGAATTTGTTGTTGAAAACAGCGACGAAAATTGCCCCTTGCAACAAAAGGAAGGCTACACGATTTTGCTTTCTCACGACCTTTCCACTGTGGTGTTTGAACAAAGTGCCGCGCAACGTCCCCTTTATTCCACAAACAAACGCGACGGTTTTTACATTGGAAAAACTCACCAAGAAACAACCCACTACGACCTTGAAACAGTTTACGACTGGGAAAACAGCAAGGTTACCGTTTCGGAAAACGGTGTGGAAAAATATTCGGAGAAGTTAAGCGCTTCGGAAAAGTTTATCGACGCCAACCAAATATTGCTTTACGTGAGAAGTTTGGATAAGCAAAGCGACAAATTTCAAGATAGCCCATCCGTTCAAGTGTTCTCGCCGGTTGCAGGCGGCACTTACAAAGCAAGCATAACCTACTTCCAATACACTTGCTACGCACTGCTTGAAGATGAAAACGATAACGACGTGCCCGTGGTTTTGAACATGGTAAGCGTTGTTGTGGACGGATCGTTTTTGCTTACGCAATTTAACTTGCCAGACACAGTCAACAATGACGCACCCTTGGACGCTTTGATGGACGCCTCGGGAGACCAAAACAAATACACAACGGTATCTTTCCGCTCAGGACTGATTAACTACGAATTGCAAAACATCGATGCCGACATTTTGGCCGCAATAACGGAAAATTCTGCCGCGGAAGAAGAATAAAAATATTGCGCTGTTGTCAAGGCGTACGGAAATAATACGAACCAATGTTGTGAACGTGCCCAGTGCTACGTGCGACGTGTTTAGTTGGCAGCGTTATGAACACAAAAAAATTTAAAGTGTTTGATATCTACCCCCACAACCGCAACGCTACCATACGGAATGAATTTTTGTCCAAGGGCAAGGCAACGTAGTCGAGGCTGTACCGCCGACAGACAAGCGGAGTTAAAACAGCCATTGGCAAAAGACAACCCTCGGGAGTAGGTTCGGATTTTTCTCGGCTGCCAAAGCATGTTTTGATATGCGTTTTTTTAAATTGGCTTGCGCAAACCTTCAAAGAGGCCGACTTCCGTGCCTAACTTGCCTGAATTTTTCTGCAAAAACAATACAAAAGAGATTGCAAAATTTGTTGCAATCTCTTTTTTGCATATACGTATGCCGGAATTTATATACAAACGCGCTTTACTGCCGTTTGTTTTAGCCGTCCGCGCCTCCGTTGTTATCACCGTCAAAAGGCGTGTTATCTTTGCCGCTTTCCGTGTTTTCACGGGGTGCGCTTTCATTGGAAGTTATCAAGGCGTTTGCGGGTTCTGCAGATGCATTTGCATTGCCTTGATTAAGCGCAGCCTCTTCCTTACGTTCGCGTTCATCCATAAACGCAATAACTTCTTCGGATGTTTTGCCATCCATCAGCATTTGCACTTCTTCGGTGTGAATGGTTTCTTTTTCCAACAGCACGCGTGCCATATTGTGCAAAACGTCAAGCTTGCCGGAAAGCAATTCCGTTGCGCGTTTGTGGCAAGTTTCCACAATGGCGCGAACTTCTTCGTCTATAATGTTTGCCACTTCTTCCGAATAGCCCTTTTCCGTTTGGTAATTGCGCCCCACAAAAATTTCTCCGTCGCTGCCGTAGAACAAGGGTCCGATGCGATCGCTCATACCCCACTCGGTAACCATTTTGTGGGCAGTTTGCGTAAGTTGTTTGATGTCGCCGCTTGCGCCTGTGCAGTAGTTTTTGATAATCAATTCTTCCGCTACACGTCCGCCCAATGTCATGGTTATTTGATCCATAAGTTGTTGTTTGGAAACGTGATCGTTGTCGTTTTCGGGGCGAGTCATGGTGTAACCGGCAGCCATTCCGCGAGGGATAATGGTAACTTCGTGCACGGGATCGCAATATTTTAGGCAACCTGCCAAAATTGCGTGACCCGATTCGTGATAGGCGGTGATGCGCTTATCCGGTTCGGTAACCAAGCGGGATTTCTTTTGCGGACCCATGATAACCTTGTTGATACCTTCGTTTACGTCAGCCATAGTAATAACTTTTCTGCCTGCTCTTACCGCCAAAATTGCCGCTTCGTTCAAGAGGTTTTCCAAATCGGCACCGGTAAATCCGGCAGTGATACGCGCCACGGTGCGGAAATTTACCTGCGGAGATATGGGCTTTTTGCGCGCGTGAACCTTCAAAATAGCTTCACGTCCGCGAACATCGGGGCGATTGACAAAAATTTGTCGGTCGAAACGTCCCGGGCGAAGCAATGCCGGGTCCAAAATGTCGGCACGGTTGGTAGCAGCCATAATGATGATGTTGGTGTTGGTTTCGAAACCGTCCATTTCCACCAACAGTTGATTAAGCGTTTGCTCGCGTTCGTCATGTCCGCCGCCCAAGCCTGCGCCACGTTGACGTCCGACGGCGTCGATTTCGTCGATAAAAATGATGCAAGGCATGTTTTTCTTGGCTTGATCGAACAAATCTCTGACGCGGCTTGCACCAACGCCAACAAACATTTCAACGAAATCCGAACCGCTCATAGAGAAAAACGGCACGCCGGCTTCACCTGCAACGGCTTTGGCAAACAACGTTTTACCCGTTCCCGGAGGGCCCACAAGCAACACGCCTTTGGGCACACGTGCACCCATGTCGGTAAACTTTTTGGGTGCCTTCAAAAATTCCACAATTTCTTGCAGTTCTTCCTTTTCTTCTTCGGCACCGGCAACGTCGGAAAAACGCACCTTCATATTGGTTATCGCACGTGCCTTAGAACGGCCGAAATCGATGTTTTGGTTGTTTTGTTTGGAAAATTGGCGCACCATATACACAACCAAGAAAATTCCAAGAAGCCCCAAACACACCGGCATGATATAACTTGTCCAGCTAATTGCGTTAGGGTCGGCGGAAGTATACTTCAAGTTAGGCGCCGTTCCGTCGCTTTGCGCTTGCAAAATGAATTCGTTCAGCGAAGTTCTATCTGCCGTTACAAAAACGTAGTATTGGTTTGCCTTTTTGCACTGAACATTGTAGATATTGAGGTACACTTCGTCATAAGAGGCAATATCTCTGCGAAATTCCGCTTCGGTGATGGTTTGGGTTTGCGTGCTACTTAAACTAACCCAAAGCACGGCAAAAAGCGCCACCAACAACACCACGCAAACTATGGTGTAAACTATTTTTCTTGTTTTTTGTTCCAATGTCAATCTCCTTTATGCGCTGGGCTTTGCCGCCCGTGCGCACAATTTATTCTTGCGAATATATTTTTTATAATTATAACACACAAAAAATATTTGTGTCAATATAACTTGCGCCTATGGTTTTGTTTTTCTGTTTTACGCTTGAGAGCGCACGATTTTGTTTTTTGCGCTGACAATTTGTGAGTTAATTCTTAAGCATGCGGCGCTGTGCTTTTATCTACTGACGATTTGTGTGTTGATTTTTTACGAATAATTTTTTATTTTGTGTGCGCGCCGATTTTAACGCTTTGCTTTTGTACGCTTACCGGTTATTTCGCCACCAATTAGAATGTGTAATAATTGTAATACCAAACACTTGAAACATCCTTAAAAACAAATATTTTTCGAGCGGCGGAAAAATTGAGCGTATCGTTGCGTTGTTTTGGAAACTTTGCCCCATTGCTTTCTTTGCGTGATTGTTTTCTTTGTTTAAGTCGAGAGACACGAACGCTCACACCTACCGATTGCGCAGAAAAGCTCAGCGTTGCAAACACCCAAACGGCAACAATGCGCTTGCAGTAACGGTTCCGCAAAAGAATTTGCTAGTCAACTCCGAATTTTTTCGGCGGCAATTGATTAAATTGCCCTTTTCGGCATAAATTTTGTGCAGCTTTTGCGGGAACGTGTGCACAAAGTTGTGCCTTTTGCTTGCACAGCGACATTTTCCTCAAACACCGAAATGGAAAAGCCTACTTCAAACTTTTGCTGCTTGGAAGCATATCCACCCACGCATATTGCTATCGTTTTTTATTGGCAGCGGCATGAGTTTTATTCAAATTTTTCCTGCCGGCACCGCAAAAGCTCCTATCAATTCGCCGCAATCAAGATGGACTTTGCAATAAATTGCGCCACTTGATTTACCAACCGTTCTTTGGAAGAGTTAAGCGTGTAGAAATCGGCCATGCCCTTATCGGCAACGATCCCCACAATGCTAACATCGCCCACAGTGGGCAAGTTTTTGTTTGTGGCGGCGCCGGGAATAATTCCGCCGTGAGATATTTGTATTTTTCCTATTTGCGCCTGCGTACCGACGGCGGCATCCACAACCACAATTTCTCGGTTTGGGTGCATTTTTCGAATAAAACTGTGACAGTAAACCAAGTTTTCCGCAGTGATGTTTTGATTGCACAACCCGTAAACGAAACAAGGCTTTTTCATGTTTTCGTTAAGCAAACTGCCCACTTTGGGGCCAAGACTGTCGGCAAACACTTTTTCCGTACCGATGCACATAAAAACGGGGTTTTTGACGTGCTGTTGCAGTTCATGCGCAAAACTCAATTCGCTTTCGGGGTCGTAGATGTTCAGTTCTTTCATAGATTACCCTCCAAAATATTTTACATAAAGTGTTCACCCGATTTGACAATAATATTTGTTGCGGCAGCACACTTTTTCGGGGGTCGCGATGGATTTTTGTCGAAACGTATGCGCGAAATTGATTCACAGCGCAGTTTTTTTCGGCGGCACGTTTGCATTTTGGCGCAAGAACGAAAGTAGGGAAACTCCGATTTTTGCGGCAGAATAACGAAGGCATAAATTTTATTTGCAAGTGTTTGGGGGCTGCGAAAGTGAAATTTGCAAAAGAACGGCAAACAGGGGCAATATCGTTTTTGTGTCTTTTTTCGGCAAAGTCTACACTACTTTTTAGACAATATAAGTGCATTGTGAAATTTTGCATGACGTTGCGGCGGTAGAGAATGCAAAAATTTGCCAATGAAAGACAACAATTAAAATTTGACGCAATGTTATGTGCCACTGTTTTTCCGTTACACGGCAAGCCTTCTTCCGCTATTTTTCCTACGGACCGCATAATTCAGACCACTGCGCAGCAGATGAGCAATGGCATAGGCGAACACACTTCAAGTACATTTTGCTAACTGCGTGATTTTTGTTTGAATACTGCTTCCAAAATGAACAATTACGCCGGCAAACATCAAAACAAGAAATTTTATTTTACATCTTATGCCGCCGATAACATTATTTTGCATTATAAATGCAGAAAGCTACAATTAAATTGTCGAAACATGCAATATTGTGATTAATATTATACAAATCGGTTTGACGCTGTACTTCCGCCAACTTTTGTCGACTTTCGGGCAAATGCCTTTTGAAAAAATCGCAGACGTTTAAGCATAGCAGCGTTGGGCAACAATATACAAGCGATATGCTTTGTTCTCAGTGCATTGTTGCCCGCGTAGCAAGCGCGTAAAATTTTGCGGTGCGAATGAATTCGCAATACCAACTAGCGTTCGAACAAACAAGTAACTTTCAATCCGCACAGTCGGTATTCGGCTCCGTATAACCATGTCGAATGGATAAAAATGTATTAAATACCCGCAAGGGAGTCGTCTATGAAATACACACCATATACCTTCAGGAGGTATTTAAACATAAAAACTTCAATCCCACAAAAAGTTTCTGTTTGCAAATAATATGTCAAATGTCCACAAAGTGTCGTCTGGTGTCGCAAAACGTCAGAATCGCTTCCTTTTTGCAAAATACTGTGCTATAATAAATTTTAAGCAGCACAATCGAACGCCGAAACATCAAAGTTTTCTCTGATTGGTTCCTTGCCCATTCAGATTACAACGCCACACGGTTTTGATGTTCAAAAGAACAGAAATTTAAATAGCCATTTGACCCTGCGTTCGAGGTTGATCCTGCGTATAGATGGTTTATTGTTACTCACAGGCAATTCTGCTAACTGAAAATTGGTACAGTTGACTGCTGGTTTGATAGTTTTGCTTACAATAAATTTTGTACCGAGTACTGATTTGATACTGTAAGCGAAAATCGATACTGTAATCTGCTAGCGTGATACTTCGTTAAGATAAGTTGGCCGTGCTTACAGCATATTAGATAGTCTTGGACCATTTTGGCACTGTGTGCGCTTACTTTGGTGTTATTCACTGAAAATTTGGTTTAATTACTGATATTCCAGCACAATCCAAAGGAAATTTAGCGTTATCCGCAGAAAATATAATACTTTTAGCAGAAAATGACACTATTAGCAGGTCAAGTTAATATCGAACAACTAACCTTTGCAGGCTGAATTCTCGATTACAAATACAAACGAAACAAATAAAGTTACAATAATGAACGGCGTTCATTATTAAAGGAGGAAAAATGGGCGGCACAATAACAGATCTAGTTCTAGTTGCAATATTGCTTATAGCATTGATTGTTGGCGCCATACGAGGCTTTATGCGCCAATTAACCGGCCTTATCAGCGGCATATTTTCTATTGTGCTGGCAGTGATATTTGCAAGCTTGCTATTAAACGCCATACGTGGCACAAGCATGTTTTCAAATTTTTGCGCAACAACCTCCGGATGGTTTAACGGCTCAATGTTTACCACTGAAGTTTACTCGCAAGAAGAACTGGCATCAGTCATGAGCGATTCGGGTGGGTGGTCAGTATTGTCGGCGTTGGCGCCAACATTCTTCACAGAAATGGCCGCGTTCAATTACATGACATTCGGGCAACTGTTAGGTTACTACGTTGCAACTGCCATCGGATACGTTGTTTTATGGTTAGTAACCTTCATTTTATTGAAGATAATTATCAAAGCTATAGGAAAATTATTACAAAAAGTTGCCAGCTTACCAATTCTCAAAACTATTGACCGCATTTTAGGCGCAATTTTGAGTATAGGCTTAGTATATTTGGCGCTAATCACAATTTTGCTAACGGGAATAGAAGTTTTTGTCTATAAATTCATCAATGGCTCATGGGATTCGCTTTGCTCATTCATACAGCAATCGAAAATACTTACATTTGCTAACAACACAAACTATTTGGGAATGATACTAGCTCAACATGTTCAAGTTGTTCTTCCAACCCTATAAAATCCATAAAACAAGTAACACACAATATCTTTGTAAACCGACTCTGTACTTAGGCGCAAAGTCGGTTTACTTATAACGACTTTTTCAAACTAGCACGCTAATAGCGCATATAATTATAATCAATAGTCACACAAAAATTCAATATTTATCACAACACGTATCCCTTTTAAAAAACCAATATGCCCTTAAAACGGCCAAATGACGCAAAACAGCATAAAAATAGCCATAAATTGCTCAAAATTTCCACAAAAATGGGAAAATTATTATCTAAACAAACTATTTGCTGTTTTTTACGCCGCTATTGTTTCACGTGAAACACGACACTTACATAAAGACACCACGTTTCACGTGAAACAGTAAACAAGTTTATAAATACACACAAAGCAAGCAAAATCTTTCGGTTTCAAAGTAACCATGCCGTTCGCTGTTCAAGGCTAGGTTACATATAGGAAATAGAAAACAGCATATTAAATTAAGCTAATACAAGAATTAATTACACGATAATGCGTTCGGATCAATCAAACATTGGTCAATTTTATGATATCTCGTCTATGTAGCGTTGAGCAGTTCACTTAATTCGCCGCTTTGTTCAAAGAGCTTCCGACATAAACTTAGAAATTAAGCAGCAAAAATGTCGAGATCGGCCGTTTTCGTCGATTAAATAGACTAAACTCTGCCATAATTCCACAACAATATGCGCACATATAGCAATAATGAGAGGCTAAAAGAAATTATAGGTCAGTTAAGATATTGAAATACTAAATTAACAAATTTAGAAGCAGTTGAACGCCGAAAAATTTAATATAAAAGCGTCAGTAATTTGCAATTTAAACAAGAATTTCTGATTATGTTAACGTCAATTTTGCCGCTGAGTTAATTATGCAGGAACGTCTTTGAAAGATTAAACAAGTATAGTAAATGAGTCATTCGGATTAAATCTATCTGCCCGCATTGCGTTTTGCCAACAAGATTATTTGCTATATTCCTTCCAAAATACCTCTGAATTCCATTATTACAGTTTATTTAAAAGGATATTGGAGCAACCGACATTAAATCATACGCAAACAATGTTCATTTTTATAAATGAACATTTTGGATATTTTTTTTCTTTTTAAATACAGAATGCGAATCGAATTGGTTGGAAATTTTGAAAAATTGATTCAAAAATTCCGCTAAAACGGCTATTTTAACCACATTTTATAACACAATTATTCGTTACTTTTCTTCGCTTTTCGCTGCAAAATAATTGTAAATATGTTTTACTCTGTTGTTTGGATTCCACAATTTTATTGTTAAAATCAATAAATTGCGCGAATATGCTACCTAAAATAGTTGATGGTGAATCGGCTGAAGGTAACGACCTAAAGATACCGAAGTCTAATAGTCAAGCATTCCCAACGAACCTGCAATAAAACAAGGTTACTGTATGCAGGACATTTTGCTAATCGTGTAAATCGCCTTGTTGATCTGTGAAAGAATAAAAGTGCGGTACGACGTTGAATTCAAAACGGCATTAGTCGCCGAACGCCACCCCATATTTACAACAACAGCAAAAGCGATAGAGCACGCGCACAGTATACCAAACTCAAATAGATCGATCGACATTGCGAAAAAAAATCAATCTGTTGGAGTACCGAACACTATGGACCATTTTGACTCAAACGCAAGGGTATGCAAATTATCCGATGATTGCCTTCCACGAAATAATACAAAATGCCGTTTTTGGATACAAAAACTCTCATACGATCTGCCAAATTTGTTACAAAGCACAAAAAATTACCTACAAGATATGTTTTTAATACAATTGTCCTCGGAAAAAATGATTTTGTAGCAACATAAGACAATGACAATGCAAGTAGCAATAAGGCAAAAGGCAAAATACCTATTTAAAAAAGCCTACGGTAACACAATTTAAGCAGAATTTTCTTTGTTTTTTGCGCCATATCTAAATGAATTTTGAACCTAGATACAAAAAGCTCACTACGGTATGCCAAAGTTGTTTCGCGACACAGAAGATTTGCCAAACGGGGCAAAACGTGTAAAATCAGAACTATCGCCTAATTTGTTTATCAATTAAAACCGGTTGATCAATGTTACACATCCGGCATCACGATTTAACCAATTCCAAGTGATTTGTTAACTACATTTTGAATACATGCAAATCCGCGCCCAATAAGATTATCAAAGGTCACACGTCTCCATCAAAAAGTCAACGCTTCTGCAAACAAAATATAAAACAAATCGCAAAGAGCCAAAAGTCAAAAAAATGCACTTAAATTGCATATTTCGACAATTTAAGCGCACATATCTGCAAATTAACTTAATTTTTCAAGCAAAGCCGAATCGAGAACAGAAGTTGTACGGCAATATCCATAAAGCGAGTATATAAAATAACACTGATCTTACCATTTCGTTTTTTGCGTTCTATACTAAATGTTGGGAAAATAGTATAACCACTTATAAGTACTTAGTCATACTTCTTGGCTTTTGAACCATGCGCCATAAGGTTTGCCATAAAGCCGATTTTTCGTGCGTGCCCATCACGACAGCAAGCATTGCGCCGTCATTTTGCAACAAGCAATCGGACGGCATTCGGCATCTTCAACAAATCTAGTCTTCGCTCTTACGGAAGCTGTCTTGCATCCAATCATCCACCAACTTGCAAATTCTGTCCAAGTCGTCGGCGGTGTAGTAATCAATGTATATTCTGCCCTTGTTGCCGTTTCCGATTGCCGAAACTTTTGTGGCAAACGTGCGTTGCATATTCCCAACCAAATCGTGCAATTCGCGGCATTCGTCCGGTTTTGCCTTGGGTTTCTGCGGTTTGGGGTTCAAAAACTCGCGCACCATCTTTTCCATTTCACGCACAGACATTTGATTGTCGCAAGCCTTCAAAGCCAACTTGTATTGAAATTCTTTTGGCACCACAACCAACGTGCGAGCATGCCCTGCGGAAAGGCGTCCGCTTTCGATAAGCCCCACCACATCGTCGTGCAACGTCAAAAGACGCAACGTGTTTGCCACAGCAGAACGACTTTTGCCAATACGATCCGCCGCAACCTCTTGCGTCATATTAAATTCCGTCATGAGGGTGCGAATTGCACGCGCAGCCTCAATTGGTGAGAGATCTTCGCGTTGCAAGTTCTCTATCAGGCTTATTTCCTTAATTTCTTGTGGCGTATAATTGCGAATTATAGCAGGAATTTCCGTTTTCCCTGCTAATTTGCTGGCACGGAAGCGGCGTTCGCCGGCAATTATCATAAAACGCTTGCCAATGGGCGTTACAATTATCGGTTGCACAACGCCATACGTCTTAATGCTTTCCGCCAACTCATTCAAGGCGTCTTTATCGAAATTTTTGCGCGGTTGTTCGCGGTTCGGGTCGATATCCAACAGCGAAAGGGTAACCACTCCGTCGGAAGCGGCAGTTCCAACACTTTCCGCCGTGCTGCGAGTAAAATCGTCAACGTCGTTCAGTCCCATCAAAGAGGCATAACCTCTACCTAATCCTTTGTTTGCAGATTTCGCCATGCTATTTTTCCTCTCTCTCTAAAAATTGTTTTGCCAACGCTTCGTAAGCCGCCGCACCGCTGCAACGTGGCGCATGCAACACAATTGGAACGCCAAAACTAGGCGATTCTACAAGTTTTATGTTGCGAGGCACAGGAACGGTGTAAACGCTGTTGCCGAAATATTTGTAAATTTCCGCCGTTACTTGCTTAGACATTATCGTGCGAACGTCGTACATCGTTAAAATGACGCCATTAATCTTCAAATTGGCGTTCAACCGCTGTTTTACGATTTTTATGGTGTTCATCAACTGCGAAAGCCCTTCCAACGCGAAAAATTCACTTTGAATGGGAATAATAACGGAATCGCTGGCAACCAGCGCATTGAGCGTTATAAGCCCAAGACTTGGCGGACAATCTATAAAAATGTAATCGAAATCGCCCTTGATTGACGCAAGCGCACGCTGCAAAGCACTTTCGCGAGCCACCATGTTCACCAAATCCACTTCGGCGGCCGCCAAATCGATGTTGCTGGGAATCATCGAAAGATTTTTCACGGCTGTGGGCAAAATCGCGTCTTTTGCCTCGCAATCTTCCATCAAAACATCGTAGCAAGTGTGTTCAAGTTGATTTTTTTCAAAACCAAAGCCGCTGGTGGCGTTGCCCTGAGGGTCAAAATCCACCAAAAGAACCTTTTTCCCGGAAATAGCAACATATGCGGCAAGGTTAATTGCCGTAGTAGTTTTGCCTACGCCGCCTTTTTGGTTAGAAAAAGAAATAATTTTTCCCATAATAACTCCCGTTCGCAAAGTTTTACAAATAAATAATACCACAAAACGAACACAATTTCAACAATATATCGTTTTTTTATAAAAATTGTGTAAAGATAGTCAAAGTTGGAGCGAACAAAAACAAGCGAAGCGTTTGCCATTTTCCGAAATAGTTCAAAAAAGCAACAACCCAAACAAGCTCTAAATCAAAAAAATAACCGAAACTTTGGCGGCTTGTATACAACTTTGAATATACGGTATTGAGAAAATGTATACAAAAGGCAAAAATTGCGTTCAAAATGCGCTTCAAAACGAATGTGAATTTAGGCGAAAAACCGCGCAGTGCCACCAAACGAACAATTCGGCGTGCATCAAGCAAAAATGCCCTGCGCCTAATCTCGGCGCGGAAGATGTCTGTTTTTACCACTTAGGCAAATCCGTACAAGTTACGCCGTGCGACTGTTTTCAAAATAATTTTTTAATAGGGGCATTGTCATATAACTGCCAAACAAGGAACTGTGCAAAGACACCGAAGTTAAATTAGTAAAAATCGCGTCGCATCACA
This sequence comes from uncultured Oscillospiraceae bacterium, assembly GCA_964535505.1. Classification (GTDB taxonomy): domain Bacteria; phylum Bacillota; class Clostridia; order Christensenellales; family CAG-314; genus Fimimonas. Next base: position 116,102 of record CAZHUH010000003.1, read on the forward strand.
TACAAAATCAAAATTTACCGCACATATCCGTCAATTTGTTGAGATTTTTCTTTCAACGTGCTACAATAAAAAGTAACGGATAACAACAAATCAGCGGCGCAAACTTCGCCAACTTATCCACCATGCAAAAAAGGAAAACAGAAAAATGAATTCCACAATTGTTGCGCTTTCAACCGCACGCGGTCGTTCGGCAATAGCCGTTGTTCGCATGAGCGGCGACGACAGCATAGAAATAGCAAAAAAGTTCTTTTCCCCCTTCCCCACACAGCCAAACACACTGAAGTTGGGCACGCTTTGCACGCAACACTTCGATGAACATGCAATGTGCGTGTTTTTTGCTGCGCCGCACTCCTACACGGGAGAAAACACAGTGGAATTTCACTGCCATGGCGGCACTGCTGTGTGCCAAGCGGTCATCGAAACTTGCCTTGCGCACGGTGCTGTTATGGCGCAAAACGGCGAATTTAGTAAGCGCGCATTCATCAACGGCAAGCAAAACCTTTCCAACGCCGAAGGCATCATCGAAATGATTGATGCTGAAACGGCTTCTGCCGCAAAAGCCGGAGCCAACCTTTTGGAAAACAAATTAGGCAAAAAAGTGGTGGAATTGCAAAATTCGCTGTTAGATTTGCTCTCGTCCACCGAAGCTGCGCTCGATTACCCCGAAGAAGATTTGGAACTTCCCACTCTTGAAAGGGTAAAAACGCAAATTTCCGAAACTGTGAACACACTCGAAACAGTCATTTCCACCTCCGCACTAGGCAAAGTGGCAAAATACGGCATCGATGTCGCCATTGTGGGCGCGCCCAACGTGGGAAAATCCAGTTTGCTCAATGCTCTTTTGGGGCAAAACCGCGCAATTGTTTCGGAAATCAAGGGCACAACGCGCGACACCTTGAGCGAAAGCCTATTTTATAAGGATATCAAATTCAATTTTGTGGATACCGCAGGGCTTCGCGAAACGTCCGATACGGTGGAGGCGGAAGGCATAAAGCGTGCAAAAGCCGCGGCGGAAAACGCCGACGTGGTGCTTTTTTTGGTGGATTCTCCTGACGACAAAACATCGTTTGATACCGATAAACCCGTTGTGAAAGTTTTCAACAAGGCAGATTTGTACCAAGCCCCCATACTGAAACAAGGAGAAATTGCACTTTCCGCAAAAAACGGTGAAACTGAACAATTAAAGGAACTACTTTACAATATGTTCAACGCCGGAGATATTCAAACTTCCGATTTGCTAATCACCAACGAACGCCATTTAAGTTGTCTAAACCGCGCCAAAAACCTGCTTTTACAAACACTCACAGAGGAAAATGGTACGCTGGACGTGATATCTACGGCAATGCGGCAAGCATGGGAAACGTTGGGAGAGATAACGGGTTCCAATGCCGACGAGGACATTATCAACAACATTTACAGCAAATTCTGTTTGGGAAAATAACACTTTGTTTGCATAAATCGACATTTAAAGTACACAAAAACGCAGATTGTCCGCAGAAACGTTTAGCCAAGCAAAAAAACTTAATTTTTCGATGAATAACTTCGCAAACAAGCAATTAAATTGCAGTTTTATGTAATTTAATTGCACAAACAAGCAATTAATCATAACCGGCAATAATCTAAATTCATTTACAAAAGCACGTCCCATGCTGCGCAAGCACGCCGAACAAGCAAGCACAAAACGCCGTGCGTTCCGTCCGACAACGCAAGCGCGCAATCACACAGGAGCGACATACAAAACAAAAGGGTGAACACATTGAAAAATTTTGACGTTATTGTTATAGGCGCAGGGCACGCAGGGTGCGAAGCGGCTTTGGCAACGGCTCGACTTGGATGCAGCACACTTATTCTTGCAACCAACCTGGATACCGTCGCGTTTTTGGCATGCAACCCATCCATCGGCGGCACAGCAAAAGGGCAAATTGTTAAGGAAATAGATGCACTGGGCGGCGAAATGGCCGTCAATGCAGACAAAAGCCTTCTTCAAATGCGCATGCTAAACCGAGGCAAAGGACCTGCGGTTTATTCGCCACGCGCACAGGTGGACAAAAACCTTTACCACACAAACATGAAGCAAACTTTGGAAAGCACCCCCAATTTGTACTTGCGCCAAGGCGAAGCCACAAAAATCGAAGTGATGCCAAATGGCAATTTTTCCGTTACCACGGCGGTAGACTTGGTGTACACGGCAAAATCTGTGGTTTTGTGCTGCGGTGTTTACCTAAATTCGCGCACAATAGTGGGCAAATGCGTAAAAAACAGCGGTCCAAACGGCTTTATGAACGCTCAATTTCTTACGCAAAGCCTTGTGGAACTGGGTTTTTCCGTGCGCCGTTTCAAAACGGGAACCCCCGCGCGAATTCGAATGAGTTCCATCGATCTATCCAAAACGTCCGAGCAGCGCGGCGAAGAAGACACCTTGCCTTTTTCGTATATGACGGAAAGTATCCCAGCAACCAAACGCAGTTGCTATTTAACATACTCCACGGCGGAAACAAAGCGCATAATTTTGGAGAACAAGCACCTTGCGCCCCTTTTCAACGGTTCAATCAACGGTGTCGGACCGCGCTACTGCCCAAGCATAGAGGACAAAGTGGTGCGTTTTTCCGATAAGGAACGCCACCAAATATTTTTGGAACCGGAATCATCAGATACTTGCGAATTTTACGTGCAAGGAGCGTCATCATCTATGCCTGCCGCCGTGCAAGAACAAATTTACCACAGCATAGAAGGTTTGGAAAACGCGGAAATCATGCGCGACGCATACGCCATCGAATACGATTGCATCGACGCAACGCAACTAAACGCTACTCTTATGTCGAAATCCCTTCCGGGAATGTTCTTTGCCGGGCAAATTAATGGTACAAGCGGCTACGAAGAAGCTGCGGCGCAAGGCATAGTTGCCGGTATAAACGCCGAACGCTACGTTCACGGCAAACAGCCGGTGGTTTTTCCGCGAGACAACAGCTATATTGGCGTGTTGATAGACGACATTACAACCAAAGAAACTTTCGAACCCTACCGAATGATGACAAGCCGCGCGGAATATCGTTTAGTGCTTCGCCAAGACAACGCCGACCTGCGTTTGACGGAAATCGGGCACCAAATCGGACTGGTTTCGCCACAACGGTATGCCAAATTTATGAATAAACGCCAACAACTGCAACAAGCTTTGGCAGAAACAAAGACCATTGTTTCCCCCAAAATTTACGGAGATTTGTTCCGTCGAAAGGGTGAAGTTGTAACGGGCGCAGGACTGACGTTGGACGAAATGCTGCGCCGCCCCAAAATTTCAGCCAAAGATTTGCTAACTTTGGGTTTTTTGAACAACTACACCGACGAGGTACTTTATCAAGTGGAAGTTGAGTGCAAATATCGCGGCTACATCGAAAAGGAATTGGAAGCAATAAACCAAGCACGCAAGTTGGAGGGGAAGCCTCTTCCTAAAGACATCGACTACAACGCAATAGAAGGCTTGCGCATAGAAGCGCGGCAAAAACTTAATAAAATTCGCCCGTCAAACTTGGGACAAGCCGGCCGCATAAGCGGAGTTTCTCCTGCAGATGTGCAAATTTTGATAGTGTATTTGGCAACAAAAAAGAACTAAGACCGACGCAACAAGTACGAATAGTATGCCTACACGGCATGGCGAGACTGCGCGTCCGGCGACGTGGGTTTTATGATACGCCTTACGGAGAATGCGGCTAATTCCAAGAACACATCTAAATTAAACACAAATACAGCGCAAAAATTGCAGATTTGTGCACTTAAAAGGCAGAAATGAACATTTTAGACTACGTTTTTGAACAAACAGGAATAATGCTTTCAGAAGAAATGCAGCAGCAGTTAGATTACTACTGCAAGTTTTTGTTGTCCGAAAACGAAAAATACAATCTTACAGCCATCACAGAACCGCAAGCCGTTTGGCAAAAGCACTTTACCGATAGCATATTGGGCAGTTGTTTTTTGCCGCAAGGCGCTTCCTTGTGCGATATTGGCAGCGGAGCAGGTTTTCCGTCGTTGCCGCTGAAAATCGCCCGCCCCGATATTTCCGTAACTTTGGTGGACAGTTTGGAAAAACGTATCAATTTTACCAATACGTTATGCCAAAAATTGAATATTGCGGCAGAATTTGTCCACTGCCGTGCGGAAGATTTTGCCAAAACTCACAGCGAAACTTTCGATGTTGCCACGGCTCGCGCAGTTGCTCCGTTGCCGATTTTGTTGGAATACACGGCACAAATTGTCAAGCAGGGCGGCATTGTTCTTGCCTACAAAACCGATCTTGCGGAAATCGCTTCGGCACAAAACGCCTGCAAAATTTTGGGGCTATGCTTTGCCCAAAGCAAAAACTTTGTTTTGCCCGATGGCAGCAAACGTTGCCTATTGGTTTTCAAAAAAGTTGCGCACACACCGCCAAAATATCCTCGCGGACAAAACAAACCGCGCAAATTGCCTTTACAGTAACAGTTTGTTATAATCGCCGCTTCAAATGATGCGGCGTTTTTTTGTGTAAGCAGTTTTTTTGTACTTGTTCTCGCATGCGCGATTATTCTAAAATCGCCCACGCGATGTGGTAGAGAATTGCCTACACGGCGGCGAGACTGTGCGACCGGCGGAGTGTAGGCGAGTACAATCACACAAAAAAACAGCCTGCTGTTTCTTCCAAACGAAGATTGCAGGCTGCTTTTGATATTGAAAAAATATCATTCTTTGTAGCGGTCGTAAAACAACTTTCTTTTCGTTTCAAAATCTTTGTTAACTAAACAATTTTAATTGTTTCAACGCTATTCTGTGTGTTTCTTTTGCCCAATATAGCAAATTGTTTTCCTCGCACTACACACTTTTTTTCAACACGATTTGTTCTGTAAGTCTATTATTTTTTCAGACTTATTTTCTTTTTTTGTCGCTACGGTACACAAAATTCAGTGTTTTGCGCGGTGCGTTAGGGGCGTTCAACACATTGCTTTCGCCTTTGGGAGAAATTACCACGTGGCGCACATTGCCTTGTCCTTCGCTTTCGGTGGTAACGTATTTGCTATTTTGCAAAGCAGTGTGAATAATGCGTCTTTCGTAGGGGTTCATCGGTTCCAACTTAACGGCTTTGCCTGTGCGCTTTACCTTTTGTTCCAGATTACTTGCCAAGCGTTGCAAAGTTTTTTCTCGTTTTGCGCGATAACCGCCGTCGGTATCCAACACAACACGTTTGAAATTGCCGTTTTTGCCATTCAAAAGCAAACTGCACAGGTATTGCAAAGCATCCAAAACTTCTCCGTGGTGCCCGATAACGCTGTTGGTGCCCTCGCCGGAAATTGTCAAACAAATTGCTTCGGAAACCTCGGCAACGGAAACTTCACAATTTTCCAAACCCATTTTTTTCAACACTTCTTTTAAAAAATCTTGTATTCTTTGCGCTTCGGGCGCAACAACGGCGTCCAAAGCATCCTCCGCATCATCAGCGGAAATCATTTCTTTATTCATTTTTACCTCATATAACTGGCCTTATTATTGTTGTCTTTGGACTTTTTGGCGAGACTTTTTTCCACTATTTTTTCCACCGGAACACGCAACAACACAGTGGACAATATGCTCAAAGCGTAGCTGCACACCATGTAGATGGCAAATGCACCCGTGTACATAAACCCAAACACAGCCATCATGGCAGGCATCAAAAACATCATCAACTTGTTGCTTGCGGCTTGTTGGCTTTGCTGAGCGTCTTGCACGGCAGGTTCTTGACCCTTGCGATTTTTCTTTTCCATAAGTTGATTAAGGAATATCGAAAGGAAGGAAAAAGCCACCGAAAGTATAGGCAAAATCATCAAACCGTTCCAAGTGCCGTTCTGTCCGCGTTCGCCGGTTGCCAAAACAGTATCTCTGATTAGGTTGTAGTGACTTTCGCCGCTGTCGTTGGAAAATTCGCTCATGTCAACGATGGAGCTAAAACCGTTGTTGGTGTCGTTGTAGGCAGGCATAATTGCCGCCCACGTATCCGGTTGCCAAACGTTTTGCAGCCACAACCAACTTTCGTGATTTTCTATGTAGTATTGCGAAACTTTTTCCAATGCCGTTTGACGATAAACGTTGGCATCGGAGCCATATATTTTCAAAAATGCGTTTATTCCGTCGTTATATGCGTTTACGTTGCTTTCAGTGTAGTTTTCTCTCAAAAAGTTTTCGTTGTTCTCGGGAGTTTGTCCGTTTTCGTTTTCCGGCAACAGTTTGGTTATCTCTTCGTTCAGCACGGCAAACTTTTCTTCGTCGTCCGCTTTTACCGCTTGGTAGTAGGCGTCGTAGTAGGTTCCGGAAAGTCCTTGAAAGTTAACAACACTGCTGTATGTTGAATAATTTCGCAAACCACCGAACATAACAAAGAAGATTATCATGGAAACAATCATCGGCAAACAAGAGGAAAACATCGAGTATCCCTCTTTTTTGTATAACTTTTGCTTTTCTTCGTTGGCGCGCTGAGTGTTTGCTCCGTAACGGCGGTCTATTTCTTGCACAAGAGGTTGCATTCTTTGTGTTTTTATTGCCATTTTTCTGGAGGAAACGCGTTGCCAAATGTCCAACGGCGTCATCAACAATTTCAAAAACACAGTAAACACAACAACTGTCCATCCGTAGTTGCCTATCCATTTGTGCATGTAAAACACTAATTTTCCCATTATTCCCAAATTGGCTTCGGAATAGGTGAAGTAGTCGGCTTTTTCCGTTTGACAACTTGCAAACAAAAACAGGCTTAAAAACGCCAGCATTGCCACCAACAATATTATATTTGTTTTTCTTTTCATTTCATTTCCTTTTTTTGGAACTGCGTCTAATGCTATTTAGGTTCGCCTATGCGACGCTCTTACGTAGCAGGCGACGTGTTAGGTTTGCGGAGAAATACTTTTGTGATGAGTTCGGCTGGCACTAAAACACTCCTGTGCGTTCGGCGCGCGGGGAAGATGAGTAGCCATTCGGCGATAGAGCGCTCTTTCAACTTTGTTATGCCTTGTCGAAAAAGGACACCTAAACCGCAAAGTTGCAACACGCTATTCTTCTTTACGTCTCACTTTTGCATTCAAGCGTTTTCGACAGCTTAATTGCATATTACCGCTGTATTATCACAGATTTCCGCATATCAGTTGCAGATTTTGCTATTTCAACTTTTTTTGTGCACCTTGCCGAGTTTTGCCGAACACGCCTTTTACTCTACACAAACCATTTCATTTTGCCGCGTAAGTTTGTAGGCACGGGGTCGAATCCGCCTTTTCCCCAAGGGGCACAACGCAAAAGCCGCTTCAAAGTTAGCCAACTTCCCACAAAAAAGCCGTGTTGACTATACGCTTCCATCGAATAAACCGAGCAACTTGGGCTAAAAATGCACCTTTTGCCGCCCTTTATGCGAGAAAACGTTGCCTTGTAAAGTTTCAAAAGCGCAATGCAAATGTATTTCATTTCAACAAACCTGCCTTGTTTAGCAATTTGTCCATGCTTTCCACAATCTGTTGAAACTGATATTCTTCCGATTTACGCGGCACAAAAATAAGGTTAAAGCCGTCTTGCACCTTTGGCATAAATATTGCCGCCGCTGCTTTCAACTGACGTCTTATTCTGTTGCGAAACACCGCATGCCCGTATTTTTTGCTGACGGAAAAACCCACTTGCGATTGCGTTTTGTTGCTCTTGCAAAACAGCAACACCAAATTTTTGTCGGCAACGCTTTGCGCATGCTTATAAACGTAGTTGTATTGATAGTTTTTTTTCAGTCTAAAACAAGACTTCAATGCAATTCTCCCCTTGTGAAACGCCAACTTTCGTTTGCGTTTCACGGATTTTTCCCGAAACCTTTTACCAACAAACCTATCGCAAACCGAGTCTATTGGGCCTTTGCAATTGCTCAATCGACGTCGGGACTATGCGGCATACGTAGTGTCAGGCAGGTCGCGTGGAAGTTTCACAACAACAAACACAAAACGTCTGCTGTCAATGTCCAACACATACAAGCTTATTAGGCGGAAAGAGAGTGGCGACCTTTGTTTCTTCTTCTTGCAAGGGTTCTGCGTCCACCGGCGGTTTTCATTCTTGCGCGGAAACCATGCACTTTGCTTCTTTGTCTTTTCTTGGGTTGATAAGTTCTTTTCATTTTTGTTCTCCTTGTTTCAAGCGCTTTTTGCGCGTAGTAGTAGTTTTTTTTGCACCGCAAAAAGCGCTTGCTGCGCTCTCTTCCACGATAGCATTCAATTTATTTTAGCAAATCCAAAAGGTAAAGTCAAGTATATTTATATATAGATTAAAGCAGATAGGACTACGCAGTAGGCATTCGAATATACTTCCGCTCGGTGGATGGGCTTGAGCAGCGAGCGGGACTGCGCATTCGGCAGCGTAAGATTGGTGCGCTTTACGGAGAGTACACAGAATACTCCTACACAACAATCGGAAGAGGAGGGTGTTACACTTTACTGCTAACCTATGCGACGTGCGCAGCGAGAAACGTGGTGGTAGTTGATACGGATTTATTATGCAGTAATTGTGGGAGGATAAAATATGCATCAAAACAATGCTTTGAAATTATTTCATTCACTCAAGTGGGGGGCGTAGGTTATTGCCTTGCGGCAGTGTTCTTCGCCTTGTAGATAGGGGCGCTGATACTCCACACCGGCGCGACAGTGCTTTTTCTTATTCCAAATCGTTCCGTGCGATAATTATTTGTTTCGGACTATTGCATTTTACTCTGCTATGTGATATAATAAATAAAACAAATAATATTTCGTCAACCAACCGAAATATCCATCAAACGTGGAGAACGTTATACACGCTTAAATTATTTAACGTTTGATGATATAATATTAGAAATAAGTAATGTTTTGTCAGTAAGCCGAAATATCCATCAAACGTGGAGAACGTTATACACGCTTAAATTATTTAACGTT
>CAZHUH010000003.1:125119-131180 GCA_964535505.1 uncultured Oscillospiraceae bacterium
TTAGAAATAAGTAATGTTTTGTCAGTAAGCCGAAATATCCATCAAACGTGGAGAAAGTTATACACTCCTAAATTATTTATCGTTTGATGATATACTTACACGACATACTACGTGAATTTAAACAGAAGAAACCGTTCACACTGATCCCTATTTTAGCTTCTTATTCAATGCGGAAAGTAAACACAGATTGGTTTTTATGCGGATTCGGTATTTCCTATTTGTTAACTCTTCTTCAGGTAGAATTGTTGTTAGGTAGTGTGAAATTGTGGACAACCCGTGAATTTTTGTCGGATTTTAGTGCAAACTTGGCTTTTTTCCCAAAAAAATCCATCTGTTTCGACAAAAAAACAACACTATGTCTAAAATAAGTTGTGTGGACAACTTTTGGGAGTTTTGCAAAATCGGTGTTGAAGAATTGTTAATAAACAAAAATTCGCATTGAAATACCAGGTTGAAAGGCCGCAAAAAAGTTTCCAATTCGCGTAAGCGAATAACGCACGCTTCCATATTTCCGCAAAAACGCGATTGGTTTGCAAGATGATATTATAGGTAAAAAACGATATTCTCACCAACCCATTAAATGCCTGTAAGCAGAATACTCTCAACAAAACTCAACTACTTGACGCCGCCGGCCGCATAGGCGCGCAGTCCAAAAAAAAGAAAAAAAACTCAATCAAAAGGAGAAAATATGAAAATCATCGTAAACAGTTTGGATTTGAACGACGCAATTTCAAAAGTTTCCAAAGCATTGCCCGTAAGGGATATTGCACCTGTTTTGGAATGCATCAAAATCACTGCGGAAAACGACAAACTTACCCTTTTTGCCACAGATAAAGACCTTGCGATAGAAAAAACTGTTGATGCAAACGTCATCGTGGGCGGTGCAACGCTGGCTCCCGGCAGAGTTTTGGTAGATTACGTTCGCAATATTGCCAGCGTGGATAACGATATTTCGTTGGAAACGGACGAAAACAAACTGATCATTTCCACTTCGGGCAGCGAATGCTCTATTTCTACCTTGGACGTGGACGACTACCCCGAAAGCGAGCACGTGAACAACGAAAGGTACTTCACAATTCAGGAAGTGAATTTGAAAGAAATCATCAACAACGTTATTTTTTCCGTTGCAACGGACGACAGCCGCCCCATGCTTAAAGGAGTTTATTTTGAAGCCAACGGCTACGTGCTTACGGCTGTTGCCACCGACGGCTATCGCTTTGCAATGAGCAAAAAAGCTTTGGAAGAAAAGTGCGAGCAAATCACGGCAACCGTGCCCAGCAGAAGCCTTGCGGAATTGGCAAAACTGTTGGGCGACAGCGAAAATTTGCTTAAAGTTTATGTGGAAAAGAACTATCTGTTGGTGTGCTTGGAAAACACAAAATTGCTTACCCGTTTGTTGGTTTCCGGTCAATACATTCGCTACGATAACATCATCCCCAAAGATTTTGTTTCCACTTTGCTTGTAAACAAAGAAAACTTCGAAAAATCTCTCAACACGGCATCCATTATGTCGCGCGGCGACAAAAACAATTTGGTTGTGTTGGATATAGAAGAATACAATATGAATATCTCGTCCACCAGTCAATACGGTACTGCCAAGGAAAATATTGCCATTTCTCTTTCCGGCAAGGATGTGCGCTGCGCCTACAACGCCAAGTATATTAACGATTGTTTGAAGGTTATAACCGCCGAAACAATAAAAATGGAATTTGCACAACACAGTAGTTGCGTTATTACAATCAACAACAGCGACGAAGTGCTTTACTTCATTTTGCCGGTAAAACAAATTTCATAGCTCTGCGGAACAATATAAAAGAGTAGCGGCAAATGAACGAGAGTGAAGACGCCGCTTTGAAATAGGTGAAAAAAAGAAGGTTGCTGCGCGCAAACAAAACACAGCAAAAACACAACTTTAACCATACGTATAGACGAAAATATATCACAAAAGGCATTTGCAAACTGCAAGTGCCTTTTTGAAAGGGAAATAGGCATAGTTCAATCATACATATGCGGCGAGCGGGGCTGCGCAGGTACTCGCCGCACAGGCGAACGCCCCCGATTCAGCAAGTGCCGTTGCTTTGCAAATGCAAAAGCACTGCGCCTTGTTTTGCTTGGCACAACGGGCAAACGTCCCACGCCTCTTTGCCAACGTAGGTATGTCCGCAGCCGGAGCACTTCCAAACCACGTCAACTTCCTTTTTATAAAGCGTTCCGTCCTTCATTTGTTGATAAAGTTCGCGAAAAATCGCTTCGTGTTCTGCTTCTACCTTGGCGGTAAGTTCAAAAAGTTCCGCAATTTCCGTGAAACCCTCCTTTTTTGCCACACGCGCCATTTGCGGATACAGTTTTGCTTCGGCGTGCTCGTCTTCTGCGGCAAATTTCAAATTGTCCAAAATTGTCCACTTTTCTTTGAAGGGGAACCCTGCGGAAAGTTCGATGTTCTTTATCGGCTTGTCCGATGCGTCTTGCAATTTTGTGTAGAACATTCTGGCGTGGTTAAATTCGTTGTAAGCAATTTTGTCCACAATTTCCGCCATTGCTTTGTAGCCCTCGTTGCGCATGCCGTATTCCACAAATTCGTAACGGGTGCGCGCTTGTGTTTCGCCGGCGTAAGCGCGAGCTAAGTTTACGTAAGTTTGACTTTCTTGAAGTTGCATTTTTTGCCTCCGATTTTTTTTGATTTTTTGTTTGATTTTTATATGTTTGCCTACGCAGCTTGCGCGCTTGCGCAGCGGGCAACGTGGGGTTAGTGGTATGTCTAATTCTACTGACAAGAATGTGCGTTCGCAGGTGTGGGTTGTTGTGGCACGCTTTACGGCAAGTATCTTTACGTATCAAGTATGTAGAATACTCATACGAAGTGAGATATTTTTTTCGCGCTTTGCGTCTACATGGTGCTGTGGCTATTTAGTTCGTAAAGTGCGAACAAATGGGGCGCCTATTTGGCAAAGACACTGTAAGCTCCATCTGCTTTTTTGTAGAATTGTTGACTAAAAGTTTATCTATTTATACGTCGAAAAACACTTTTTGTTTGGCTTTTGTGTTGATTCTTTGATGCGCACCTACGCGGCGAGCGCGCTTACGCAGCGGGCGACGTGGGGGTAGTGGTATGTCTAATGCTACTGACAAAAAAGTGCGTCCGGCGACATAGGATTATTACCGAACCTAATGCTACTGCTGCGCAGCGGGCGACGTGGGTTTGTTGTAGTATGCTTTACGTCAAGTATATAGAATACTCATAAGTAGTGTGCGATGTTTTTTTTGCTCCTTACGGCGACAGGGTGTTTTGGCAATTATGTTTGCAAACTGCAAATATAATCGTTGTCTGTTCGGCAAGGTTGTTAGTGTCTGCGTATTTCGAAGTACGGCAAACGTTTTCGACACACCAAAATTGTGTTTTCACGCGCTGCAATTTGGCACACCGTATGCTCTCAAAGCAAGCCTTTCAAAAAAATATCCCAAATAATTGCGTTCGACACAATAATATGCTAAACTACAATCTGTCGAGCAAAAAACAAGATGAAAACGCACTTTTTTCGTGCAAGAAACGGCCGTTCGCAGGCGTAAACATCCGGATATAAATTAAAACAGGCAAGTGCGGTTTTTTGCTCCTAATGTGGTGGGCCGCTTTATTGGCAGCGTGGGTATTGCCATTAAAAGTCCGCAAAACCACCGAAACAAGGAAAAATCCCCGAAATTTTGCTTTCGGCAACACAATAAGACAAAGAGCCAAAAAACTAAAAAGAGGGAAACCCATTATGGCAAAAGAAAAAGTGTCGGAGAAATCACCGAATAATAAAAAAGAAAACAAGTTTATAAAACGCGCAAAAGCACTTTGGAACTACTTCACAGTATACGAAAAAATATGGTATATTTCCATTTTGGTTTTGGCAATAGTGTTTGCATTCATCTTTCCCGAAGAGGACACTCCTACGCAAATTTTAACGTTGGATAACGCCTCTTTCACCCAAACCGACGAAACATTCAACATTTTGGACTTTTCCGAAACAACCAAAGACGGAATTTTCGTTATCGATTCCGTAACTATTGATGGCAAAGAGCACGCAATAAGCGATTTTTGCAGTTATGCGGAACACACGGTAGACCCTGCCTACCCCGAAACGCTCAAATTGGCGTTGCCGCAAGGGGTGGTTATCACAAAGGATAGCACAGTTTCTTTCGAATGCTATCAAGACAGTGACGATGGGCTGCTTTCCGTTGCAATAACCAACGAAAAAGGCACGGTGCTTACCCAACAAATGGTAACGTTGGAAGAGGGCGATTACGGCGGATTTTCCGTTTCAAACAACAGTTTTCTTGTTTCAGCAGCCATAATAACCTTTCTTTACGTTCTTGACGTTATTCTAAACATTACCTGCGAATTGCTTATTTCAAAACAAAGCAAATGGAACTTCATCGTTTCGTTGGGAGTAGAAATCACCGAAATAGTAATTTGCGTTGTGTGCATGTATCGTTTTGCCACTATGGTTTCCACATTGCTGTTCTGGATCCCCTGCGACATAATAAGCTTTGTTATGTGGCACCGCCATCCCGATAAGCAAAAAGAACAACTCACAGTGGTGAAAAAACTTACTTGGTGGCAGGATATCATCATTGTTGCCGCCATTGCCGTGTGGACGGTGGGCATTGGATATTTGCTTACCCTAATCGAAGTAGAAGGCGGCATTTTTGCCAACAACGTGCAATACAAAAACATAGCCTGCTACTTGGACGCTTGCGCTTCCGCAGTGGGCATCGCCAACGGTCTGTTGATTCTTTTCCGCTATCGCGAACAGTGGATTGCTTGGTATATTTGTTCCATTATCGAAACGGTTATCGACATTATGGCAGGGCAGTGGATATTGCTTGTGCTCAAAGTCGGCTACTTTACAAACACCACCTACGGCTACATTATGTGGACAAAATACATACGCAATCTCAAAAACGAACAAACGGAAAAACTTACCCCAAAAGCGGTTTAGAAACACTTTTTGCCACACCGTATATTCAAAATTGTGTCTACGTGGCATACAGGACTGCGCATCCGGCGGCGTGGGTATGGTAGCGTGAATTTAATAAACGTATATTTTGTTCGCAACCATAGTTCATTTTATACCGCATGTTCAAAATTTCAAGGGCTTTTGGCATAAAGAAAAGGGTGCGCCAAAAGTCCTTTTACGTTAGTTTCTTGTAAAAAGTGCTTTTTCAAATGTTCGGGTGCCGAACTTAATTCCAAAAATATCGCAATGGGAAAAATATCCGACTTTACGTAAATTTTTCAACAAGTTATTCTTACCATCACGTTTGGGATATTTTTTACGTTATGTTCGTTAAAAATTGTATTTTGTCTTGCTTTTTGCAGTCGAAAATTGTTAAAATTATTTACAAAGCGACACAAACGAGTGTGCGTGTCGTTCATTTTTTTCCAAAAATGTCTTACAATAAGGTTGTAAAAAAAGTAAGGAGAAAAAGTTTGAAAAACACACATCTCGATATACCACGTTCAGCTTACGTTCTGCCTCGGGTACGTATGGTCTAACTCGCGCCCATCGGCAAAGCCGCACATATTAAGTCGGCCGGGGTCTGTTTCCCAAACAAATTTCCGATAGGGGCATAGTAATAAAAAATGAAATTGTTTTGCCGCTTCGAAAAAACAGTAGTGTGTGGTAACGCCGACTTCATTTTACGTAACGTGGCAAAAATATCTTAAAATTTGCTTTGCTACGCGCGGTTATTAGTGTTGCAAAAAAAGAAAAATGCGTGTATAATATTTTTACAAAAACAACAAGCAACGCTCTTGCAAAGTCGAACTCACGCCACACGTTGCCACCGCATATGCGCAAATTTGAATATGCGGCATAAAATGTTCGCGAATGCAATACACATTTAGTTATATTTACGTCACCAACCACACGTCGCCGAACGCGCAAACTTGTCAGTAGCAATAACGTCATTAACCCTACTCCGCCCGCTGCGCAAGCGTGCTCGCCGCATAGGCGTATCCATAACAATTATCGCATAGGTGCAAAGGAAAACTATGATAAAACTCAATCAAATTTGG
>CAZHUH010000004.1:0-105612 GCA_964535505.1 uncultured Oscillospiraceae bacterium
TTGCGGTTCCTTTTGCTGTGCGCGGCACAAGGCTGGTTCTGCGCGCCTTGGTGGAGGTGACGGGAATTGCACCCGTGTACCAACGCAAGACAACTTGATTTTCTTCGTGCGAAGTTTGTCTTTCGATGTCGCTACAAGTTTCCGACAAACAGGCAACTTGCAGCCAAGGTTCGGAAGTTTAACAAGAAGTCGCCAAACCGAACGTCATCTTGCGATACACACTTTCTTACACCAAGCTTTTGCCGTGTGTAGCAACAAAAGTTGATGCGCGCGTTAAATTACGCAGCGAGCGCCATTCTTGTGGAACGGCAAGTATTGCTATTATTAGCGTTTAATTTAAGTTTGCCTTTTTTACGCAGCAGGCACTGCGACACGCTTATCAAATCACCTTCAACGCCGGGCGAATCTTGAAACACCCCCATGTGAACAATCGAAGCATGTGTATTCTAACATAAAAAATACATTTTGTAAACACTTTTCCGACGGCAATTTTTAACGCAGCGTTGAAAAATTTGACGTCAAACGCCGTATGTGTTTCAGCAGCGTGTAAATTCACAAATATTATCCCAAAATCTTGTTGAAAACACTTTGGAAAAGCGAAATTAGCAAGACAACAATTTTGCATAAAATTTCATTTGTATGTTTAGACATACAAAAAACAATGCGGCTTTGCACAGGCAAACATAATTGAAATCCAATGAAATGACAACATTGCACTATTGCCAACACAAAGACAGTATTGGTAAAATTAATCCCAAACACAGGGTGACAAATTTTGAAATTTGCGCTAAAATAGACAGAAAAAAGTGTAGTTTGTTGCACATTTTGCCAAACCGTATACACAAAAGGCGATTTTTGGCGGATTTTGCACAAAAAAAACTTTTGCAAAACTTTTTGCGAGCAAACACAACACATAAACAAAATAAAGTTGACCAAGGCGTTCTATCTTCCAAGATAACCACGCGTGCAAGACAAACTACTTGCAAACTGTGTGTATAAAAATTAGTTTTTTTGCAATATACTTTAGGTAGGATATGATAAAATTCGGTAATTTGCGGCAAATATGCAAACGAGAATAATTACTGACAAGGTTTTTTGACTTTGGCGCCATCCTTATAGCGCTACATTCACACTACTAACCAAACAAGTAGCCGAAAGCTAAGCGTTCAGATTGTTCTTGTTGCCCAAATAAGTCTCGGCAATTTGCTTGCTGTTTTGAGTCGCACAACCGAACAAAAAAGTTGCGGCAGATATCTGCTCCAAAAGAAACTGCGGCAACCATCAACAACAGATGAGGTGGTTAGATATGTTGAAAATCAAAAAAGAGTATGAATCGGTAAACAAAACTTTTCGCATTCCTGTAAACCTTGCAGAAAAACTCGAACGGCTTGCCGGCGCTTACAACACGTCAGTAAACAAAATTGTCGTTCAATGTTTGGAATACGCCATAGAAAACCTAGACACACAAGAAAAGTAGTGTTTTCTTCGGCACCGCATACAGGCATTTTTGAAAACAGTTTCCCATTTGGGGAACTGTTTTTTTTGTGGTTAAGTTTTGCCTATTTCAAGCGAAAAATTGCAGAAGTTTTCTGCCTGCACCATTGCCGAAATTTGCGGTTATTCTGCCGAATTTTCCAAATAGCCCGACAACACACAAGCCGACCGAAGTTTGCGCCAAGGGCACACCGTATTCCCAAATTGCCACCACGTCCCCTTTTCGAAGTTTCCGAAATGTCTGTTACGTTTTACGTTGCACAAAGTCTTTTTCCCAAGAGCCGAAATACCTGCCGAGTATGCCAAAGTTTGCAACCGCAATTCGTCTTGCTTGCCTGCCCAAATTTTCACAAAATACACAAAAACTCGCATACGGTATGCCGTTGTTTCGCACAAAATAATTTGCGACTTGTTCTAAAACTTGCTCTGCTTGGACACACTTGTGTTTAAGGAGAAAACTATGTTTGATTATTTCACAAATCCCGAAAGCGAAATTTGGGTAGACATGGCGGATATCGCAATACGCGCGGTGGTTTCTATCGTGGTGCTTTTTTTGTTGGCAAAAATGCTGGGAAACAAGCAAATTAAGCAGTTGAGTTTTTTCGACTACGTTGTGGGCATTTCCATCGGTTCCATTGCGGCAGAAATGGCAACAAACACGCAAATTCCGCAACACTTTCACCTTATTGCCATGCTGATTTACACGCTGATTTCCATGCTGGTTGGCTTTGTTTCGCTGAAAAGTGTGAAAGCAAGGCGATTTATCGAAGGCACTCCCATAGTTTTGGTGGAAAACGGCAAGATAATTTACAAAAAGTTAGCAAAGGCTCAAATGACAGTGAACAGCCTGCTTGCCGAATGTCGCTTTGCCGGCTATTTTGATATTGGCGAAATAGATACCGCCATTTTGGAAACCAACGGCGAAATTTCAATTTTGCCAAAGCCATCGGCAAAGCCCGTTACCGCAGGCGACATGCAGTTGGATGTGCCTCCGCAAAAGCCGCGCGCCAATGTCGTTATCGACGGAAAAGTCATTGTGCACAACTTGCTTGCCGTACACAAAACGCAGCAATGGCTGTTGCAAAAACTGCAAGAGAAAAAAGTCGACGTCAAAAACGTGTTGCTTGCTACCTTGGACGGGCAAGGCACTTTGGAAATTTACGACAAGCGCGTGCAACCCAAACGCTACGATATGTTTGACTGATTAGCAAATTGAAAGCGACATAAAAACAACAAGGGCGCTGAAACTCTCGCTTCAATGCCCTTGTTGCATAATTATTATTTTAAGAACCGCTGCGGCCCATTTTAGGTATGATGCCGACAACACAAGATTTACTGCCTCGGATGCGCCGTCACTGCCGATTTATTCGGCTTTCTTTTCGACTGCTTGAGCCGCTTCTTTTGCCTTTGCCGCCGCTTTAGCGTCTTCGGGGTGCACATATTTGATGCAATGTCTGGGACAACCTTCCAAACACTTTCCGCAGTTGATACACTTGCTGTAATCGATGATTGGAATATTGTTTACCAAATGAATTGCATCTGCCGGGCAGTTGCGCGAACACTTGCCGCATGCAATACAGCCGGCATCGCACTTGGACATAACTTCTTTGCCGCGACACTCGGTAGAGCACGCAACGTAAACCTTTGCCGATTGCGGCACGCGTTTTATCAGGCGTTTGGGACAAGTTTTGATGCACAATCCGCACGAACGACACAAATCCGGGTCGATGTGGGCGTAGCCGTCGTAGCACTCTATTGCCATATAGGGGCAAGCATCTACGCAACTGCCGCTGCCCATACAGCCGACTTCGCATGCTTTTCTTCCGCCTGCAAGAATGTTTTGGCTTACGCATGTGCCGTAGCCTTGATAGGCGTACTTGTCGCGACAACTTCTGCCGCCGTTGCAAGCCACAACGGCAATGGTAGGTTCGCTTGCGCCGTCGAAAGCAATGCCCAAAATGTTGGAAATTTCAATTTGATTTTCCTTTTTGGTTTGACCGCAACTATCCAATTTTGCGGTGCCATCCACCAATGCTTTGGCAAAGCCACTGCATCCGGCATATCCACAAGCGCCGCAATTGGCGCCCGCAAGATGTTTTTCCACCTCTTTGATACGAGGATCTTCTTTTACTTGGCAAAAACGTGAAATAAGCACAATCAACACACCCAACAGCAACGCAACAACCACTACTATCGCAGCGGCGATGGCAATACTCGCCCAGTTGATAGGTTGACCTACCGAGAGAATATACAATAAATTCATACTTATTACCTCCTGTCACAAAATTGTTTGGGAAACAGACACTCGGGAAACGAGGCGCGCGGCTTTACGATGGGAGTTTACTAAGCCGCAAATGACTCGTCGTAGCAAATTCGCTTTCAGTCGGTTTTGCTCACAGAACCGACTACTTTGCTTCGTTGCTGCTCCTCTTCCCACAAAAATCTTTTTATGGGTCCACTTTACATAAGCACGACAAAGTATCCCGAGATACATGTTTTTTCAAACTTTCCCTCTTTATTATGCTATAAGTGTGAACACATAGAACGCCATAGCCATGAAGCTGGCGGTTATCATCGTCATGGGGAATCCGCGCAACGGTTTTGCAACGTTGAGTTTGTCCACCTTTTGACGAAGTCCTGCCAAAATTACGATGGCAAGCGTGAATCCCAAACCGTAGAACAAACCGGAAATTACCGCTTCGCCGTAGCCGTAAGCAAAGAAGGCTTCCGTCCAGTTGCCAAACAACACGTCTCTCAAAACGAAGTGTGCCGCTTCTGCCGTTGCCGCTTTGGCAATAACCGTTTCGGCAATGCCCAAAATTGCGCAGTTTGTGGTTACAAGAGGAAGATAAATTCCCAATGCGGAATACAGCCCCGGCGTGATCTTTTTGAGGATCATTTCCAGCATTTGAACCAAAGACGCAATAACCAAAATGAACACCAAAATTTCAAGATATTCCAGTTGAAGAGGAACAAGCAAATACACGTAGATTGGGTAAGTTACGGCGCAAGTTATAACCATAACCGCCGTTACCGCCAAGCCCATGCCCACAGCCGAACTTGTCTTTTTGGAAACGCCCAAGAAGGGGCAAATTCCAAGGAATTTTACCAATATAAAGTTATCTGCAAACAATGCCGCAATGATAATACCTAGTATATCCATTATTTGGCCTCCTTAACTGTTGTTGCGTGCGCCGCGTGACGATGTCTTGCTTTGCGTTCAACTGCCGTGTAGCAAAGAGTGAACACGGCAATGAACAATCCGTAAGTAAGAAACGCGCCTGCACTTGTTGCGAAGAATTTGATAGAAAATGCGTTAGGATCCCAAAGTTGAATCCCGAAGAAGCTTGCGGAACCCAACAGTTCGCGAACAATACCCATAAGTGTGATGGCGACTGTGAAACCCAACCCCATAAACAAGCCGTCCAATGCGCTTTCGCCAACGGGGTTGTGGGAAGCAAAGCTTTCCGCACGACCCAAAATGATGCAGTTTACCACAATCAGCGGCAAAAACACGCCAAGACTATCGTACAAATCGGGTAAATAAGCCTGCATAACCATTCTTACAATGGTAACAAAGGTTGCAATGATTACGATAAAGCAGGGAATACGCACTCTGTCGGGGATGATGTTGCGCAAAAGGGAAATGATAACGTTGCTGCAAATAAGCACGAACGTTACCGCTGCGCCCATTCCCAAACAGTTGATTGCCGCAACCGTCAATGCCAAAGTGGGACAAGTTCCCAAAACCAATTTGAAGGTGGGGTTCTGACGGACGGTTCCGTCGAGAGCAATTTCTTTGAATCTGTTCAATTTCATTTTTCCAACCTCCTTATTCCGCAATAGCATTGGCATTGTCGAAATCTGCCAAAGCCGCTTTTACAGCAACGGTAATAAGATTTGCCGATTGCGTTGCGCCGGCAACCTTATCGGAATCGTAAATTCCATCGATGGTCGCGCTTGTTGCACCAACAAGAGAAGTGCTGAGTTTGTCTGTATCCGTTTGCGCCGGTTGTCCCACAACGTAGCCGCTTGTTACCACTTCGATAGCGTCTACTTTACCCAAGCCGTTGTCGTTGACTATGGTAACATTCAAAACGTAGGTGCCGGGAAGTGTGCCTACCTGCAAGCCCGCAACAGAGTAAACCGTCTTGCCCTCCGCCTCTTCTGCGCCGGTGATAACTGCGTACGCAGTGTAACTGCCAAACGTGTAGGAAACAATTTTGTTTGTTTGAATCTTAGTAACTATTGCGTCGGATTCGGCAACGTTTTCCGTTTTCACAATGCCGTTGTTCGTCAACGCCACAATCTTTCTGTTTTCGTCTTCGCCGTAAACAAACACTTGAAGGTCGCCGTTGTCGCCTGTTGCACGGAAGTAGTAGGAAAGTGTGTCGCCGCCGTCGGAAAGAAGAGAGGAAACTGTGTCGCCGCCGATTTTTGCGGAAAGCACGTTGCTTGCGCCTACAAGTTCGTAAGCAGCAAAATCTGCGCCCAACAATGCAAGTGCCGCTTCTTTGGCTTCGCCTTCGGGGTTAGAGCCGACTTTAAGTGCGTTCATGCAGTAGTATGCCGCCATATTGATAGCGTTGTTTATTGCCGTACTGGACATCGTTGTGCCTTGAACAGAGTTGTTGCCCAAACTCAAATCGCCGTCTACACGCGTGCCAACGTACCAAGTTTTTTGAATGTTTGTTGTGATATTGCTAAGCAACGTTTCGCCGTCGCTTTCTACGATAGACCAACCTACAATTGTTGCATCTGCTGTTTTCACCGCAACGTAAAGAGTTATTGTGCCGCCGTAGCCGCCTACGCCCTTGGTTTTGAGAATATAGTCACCTTCGGTAGATTTGTATACAGAAAGCACCTGTCCATAAGAGGGGTTAGATGCCGATGACGCAACGGGTTCGTTTGCAAAAGTTGTGTCCACGGTGAACGTTCCGGGATAAACTTTTGTCAATGCTCTGTTGAACTTGTCTTCTTCGCTGACGTAGAACAAGTCGTTGCAAAGTGCCAAAAGCAAACAGCAAACAAGGCAAATTACCACCAAAACCGCAATGGCTTTTACCGCTTGCACAACGGTGGTTTTTGTCTTTGTGGGGGCTTGATTGTTATTTTTGTTTTCTGACATACTATTTCGCCTCCTTTTTTGCTTTTTGAGGCTTAACATAGCCGAATGGCTTGCGAACGATATACATATCGATAAGGGGAACGAACAAGTTCATAAGCAAAATTGCGAATGAAACGGCTTCGCCCTTTACTGCGTTACGCAACACGGCGGTTACAATGCCCAACAAAACAAAGTAGATGTAGTTGCCAAGTTTGGTGTTGGGAGTTGTTACAAAGTCGGTAGCCATAAATATTGCGCCGAGGATAAGTCCGCCGGAAAGAATGCTTGGGAGGAAATCGCCGCAAGCTTGACTGAAGAATTCTCCGACCATAACGCCGTTCAACGTGCCGGTAAATGCGTTGCATCTGTTTATCCAAGAGATGACAACTGTCGTAACGCCTGTAACCGCAATGTAAACCAACGGCCAACGGAAATTCAACACGCCGCGAACGACAAGGTAAATTCCGCCCAAAATAAGTGCCAATTTGCAGGTTTCGCCGATACATCCGGAAACACCTGTGCCCAAGAACAAATCCAAATTGGTAAGGGTGCTATCGGCAGCTTTGCCGAACAAAGCTTGCAACGGCGTCGCGCCTTGAATGTAGTGATAGGTGGGACCCAGAACCTTGTTGGAAAATTCCATCGTTCCGCCGAATGCCGCACCAAAACTGATGAATGCGAAAACTCTGCCAGCAATTGCAGGGTTAACAATGTTCTTGCCTGTGCCGCCAAACAGCATTTTTACAACTACAATCGCAAACACGCTTGCAAGAAGGGGCACATACCACTTGGAATTTGCATACATGTTCATGCCGACAAGCAAACCCGTTACCAACGAGGTGAAGTCGAATTCTTCCAAAATGGTTGCAAAGGATTTTTTGCAGCAAAGTTTGAAAACAAACTCGGCGGCAACTGCGGAAACGCACGCTATTGCCAACTGCAACAAAGCACTCCAGCCAAGTTCGGGTTGCCCCCAGCCAAGCAAGATGCAACCTGCAATGCACGCCGGAAGCAATGCTATGCAGACATCAATCATAATTCGTTTTGTTGTTCTGCCCGATTTGATTTGCGGAGAACTTGAATATACGTAATTAGCCATATTACTTTTTCTCCTTCATTCTTTGTTTTGTAAGTCTTACGCTTTGAACGATAGGACGTTTTGCCGGGCAAACATAAGCGCAGGTGCCGCATTCGAAGCAGTTCATCGCACCGTATTTCACGGCATTTTCCGTGTCGCCTACTGTTGCGTAGAAATCAATGTACATAGGCATCAATCGCATGGGGCAAACGTTTGCACATCTTCCGCAGTTAATGCAGGGGGTGGGCAAAACGGCGCTCGCTTCTTCGTCCGTCAATGCCAAAAATCCGCTGTCCGTTTTGGTTGTGCAAGTGTCGGTATCCATAAGTGAGAATCCCATCATAGGACCGCCTGACACAAGTTTCGCTGTGTTTTCTTTCAAGCCGCCGCAAAATTCCACAACATCGGCAATGGGTGTGCCTACGCGAACTTCCAAGTTACGCGGAGTATCGATGCCTTCGCCGGAAACGGTCATAACGCGTTTGTAAAGAGGACGTCCGTTTGTTACGGCATCCCAAACGGCATAAGCCGTAGAAACGTTGCAAACAATGCAACCTACCGCAGCAGGCAAACCGCCAATGGGGACTTCGCGGTTCACGCACGCTTTGATAAGGGTTTTTTCCGCGCCTTGCGGGTATTTCTTTTTGAGCAAAACCACAACGATATCCCCATCCTTTTTGGGATCTTTTTCGCCAACAACGCCGTCAAGCGCCACAAGAGTTGCAAAAGCCTGCATTTTGTTGGCTTCCAAGCCGATGTAGACGTTGGAAACATCGCACGCAACCGAAAGCAAACGCACGCCGGCGATAAATTGCTCGGCACGTTCGATCATGATGCGGTTGTCGCAGTTAAGATAGGGTTCACACTCCGCCGCGTTGATGATCAACGAATCGACGGGGTCTTTGGGTTGAATTTTTACTGCCGTGGGGAAACCTGCGCCGCCCATTCCGACAATGCCGGCCTGTGCGATTCTGTCTATGATTTCCTGCTTGGTGGGATTTTCCAAAGTCGGCAACAGTTGCATTTCCTGTTTGCCGTTGGCTTTGATATGCACGCAGTCTACCAAGCCGCCTTGTGCATTCTTGCGCTTTTCCACACCCACAACTTCGCCGCAAATGGGCGAATGGATGTTTGCGGATACAAAAGACGAAGCCTTTGCCAAAAGTTGTCCTTCCTGCACCGTGTCGCCTGCGGCAACAACCAATTCGGCAGGCTTGCCGATGTGTTGCGAAAGTGAGATGAAGTAGTCGGACACTTGAGGCATTTGCTCTATCGCAATGTTTTCCGAAAGCGATTTTTTGTCGGGGATATGCACGCCACCCCTGAATGTTTTCATAAAACAGTACGCCTCCTATATTTTGATAGCAGAGGGCAACACACATTACTCTCTAATTAGTTATTTTATCATATACAGCAGAAATTGTAAACTACAAAAGATAACAAATTAAACTAATTTTAAGTTTTGGCAAGCGCAACCGCTACGCAAAGCGAAGAGAAAGCGGCAAAATTTGCAAAAAAAGGAACTTTAAAGGGAAACTTTGCATTGTCGTAAACGCGCGGATGATTTTTGGAGTGAAATGGAAGGAAAGAAGGCAAAAACAAATTGAGTTTGGCAAAAATACTTTTGGAAAGAAAGCAAAAACAAATTGAGTTTGGCGCAAATGCTTTTGCGGTGAGAGAAAAAGTGGAAACGGCCGAAAAATTGTTTCATAATTGCCAAACATCACAGCACTTTTACGCCGCTTTGTACGCATTTTTGCATATACGTGTGCTCAAAGTTGTAAAAACTCGCCAATTAATGCGGGCTTTTGCGTCCATATTTGCTCAAAACTAAAAACGGCCATGCAAATTGCATGACCGTATATTGTTTGAGTTTTGTTGTGGCTGCCCAATGTTGCAAACAAGCATATCAACCGTTCCGCAAAATGCGGCAAAGGGCAAGCATTTCAACCATTGCCGCGACAACGACGGTTTGCGCCAAAATGCGGCAGGCTTTCAAGTCGTTTCAACGCAGCTTATTGCAAGGTTTTTACAAACCCAAAAAGTTTTTGATAATATCCAACGTTTCTTCGTTGGTATCGTCAGGAAGTTGATCGATAACATCTTGCACTTGCGCTTGTTGATCCGGCGTCAATTCCAACTTGACGTTGGCGCTGACTTGTTCCAAAACAGGCAAAATCAGCGTGCTTTCGGAAACTTCGTTTATCATTTCGTAAACGGTGTCGACATCCAACGTTTCGTCGTTTTGCATGCTATCCAACGTTTCGGTGAGCTTGCTGATAACGTCCAATTCGTTTGTGAAGTCAACTTCGGTGAAATTCGTCTCCGACAAAGCTTCTTTGAAGCTGTCAACAATTCCTTGCGCCGATTCGGACACACTTTCCGGCAGGACAACACTGTCCACAATGGTTACAATCAAGTCGTTCACCATTTCTTTTTGTTCGTCCGAAAGGTCGGCTTTGGCTTCATCCAACTGTTCAAACGTTTCTCTCAAAGCAGAATCTTCGGCAGTTAACGATTTTATTTGTTCCAAAGCGTCGCTGCCCGTTGTTGCCGATTGAATGTCTTGCAACTGCACGGTTATCTTATCCAAATTGTTCAAAAGGGGCTTGGCTAGGTTGATGGTGTCCTTTAAGGCAGTTATCTGTTTGGAAAGCACCACCGTTGTTACCGTGCCATCGGCATTTTGCACTTTCACCGTGGAAACGACATCAAAAATCGGACGACAAGTGTCGTAGAAAAACTTACTTGCGGCGGTGTTTTCAAAATCGCCAAGCAAACTGCGCAACTGTGCAAGCAAATCGGAAGCAGAGTCGCTTTCGGAAGAATCCGTTTCGGGCACGCCGGCTGAAGAGTCATCGGCAAATGCCAAAACTTTGCCGCCCTCTACGTAAGCCGTTGATTGAGTTTGTGAAGTTTGCTGCAAATCATCCACTATGGCAAGCACTCTGTTGGATTGAACCAACAAGCCTACAACGGGTATGCAAACGCACAGTGCGACAATCAAACCTTGTACTGCGCCCACCGCGCTGCCGATTCCCGCGTGCTTTTTGCGCACCACTTTACCCTTCTCGTTTTTTTGGGGAACACCGCCGGCATCAACAACGGCTTTGGGTTTCACAAAAATCTTGCAAATGGGAAATACAATCGCCCAAGTGACTAAACTCATTGCAGAAAACAGCACCAAAAATACCACTATGCCTACAATTGATCTTATCAAAGGAATAACTATTGTTTCCCCTGCCTTTTGCACTTCGGCAGGCAACAAGCTGATGATATACTGTTGCACGTTAAGCACATTGCCGCTTTCGTCGGTAACGCCTGTTTCAATGGCAAGCAAGTCGTTTGTTATCAAATCTTTCAGTAAAAAAGCAACCACAACGCTAACCAACACTAACGACAGGCGCAAAATTGCACGGCGCGAGCCACGCCGCAATCCCAAAAGGATGCCGACGATCAACGTCAACACGGCAAACGCCCACACTCCCAATCCGATATAGTTCATATTTTCTCCTTCGGTTGCCGAAAAAAGTGCAACCATATATATTATATTGCAAAAAAGGTTTTTTGTAGAAAAACCACAAAGATATAATATCACATAAAATTTAATAATGCAATAATTTTTTACCTATTTCGCTAAATGTAGCAAAAGCGATATAGAATAAATTTTACTTGAACAATAATCCATCTTCCTTTGGCGGCAGAGAATAATCCGAATCCGCGCCTTATCTTAGCCAATGGCTGTGTTAAATCCGCTCGTCTTTTATCCAAAGGCGTCGGGAAATACAGATTTCGCCACAACTATTCATCGATTTTGTTACTTTTCCACCCCTACATTTGACAAAGAACCCCAAAAACACAAAAAGAGGCTCGAAATGAGCCTCTTTTCAAAGAAGATACAAAATACAAACTAAATTAGTCAAGTTCTGCAAAGTACTTGATTGTTCTTACCATTTGAGTGGTATAGCTGTTTTCGTTGTCGTACCAAGAAACAACTTGCACTTGGTAAGTGTCGTCATCCAATTTGGCAACCATGGTTTGTGTTGCATCGAACAAGCTGCCATAACGCATGCCGATGATGTCGGAAGAAACGATCATGTCTTCGTTGTAGCCGTATGATTCGGAAGCTACACTGCGCATATAATCGTTGATGCTTTGCGGTGTGATGTCGTGTCCTTTTACTACCGCAACCAAAATTGTTGTGGAACCCGTGCAAACGGGAACGCGTTGTGCGGAACCGATAAGTTTGCCGTTAAGTTCGGGGATAACCAAACCGATAGCTTTTGCCGCGCCGGTTGTGTTGGGAACGATGTTTTGAGCCGCTGCGCGTGCGCGACGAAGGTCGCCTTTGCGGTGAGGTCCGTCCAAAACCATTTGGTCGCCCGTGTAAGCGTGAACGGTTGTCATAATGCCGCTGACGATGGGAGCGTAATCGTTAAGCGCTTTTGCCATAGGAGCAAGGCAGTTGGTTGTGCAGCTTGCCGCGGAGATGATTTTGTCGTCTTTGGTAAGAACGTTTTCGTTTACGCCGAAAACAACTGTGGGAAGGTCTTTTCCTGCGGG
Source organism: uncultured Oscillospiraceae bacterium (assembly GCA_964535505.1). Lineage (GTDB taxonomy): Bacteria > Bacillota > Clostridia > Christensenellales > CAG-314 > Fimimonas. The sequence continues at coordinate 12,243 of CAZHUH010000004.1, forward strand.
AGCGGAAATAACAACTTTCTTCGCACCGGCAGCAATGTGAGCTTGACTCTTTTCTTTAGAGCAATAGAAGCCTGTGCATTCCAACACTACGTCTACGCGAAGTTTTTTCCAAGGAAGGTTTGCGGCTTTGGGTTCTGCATAGATGGTGATTTCTTTGCCGTCTACTGTGATAGAACCGGGGGTTACAACCGTTTTTCCGTCTTCTGCCAAAACGGGATCTTTGTGAGAAACAGTGTGCCCCATTGCTACGTAGTTGCCTTGGGCTGTGTCGTACTTCAAAAGGTGAGCAAGCATTTTGGGGCTTGTCAAATCGTTGATAGCCACAATTTCATAACCTTTTGCGCCGAACATTTGACGGAAAGCCAAACGACCGATACGACCGAAACCATTGATTGCAACTCTTACTTTTTTGTTTGCCATTGTTAGTTTACCTCCAAAAAAATTCTGATTGGTTTTTCAAATACTTCTTTACTAAACGGAAGTAATGTGATACAATACCTATGATATTATATCATAGAGCAAGGTGTTTGACAAGAAAAGTTTTGACTATTTTTTATAAATTTACATTTTGCCTATCATAAAAAATATTTATCTCGGAGGACTTATATTATGCCACTAGTTACAACCAAAGAAATGTTTAAAAAAGCATACGAAGGCGGATATGCCATTGGCGCTTTTAACGTGAACAACATGGAAATGATTCAAGCCATTGTTGACGCTGCAAACGAATGCCGTTCACCCGTTATTTTGCAAGTTTCCGCAGGAGCCAGAAAATACGCCAACCCCGTTTATCTAAAACACTTGGTGCAAGCCGCTGTGGAAACAACGGATATTCCCATTGCAATGCACTTGGATCACGGCGCGGATTTTGAAATTTGCAAGGCGTCTATCGACGGCGGTTTCACTTCCGTTATGATTGACGCATCAAGTAAACCTTGGGAAGAAAACATTGCCATTACTCGCCAAGTTGTGGAATACGCTCACGCACACGGCGTTGTTGTGGAAGCGGAACTGGGCAAACTTGCCGGCGTTGAAGACGACGTTCACGTGGAAGACAAGGACGCGCTGTTCACCAGCCCCGACGAAGTGGAAGAATTTACGTCCAGAACGGGCATTGACAGTTTGGCAATTGCCATCGGCACAAGCCACGGCGCTTACAAATTCAAGCCGGGGCAAGATCCAAAACTTCGTTTGGACATTTTGGAAGAAATAGGCAAACGTTTGCCGGGATTTCCCATTGTATTGCACGGCGCAAGCAGCGTTCCGCAAGACAAAGTTGCCATTGTTAACCAATTCGGCGGAAGCATGCCCAACGCCATCGGAATTCCCGAAAGCGAATTGCAAAAAGCCGCAAAAATGGCAGTTTGCAAAATCAACATCGACAGCGACTTGCGCGTAGCCTTCACGGCGGCGATTCGCAAGCACATGGCGGAAAACCCGAGCCACTTCGATCCCAGACAATATTTGGGCGACGCACGCACCATGATGAAAGAAATGGTAAAACACAAAATTGTAGACGTGCTTGGCAGCGCAAACAAAGCGTAAAAAGCAAAACCATAAATCAAATACCACAAGCCATCGGCATTTTGCCGGTGGCTTTTGTGTTGCGAAAAAGCATAGAGCCGCTGCGTTGAGTGCGTATATAAGTCAACTGCGCAAAAACGTTTTGACGTCAAGGGGGGGAAATATATAGCAACACCTTACAAAATCTATTTTGAGAATATGGGCTAGGGAAATGCTTGCGTCAATTTTCGATAAATGGAAAATACGCGCATTAAATGTTGCTTGCAAGCAAAATGCGGCAACTTGCAAGTCTCGGCAAGTGTCTATAACAAAATAATCGGGCAAGAATATCCTGTCCGATTATCAGATATTATTCAAAACTCCCGTCTATACGTCATGCACGAAGTTTAATAATCGTGAGAGCAATCCCGACTACCGAAGCTAGTAACGTAACCGAGAAAATAACGATTAACGTTATCCCTAAATCCATAGACCAAAAAGAGTCAAGAGGACGAGGTGCCACCCTCATCATATTAATGGTAAAGCATATCGCCACCGTTACCACAACAAGGCTCACCACACAAATCAATATAGATAATATAAGTAAGACAATTAGCCAATTCTTCGTCATTGATGCGTATCCTCTTTTTCGCTTTCGCAGCTGCAGCCACGCAATGTACTCACTATTGCGCATTGTACCCCCACACCACACGATTGGAACCGTTCCAGGAACTATCCCAACCGGCAGGCTTACTTGCCGCCTCGCAATATATTGTCAATTTTGAACACCCATCAAACGCATAATAGCCAATATAAGTAACGCTATCTGGAATGGTTATACTTGTTAAACTGTAACACCCTAAGAACGCCAAACCGCCAATTGAAGTAACACTGCCGGGAATGGTTATGCTTGTTAAACTGTAACACTCTAAGAACGCATAATTGCCAATGGATGTAAGTTGACTGTTTTCCGCAAATGCTACGCTTGTTAAGTCTGAACAGACGCCGAACGCATAATTGCCAATGGAAGTAACGCTGTCAGGAATGGTTATGCTAGTCAAACTTGAGCAACCATAGAACGCCCGCGCGCCAATTGATGTAAGTTGACTGTTTTCCGCAAATGCTACGCTTGTCAAACTTGAACACCCATCAAACGCATAATCGCCAATAGAAGTAACACTGTCGGGAATGGTTATGCTTGTCAAACTTGTACAACCATAGAACGCCCGCTCGCCAATGGATGTAACGCTGTTGGGAATGGTTATGCTTGTCAAGTTGTAGCACTCGCAGAACGCACCATAGCCAATTGAAGTAACGCTAACGGAAATGGTTATACTTGTCAAACTTGTACAACCATAGAACGCCCAATTGCCAATAACTTTGGTTTTTTCATTGATTGAACAGGATGTTATTGCAGTACTCTTTGTGTCAATAAGCGCCAAATATGGGTTTGAACTGTTACCCAAATATAATCCATTATCATATTCGTTATATTGTAAACTTGAACAACCTTCGAACGCAGAGTTGCCAATTGTAGTAACGCTGTTGGGAATGGTTATGCTTGTCAAACTTGTGCAATACCAGAACGCAGAATCGCCAATGGATGTAACGCTGTTGGGAATGGTTATGCTTTCCAATCCAAGGCACACCTCGAACGCAGAATCGCCAATTGAAGTAACGCTCTTGGGTATGGTTATGCTTGTCAAGTTGTAGCACTCGCAGAACGCAGCCTCGCCAATGGCAGTTACCGGCAATTTGTTGTATTTGGATGGGATAACGACGTCGGTGTCAGTGCAAGTGCCAATGCCTGTTACAGAATATGCCGTGCCATCGCTGTTTAACGTATATTCTAACCCTTCGGAGGCATTTTCGCAGGCGCAAATTGCAACCACAGATAAAGCAAGGATAAAAACCAAAAAAATCAGACATAGTTTTTTAATGTAATTCATAATAATCTCCTACAATTTATTTAGTAACAAATTGTTACATTACAATTGTAACAAACCATTACAATATTGTCAAGGATAATTTTATGAAATTGATTGGACTTACAAAAATTCGGAAAAAGAAGAAATTCAGCCAACAAAAAGTTGCGTTGGATTTGGGCATCAGCCGCGAATCGCTTTCCTACTACGAAAATGGAAAGCGCAGCCCTGATGTAGAAATGCTATGCAAATTTTCCGAATACTTCGGTGTTTCGGTGGATTTTCTTATTCATGGGGAAGAATTTGAAAACAAAAAATGAAAGCAACACTTGCCGGAAAACAATAAATGAAAACAACTCTGTTTAAAAACCAATGAATGGAAGCAACATAGACAGCAATTCTCTTTGAACACAATGGCGCCTGCAAATTGCAGACGCCATTTTTAGTTTGGCTTGTCGGTGCAACAGCACATTTGTGCACATTTTTGTGCATACGTGCGTGCAAAGTTGTGTTCAAAAGGTATTTTGAAATACTAAAATTCGCCCTTGCAAAAGCAAAGGCGAATTGTATTTTTGATTTAGCTGCCAAAATTTTGACTGCGAAATTGCGTTTATTTGCAAAGTTCTTCCAATTGGGCAAGGGTGTCTTCAAATGATTTGGTAACGATTTTGAAGGGTTCTTCGCTTGTCAAGTCTACTCCGGCAACTTTAAGTTCGGATACGGGATCCATACTTCCGCCCAACGACAAGAATTTTTTGTAGTTGGCAACGGCGGCATCGCCCTCTTTCAAAATCTTTTCGGCAATGCACACTGCGGAAATGATACCTGTGGAATACTTGTACACATAGAACGCGCGATAGAAATGCGGAATACGTGCCCATTCGTACTTGATTTCGTCGTTGTGGTGCACCGCTTCGCCGTAGTACATTTTGTTGAGTTGCAAATATTTTTCGCACATAGCGTCGGCGGTTAGGGGTTGTCCTTTTTCCACCATATCGTGAGAAATTTGTTCGAATTCGGCAAACATTGCCTGACGATACATTGTTGTGCGAAGCATATCCAAATAGTATTGCAACAAATACTTTTTCACCGCGACATCCGTTACCGTTCCAAGCAAATATTTCAACAGCAACACTTCGTTGCAAGTGGACGCCACTTCCGCCACGAAAATTTTGTAATCGGCTTTTGCCGTAGGTTGCGTTTTTTCGCTGTAATACGAGTGCATAGAGTGCCCCATTTCGTGAGCAATGGTGAAGATGTCGTGAGTGGTTTTTTGGTAGTTAAGCAACATATACGGGTGAACGCCGGGCACGCTCATAGAATAAGCTCCGCTGCGCTTGGTGGGGGTTTCGTGCACGTCTATCCAACGGTTGTCGAAGGCGTGTTGCACCACTTCGAGATAGTCCTTGCCCAAAGGCGCCAAACCTTTTTTGACAAGTTCGCAAGCTTCTTCGTATTCGCAAGAAATATCGGCGTTTTCGAAAATGGAAACGTAAAGGTCGTACATGTTGAGGGTTTCTACCCCCATAAGTTTTTTGCGCAAAGCAATGTAACGGTGCAAGGGTGCAAAACTTTCGTGCATGCACTTGATAAGGTTGTCGTAAACGGCCTTATCCACTTGTTCGTAAAACAGCGCCGATTCCATTGCAGAACCGAAGTGGCGGGCATGGGCGCTGAAAACATCGGCTTTTACGCTGCCTTCGTAAAGCCCTGCCAATGTGTTGATAACGTTGATATACGATTTGTAGTAGGTTTCAAACGCCAATTTGCGCACCTTTTGATCTTTGTGTTGCAACAGCATAGAATAGGTGCCGTGCCCCAGTTGAACGGGTTTGCCGTCTACTTCGATGGTTTCGAATTTGATATCGCCGCTATCCAAACGGTTGAACACTTCGTGGAATTGTCCTGAAAATGCGCCGACATTTGCCATAAGCATTTCTTCCGCCTCGGAAAGTATGTGCGCTTTGCCATTAAGAAGTTTTTTCAACGAAACGTCGTAGTCGGAAAAATCCGGGTCGGCAATAAGCGCTTGCAGTTGCTCGTTTGGCAATGCGGAAAGTTCGGGAGAAACAAACGACACAGCGGCATTATACTTTGTAAGCAAGCCGTGAATTTGGGAAAAACGTGCTTGTTTTTCGGGATCCTGACTGTCTTCGTTGTAACTCATCATTGCATAACAATAAAGTTGACTGAACTTTATATCGAATTGGTCGGAAAGTTTCAAAAATTTCAAAAGTTCGTCGCGATTGCCAAGTTTGCCCTTAAATGCCGACAATTCGGTGTAGTTTGCCGACATGTCGTCAAAGGCTTTTTGCCAATCTTCCGGTGTGGCGAAAATATCGCCCAAATTCCATTTGTACTTTTCGGGAATTTCTTTTCTGTTTGTGTAAGCCATAAGTGTTATCCTCCTTTTGCCCTGCCGCAACTGCCTTTTGAAATTTGCGCATTATCGGCTGTTACAACAAAGTTGTTTTTGTAAATTTTTACTTGACAAGCGTTTTGAGATATTCCAAATAGTCGCTTGCAAAACGTGGGTCGGAAAGGGCAAATTTGGTGAAGCCCTTGATGTAACCCAGTTTGTCGCCGAAATCGAAACGCTCGCCATCGAATTCGTACGCAAAAATGCCTTCACGTTTTGCCAAAATTTGCAAACTGTCCGTTAGGTAAATTTCACCGCCCCGTTTGGCAGGGGTGATGTTTATCACATCGAAAATTTCCGAAGTCAAAACGTACCTTCCCAAAGGCGCAAGCAAACTGAAAACTTCGCTGTCGTGCTGCGGTTTTTCCACGATGTCGTCTATTTTGTGAAGTTTGCCGAAGCTTTCCACAATTTTGCAGCTGGCATATTTTTCGATGGCCTCGCGCGAAACGGCTTGAACACCCACCACCGTTTTGCCGCAACGTTCGTACGCTTCTTTCATTTGCAGAGTTACGGATTTTTCCGCAAAAATAACGTCGTCGCCGTTAAGCACCGCAAACGGCTCGCCGTTTGCCCAATCTTTGGCAAGTTCCACCGCCCTTGCAGTGCCGGTTACGCTGTTTTGAAAAACAAACTGCACTTTGGCAAGCGAATCCAATTGTTCCAACGCCTCCGCTTCGGCAAGTTTGTTTTGATTTTTAAGTTGCTCGATATACTGCGGTGTCGGCGTGAAGTGCTCAACAATTTTCAGCTTGTCTTGCGAAATAACCACCATCACGTCTTTGATGCCGGCTTGAGCCACTTCCTCCACCAAAAGTTGCATGGCGGGTTTGTCTGCCACTGCCAACATCTCTTTTGGATAAGCCTTGGTATAGGGCAAAAAACGGGTTCCCTTGCCTGCCGCCAAAATCAGCGCTTTTTTTATCATAGTTATGGCTATGGCCTCCTGTTGCAAAATTGTTTGGAAAACATGCGCATTACACAAAGTTTGTGCTATTTTGCCCAAAAGAGTGCGCAAGACAAGCAAGCTACTTCGTCGCCGCAAACTGCGCAATAACGTTTTGTACGGCTGCTGTTTGCCAAATGTCAATATTCTTTCTGTTTGGTTGCTAATTTGTGTTTTTAACTATACCACTGCAAGCGCAGTTTGTCAATAATTTGCCAAAGTAACACAAGCAATTTGTTGTCGCAACAGCGCAAAAAACCGCAAAATTTCTATTACGATTGGGCGTATATTTCCGTAATCGTCAGTTATTTCGGCGGCAAAACGCTGTGCCAAAGTCGAAAATTCTATCTCAAAATCCGCTTGTTTGCATAACAATTTTGCAATTTCACACACTAGCAACAAACAAAACAGGAGGTATTTTTGTGGTTCAGACAGACAAAAAGAAGTTTGACGAGCATTCGACAAGTAAAACAATGTTGCTAAACACCCCGCCAAGTTGCGACGCAACTGTTTCTTGTCGAAATTCTGCGCACGACAAAACTATAAAAATCGTGGCAGTTTTGCTGGCGTTGATAACGTTGGCGACGGTGATTGTGTTGGTGATTGCACCCAAAGCAAACGCCGCCGTGGTAAAAGTGGGTTCTCAAGGCACGGTGGTAAAAACAGTGCAAACAAAATTGAAACGTTGGGGCTACTACACCGGTAGTATCGACGGCATTTTCGGCGCAAAAACCAAGGCAGCAGTGCAATATTTTCAACGCAAAAACGGGCTTACGGCCGACGGCATTGTGGGTACTGCGACGGCAAAAGCCATGGGCATCAGCCTCTCCGGCACGGCGTCTTCAAGCGGCACCACCACGGCAGACAGCGTTTCCAACAGCGATTTGTACCTGCTTTCTTGCTGTGTTTACGGCGAAGCGCGAGGTGAAAGTTACACAGGCAAAGTTGCCGTCGCTGCGGTTGTACTAAACCGTGTTAAAAGCAGCAAGTTTCCCAACAGCATTTCCGGCGTTATCTACCAACAAGGGGCATTTACTTGCGTATCCGACGGACAAATAAACATGGGAACCAACGACGAATGTACGCGCGCCGCACAAGACGCGCTTAACGGGTGGGATCCTTCCGGCGGAGCGTTGTACTACTTCAACCCCGCAACGGCAACCAGCAAGTGGATTTGGTCGCGTCCGCAACTTACAACCATTGGCAAACACATATTTTGTTCGTAACGCGAGGTGAAACATGGTAAAACAAAATTCTACTATCAAAAACTTTTGGATGATATTTTTCGGCGTGTTGGCACTTATTGCCATTGCAACGGCAATTTTTGTCGGAGTTGTTTCGGCAAACAACGTGGCTCAAATGCGAATGTCGGTTGTAGATGACGAAAATGTCTACAAAATTTCGCAAGAAAACAACTACAAGCGCGCCCTTTACGCCGCATGCGACAGCATGAAAAACTTGGACGCCAACCTTGGAAAGGCGGCAATTTCCAACGACAGCGGCAACCAAGCGCAAATGTTAACCAATGTGATTGTTCACGCCAACCACGTGAACCAAAATTTGGCTGATTTGCCCATTTCGGAAAGCGACAATTTGGAAGCGTGCCAAAAATTTGTAAACCAAACGCAAGATTACGCTGTGTTTTTGCTGAAAAAGCTGGCTTATGGCGAAGAACTTTCCGCCGCAGAACGTATGTCCCTTTACAACTTGGACAACATAGCCACGGAGCTTTACAACTTTTTGGAAAACTACGCCGAAAGTGATTCGGGAATGTTCATCACCAACGGCAACGGCGCAAACAACAACGGCGCACTTTCCGACGGTATGGAAGAATTGGACGAAAACACTTTTTCCTACGAAAAACTGATTTACGATGGTCCTTTTTCCGACAGTGTGGAAGAAAAAACGTTGAAATGCGACAAGGCACTAAGTTACGAGGATGCCGGCAGAATTGTGGAGAACGCCTTTGGCAAAGCAGAATTTGTGCAAACAATAAACAACAAAGGGTTGTGGTACGCCTATCAAACGGAAAACGGCCGCGTTTTGACAACTTGCGACGGCTACGTTGCCGAGTACGAAAGTTACGTGCAAGATGACGAAATGGAAAAGACATCTTTGCAAAGCGAAACGTTGATAAAAGCGGCAGAAGAATTTTGCAAAAAATTGGGCTACGACGTAAAAGGCGTGTGGGTTTCGAAAACACAAGAAGCCACCACCTACGTAAACTGCGCAACGGTGAAGGATGATGTTATTGTGTACCCCGACTTGATAAAAGTTGCGTTGAACAGTTTCGACGGAAAAGTTGTGGGGCTGGAAGCCAAAGCCTACTTGCTTAACCACTGCGATTGGGAAGTTAACTTCGGCAACGTTTCCGAAGAAGATGCACAAAAGAGTGTTGACGGCGCATTGCGCATTACCAACACGGCCAAAGCTTTGGTGGAAAAGAACAACAAGCACTACCTATGCTACGAATTTCAATGCGAAATGGGCGACAGGCAATACTACGTTTACGTAGACAGCAACACCGGCAAAGAAGTGGAAATTTTCAAGGTGATAAAGGAAACGGAAGGATTTACGGTGATGTAGCGACACCGACGAAACAGTTTGTGAAAACAGCGCAGAAAACACATTTTGAGCAGTGCGTGTGTTACAAAATATATCAAACCGTTGTGTTGATTTTTCCGCAAGACGGTTTTGACAAGAAAATAAACAAGAAAAACAGTCAAGCACTTTGTGTGTTTGACTGTTTGTCGGTTTTGTGTAAATCAACTTTGTTTTTGTCGTTTCAAAGTTTACGTGCGAGCCAATATTTGTTGAGTTACGCAATAAATGTCGAGGCGACAATATTATTATTTATAAGTGTTTAGCCTTATTTCTCGGTTTTTGGCTCTTGCGCCTCAATGATTGACAAATAACCTTATGTTTTGCAGTTTTCGCATTCATACGAGCCAATATTTGTTTCCTCAAACAGCGATGTCAAATTCAGCTGTTCCAGTAGTTCAACGTTGCTTGCCACAAATCGGCGTAGTCGGTCAAATCGTCGTAACCTTCTTCCGGAGTGTAGCCGACACCGTGAATATTGGTGCCCAAAGGCGAATAGTATGCCGCAAATGTGTAGTAAATCGCCCAAGGCGCCGTGCTCAATGTGCCGTTTATAGTTACAACCGTGCCTGTGTAGGGCAGTGTTTCGTAGGTTTGAGCAATGCCCTTGCCGTAGGTTCGGGTGCCGATTTGGAAACCTGTGCCGTAGTCGAGCAAAGCGCCCGTCAACAATTCGCTTGCGCTTGCGCTGTTTTCGTCCGTCCACACCACTATGCTGCACTTGTCGTTTGACAAACTGTCAAAATAGTCGCTGTAGGTTGATTGGCGAAGTTCCACTTCTGTAGAACCTGTTCGTGGCACCAAGGAAGTTATAAGCAACTTGTTGCCTTGCGTTACCGTTTTCTTTTGTTCTTCCGTTAGGTTTTGATCGGAAACAAGCATACCGGCAATGTCGCAAACGGAGTCTACGTAGCCGCCGGGGTTACCTTTCAAATCCAACACCAAACGCTTCAAGCCTTTTTGTTTGAAAAGTTGCATCACTTGTTCAAATTCGTCGTTCGAATAGATTATGCTGCCGTTTTCAACGTAGTACATAAATTCCGTTATGCGAATGTATCCGGTGTCGGCAGGAAGTTGGCTCAAGTTGCGCAACTCGTAGGTGTTGTGCTGCGCTTGGTTTTGGTTTGTGGTGGAAATGTTGTTGCAGGTTTCATCGAAATAGAACTCCACAAATTCAAATTGGTATTGCGGATTTTGCAAGCCGACATTTCCTCGCACAATGACGCCGGTATCGAAAACTTCGCCGCTGCGCAAAACTTTGAAATTGGCTTCCTTAATGGCGTACATATAGGTGGAAAAAGTTTCGTTGTCGTATTGCGCGACGACAATTTCTTCAGGTTGATCTATATCCAAATGGTTTTTGTCGATGATTCTTTGGCTGTAGCTGATGTCGGTAAGTTTCAAAATTATGTCGCCCTCTTGCAAAATTCCGTAGCAACTACTATCGGCAAGCACGCCGGAAACGTAAAGACCCAAATTATCCGTGAAGGAATAGGTCATACCGAAATACAAATTGTTGCCGGAAATGGACGACGTTGTGGACACTTGGTTTACAAAATTGTAGTAGGATTGCGGCGACATAAGTTGGCAATATTGATCGCCTGCCGCTTGCATAAGCGCAGTACCTGCCGTCTCCACCGCCGACTGCCACTTGCTTTCGGAAATGTCTTGGTAGTAGTTTTCGCGAAGATAATCGAATGTGGTGGAAAGCAACGCTTCGTAGATGAGTTGATCGCTTTGGGAAACTTCCGACACACTGCTGATAATTTCGAGCAACTGCTCTTCGGACAGCACAATGGGGGCTTCCCCCGCTTCGCGGTCGTCGTTAATTACTTGGCAAACTTTGTTTACCACCGTTTGCACCAAGGCTTGTTGATCGTCGTTGCTGCTTGTTGCGCTGCCGGCATTGCCGAAAATGGCGCACAAAACCCATCCGAGTACCATTGCCACCACCAACGACAAACAAATCAGCACAACCCACCAGGGTTTGCTCGAACGTTTTGCTTTCGATGCACCACCGCCATAGCCGCCGTTGCCGTTGTTGCTGCCGCTGCCGTTGTTTGAGCCGCTGCCGTTACCGTCGTAGTTATACCATGCGTCAAAATCTTTTTGGCGCTGTTCTTCTGCGGATTGTTTTTGTTCTTTTTCCTTTTCTAACTTTTCATATTCTTCGTCGAAGAAATCTTGTGCCATAGTTTTTACTCTCCAAAATTTATTTCTGCGGCAACGTCACGCCGAAGTTGCGAATTTCTGCGAAAAAAACGCGCTGTAGTTTTGAGTTTTGTGTTTGCCTTTTGGAACAAAAGTTTTCATTTGGGTGGCGTACATTCGCCTTGCGTTGACAGCAAATGCCAAGTTGTTCAGCGTTAACCACCAAAATGTCAAGGTTTCAAACTGTTGCCGATTAAAGTCTTTATTCGCTGCAAGCCAGAATGTTGTCAAATAAAAATTTTATTTCGTTGCCAGCCAACAAAGGCTTTTTACAACCTCTTGCGCTTGACTTGCTTCCCCCTGAAAAATGCACTTTTTGTCTTCCAGCACCACGGTGTTTCCCACAGCGTTTTGCGGAAAAGAAGTCAAAAGCACGATGGTTTTGCAAAAGTGGAAATTTTTTGTTACCTCGGAAAACGACTCGATGGTATAATTGTTGTCAAAAAAACTGTCAAACAAAACGATTTTTCGTTCTACCGTCATGCCGCGTGCCAAAGCCAACTGCAACTTTTCGTCAAAGGACAACTTTTTGGCTTTCACGTCAAGTTTTTTATCCAAAGCAAACTTATGCGCAATTTGTGCGATACGTTCCGCATTTTGCGGCAAAATTTTTCGCACTTTTGAGGGATAGTTCAAATTGTAACTTACGCTTTTGTCCAAGAACAGCGTCGGTTCTTTGGGCAAAAACAAAACGTCGGGGCGGCAAACGGAGACATCATCGCCATCCACCGAAATTTTGCCGCCTTGCGGTTTAAGCAACCCCAAAATAAGTTTGCAAATGGAGGTTTTGCCGCTTTGAACATCGCACAGCAGGGTGTTTGTGCCGTTTTGAAGGGTGAAAGTGGCATTTTGCAGCAGCGCAAAATCGTCGTACTGATGTTTGAAAGTTACGTTAGAAAATTCTATCATGCATCCAGTTCGTCCAGCGTAAGCGAAAACGCCGGCACGAAGTTTTCCATAAAGTAGTCCACTTCCGGGCTGTGGAAATTTTTTATTTCCTCCAAAATTGTTTCGTGCGCCTTGACAAATTCGGCATTGCCCATTTTCACTTCATCAACACACTTGATGTAGGCGGCGATTTTGTCGGCATATTTGACAAATTTGTGTTCTTCGCTGCTGTCGTCAAGAATGATTTTAGCGTATTCTGCTGAAAGTTGGCTTGGAAGATATTGCAGTAAACGTTGGTTGGAATACTTTTCCAACCCCTTGTAGGCGTTGCGAATTTCCGGGTTAAAGTACTTGATGGGTGTGGGCAAATCGCCTGTTAACACTTCGCTTGTTTCGTGAAAAAGCGCCTTGACGGCTATGGAATTGACATCCAATTTGCCGCCGAAATAGGTGTTGGAAATAGTTGCCAAGGCGTGGGCAATAACCGCCACTTGTTGACTGTGCTCCATGATGTTTTCGCTGGTAAGCGAGTGCATCAAACTCCAACGTTTGATATATTTCATTCTGTCCAAAAACGCAAAAAATTTGTACATAGACGTTGCTTCCTTTGAAAAACTTTGTCGAAATTGCGGCGCTTTTCAGCACGAACGTTCCGTTACGACTATTCTAGCACATTTTAGACAAATTGCCAACCACGAAAACGCATATATTGGCGAAAAATGCGTGATTTTGCGACAATTTGTTTTGTGAATTTTGCCAATTTGTCGAAAATCAAGGGCTTTGCCGCGAAATGAAGGGAAAAACTTGCGGTGAAGGAAAAATTTTGTTTGATAATTTTGCAATATGAAGTTGAAATTTCGCGACCGGGTTGCAATTTGAAAACAAATTGTGTATAATTTGAAGTAGCGCGGTTTTCCCTATCCGCAAAAACAGACTACGTCGCACAGAAATGCGGAGGAAAAATCGTAAGCGAAAACACTTACAAAGAACGCGATATGAATATCGTTTTGAAAAACGCAAGTACGAAGTGATTCTTGGAATTTTAACGTATATCTGCCGTTCTTGAAAAGAATGCAAAAATACTGCAATTTTATTAGACGAGGTAAAATATGAACAATTTGTTGTTTGCACAATCGGGCGGTCCCACCGCCGTTATCAACGCCAGCGCCGCAGGAGTTATTTCCGCCGCGCAAAAAAGCGGAAAATTCGACAAAATTTTGTGCGCGCACTTCGGCATGGACGGAATTTTGAAGGAAGATTTTTTTGACGTTACGGAAATTTCCGCAAGCGATTTGGAACTTTTGGCAAAAACACCCGCTTCGGCGTTCGGGTCCTGCCGTTTCAAACTGCCTTCGCAGGAAAAAGACATTGCCGTCTACCAAAAAATTGCGCAAATTTTTGAAAAACACGACATTCACTGCTTTGTTTACAACGGCGGCAACGACAGCATGGACACATGCAACAAAGTTGCCAACTACTTTTTGAGCATTGGATTCGATTGCCGCGTGGTGGGCGTGCCTAAAACAGTAGACAACGATTTGGTTGGCACAAACCACTGTCCCGGCTACGGCTCGGCGGCAAAATTTGTTGCAACAAGCATGACGGAAATTGCGTTAGACACCGCCGTTTACGCAAAAGGGCGGGTTACCATTTGCGAAATTATGGGAAGAGACGCCGGTTGGCTTACCGCCGCAAGCCTTATTGCCAAGCCCGATTTGATATACTTGCCGGAATGCACCTTCGATTTGGACAAGTTTGTCGCCCAAACCACCGAAGTTTACAATGCGAAAAAGCGTTGTTTAGTGGCACTTTCCGAAGGGATAAGAGATAAAGACGGCAACTACATCGGCGCAGTGGGAACCAAAGACAGTTTCAACCACACGCAACTGGGCGGCGTGGCGGCATTTTTGGCAAACTACATCACACAAAAAACCGGAATAAAAACCCGCGCGATAGAATTTAGTTTGTTGGCGCGCGCATCGGGGCACATACAATCGCTTGCCGACAAAAACGACGCTTTTTTGTGCGGTGAAACGGCCGTGAAACTGGCACTTGAAGGCAAAACGGGCGTTATGATTGCGCTTGATGTGGAAAACGAAAAACACATTTGCCGCAGTTTGGATTTGAACCACGTTGCCAACGAAGTGAAAACCGTGCCGCAAAAGTACATTGTCAACGACGGCAGCGGAATATCCGACGAATTTTTGAAATACGTTTTGCCCCTTGTGGAAGGGGAAGTGCCCCACGACTTTCAAAACGGCGTGCCTGTTTATTTTGACGCAGACAAATTGAAAAAAATCTAGGCAACCGCCACTTGAAGTTTTTCCGCACAAATTTGGCGACAAAAATGCGTTTGTTTCGATTTTTGCGCATACGTATGGTCAAAGTTGTATCAATTGAGCGTTTGAGGCGCGGCTAAAAACTTGCAAAACTAGGTTGCGCCAAAACGCCAATAAGCAATATAAAAGCACTCGATATTTTTCGGCGAGCCGAAATGTTCAAGTGCTTTTTTGTTATCATTAAGCAGTTTGGAACTTTGCACACTTTTATATAAGTTGACTGCGCATTGATGTTTTTCAAATTTTGAAACAAATTTCTAAGCGTAATCAATCCCAAGGCAAAGTGTAAATATCTTGTCCGTTCAATTGGCGCAAGGTTGCGCCGCTTTCTTCCAAAACAAGGTAGCAAGGTTTGCCATCGCGCGGAACAGCCACCGAGCCAACGTTCAACACAAAAAGTCCGTTGCGCTTTGTCAAGCTGCCAACGTGCGTGTGCCCGAAAATCAGTGCGTCGTTTGGACGCAAAATGGGCGGAACTCTCCAACCATTGTACCTATCGCCATGCGTGAAAAACAGTGTGCGCCCAAAATGATACATCGGCACGTTGTCGTCCATACCGCCGTTTATCAACCTTTCGTCGCCCCAAATATCGTTGTTTCCCTTTACAAAGTACAAAGTGCCGTCTAGACTTTGTGCCATTTCGGCAATTTGCGAATTATTGCGCCAACCGCCGAAAAGGTCGCCGCAAAACACTGTTTTTTGGGGTTTTTCACGTTGGGCCGCTTGCAAAACAGCCTCCATTGCCTTCAAACTGCCGTGAATATCTGCAAATATTACTATTTTCATAAAATATAACTGCTGTACATCACTGTATTTACACTACCTTTTTTCACGCTTGCAGTGTGGCTGCAAATACTACGATTTTCACACTATAAAACTATTTTTGCGCTGCCTTTTTCAAACATGCGGTACGTCGAAAAAACTGTTTTCATCCCAATAGACTTTGGTAGAGTGATGTGTATTTTTGACTGCTTTCTTTCCAACTGAAATCTTGCGCCATACCGCGTTGTTGCAGCAAACGGTAAATTTGCGGCTGTGTGTTGTAGAAGGAAAGCGCACGGCGCACGGTAAATGCCAAATCGTGAGCGTTGCAGTTGGCAAAACTGAATCCGTTGCCTTCGCCGTTTTGTTCGTTGTAACTCAAAACGGTGTCTTTCAAGCCGCCCGTTTCACGAACGATTGGCACTGTGCCGTATTTAAGCGCGATTAATTGCGTAAGTCCGCACGGTTCGAACACGCTGGGCACCAAAACGAAATCGCAAGCGGAATAAATTTTGTGCGCCAAAGCGTTGTCGAAAAAGATGTTGGCGGAAACTTTGTCGCGATACTTGCGTGCAAGTTCGACGAACATTGCTTCGTAACGGCTTTCGCCCGTGCCCAACACCACCAACTGCACATCTTGCTGCAACAGTTCTTCGGCAACTTGCGCCACCATGTCCAACCCCTTTTGGTCTACCAAACGAGAAATTATGCCCACCATAGGCGTGTTGGGGCGAAGCGGCAAGTGCAAAGTTTGCTGCAAATTTTGTTTGTTGACGGCTTTTTTCTCTACCACGTTGTTTGCCGTGTAGTTTTCAAAAATATATTTGTCCGTTTGGGGGTTGTAGGTTGTGTAGTCTACACCGTTCAAAATGCCGTGAATTTTATAGCCGTATTGTTTTATCACATCGCCTAAGTTTTCGCTGTATGCGTCTTGCGTTATTTCCCAAGCGTAGGTGGGCGAAACGGTTGTTACCGCATCGGAAAAGACAATAGCCGCTTTCATCAAGTTGACGCTGCCGTTATGCAACATTCTGTCCCAAGTGAAATACCAATCGGAAAGCCCCGTGAGGTTTTTTGCTTGTTCCACACTCATCCACCCTTGATAGCGCAGGTTATGTATGGTGTAGACGATTTTTGCGTTGGCAACTTGTGGGCGGTTTTGATAAAACGCATGCCGCAAAACGGGAATAAGCGCCGTAGACCAATCGTTGCAATGCAAAATGTCGGCTTTTACATCCAGCCAACACACCAAATCCAACGAGGCTTTGGCAAAATAGGCAAAACGCTCGTTATCGGCAAAACAATACATCGGACCTTGAAAATAGTATTCGTTATCCAAAAACAAATAGGTAACGCCGTCTTTTTCCAATTTGAGCACACCCACATATTGATGCCGCCAGTTAACATCGGTGTAAAAATAACCCACAAACTGCATTGCCACTTTGTATTGCGATTTGATGATATCGCAATAGTAAGGCATAACAACATACACCTTGTTGTTTTTTGCAACGGCTTTGGGCAAAGCGCCCATCACGTCGCCCAAACCACCGCTTTTTGCAAAGGGTTCAACTTCTGCGGAAAAATAGAAAATGTTCATGATGCCTCCTTGATTTGTTGGTGTAAAAGCGGAAAACAACCTGCCGCAATTGCAAATGGCTGTAACGTAGAAAGAAAATTCCTTTTTTGGGGTACCTAACGTAAACGCTTGCCGCAAAGCAGATATTTTTGCAATATGCCCGACGCAGCAAAGCCGATAATTTTTGCGTTTGACAGACAACGCACGCTTTTAGATTGTTCTTCTTTTGCCCACAACAATGGGAAAATCCGGTTGTCCTACCAATTCGCGGCCGCCCAAAATAACGCAATCTTTGTCGATTATGCAACAACTGAGCCGCACGTTTTCGGAAACAACGGTGTCTTGCATTACAATGCAATTTTTGATGTTGGCACCTTTGGCTACCTTAACTCCGCGGAACAAAATGCTGTTTTCCACTTTGCCGTCGATAACGCAGCCGTCGGCAATCATGCTGTCGCACACTTCGGAATTGAACAAATAGCGTGTGGGCACTTTGTCTTTTGTTTTAGTGAGAATGCTGTTAGAGGACATAAACAAGTTTTTGCGCACTTCGGAATTCATCAGATCCATGCTTACTTTGTAGTAACTGTTGGTGTCGCAAATTTGCTTTATGTAGCCGTCGAAACGATAGCCCATAACCTTGCCGCGGTTTACGTAAATTTCCAACAAATCGTTGTAGAAAGAGCGTTTGTTGAGCATTTGGCAACGTTCCAACACGTTTACAAGCAAATCTTTGGTGAAAACGTAGTAGCCGACGGCTTTGTTGCCCTTTTTGCCCTTGCGCTTGTCTGCCAAACCTTTCACTTTGCCATCTTCGTCCACGTTGATGAACACGCCGTTGTCCTCTTCCGTTTCGGTGTACACCACCGTCAGTTCGGCGTTGGACACTTTGTGTTGCTCCAACACTTGATTGAAAGTCATGTTGCAAACGATGTTGCTTTCGGCAACGATGATATATTTTTGTTGCGAACGTTTTAGATAGTGCAAAATGCCGGTAAGCATTTTAAGACGATCGTCCGCCAAAGAGTTGTTAGTGTCGAATGGCGGCAAAAAGGTAAGTCCGTACTTTTTGCGTGCCAAACCCCAGGGTTTTCCGCTGCCTAAATGATCCATCAGCGATTGATAGTTGTAGTCGGTGGCAACGCCGACGTTTATTATGCCGCTGTTTACCAAATTGGAAAGCGCAAAGTCGATAAGGCGATATCTTCCGCCGAAAGGGATTGCCGCAACACTGCGCAAACTTGTCAAATCGCCCAAATCGTAGTCGCTGTTTACCGTCAAAATTACGCCCATGGTGTCAATCATTTTAATTCACCTCCGTCGTTGTTGTCTACAATCATACTGTTGGGTGCGTAGTCGGTGTAGTCCTCTAACGTTACGCCCGGCCCAACCAGCGAAACGCCTTCGGAACAGTAGGCGGAAACAAATTGCGTGTTGCCGTCTAGCCCTACGGTAACTTTTTTGCCGATAACGGCGTTTTCGCCGACAATTGCCTTTTGCACACGTGCGCCGGCACAAATTCTTGCGCCGGAAAGCACTACGCTGTCGGTAACGAACGCGCCCTTTTCCACAGTTACACCGTCGAAAATTATGCTGTGATCTACCGTGCCGTCTACATAGCAGCCTTCCGTTATAAGGCTATTGGTAACTTTGGCGTGCCCTGCAATAAAGTGTGGGCTTTTCAATGCCGAACGGGACAAAATAGGCCAAGAATCATCCGCCAAATTGAGGCTGTCCATATCCAACAAATCCATGTTGGATTGCCACAAACTTGCCACCGTTCCGACATCCTTCCAATAGCCGTTGAATTCGTAGCCGAAAAGTCTTTTGCCGGAGTTCAACATTTTGGGAATGATGTTTTTGCCGAAGTCGTTGCTGCTGGATTTGTCATTTTCGTCGTCTATAAGTTCTTTGCGCAGAACGTCCCACTTGAAAATGTATATCCCCATAGAAGCCGTGTTGCTTTTGGGATGCTTGGGCTTTTCTTCGAAGGTGGTTATGCGCCCTTCGCCGTCGCACGACAAAATGCCGAAACGCGACGCTTCGGAAATATCCACGGGAATCATTGCTATGGTAACATCGGCATCGTGCTTGTTGTGATATTCCAGCATGGAACTGTAATTCATTTTGTAAATGTGGTCGCCTGATAAAATAAGCACGTGTTTGGGGTTAAACTTGTCGATAAATTCCAAGTTCTGATAAATTGCATTGGCGGTTCCCTTATACCATTCGCCTTCCTTTTCACGCATGTAGGGCGGCAAAATGTAAACTCCGCCGTCGGAAACGTCCAAGTCCCAGGCTTGTCCGTTGCCTATGTAGGTGTTGAGTTCCAACGGTTTGTACTGCGTCAAAATGCCCACCGTATCTATACCCGATTGCGCGCAGTTGGTAAGCGGAAAATCGATTATGCGATACTTTCCGCCAAACTGAACGGCAGGTTTTGCCAAACGCTTGGTTAACACGCCCAAACGACTGCCCTGCCCACCGGCAAGAATCATTGCTATACATTCTTTTTGTTTCATAAGCACCTCCTAACGGATTTTGCATAATTATTTATATTTTACAGTTCGATGTGTTCGATACCCTCTTTGTCGCTGAATTTGTAGACGATAAACCTGTTGCCTACGCACAGCACGGGTTCGCAATTCAAAATTTCGCACACTTGGTTCATCATATCTTTTGCGCTAAGCGTGCAACTTTGCAATGCGGCTACCTTCACCAATTCGTGGTGAAACAGTGCCGCGGCAATTTCGTTCAACACGTTTTCCGTCAGTTCTTCTTTACCGATGGTTACCGCGGGTCGCAAGGTGTTTGCCATTGCTTTGAGTTTGCTTCTTTGTTTTGTTGTCATGTTCACCTCAGTTCGGCGTCTAAGTTCGCGCCGAGTATGCTATTTTGCTTGAAAAAGTCGTCCGCCGAAGTTTGCAACATTGTGTTGCAACAATTTTCGGCAACGCAGATAATTGCCGACCAAGCCGAATGTTATCCGAAAATTTCGTTTGACGACAGAGAAAAACTGCTTGGATCATCCTTTGTATGCTTGAAAAGCGTTGGGATAAACGCAAAATCAATCGATAAAATCGAATTCTATTTCGCCCACTATCACGGTGCTGCCGTCCTTTGCGCCGGCTCTGCGAAGTTCGGCAATGACTCCTTTGTCTTTCATAACGCGTTGGAAATATCCAAAACTGTCGTAGTCGTCCATGTTTACTTTGCGTGTTAAAATGGTAACCAGCCCGCCCACAACTTCGTAGACGTCTTCTTCCAACTGCACAATTTCAAAGTCGTCCGTTTCGACCTTTTCCAACGAAACAGGTTCAAATTGCAAGGGCTGTGCCGGCGGTAACTGTTCCAAAACGTCCACCAACGCTTTCAACAGTTCTTCCACGCCTTCGTGAATTATTGTTGTGGTGGGAATTATTTGATATTTTTTGCCGTATTTTTTGCGGAAACGCACCAAATTTTCTTCTGCGTTGGGCATATCCATTTTGTTGGCAACCACAATCATAGGCAGTTGCCGCAAACTTTCGTCGTAGTGGAAGATTTCGTCATTTATCAACTGAAAATCCTCCAATGGATCGCGATCTTCACTGCCGGAAATATCCAAAACGTGAACCAAAACGCGCGTGCGTTCGATGTGGCGCAAAAAACTGTGTCCCAGACCGGCGCCCAGACTTGCGCCCTCGATAAGCCCGGGGATATCCGCCACCACAAAAGTTTTGTCATAGTAGCTTACAACCCCCAAATTGGGCGAAAGAGTTGTGAAATGGTAGTTGGCAATTTTGGGTTTTGCGTCGGAAACTACCGAAAGCAACGTGCTTTTGCCAACATTGGGAAAACCCACCAAACCGACATCGGCAATGGTTTTCAACTCCAACACCACTTCGCGCTCTTCGGTTTTTACACCATGTTCGGCAAAAGAGGGCGAACGCCTGCGAGGAGTGGCAAAATGCTTGTTTCCTCGTCCGCCGCGACCACCTTTCAGCACCGTTTCGCGCTGTCCGTCGTGATACATATCGGCAACAATTTCGCCTTCGGATGTTTTGATAACCGTGCCAACGGGCACCTTTATTTCCAAATCGGCGCCACACTTGCCGTAGCAATTCTTTTTGCCGCCGTTTTCGCCGTTTTCCGCACGAAAATGCTTTTGAAAGTGAAAGGCGTTAAGGGTGTTTTCCGCCGCCGTCGCCACAAAAATTATGTCGCCTCCCTTGCCGCCGTCGCCGCCGTCGGGTCCGCCGTTGGGGACGTATTTTTCCGTGTGCAAACTGGCGGATCCATTGCCGCCGTCGCCTGCTTTTATGAAGATTTTTACTTGATCGATAAACATTTTCTACTACCCGTATGTTAGTTTTTTGTTTTTTGGGTTTTTGCGCAAAACATTTTTGAAATTGAGCAAGAATGCAATGCACTCGACAACAACCTACAAATCACGCAAAAAGCCGTGCCGTTTTATTTTTCCTTGCAATCCCAAAATTCAGCATTGCGACCGAAATCCCGAATACGCATTGCGTTTGATAAAATACGCCGCACTAAGCGCTTGCGCCGTACTTCTTTGCAACCGCACTTGCAGCGCGCAAACCGTCGGCAACCGCCTCGGCAACCAAACTTTTGCCGGTTGCGTCGCCTCCCGCAAACAGATTTTGACAAACGTTGTTGCAAGAATCCACCTTCAAAAACCTTTCGGCGGCAAAAACCGAACTATCGTAGCCACTGCCCAACGCCGAAACCAATTTTTGACAGTTGAGTGTTACCAAATTGTCGGTTAAAACCAATTTTCCCCGCCCTTCGGAAATGGTTTTTGCAAAAGTAACGGAAAGTCCGTTTTGCTTTTTGATACAAACAGGCGCAACGTTGAAAACAAATTGCACGTTTTCCGCCATTGCGCTTGCGATTTCTTTGTCGAAAGCAGGCATATCGGCGCGCGTTCGACGATAGGCAACCACCGTGTGAAAACCATGTTTGGCGTTAAGCCGTGCCGCATCCATCGCGGTGTTGCCGCCGCCGACGATAATGGCGTCGTCAAATTGATTGCCACGCAAAAAGTCGTCTGCCAAGGCGGCATATTCTTCATTGGGAATATTCATTTTGTGGGGAACGCTTGCCCCCGTTGCCAAATACACAATGTCAAAATCTTTCAAAAATTGTTGCAAATCGTCTGCAAAAACGTTTTGTTTTTTCACCGAAATTTCGCTTTGCAGCACAGCATTTACAACTTTGTTTACACTTTCGGGCGGCAGCCGAAAATACGGCAGGCTTTTCAATGTAAAAAGCAGTTCCGCGCGTTCGTAAATGGTAATTTTTGCGCCCAAACGATAGCACTCAGCGGCAAATGTTATGCCGCTTACTCCACCGCCGACCACGGCAACTTTCAAATGCGAAAGCAAGGAACTTTCGCGGCGGAGGGTGGGGAAATGCCTCTCAAACGCATATTTTTCCACAGCGCCGACGTTTACGGGAGCATTTTTTTTGTTCAAAATGCAGTGTCCCTTGCAACGGACGTCATACGGACAGACGTATCCGCAAATTTCGCCGAAAAGATGCCCGACCGTTGCCGTCGCCGCGGCAAAATCTCCGTTTGAAGTCTGTGCCAAAAATGTGGGAATATCGTACCCAACAGGGCAACCGACAACGCATTGGGGGTTCTTACAGTGCAAACAACGGTTGCATTCTTGGTTTATTTGCGACATCTAGGTATTATTCTCCTTAAAGTACTTGCAAAATTGCTTTACGGAACATTTTTCGCACAGAGGCCGTTGTGATTTGCAAACGTATCTGCCGTGCAACAGCAAATAGTGATGACTATCCGCCCATTGGTTTTGCGGAATTGCTTGCATAAGTTGTTTTTCGGTGTCCAAAACGTTGTTGGCGCAAGCTATGCCCAAACGGTTGGCAACACGAAAAACGTGGGTGTCGACAGCTATGGCTTGTCCGCCGAAAGCAACGGCATAAACAACGTTTGCCGTTTTGCGTCCAACCCCTGCCAAAGTGCGCAAATCTTCGATATTGTTGGGGACGTTACCCCCAAAACGTGTTAAAAGGTCGCGCGACATTTGTTTGAGATAGTTGGCTTTGCTGTGATAAAACCCGCAGGAATGAATGAGTTGCTCCAACTGTTCTTGGGGAAGATCGGCCATTTTTTGCGGTGTGGGTGCGACCTCGAAAAGTGCCGGAGTAACTTGGTTTACGCGTTTGTCGGTGCATTGTGCCGAAAGAATAACGGCAACCAACAGTTGAAAGGGCGATTGAAACTGCAATTCGCTTTTTGGGTTGGGAAAATCTTTCGCCAACGTTTGAAGAATAGAAAAAGTGTCCGTCATTTTTGTCCTATGAATAATGCAGCAAAAGTTTTGCATACATGTCAAACATATTATACGTGAGGCAAACTGCCGTTAAAAGCGGACAGGACTGCATTATATAAATTATTATACTCTAATTCGATGTAGATTTCAAGATATAATTTGTTTATTTTGCACCGCTTTTGAAAATTTTTGCCGCCCAAAATTGCATTGACAAAAAATTGCGTTGGAACCGAGGAAGGGTGTGAAAGCACTTAGGCGCACTCACACCAAACGCCAAGCCGAAAATTTGCGAAAGCAACAAAGCCGACAAATGTTCTTTCTTTGCCACATCCCACACACAAAATGTCAAAACTTTTTCAAATTGAAGTGATAATTGTGCCCGACATCGTGTTTTTTACCAAAAAGAATCCCACAAAAGTTTCTCCACGCGAAAGTGTAGCGCGCACAACTTGCAACAAAGAGGCGGCAAACTTAACAGAAAGTCCGCAGCCGACATTGACGCTTCGCGGAGTGGAAACCAATGCCGCATTGGCACCGTGGCTTATCAAATAGTTGTAGGCTTGCATTGTTATGGCGCGTGAACGATAAACTGCAATTACGTATTCCATTTTTATGACCATGACCCCCTATCATAAAATTGTTTGAAAAACAGAAACACGGCAAGACTTAGCCGCATGCGGCTTTGCCGAAAGAAGCGTACGCAGACATACATAACTTCGTATTTGAAAACTGCGTTCAAAATCGGTTTTGTTGGCAAAATTTACTGCTTATCGTTGCTCCGACTTTGCCCTCCGACTCCACACAAAACAACTATCCTCTTTTGCGGAAGTCTTTTTTCCGCAAGCACAACGCAGTTTTCCGTGACGTGTGTTTTTCAAACTTTTTCTTTATGTAAACGCTCATCCGTATTTTATGCCCAAAACATGCGGTAAAGGCTGCAAAACAGGGCATACCGCAAAAATTTCCTCGTACAATATACTACGATTTTTTTACCGAAACAGTGAGGTTACAAAATGATTTATTTGGATAACGCCGCAACCACCCTTTTCAAACCGCAATGCGTTGTGGATGCCGTGAACGAATGTCTGACAAAGTATCCGTTCAACCCAAACCGCGGCAACAACACATATGCCTACCCTTTGCAACAAAAACTGTTGGATGCGCGCAAAAAACTTTCGCTGTTGTACAACAACGGAAATCAAAACCACGTGGCGTTTACTTCCGGATGCACGCAGGCGTTGAACCTCGCCATTTTGGGCAACGCGAGGCGTGGGCACATCATTGTTTCCGCAACGGAGCACAATTCCGTTTTGCGCCCCGTGATGCAGCTGAAAAAGCGCGGTTTTGTGGATGTTTCGGTGGCGGAACCCAACGAAGAAGGACAAATCACCGTGGAAACGCTGCGAAAACTTTGGAAACAAAACACCTTTTTGGTGTGCGTTTCGCATGCGTCGAATGTGAGCGGACGCAGACAAAGCCTTGCCGCCTTGGGGAATTTCGTTCGGAAAAACAACGCTTTGTTTTTGGTAGATTGTGCGCAATCGGCAGGATATTTTGCGTTGGATATGGAGCGCGACTGCGTTGATTTGGTGGCTTTGGGAGCGCATAAGGGGTTGCACGCAATGCAAGGCGCAGGGGCATTAGTGTTTAGCGAACGCGCCCTGCCCAAACCCATTGTTTTTGGCGGAACAGGCACGGAAAGCCACTTGTTTTACCAGCCGCTGACGCTGCCCGAAGCGTTGGAATCGGGCACATTACCCACGCCGGCGTTAGTGGCTATGAACGCAGGATTGGATTTTTGGGTTAAAAATTGGCGGGAAAACGGCGACAACGTAGCTTCGGCACAGCGCATTTTGCTTGACGGACTGAAATCTATCGGCAGAGTTAAGGTGTATTCGCAAAGCAACAAAAGCGGAATTGTGGCTTTTAACGTGGGAAGGGCGGATAGCAACGCCGTTTCGGACATGCTGATGGAAAAGTTCGATATTGTTGTGCGGGGCGGATTGCATTGCGCACCGTTGATGCACAAATTTTTGGGTACTTTCGAACAAGGTGCGGTGCGAGCCTCGGTAAGTTGCGTAACCACCAAACAAGAGTGCTATGCATTTTTGAACGCCGTAGAGGACATTGCCAAGAACACGGCAAGATAGACAAGTAAAACCCGAGAGAAAAATGACGATCGAACATATTGGAAGAAAACACCTACGAAAATAAATGCGGCGCACGGCAAAAACATGCAATGCAAGATAAGACAGTCCGAAGACGAATACGTAAAAACGAACGATGGCTGAAAAAACAGGCACTGAAAAAAATCAATGTCTGTTTTTTATGGGCTACTTGTTGATTTTGCAGTGTGCAAAACAAAAGTTTTACACTTTTAGCAACAATTGTGCGCCGAGATTTTGTCCTTCAAAACGATGTTTGCTGTAGCTTTTTTCGCCTGTGCACCATTTTCGTACATACGTTATGGCAAAAAGTGTTACGACTTCAAAAAACAGTGTGCCTAAACGACGACGCCGAGCAAAGTCTCAACGGCGTTACAACTTCACCAGTTGTTCTATCAATCCGTTCAGGCGCATGCGTTGTTCGGCATTTAACATAGGCGAAATACGTTTGGCAAAAGCAATCAACTGTTCGTTGGAAAGTTTGCCTGCGGCCTTTTGCTCGATAACGCTGTTGACAATGTCCTTCACCAGTTGTCCTTCGCCTTCGCGTTCGTACTTGGCGGCAAGGCGCTTCATCTCGGAAACCTTTTGCTCGTAGTCGCTTTGCGGCGCAGCGCCGCTTTGTGAGCTTTGCTTTTGTTGTTGAGTTTTGCCGTCGGCTATGTTGCCCTTTTCAAAGTTCTGTTGCTGTGCGGCATTGGGGTTTTGAGCAGTGTTGTCATGCTTTTGTTGCTCTTCGGCATAGCGTTGACGTTGATTATAAAAAATGTTGCGCGGATCATCTTGTTGCATAAAACTTTCTCCTTTTGAAATTTTGATGTTACTATAAATTATATGTCGGCATATAATGTATTGATTACAAAAAGGGGGTGTTTTGAGTGAATTTGTCCACTATCGCGCTGTTGTTGCTGGTGTGGCAACTGCTTGGCACAAAAAGCACTTCCCAAAGCCAATCGGCAGTGAAAAAGCCCGATTTAACTCAACTTTTTTCCGACGACACAAAAAGCATGATAGACTGTGTGGGCAAGCTTTCTTCACAAAAAAGCACCAACGATGACAAAATGGGCGCATTGTTTCAGATAATTTCCAACCCGACAGTGATGAATTTGGTGCAAAACTTGTTTCCGCAAAAGGACGGCACAAAAACGGATACGCCGCAAGAAGCGACTGCGCAACAAAACGAATTTACCAACGACGAAGGCTACCGTTTTGAAACCCCTTCTACGGAATCGCAAGAGTTTTTTCGCCCGATAGACAACATTGCCGATGCCGAAGTGAAAAACAAACTTTATTGGTTTTACGATAACTGGTACATAAAATAGATATCGCGTGGACCGTCGAGGACGCCGATCGCCACAATTTGTAAAAAAACGCCTGCGTACGGACAAAGCCGTATACAAGCGTTTTTCAATGAAGGAAAATCCTATTTACAAAACGTTGGAGCAAAAACAAAATCACCTTGAAAAATCTCTGCAAATTTTCGCGTGAATCGTTCTTTTTGAAAGATTTTGCCGCTTGCACCAAACGTTGAAATAAGCGTTTAGTATCAATTTTTGCATATACGTATGTGTGAAATTGTATCTTTTGCTCACATTGCAATCAATTTGTTCGTCGCCCAAAACGTTGCTGCCGTTACACCTCATGGCGTTGCCAACGGCTTCAAATCGTCAGCGAAATTCTTCACAGCACCGTTTTCAAGTTTAGTCCACGCAAGTTATCACATAACTTCCGTCGCCTGAAATTTCCGCGTTTTCACCTGCGGAAACAAACGCCGTTTCGCCTTTTGCAAGGGAGATACCGTTCAAACTTATTCCGCCTTCCACAACCGTTACTGCGGAAAAACTATCTGCGTTGCAAAATGCGTGCGCACCACTGTAACGATATGCCGAAAAATATTCGCAACCGCCCAAAAAACTTTCACGTTGAGCATTTGGAACAACGTACTTTTCCAAATTGGCAACGTCAAGTGCCTTTTGTAGGTGCAATTCGCGCGGTTTGCCATCCACAAGCCTGCCGTAGTCGTACACGCGGTAGGTCAAAGTGCTGTTTTGTTGAATTTCCAACAAGGTTATGCCTGCGCCTATTGCGTGCAGTGTGCCGCTTGGCACAAAGTAGGTTTCTCCCGCGGCAACCGACACGGCATTCAGCAGTTCGATCACGCGGTTTTTCTTCACTGCCGCACAAAATTGCTCTTTTTTTACGCTTTGATTCAACCCCAAATACAATTTTGCATTTGGCTCGGCATCCAAAATATACCACATTTCCGTTTTGCCGAGAGCGTTTTCGTGAGTTTTGGCGTAACTGTCGGAAGGGTGCACTTGTACGGAAAGGTTTTGTTCGGTGTTTATGAATTTTATCAGCGTGGGGAAAATATCGAATTTTTGACAATTTTTGCCCAAATCGATTGAAGTTACCACTTCGGACAGAATTTTGCCAACGTTGACGCCGCTTGCCACAATGCTTTCGCTACCGGGGACAAAAGACAGCTCCCAACTTTCCGCAACGTTCGTTTGGCACTGTTTGCCATAGTGCGTTTTAAGTTTTTCCCCGCCCCAAACGTAGTTTTTCAGCGGCGCATTCAGTTTAAGTATCATTTTTGCATATTATTTTTGCCAAACATCGACAGTGATGCGCTGTTTCTTATCGGCATTGCAACCTTCGCCAACAATTTTTTTCCGTCAAACATCGATCTTTTGACAATTTCTGATGCTTTGTCGCCAACGTTTGTGCTTTTTTGTGGGGGGTCTATGTTTTGTATAGTTTGGAAACTTCGTCCATAAACTCTTTTTTCTTGGGATAGTTGCGCAACGAACAATCTTTTTCGAAATCTTGCAAACGTTGACGTTGCAAACGTGTTATGCCTTTGGGCACTTCTACGCTTACTGTAACGTACAAATCGCCCGTGTAGCCGCGCGCAGTGCGAATGCCTCGTCCTCTGAAACGCAATACGTCGCCGTTTGCCGTGCCTTCGGGCATTTTGTAGATAAACACTCCGTCCGGCGCGGGAATTTCCACTTCGCCACCGCACACTGCCGTTGTGTAACTTACCGGAACGGTAGTCTTCAAATCGTACCCTTCGCGTGTGAACACTTTGCTTTGTTTGACGGAAATTACCAAAATCAAATTGCCGTTTCGTCCCGTTTTGCCCTTTGCCGCATTGCCTTCGCCTGCAAGTTGCAGCATTGCGCCGTGTTCGACGCCGGCAGGAATGGAAACGTTGATTATTTTGTTTTTGTTAACCACACCTTTGCCGGAGCACTGTTTGCAACTTTCGGTAACAATTTTGCCCGTGCCGCCACACTTATCGCATTCGCTTGTTACAATTTGATGCCCCAAAATGGTACTTCTTGTGTAGCGAATTTGCCCCGTGCCGTTGCACTTGTCGCAAGTTTTTATGTGGGCATCGTCCTTCGCGCCCGATCCGCCGCAACTTGGGCATTTTTCCACGCGCGAAAAGGTTATCGGCTTTTTACACCCCAAAATGGATTCCATAAAGGTCAATTCCAAGTTGTAGGTGATATCCGCACCCACCGAGCCGCTGCTTTTGCGTTTGGAAGAACCGCCGAAACCGAAAGCGTCGTTGAACATATCGAAAATGTCGTCAAAGCCCGTTGCGGAAAAACCGCCGCCCTGTCCAAATGGGTTGAAGCCGCCGTTGTTGTCGTCCATTTCGCCGCGATCGTATTTGCCGCGCTTGTCGGCATCGCCCAAAACGGAATAGGCTTCGTTGATTTCTTTGAATTTTTCCGCCGCATCCTTGTCGCCGGGGTGCAAATCCGGGTGATACTGCTTTGCCAATTTGCGGTAGGCGGATTTTATCTCGTCTTGTGTGGCGGTTTTTTCCACGCCCAAAGTTTTGTAGTAGTCTTTTGCTGCCATGTTTTGTCCTTATATACGCCAATGGGAAGGCGCAAAAAGTGCCGCCTTCCTTTGACTTCGATTTTTTTGAAATTGAAACAGTTATTGTTACAAACTATCTTTTGTCATCGTCGTGAACGTCGTAGTGAACTTCGCCGTTGTCAGTGCTTTCGCCTGTTTGTTGACCGCCTTGTTGTTGCGCACCGTATTGTTGATAAAACTTTTGGAAAATTGTTGAGCTGCTTTGTGCAATGCGATCCGTTTCCGCTTTGAGTTCTTCCGTTGTAGCGCCGCTCTTTGCCAAAACGTCTTTGCCCTTTTGAATTTCTTCTTGCAATTTATCCTTGTCGGCGGAATCCAACTTGTCGCCGCTTTCGCGAAGGAATTGTTCCAAAGAAAGCACCATTTGATCCAAACCGTTTCTCGCTTCCACCGCTTCTTTGCGTTTTTTGTCCTCTTCGGCGTACTTTTCGGCATCTTTTACCGCCTTGTCGATATCCGCTTCGGAAAGGTTTGTGGAGGAAGTGATGGTTACCGATTGTTCCTTTTGCGTGCCCAAATCTTTTGCGGTTACGTGCACTATGCCGTTGGCGTCGATATCGAACTTAACTTCGATTTGAGGAATACCTCTGGGTGCAGGTGCAATGCCGGAAAGCTGGAAACGTCCCAAAGTTTTGTTGTCCGCCGCCATTTCACGTTCGCCCTGCAAAACGTGGATATCCACGCTGGTTTGGTTGTCGGCAGCAGTTGAGAAAATTTGCGATTTGCTTGTGGGAATGGTTGTGTTGCGTTCGATAAGTTTTGCCATAACACCGCCCAAAACTTCGATACCAAGCGACAACGGAGTTACATCCAAAAGCAAAACGTCTTTTACTTCGCCGCCCAAAACTCCGCCTTGAATTGCAGCGCCCACGGCAACGCATTCGTCGGGGTTAATTCCCTTGTAGGGTTCTTTTCCGCAGAAGTTTTTAACTGCTTCTACAACGGCGGGAATACGTGTGGAACCGCCCACCAATATAACACGGTTGAGGTCGTTTGACGTTACGCCTGCGTCTGCCATTGCCTTCTTCATCGGGTCGATGGTCTTTTTGATGATGCCGTCAATCAAACTTTCAAACTTAGCGCGGGAAATTTCGATTTCCAAGTGTTTGGGTCCCGTTTGGTCTGCCGTGATAAATGGCAACGAAACGGTGGTTTTGAGGGTGGAAGAAAGTTCGATTTTTGCCTTTTCCGCCGCTTCTTTCAAACGTTGAAGGGCTTGTTTGTCGTTGGACAAATCGATGCCGTTTGTGCGTTTGAATTCCGCAATAAGGTAATCCATAATGATTTTGTCGATGTCGTCGCCGCCCAAACGGTTGTTGCCGTTGGTTGCCAAAACTTCAAACACGCCGTCGCCGATTTCCAAAATAGAAACGTCGAATGTGCCGCCGCCGAGGTCGTAAATTAATATCTTTTGGTTTTTGTTTTCCCCTTTATCCAAACCGTAAGCAAGCGCCGCAGCTGTGGGTTCGTTGATTATGCGCAAAACTTCCAAACCGGCAATTTTGCCTGCGTCTTTGGTTGCTTGACGTTGTGCGTCGGAGAAGTAAGCCGGAACGGTGATAACTGCTTGCGTAACCTTTTCGCCGAGATATGCTTCCGCATCGGCTTTGAGCTTGCCCAAAATAATTGCGGAAATTTCTTGCGGAGAATACTTTTTGCCATCTATATTCACCATGTAGCTTGTGCCCATTTCACGCTTGATGGACAAAACCGTTCTTTCGGCGTTTACCACCGCTTGACGTTTTGCCACTTGCCCAACCAAACGTTCGCCGTCCTTTGTGAAACCGACGATAGAGGGGGTTGTTCTGTTGCCTTCTGCGTTGGTGATGACAACGGGCTCGCCGCCTTCAAGCACTGCAACGCAACTGTTTGTTGTACCAAGGTCTATACCGATAATTTTTCCCATAATAAATATCTCCTTTTTGCTGAATTTTTTTGTTTGTTTATTACTGAGTTTTTACCTGTTTTTTGCTGAATTTTTTTGCTTGTTTTTGCCGAATTTGTGCAACTTTTTGTTGTGCAAACATTTTAGGCGCCCACAATAACTTCGGCATAACGTAACACTTTTTCGTCCATCGTGTAGCCGTTTTTGTATACTTCCACCACTTTGTCGGTGTTTTCGGCCCCATAATCCATTTTTGAAAGGGCGTTCATCGTCATGTGGTCGAAGGGCTGTCCCTTCACATTCATTTCCGTAATGCCAACGCTGTGAAGCGTGTCGATAAACTGTTTGTAGATCATATCGAAAGCTTTCAGCGTTTCTTCGTCGGCAATGTGTTTTTGTGCTATTTCAAAGGTGTCGGCAATGGCTATCAATTTGAGTGCAACGCTTTGCACGCCCTCTGTTTTGGCTTGCTCGGCGTTGAACTTCATGCGGCGTTTGTAACTTTCGAAATCGTTTTTCATTGCCACAAGTTGGTTGAGGTAGGCGTCCGATTTGTCCGCAGAACTTTGCAGCCTTGCCACCGTTTTTTCAAGTTTTCCCTTTTGTTCTTTCAATTTTTCGTTTTCTTGTTTAAGCTCGTCAAGTTGTTGTTCAAGCGTTGGCGTTTTCGGCGATTCTTCCGTTGCCACAGACTGTTCGGCATGCGCCGCTTGTTCTTTCACTTCTTGCGAACTGTTTGCATTTTCTTTTTTCATTTAACGTCATTCCCCACAAGATCTATTATTATGTTACTTATTTTATCTAACACGCACAGCACCTTTTTGTAGTTCATGCGCACCGGCCCGATAACGCCGATGGAACCGCTGATGTTTTCGCCAAGGGGCACGCGCGCCGTTACTACCGAACACCCTTCGGGGGCGTTGTCCTCTCTGCCGATTTTTATGGTAACAGAGCCGTTTTCGCCGCCGTCGTCGGTGAAGAGCTGCGCAATTTGCTGTTTTTGTTCCATTTGCGCCAAAAACTTTTCGGCACTTTGCACCTGCGAATATTCGCTGTGTTGAAAAATTTTGTTTTCGCCGTACGTTTCCACGTCCATGCCGTTCTCCAAAGACACTTTTTTCAAAACGTCAATGATTTTTTTGAACACGGCGTTGTATTTTTCGAATTGGCTGTTGATAAGCGTATACGGATAGTCGAAATTTACAAATTCCGAAACGTGCTTGCCCACAAACACATTGTTGAGCCAATGCTCGGCTTGTTCCAAAATGGCATCCGTAAATTCGTCGGGAATATCCACGATGCCGTCTTTCAGCACGCGCGAATCGGTAACGATAACCGCCAACAACTTGCCGTTGCGCAAATCCACCAAACGTATCGCCAAAATTTTGTCCGACATATCCGATTTTACTACCACCGAAGTGTAGTTGGTAACGTCGGAGATGATGTGTGTAACCGCCGTTATCACATCTTCCAATGTGGAAATTTTTTGCGAAAAGTATTTTTGAATTATTTGCACTTCGTCTGCCGTCAACGGTTCGGTGGTTGCAAGTTGGTCGACATAAAAACGAAAAGCCTTTTCCGACGGCATGCGCCCTGCCGAAACATGCGGCTGAATGAGATAGCCCATACTTTCCAACGCGGAAAGTTCGTTTCGTATCGTTGCCGACGAGCATTCCGGCAAATAGTTTTCTTGAATTTCTTTGCTGCTTATCGGCGTGGATTTGTCGATATACCCATCCACCACGGCGCAAAGAATTTTTTTCTTTCTGTCTGAAAGCATAGCATCCTTCCCGTACTCGAAAAAATTGCAATTTTTTTGTCGGGCTATTTGGCAAACCCAAATTGTCAAAGCGCGTGGTAAGGAGCGTTATCCTTACCAAATTTAAGTAGATGCACACCCTTCAACGCTTACGGCATCATGTTTGACACAAGCGTTTTGCCGAAACCGTCGAAGCTGCCCAAACAAATAAAATTATCGCAAATTTCTGGCGAGTGTTAGCACTCTAACCGTTCGACTGCTAATTTCTGGTTCTAATATACCACTGTATGCGCAGTTTGTCAATAAAATATACGAATTTTTTGCAAATTTTTGAGAAAATTTCAAAAAAACAGGACGATCAAGTTGTGAACGAGAGAAAACTTTACAAAAAAACGTCAAGATGCGGTAAACCTTTTTGATAATGGGCAATTTTGAGTTGAGTGCATGTCAAATAGTACACGACGCAGTTTAGCGGCGTCGAGATAACGCGTATGTTAAGTTTGCACCCAAACAAATTTTGCAAAAAAACCGTCCCGCAACACCTCCCAAAAGCAAGCGTAGCAGGCACCGGCACTGTCGCCCGTTACCACAAATTTGCTCAAATCGAAGTTGTGTTTTTCGGCATTTTCCCGCTGTCGGGAGCAACTTTATTTTGGTTTATATTGTGTTGTTGTTGAAATTTTTTCAAAAAAATGCAACACCGTTGTTGTCTTTGGGTGGAGAAGGGTGTTGCAAACTTTGCAAGGGGGAAAATTGAAAGTTACTATATTTCGGTTGCTGTTTCGAAACACGAAATGTCGGTTCCGCCAAACGGTTGATCTTCGAAACATCTGAAGATTTTCATTCCAAAATGCGAAAATGTCGAAATTTTGGCGTCCAAATATGTCTAACCTCATTTTTACTGCACGGATGCGAAGTGTTTTTTGAGAAATTCGATGATTTTGTCGTTGGTTTCGCGCGCCATACTGGTTATCCAAATTAGGCTGTAAGTGTGGTTGTCGAACACCGTTTTGCCGCATATGCTTTCCAAAGGCACTTGCAATTTTCTGAGTTTGCGGCGCAACCCCTGACCTTGCCCCTTGCAGAAAATATCCGTTTCGGAGTAGATTAGCAACGTTGGCGGAAAGTTTTTTGTAATGTGCGAAGTGAGCGTAAGCCCCTTGTAGTAAGGGCTTTTTTGGGCGTCGGCAATATCCAGCCCTGTAAGTTCGCGGCAAACGCCGTTTTTCAAGGGAACTTTTGCGCGCAATGCCGTTTTGAAGTTGTACACGCCGCAGTTTAGCACCGTTGCGGTAATTTTTACGTTAAGTTTGCAATCAAAAAGTTCTTGCAAATAGGGGCTGTCCTGCAAAGTTGCCAAAAAACATGCGTAGTAGGCACCGGCACTGTCGCCCGTAACCACAAATTTGGAAAGATCCATTTTGTACTTTTGGGCATTTTCCACCACCCAGTTTACTGCGGCAACAAGTTGTTGCATAGGGGTGGGACAAGGACATTCTTCACCAACGCCGTAGTTCGGGGTAACGACTATGGCACCGGTATATTCGGCGTAGTAACGGCTTAAACATCTGCGATACTTTTTGTCGCCGGCAGAAAATCCGCCGCCGTGAATTTCGAAAATTACGGGATACATTACCGACTCGTCATCTTGCGGAAGGTAGTACAAATCCAATGCCATTTTGGGATAACGCTCGGAATAGACTATATCCGAAACACATTCCACACGTTTGAGTTTGTGCTCTAAAACAAGGGGATTTTGCGGCAAATCGAATAATTTGTCGATAGATTTGAACACTAATTTTGTGAAGTTGATTGCTTTCATTTTTGTTCTCTCCGTAGACGCTTCGCAAATATTCCCACTTGTTTTATTTTTTTGGGGGCATGCGACAGTTTGAATTGCCGCGAGATTTTAGTTGTTACCGTTGACGTTGCCGTTCTTACAATAATGTTGAAAAATGCCATTGACTGTTGCTATTCTTACAATAATATTGTCGGCGACTTTCCTTACCATAATATTGTAACAGTTTTTGCCTTGTATTACAAGCCCACGCCTAAAAAATGTTTTGTGTTTTTGGGCGACACGTTGAACTAACAGGCTCAACGTTGCTTATCGATAGCCGGTCATACTTCAAAGGCGTTGCGTCGTATGTTTTTCTGATAAAACGGTCTAATAAGATACAACAAATCAAGGTTACACAACATACACGTTGACAAATTAATATTACAGTTTGCGATAACTTT
Source organism: uncultured Oscillospiraceae bacterium (assembly GCA_964535505.1). GTDB lineage: Bacteria > Bacillota > Clostridia > Christensenellales > CAG-314 > Fimimonas. The sequence continues at coordinate 47,665 of CAZHUH010000004.1, forward strand.
TTGAATTAACACAAATTAATCACGACAGCAAGCCGAAAGAGAGTAAAAACGTTGTGGCGGTGTTGCGGCAAATAGGGCTGTGCACCGCCGCACAAAAAACAATGCCGCATGCGGACGACAATAAAAATTTTCAAAACAGAAATGCCGACTGTGGGACGCAAAAACAACAACTGCAAGCAGTGTGTGGCACAAAGCGCACTCCGCAAAGCAAAAATACTGTCGATGTAGGACGCAAAAACACCACAAATTTGGGTGCGAAGCATTCCGCACCCTTTTTGTGTGCAATTCGCGGTGACGTGTGTTAGAATTTGTTCAACACACCTATGCTTTATGTTATTTTAGACACTATTTTTTTGGCTTGCCGCGCTTCGCTCGCAATGACGGGCCTACGCGGCCGACGAACTGTTTGGTTGGTTGTCAACCTAGTGCCTATTGCAGTAGTTAACTGGATTGCCGCACTTCGCTCGCAATGACGATAAGACGAAGTTCATTGTAAAAAATAGGGCGACTGATAGTCGCCACTACAATTATTTTTTCTTTTTGCCGAGGGATTTTTTCGGAGTGTCGTCTTTGAGTTGTTGCTCTACTGTGGGCACAACGTAAACATCGGGATGTAGTTTGGTCATTTCCGCCTGAATAAAATCGGCAATTTGCTTTGGCGAAAGGGATGAATCGAAATGCACCGCTACATCAAAAATCAAGTTGGTGTGCGTTGTGCCTTTTACCATGCGGAAATCGTGAATTTCGAAGTGTTCATCAAGCGATTTGACAATTGTTAGAACTTCTTGCTTGTAGTTATCCAACACCGGGTCGCCCACAACAATGGGGTCTAGGTGCGTTACCAATGTGATGTCTGTGTTTTGTGCGAAGTCGCGCTCGATTCTGTCCATCAAATCGTGGCTTTCCAAAACATCCACGGTCGAATCCACTTCCACGTGAACGCTGGCATAAAACTTGTTTGGACCGTAGTTGTGAACGTTCAAATCGTGAATGCCCAACACGCCTTCGAAACTTTTGATTCGGGAAGCAATTTCCTTTATCATTTCGGCGGAGGGGGCTTCGCCCAACAGTTCGTTGGCGGTTGTTTTGAAAATTTTGATGCCGGCAATGGCAATTACCACCGACACCACCACGCCCATTACGCCATCTAAATTTACGCCTGTAAAATGCGAAACCACCAATGCCAAAAGCACTGCGCTTGTGGAGCACACGTCGGAAATACTATCGGTCGCGGTGGCTTTGAGCAACTGCGAAGAATAGCGTTTGCCCAACTTGCAGTTGAAAACATACATCCAAAATTTTACCAAAATGGAAATGGAAAGCGCCAAAATTGTCCACAACCCGAAATCGGCTAGCTGTGCTTCGCCTTTTGCCCAAGCGACAATTTTTTCGATGCTTTCGCTTGCCAATTCCAACGCCAACACCAACACAATTAGGGAAACTATCATACCGGCGATGTATTCCATGCGGCGGTGTCCAAAGGGGTGATCGCTATCGGCAGGTTTGCCGGCAAGTTTTATGCTGATTAGCGAAACCACGTTGCTGCCGCAATCGGTTAGGTTGTTTAGCCCGTCTGCCAAAACGGACAGCACCGAAAACATCGCACCCACCGCGATTTTTGAGCAAGCAAGCAAAACGTTGAGCACTATACACACAATGCCCGACATTTTGCCGACGTTTTCGCGAACGATGGCGTCTGTGGTGTTTTTATTGTTTTTTACAAACAGTTTTAGCAATAGGTTTGTCATAGGCGTAACATACGTGCTCACTTACTATTTTGGCAGGAAACACCGCGATAGAATGGCAAGTTTTTTCCCTTATTTTAAATAAGTGAATTGTATAGCAAATGGTCAAAGATGTCAACAAGTTAGGCAATTTTTGTTGGGACGGCGAAGTTATGACAATATCCGCAATCCCTCAAGCACTCCGCGCCGGCTCCCTTTACACAAGAGAGGGCGAGAATTATGGCTGAAATGACTTTCCCGGATTGCTTCGTCGCTGCGCTCCTCGCAATGACGGGACTACGCGTTCGGCGGCGTGGAGTGATTTGCCAACCTAGTGTCAATTAACTATATTTTGCCGACATCGTTACACAAAGAAACCAAGAATCGCATTTGCAATTTCATTGCTGCCGATTTTCGGGACGCACCACGTTCTGTGAAAAGGTTGCAACCACGCAATCGATGGCGTTTTGAGCGTCGTCCCCTTCGGCATAGGCGCGCACCTTGTTTTCCGTGCCGCTTTTGCGCAAAACCAATCTACAATTTGGAAACATTTGCGAAACTCGCTGAGAAGTGGAAAGCAAATTTTGCTGTCCCGTGAGAATTTCATTGCCGGAGGTTATCGGCAAATTGGCGGAGACGGAAAAAACATCGGTACATTCTTTGGAAAATTGCAACAAACTGCCTTTTTCGCGATATATTTTTGCCACGAGCAGAGCGTTCAACAGCGCGTCGCTACTTGTTTCGAAATCACCCAAAAGGTAGTGTCCGCTTTCTTCGCCTCCAAAGTTCAAACTGTGTTTTACCATAAGGTTAAACACATTGGTGTCGCCCACGTCGCTGCGCAAAAGCTCTATGCCAAGGCGATTGAGGGCAATTTCTACGCCGCCGTTGGTCAAAACGGTGCCACAAACGGCATTGCTATGCAATTTTCCAGAAAGTTTGAGATATTTTGCCACGGCATAAAACACTTTATTGTTGGGCACAAGCTGATTTTTTTCAAAAACGGCAAGGCGGTCGGCATCGCCATCAAACGCAAATCCCAAATGGAAGTTTTCTTTTTGAATTTTTTGCAGCAAAAAATCGGTATGTGTGGCGCCGCAACCGACGTTTATTTGTTTGCCGAGGTTTTTGTCGCAAAAACAAGTTACGTTGGCATGCGCTTTTGCAAACAACATGCGTGCCACACGATATGCCGCACCATTGCAACAATCGAGAGCAATTTTGAGGTTGGACAAATCGATTTTGATCAAATTGAGCAAATCTTCACAATAGATATTTTCAATGTCGTAAAAAAGCGGCTCGCAAATTCTGCCACGTGCCGAAGGGACAACGGAAAGGCTGTTCATCATTTTGGAAACGACATTTTGTTTGGATACGCACAACTTTACGCCATAGCGGTCGAAAACTTTTAAACCGTTGTCCGACGGAGGGTTGTGGCTGGCGGTAATCATAACGCCATAATCGCCGCCCATTTTGCGAACAAAATGCCCCACTGCGCTTGTGGGCAAAATTCCCAAGTTGATGACATTGCCGCCGCCGGCATAAACACCTTGCGCTACCCCCTGAAACAGAGCCTCGCCGGAAACGCGCGTGTCGCGCGCGATAAGCACAATGGGACAATCGCCGCCCAACAGCGCCAAACTTTTGCCAAGCAAAAAGGCAGTGCCCGCCGTTAGGGTACTGCCGAATGTTCCGCGTATACCGTCCGTGCCAAAGAAATTCATTTTTGTCCTCCGATAGTTATTTTTTTATCTTTGGTAGGTACGTTTTTTGATTTTTGTGGATACGTATGTGAGAAATTGTGTTTTTTTGTTAATTATTATTGGTCTTTTTTTCTGCAAGTGAAGCAAAAACAGAGGCAAAACTGCCTGCCTTGGCACCATCGGCGCACGCAGTTACGATTTGTTTCAAACTGCCGTCGGCAACATCACCCGCGGCAAACAACCCCGTAACGTTGGTTTGGCATTTTTCGTCCACCACCAAATAGCCTTTTTGTTTTTGCAGGTTTTCTATTTGGATAAAATCCGTTACCGGGACTGCGCCTATTGCCACAAAAATACCGCTAACATTCAACGTTGTTGTGCGTTTGCCGTCAAAAATTTCCATTGCCGAAACCTTTTCGTCGCACACGATTTTGGAAACTTGGCTGTTGAAAATAGGCACGACATTGGGCTTTTGCAACAGGTTTTTTAGCGCCAGTTCTTCGGCGGAAAAGTTTTGTTGCGCAACAACCATGTAAACAGCGCTGCACACATCTGCCAAATACATTGCTTCACGCACGGCAGGCGTGCCGCCGCCCACAACGGCAACCGGCTGATTTTTGTAAAAATTGCCGTCGCATGTTGCGCAATAAGAAACGCCTTTGCCAACGTAGGGGGTTTCGAACCCCAATTTGTTGTGCGCGGTGCCCGTTGCAACCACAACAGCGGGAAAATCGAAATTGCCTTTTTCCGTTTTTATCGTAAAAACTTCCTCGTTTTTGGTGAGTGAAAGCACGCGACTGCGCACAGTTTTTAGCCCCAAAGCCTTTGCTTGCTTTGCAATGTTGTCGGCAAGTTGCCAACCTTCCACTGCGGAATAAGACGGATAGTTTTCGATAACGCCCAAATTTGCCGTTTGTCCGCCCAAGCCGAACTGCTCGAAAAGGGTAACTTCGGCATTGGCGCGTAAAGCGTATATCGCGGCGGTTAAACCGGCCACGCCGCCGCCGATAATTGCAATTTTTTTCATATGTATGACCTTACCTCTTTCACAAATTTGCTTGAAAAAAAACGCGCGTTATGCTATTTTTGTGCTATTTAGCCAAGGCAAGCGCAATTCTGACGCACACGACTTCGTCGCCGCAAAATGCGCTTTCAATCGGTTTTGTTCGCAAATCTTACTACTTTACTTCGTTGCTACGACGCTACACACAAAAAATTGATAATCTTTTGCAAGAACCTTTTTTACGCAAGCGCAACCAAGTGCGTGCGTTTTCAAAATTGTTTACTCCATTGTAGTATATTTTGCTGAAAACAACTTGTCGAAAACAGCGGAAAGCGCCGTTTTTTTGACGATGCAAAACTTTTGGACAGGCGGTTTGCTATCTGCATCTGGCTTGACGAACGGCGTGCGCCCAACCTTCCACAAGTTGTTGACGCTGCGTTTCGCTCATTTGCGGTTTGAACTCGCGTTCCGTCTTGATGTTTGCGCGAATGTCGTCCACGTCTTTCCAATAGCCTACGCACAAGCCTGCAAGATAACATGCGCCCAATGCCGTTGTTTCGGTAACTTTGGGGCGCACCACGGTGGCGTTCAAAATGTCCGACTGAAATTGCATCAAAAAGTTGTTTGCACTGGCACCGCCGTCGACGTTTAGGCTTTTGATTTTCACGTTGGCGTCTCGTTGCATGGCGTTTACCAAATCATAAACTTGATAGTCGATGGCCTCCAACGCAGCACGAATAAAGTGTTCCTTGCTGGTGCCGCGTGTTACGCCGGTTATTGTTCCGCGCGCTTCGGCATCCCAATATGGTGCGCCCAAACCCGTGAAGGAGGGCACAATGTACACGCCGTTGGTGGAGGGCACTTTTACCGCGTAGTTTTCCGTTTCCGACGCTTGTTTTATCATGCGCATTTCGTCACGCAACCACTGATTGATTGCTCCTCCGATAAACACGCTGCCTTCCAAAACGTAGGGCGGTTTGCCTTCTACGCTGGCGCCCAGGGTGGTAACAAGTCCGTTTTCCGACTTTACGGCCTTGTCGCCGGTGTTCATAAGCAAAAAGCAACCTGTGCCGTAGGTGTTTTTGACATCTCCTTCTTCGATGGCAAGATGCCCGAAAAGTGCCGCTTGTTGGTCGCCCACCACACTGCAAATGGGAATTTCACGCCCGATAAAGGTTTCGTCCGTTGCGCCGTAGTGATAGCCTGAAGGGTGAACTTCGGGCAACATGTTTTTGGGAATGTTGAAAAGTTCCAACAGTTCGTCGTCCCAATCCAGCGTGTGAATGTTGAACAGCATAGTTCTGCTGGCATTGGTATAGTCGGTGGCGAAGATTTTCCCGCGGGAAAGTTGCCACATAAGGTATGTATCCACCGTGCCAAACAGCAATTCGCCCTTTTCGGCACGTTGTCGAACGCCTTCGACGTTATCCAAAATCCATTTGAGTTTGGTGGCGGAAAAATAAGCGTCCAAAACCAAACCGGTTTTTTGGTAAATTTTGTCCGCAAGTCCTTGTTCTTTCAGTTTTTCGCAATATTCGGCTGTTCTGCGGCATTGCCACACAATGGCGTTGTACACGGGTTTGCCTGTGTTTTTATCCCACACGAAGGTTGTTTCGCGTTGATTTGTGATGCCAATGGCGGCAATGTCTGCCGCAGAAACATTGGCGCGGATAAGCGCTTCCACAATTACGCCCACCTGAGACCCTAAAATATCATGCGGATCGTGCTCTACCCAACCTGGATGCGGATAGATTTGCGGAAACTCTTGTTGCGCCTTGCCCATTATGTTACCTTGTTTGTCAAACACAATAGCGCGAGAACTTGTTGTGCCTTGATCTAACGAAAGTATGTATTTCATTTTTGTTCATAACCTCCTGTTGCAAAATTGTTTGGAAAACAGCCGCGCGGCGAGACTTGCACGTGCGGATTCGCCGAAGGGCGCGTACATGGACGTACGTGACAACAGACGAGTTGCGCAGAAAGGGCACAAGATGCGCTCGGACACACCTTTGGAACTCGGCAACAAAGACGCCCCACCGGCGATGGTTCGGATTATTCTTGGCTGCCACTCTATTTGTTTTCTACGTTTTTGGTAACCACAAAATCCACACCGCAACCGCAAATGTTTTCAACCGCAACATCGCCTATGTGCACGGGGGCGGTGAGTGTTACCTGTTTTAGAAGCTCTAAACTGTCGAAAATCAGCTGTTTGGGAATGGCTTCACGCGTTTTTACCGATGTCATGGGGATTGTGCCTCCCTCTACCTTTACCGAACCCGTAACCATACGTTTGGGCGCGGTTATTTCGTTTATGGCATAGGTTTTGCCGCGCGGGCAGGTGTTGCCCGTTACGATAATGTTGTTTTTGTCGCTGTCGTCCACAGTCAATCTGCACCCCATAGGGCAGTTGATACAAATCATTTCTTTTGCCATAACCTATTCTCCTTTTATCAAGGTAATTTCCACCTCGGACGCATTTTTCAACACTTGCATTTGTTCGGCGGAAAGCACAATGTTTTCCATTTCACCCGGGGCAACAACGGGACGTTTTCTGCCGAGAACCTTTACGCCGTCGGCAAACACAGCCAATTCTACCTTTTTGAACACGTTGGCAACGCGCATTTTGAAACTTTGTTGCGCAAAAATTCCGTCCTTGTTCAAAATTGTGGGCACAGAGTAGCGCACGCCGTTGGTGCATTTGATGGTGATTTTGTCTTGGCAGGGTTTCAAACCGTTTATGTAAGCCACGGCGCATTTGCCGGCGTTTTCGCTTTCGGCAGAAACAAAGTCTACCAAATCGTGCACGTGCAAAACGTTGCCGCACTCGAACACGCCTTCTACGCTGGTCATAAGGTTTTCGTCCACCACTGCGCCGCCCGTTGTGGGGGAAAGTTGCACTTGCGCATTTTTGGCAAGTTCATTTTCGGGAAGCAAGCCAACGGACAAAAGCAACGTGTCGCAAGGAATAAGCACAGCCGTTTCCTTTTTCGGGCGAAGTTTTTCGTCAACTTCGGCAACAACAACGCCTTCTACGCGGTCGTGCCCCTTGATGTCTATTACAGTGTGCGAAAAATAAAGGGGAATATCGAAGTCGTTCAAGCACTGAACGATGTTTCTGTTCAAGCCGGAAGAATAGGGCATCAATTCCACCACGGCTTTTACTTTGGCACCTTCGAATGTCATACGGCGAGCCATGATAAGCCCGATGTCGCCGCTGCCCAAAATTACCACTTCTTTACCGGGAAGATAGCCGTCGATGTTTACCAATTTTTGCGCCGTACCTGCGGAGAAAACTCCTGCGCCGCGCATGCCGGCAATGTTTATTGCTCCGCGAGGACGTTCGCGACAGCCGCAAGCCAAAATCAATGCCTTGGCTTGAACTTTCACCAAACCGTCTTCGGCGGAAACGTAAGTTACCACTTTGTCGTTGGAAACGTCTATTACAGTGGCGTTAAGTTTGTAGTCGATGTTGCGTTTTTTTACTTCATCGATGTAGCGCGCTGCATACTCGGGGCCGGTCAACTCTTCTTTGAAGGTGTGCAAACCGAAACCGTTGTGAATACACTGATTCAAAATGCCGCCCAATTCCGCTTCTCTTTCCAAAATCAAAATATCGCGTTCGCCGCAGTCGTAAGCAGATTTTGCCGCGGCAAGTCCGGCGGGGCCGCCGCCTACGATTACCAAATTTATGTTTTTCATACCCATGATCTCCTTCCCACGCTATTTGGTCTTGCCGACAACAATTTCGCTGTTGCCACCGCATTTGGTAATATCTTGCATATCGCAACCCAACTCGCGAGCCAAAATTTCCATAGTGCGCGCCGTGCAGAAACCTGCTTGGCAACGTCCCATACCTGCGCGAACACGGCGTTTTACACCATCCAAATCCTTTGCGCCGATTGGGCGGCGAATGCTTTCGACAATTTCGCCTTCGGTAACAACTTCGCAACGACAAACAATTTTGCCGTAAAGGGGATTTTGATCGATAAGTTTTTCTCTGTCGGCATCGCTCATTGTGGCAAAATGCGGAATGGCTTTGCGGTGTGCTTCAAAGTGCAATTTTTCTTTGAGAGCAAGTTTTTCCGCAACTTGTGCGGCAATATCCACCGCAATGGCAGGGGCGGCGGTAAGTCCGGGGCTTTCGATGCCGGCCACGTTGAAGAAGTTTGGCACACTGCTTTCACCGACGATAAAGTCGCCGCTTTCGGAATGCGCACGCAAACCGGAAAATTGAGTGATGATGTTGCGGCGCGCAAGGGAGGGCACGGTGATAAGCGCCTTTTCGAAGGCTTCGTCGAGTTCTTCCGCCGTGGTGTTCACATCGTCTTTGTCGTCAACGTCCGTTGCGGAAGGTCCAACCAAAATGTTGCCGTGCGTTGTGGGTGTTACCAAAACGCCTTTGCCCATTTTTGTGGGAAGTTGGAACAAGGTGTGATCTGCCAAATATCCGCAGGTCTTGTCCATCAAAACGTAGTCGCCTTTGCGCGGAATAATGCGAATTTTTTCTTGGCAAACCATGTTATTGATAACATCGGCATAAACGCCTGCGCAGTTGATGACAACCCTTGCTTGGTGTTCTTTGCCGTTTGCGCATTTTACGCAAAAACCGTCGTCAATACGTTTTATCGACGTAACTTCCGACAAAAATTCAAAGTTCACACCGTTTTCCGCCGCATTTTCGGCATAGGCAATTGCCATTTCGTAGGGAGAAACGATGCCGCCGCTCGGAACAACCAACGCCGCTACCGCTTTTTCGGAAACATAAGGTTCCATTTTGCGAATTTCTTCGTTGCCTTCCAAAATATACAAACCCTTTACGCCGTTTTGTATACCGCGGTTCAACAGCTCCGTCAAACCTTCCTTTTTGCTTTCGTCAAAGCACAACACCAAACTGCCGTTGCGGCGGAAAGGAAATTCCAACTCGGCGGAAAGGTTGTCGAACATGGCGTTGCCCAACACGTTGTAGCGTGCTTTTTGGGAACCGGGTATGGCGTCGTGGCCGGCGTGCACAATGCCGCTGTTGGCTTTGGTGGTTCCGACGGAAACGTCGTTGCCCTTTTCCAAAACCAAAATTTCAGCGTTGAATCTTGCCAATTCGCGCGCTACGGAACAACCGATAACGCCGCCGCCGATGATAATAACGTCTTTCATTTTGTAAATTTGCCTCCTAGCACAAATTTCGCTTGAACAACGATGTTTGCGTTGCCCAAACAGTTTGTTTTGGCTGAAAAATATCCTTTTCGGCACGTGCGGTTGAAAAGATTGGCTTTCCCGCACTTTGGGTTGAAATTATTTGTTTTCGCGTCTATATTGAAAAATTTTTGTATTCAACCATTTTTGCCTAAAATTTTTGTCTTCAAGCCGAGATGTCGCTAACTTGACAATATTGCGTTTTTGTTCGCCGCATTGCAAGTTACATACCATATATTATTATAAAACTTATAGATTGCTATTTCAATAGCAAACAGGAAAGAACCAACACAATTTTTTTCACTTTTGAAACGTTTTTGCCTTTTGTTCCGCGCAAAAAAATTCTGTGCCAATGTTGGCGTGGCAAAATAAGTTTTCACCGCAAAATCTTTGAAAAACCTATTTCCGTGGGCGATTATTTACTTTTCTGCCAGCACGTATGCGGCAATTTTACTTCATTTTGTCCAAATTTTAGCCAATAAGCAAACAAAACCTACTTTTCTTCAAAACATCCCCTGCGCGAAAACGGCAGGGGATGTGGTTTGACAGCTCGTAACAATATGAACCTGCCTATACGTTGCAGTTGTGCGCGCAGACATCATACAATTTATGTTTGTTCATAACACCACCAACAAAACACGCCGCACGAAGCACTAGGCACGCTCACAACCTTGGTTCGTCTTATTCTCGTCTGCTTTAGCTAAAACTCGAAAGTGCGCCTTTGCCTTTGAAAAGTTTTATGCAAAGAATCCTGCGTAAGGATAAGATGCCGCCGTGTTTGCAACAGTGATGATGGTGAACAACAACGTGTTGATAAGTGCGCCCAACCAAGCGTTTCCTGTGCGTTTGTAAAGTCTTCTGGAGAAGATCGTCGCAATAATAAGGATAGGAACGATGGGGAACAATACGATGTAACTCAAAGCCATGTCGCTTTGCCACAAAATACCTGTGGAGCGGAACGTACCGTATTGGATAGCCATTACCAAAACAATACCAAGCACATTGAATGCTGCGTTGATAGCGATGGTTGCCCATTCGGGAAGATTCTTTGTTCTGTAATTTTGGTTGAGAACGCTGTTGATGAAGTAGAAGATGAAGAACACAAGTGCATAACGCAACATTGTCGGAAGCATCACGTTCACTTCGAAAACTTTTACGTCCAAAGTCCAAATACGGAAGTCTACCTTCCAAATAGCCCAGTTGATGAACACAACAACATACATAAGAGCGATTGTCAAAGCGGCGAGCAAAACCGTCTTAACAACTGCGCCGAAGCCGCCTTGGATTTTTGCTGCTTGCAAGGGATGTTCGTCCAAGCTTACGTCGCCTTTTGCTCTGTTGATGATGTGATTGATAAGCCAAACAATGCCCGTAAGAAGCAATGCAAACAAGCCGCACACCACTGCCCAAGTCGCAACGTTACCCGTTGTGTCTTGCGGGAAGTAAGTGTTTTGTGTTACAAGCAAATCGGGAAGTTTGTTGAGCCAACCGTCGCCCATAACCCATTGAATTGCAAAGCCGGAGAACAATGTTGTAAGAACGCCCACTACCCAATAGGAGATGTGTTTGCGAACGCCCTTTAAGGCGGGAAGCATTTCGCCACCCACTTCGCCTTCTGCCGCTTCTTTTTTCTTCAAAGATGCAAAGCAAGGCAATGTGAGAAGCAAATCTACAATGGGAAGAAGCATTGCGAAGAAGCCTACAAGTCCCAAAGTGGAGAACAATTCCTTAACCCACCAAGTTTGGTTGGTTTCGGCAATGTAGCTGTAACCGTTTGGGGTTCCGAATGCTGTGTAGAAGAAGTTAGTTACGGAAGCCGCACTGGCGATAGAGAAGTGGTTCAAGGGGTGGATTTCATCCGATTCATAAATCGCACGGAAGGGAGCGGATGCCGCTGCACCACCGGCAATGGTTTGAAGTTGACCGCCGATGTAGATACCGCCGTTTTCGATGTCGATACCGGTTGCCGTTTTGTCATATTCCGTTACGCCTACAAATTTTGCCGCCGCTACCGATTGCAAGAATTGTCTGCTGATGGAGGGACTTCCGTCTGCCAAAGTGCTTTGGTAGAAGAATTCGTCGTCTTTAGCTTTGAGCATACCAACGGAAACGTTGGGTCCTGCCATAATAAACGTACTCCAGCCTTGCATCAAACCTGCGGAGATAAGTCCCAAGTTTGTGTCGCCTTTTGCGGCGGTTTCGGCGTTGTAAACATCGTTCATAAGGGTCATAGCCGTTGTATAACCGCCCATAGAGTGTCCGGTGATACCGATTTTGCCAAGATCTACGTAGTCTTGCAATGCAAGATACTTAACGGCTTCGTACATACCGGAAGTGTTCATCATTGCGCTTGTGGACGAAGAAATTTCGTTGTTGCCGTGTCCGCCGCGGTCAATTGTCAAAACCACGAAACCTCTGCGTGCAAGTTCGATTGCATTTTGAAGTTGCAATTCGCGGTTGTTCAAATAACCGTGAGTCATTACAACTGCGGGCAATTTGTTTGTTGCCGATGCGCTTTTGGGAACAAACAAAATACCGCTGGCGACAGTTCCTTTAACGCTAACTGTTTCGCCTGTGCCTGCGTTGGTTGCCACTTGACCGCTGAATGCTTCATCGCGCAAGTCGGTAACTGTTACTTTGAACCCATCGCTTTGAATCAAACTTGCAAAAAAGCTGGACACCAAAATGAGAGCCAATGCTGCCGCAAGCACTATCAATGCGATTTTGTGCTTTTTGAGATACTCCATAGTTTTCCTCCTAAATTGTAATATATTTTAACGCCTTTACGACGTTTATTTCTCGATCGAAAATCGAAATGGCCACCGTTTGCCTAATAATTCAGGATTTATTATATACTTTACCAAACAACTTCTTATACAAAAAAAACAAACTTTATATACAACATAACTTTACATAAAATCAAATTAACAGACGAAAAACGACAAACTACCGAAGATTTTCACAACTTTCGCCTCGCTTGTAAAATAGAATATGCGCTTATTATATTATTCGTTTTGGAATATTTCAAGGAGATTATGAAAAAAAATAAAAAATTGCGTAACGTTCATTTTTATGCTATAAAAAGCAACGAGGTACAAATTTGCACCGCGTTGCAACAAAAAGCTTAAAAATTATTATCTGTTCTGCAATAAATTTTGGGTAACAATATAACTATTTAGAAATGCTTAGCAATATCTCTTGGCTTTTGGTTCTTGCACACAAATATTTGACAAACCTAAAAATCTGTTTTTAGAATAAGATTGTCATCAAAATCCCAAATGCTAACGCCGCTTTCCTCCACCAAGCAATAACAATTGTTGCCGTCTTTTGGCAAAGCGGCACTGCCTACATTTACGCAAGTTATGCCGTCCACTTCCGCTATTTCGCAAACGTGAAAGTGTCCGTAGAACATCACATCGCCGGTTTGGAGTTTGGGCAAGGCGTTTTTGTTAAAGATGTGCCCATGGGTGAAAAACAATTTGCGACCACCCAAAAACAACACTTCTTGCGGCAAAAACTCGAAATCGCTGATCATTTGATCCACTTCGCTGTCGCAGTTGCCCTTTACTGCCAAAACTTTGGCGGCAATTTTGTTGAGAATTTCCGCAACGCGCATGGGTGCGTAGTCTTGCGGAAATGCATTGCGCGGACCATGGTTGTAGATGTCGCCCAACAAAACCAAAATGTCCGCACCGCTGTTATGAAATTTTTGCACCGTTTTTTCCGTCCAATAGGCTGAACCGTGCAAATCGGTTGCAACGAAAATTTTCATTGTAAATTTCTCCGACAAAATATTGCAAAAACACGGCAAGTTTTCCGTTGCCGCCGATATTCTTGATGTGTGGCATTCCGAATGCCAAAGAGAAGTGAATTTCCCAAAACGTTAGGCTCGTTGAACACAACGATTACGCCGCTATATTTAACACACGGCAATAACATTTCAAAACCTAACCATTGGCAAAGAGGCAAAACGCCTATTCGTCTTTTTCCGTAAGCACGTCGCCGCCGTCCTCATCGTCTTCGGCGCAACACTTTTGCGCGGCGCAACAATAGGTGGGGGTTATACCCAATTCCGGCAAAGTGAACACAAACATTTCCGCTTCGTCCTCCGTTTTGTTCACGCGCACCGTAACAAGTTGTCTTATCATGTCCACTTCCGTTACGCGTCCTTTGCCGTTGGGAGTGTCGATTTCCGAATTAACTTTGGGCATAAACTTTGCCGTTTGCGAATAGTAGTCGTCTTCGAATTTCAAACAGCACATAAGGCGACCGCACAAACCGGAAATTTTGGTTGGGTTCAAAGAAAGCCCTTGCGTTTTTGCCATTTTGATGGAAACACGCGCAAAATCGTTCAAATAGGCGTTGCAACAGCACACTCTGCCGCAAGGCCCCAATCCACCCTTCATTTTGCACTCGTCGCGAATGCCTATTTGGCGCAGTTCTATACGCATGTGGAAAACCGAAGCAAGTTCTTTTACCAACTCGCGAAAATCCACGCGGTTTTCCGCAGTGAAATAGAAAACGACTTTGCTGTTGTCGAAGGCAAAATCGGCGTCGACAACCTTCATTTCCAAGTTGTGTTTGTTGGCGCGTTCTTGCGCTTCACGTATGGCTTGCGGACGTTTTTCGCAAATGGCGATGTGTTGGGCAACGTCCTTTTCGGTGGCTTTTCGCACAACGCTTTTAAGTTCGCCCTTCACCTCGGCGTCGGTTATTTCCGTGTTGGCAGTGGTAACTTTACCGAATTCCAACCCGTGAGCCGTTTCCACAATGGCGCCTTCGCCCACCAAAAATTCTATACCGTTGGGGTCAAAGTAGTACACTTTGCCCGTTTGTTTAAATTGAACACCTACTATATTCGGCATCTGTATTTTACCTCCAAAAGAGTGCTGATTAGCTTGTCCAAAACAACGGTAATATTACCATTGTCGTCCAATCGACTTTTCGCATAAGCGATTTTTTCTATGCAAACTTCCGCCGCCGCAAGCGAATAGTTTTGACAAATTTTTTCCACCGTTTTGGCGTGTGACGGCAACACGCACAAATTTTCCGCCAAACGATAGCAAATGCTTTCACCCAAAAGCAAGGTGAGAAAGTGCAAAAACCAATTTACCGTTTCTTTTTCCGCCAAAACAGCCGAAACAAAAGGCAATGCATTTTTGGTGGAAGTCATGTTTTGCAACATATCGGCGGCGTTGTCGAAAGCGCGCAAAATTGACGGATTGGCAAAAATTGCTTCCGCAGTTTGGACGTTTCCGTCGCTTGCAGCAGCGGCAACTTCGCAAAGACCTTTTTCGTAGCCCTTTTGTTGAAGGGCTTGACAAACGTCCCTTGCGGAAAGTTTGGGTTGTTTCAGCACCTGACAACGCGATCGCACCGTGGGCAGCAGCGATTCGACATCCGTTACGCCTATAAAAATATAGGTGTTAGGGGAAGGTTCTTCCAAAGTTTTCAGCAACTTGTTTTGCCAAACGTCGCAACCTATGCCGGTTACGGAATCGGCAGCGTTCACTAAAAATACGCGGCAATCGCCACTATCCACCGGACGTTTGAAAGTTTCTTCCACCAAAGTCTGCATATCGGCAACGTTCAAGCGCACTCGTGTTTGCTCTTTGGGGAAGAACAATACGTCTTGATGCAAACCGTTTTTTACTTTGTGGCAGTTTTCGCAATCGTCATTTGCCGTGTGATTTTGACACATGCACACTGCGGCGCAACTTTTTAGCAGTTGAGGCAGTTGTGCCTTTTGCCCAACCACAATATAGGCATGCGCGGCGTGCGAATTTGCAAACGCTTGGCAAAGAATGTTGCTTATTTCCCATTGAATCATTTAATAATTCCTTTGTCGCGCAGTGCCCGGCGCAACTTCTCTTGCGTTTGTTCCTTGGTGCCGGACGCATCGATAACCACAAAACGCGAAGGATCTTCGGCAATAAGTTGTTTATAGCCGTTGTATACCTTTTCGTGAAAACTGTAGTCCACCGCTTCCATACGGTCGGTTTGGTCAGCGCCGCCCTTGCGAGCGAAGGCTTTTTCCGGCGAAAGATCCAAAAATATGGTAAATTCCGGCATGTACTCGCCCACGGCGATCTTGTTTAGGTCTACTATGTTTTGCAACCCCAAACCTCTGCCCAAACCTTGATAAACATAGGAGGAATGGACGTAGCGATCGCAAAACACAATTTTGCCCTGCTCTAGCGCAGGCTTGACGATATCGTGAAGGTGCTGAATGCGCGATGCGGCATACAAAAAAGCCTCGCACATGTCGTCCATACTGCTGTTTTTGGCATCCAAAATGATGTGGCGAATTTGTTCGGCAATATCGCTGCCGCCCGGTTCGCGGGTGAAAATTACGTTGGCGCCGATTTCTTGACAATATTGTTTGAGCAAAGACGTTTGGTGGGTTTTCCCCACACCGTCGCATCCTTCGATGGTGATAAAATTCTTCATACTAAAAATGTCTCCTTGGCACGAAACGCATTTGAAAATGTTATTTGCCGTTTTGCAATAGCCGTTTTGGACAACACACCCACACGAAACGCATTTGAACAATGCAGTTTACCTGTTTGAACGGCACAAAAACTTGCTTGTCGCCGTTGCAATTTTGCAACACAAAGCGTGATTTATGCCACCGCGGCTTTACAAAAGACGTTTTGTTGCGTTGCGGTTTTATCATTGGCAAATATTGTAAGTATAATAACACACTTCGCCGCTTTTTTCAAGCCTTTGAAAACAGAATAAAAAATTACCGCCGACTGTGAGAGCATTGACAAAAGCTGCTTGCGCGGATATAATTTGTAAAAACGGAGCAATTTTATGGAAAAGTGTGGATTTTTTGAAAAAGTTTACCAAATTGTGGAAACAATTCCCACTGGGAAGGTGGCAACGTACGGTCAAATCGCGCGGCTTTTGGGCAATGCCAAAATGTCGCGACAGGTTGGTTGGGCTTTGCACGTCAATCCGCGCCCCATCGTGGTTCCTTGCCACCGCGTGGTGAACAAAGACGGAAAACTTTCCGGCGCATTTGCTTTTGGCGGAAGCACCGTTCAGCACGACTTATTGTCATCGGAAGGCGTAACTTTTTTGGATGAAAACACCGTTGATCTTTCCAAACACCGTTGGGAAGTTTAGCGTGTGAACAATACAAGAATTTGAGAAGGAGTTTGCCGTTGTAAATGCTGGATAAAACAATGGAGGCGGTGCTTTTGATGCTTTCCGAACAGGTTGGATACAGTTTTAAGGTGGTAAAAAAGCAAGCGCTTGCAGACAGTTTGCCGCAAAAATTCGCAATGGACGTAGACAAACTTATTGCCGTGATAGCCTTTTTGAAAGAAAACCGCTACCTTGCGGTGAAATATCAAGACAAAGAGGAAATTTGCTTGGCTCTTTCCGTCAAGGCGGAATCGTACTTTTCAGAACAAAAGCACGTAACGGCACAATCGCACATTTCCAACGGGCAAATTTGGCTGTTGTTTTTGGGAGTTTTTGCGGCTTCGCTGTTGGGCGCACTTGTGGCAAACCTTTTGGGAAAACTTTGGTGACAAAATCGATTTATACAAATTTCAAGCACACGTATCAACGAAATTGTGCAATTGAGCGGCAAAAAGTATCGCAAGAAGAAACAAACGCAAACAGTGAAGTTAACACCGCAGTCGAAGAAAACAAGTGTTACATATTCATTACGGCACTGCCTTCAAGCAGCCGTCCTAACACGCCGACCATAGCGTGAAGCAAAAGTACCGCTGCAAATCGCACTTTACGGCTAAATAAAAAGGAAAAATGCTAAACAAAAAAGAAGTTGCCGTTATGCGGTGTATATACAACTACTGCAAGAAAAATAACGACGGCGCGATAATTTCTGACGCAGTGATTATTCAAAACTGTCCGGAAAAATTCAAACTGAACGAAACGCAAGTGGACGCCATTTTGAAACAACTGGAATACGACGGCTACTTTGAAAACACAAAATCCGAACGCAACGGCGAAACGGTGAACGTGGTAAATTTGAAGCAAAAGGGCAAAGCGTTCGAAAGAGAAATGACGCAACGCCGCCGCGAACTGATAAACACGATGATCTGGCGCATGGTTTTTGCCGCTTTGGGCGCGGTTGTTGCGCTGGTTGTAAACAGAATTTTGGGACGTTAACCGCCGCACAGTCAAACAAGAACTAACGCCACTGTGTAAAATCGTTCTGCACTCTATTTTCCGCCCGCAAATTTACACCGTCGGGTAATAAAACCGCTGCAAAACAGAATAACTGCCCGCGCAAAGATTTTGCACACAAAAAGTTGTTCCGCAATAAATGTTGAGACGATATAACTATTTATAAGTGCCTAGCCGTATTTCTTGGGT
Organism: uncultured Oscillospiraceae bacterium; assembly: GCA_964535505.1. Classification (GTDB taxonomy): domain Bacteria; phylum Bacillota; class Clostridia; order Christensenellales; family CAG-314; genus Fimimonas. Next base: position 65,637 of record CAZHUH010000004.1, read on the forward strand.
TTTGGCTCTTGCACCGCAATGTTTGACATAAAATAAAAAAAACAACCGACGAAGACAACAGTCGGTTGTTTTCTTATTAGTTGTAATGCAGGCAAAATCTTCCACCTTCCGTAAACACAATTTTACAACACCGTTGCGCCGCAATTGCGCACTCGCACCACTTTTACGTTATCTTTGCCATAGCGTTCGGACATTTCTTCGGTAAAACAAATGACGTCTTTTGCTTCCACAAGAGCCAAAATGGTGCCTTGAAAACCACCGCCGTGAACACGCGACGCACAGTTGGGACAAATTTTTCGAGCAAAGGTAACGGCATCGGCAACCGTTGTGTCTTTGCCCACCGAACAATTTTGCAAATTGTAAATACTGCTGTCGCCCGATTGATTTACCAGCGACAAAAGCCGCTGTTTGTCGCCCTGCCGCAATGCGTCGACAGCCTTTTCCACACGTGCGTTTTCTTCAAAAAAGTGCTTCGCACGCAGTGCCGCACGTTGGCTTGTGGCTTGCACAACTTTGTCAAAATGCAGATTAAATGCCATTTCATCCACATCGGCAAGGCGTTGTTTGCCAAAAAACTCGGCAACTTGCTTCATTTCTTGCGGAATTGCGGCATAGTGTTCCGTCAAAGACGAATGGCTTTTGCCTGTATTCACCACCACAAAATCCAACGATTGGTTGTTGTTTTGCAAACGACGTGTTTCAAAGCCGTTGCGGAAATCTATTTCCACAATGCCGCCGACGGCAATTACACCTTGGTCAAGCAAACCGCAAGGCTTTTTGAAATAGACATTCTCGGCAAATTGCCCCGCTTCCGCCAATACTTTGGCGGAAATTTTGCCCAAGTTGTACAAGTGGTTTTGAATGGATGCCGCCAAAAGTTGAAACGCCGCCGAGGACGACATACCTGCGCCGCTGGGCAACGTTGAATTTAGCATGGCTTTGAAACCGCCGATTTTGTATCCACGATTGCTTAGAGCCGCCAAAACGCCCTTTACCATACCTATGCTGCCGCTTTCTACCGTGAAAATGTCGGCAATGTCAAAATCGATGTTGCGATAGTTGTTTCCCTCGATGTGCACCTTGCCGCTTTTGTCCGGCAAAAACGCCGCAACGATATCTGCATCAATGGTGCACCCCACCACTTTGCCGCCGTTGTGATCGGTGTGGTTTCCTATAAGCTCCACCCTGCCCGAAGCACTGGCAAGGTAGCAAAAACGTGTTTTGAACTTTCTTTTGAAATGTCGCACCAACTCGTCGTAGCGCAAAAATTGGCGGAATGTCTTTTCCCCATATAAATCGGCAAACTTGCTTACCGCTTGTCTTCCGCTTGTGAATTGTTCCATGTTATTTTCCTCGTAGTCTCGTGCAACAATTTTAACACAAGCCAACAACATTTGCAACATGCTGAATGCCATTTTTCAACCAAATGTCCAACGGCGCCTTCGCGGCGAGTTCGGAGTCTGTTTGGCAAAAACTCACTCAACCGTTACCGATTTTGCCAAATTTCGCGGCTTATCCACATCGCGTCCTAAAGCTTTTGCCGTGTGGTAAGCCAGCAGTTGCAACGGCACAACGGAAACAATTCCGTACAAAAAACGGTGCACTGTGGGCAGCGTTATATGCAATTTTTCGCCTACGTATGGCGAAATTGTGATCACGGTGGCTTTTCGCGAGGCAACTTCGTGGGCGGTGGCAGCGTTCTTTTTTACCAAATTGTAGTCGGTGGAAATCAAAATTGCCGCAACGTTCTCTTCCATTAAGGCAAGTGTGCCGTGTTTAAGTTCGCCAGAAGGGTAAGCTTCTGAATGTATGTAACTTATCTCTTTCAGTTTTAGCGAGCCTTCCACCGCCGTGGGATAATCTGCCGTGCGACCCAAGAAAAACACCGCCGAACTGTTTTTCAAAACTTCCGCAATGGTGGCAATTTGCCGATTTTTACGCAAAATTTCATCCACCGACGGAGGTAATTTGTCCATTGCTTCCCAAACGGAACTGCGATTGCTTTGGGAAATTTCGCCACGAAGAAATGCCAAATCCAGCATAAGCAACAACAGCGTTTGCAGCTGACAGTTGTATGCCTTTGTGCTTGCAACGGCATATTCGCTGCCGGCAAACACGTTTTGAAGTTTGTCGCACACAAAGCACAGCGAAGAAACGTCGGTGTTGGTAACGGCGTAGGCAATTCCGCCCATTTGCTTAACTTTTTCAGCTGCGCGAATGGTATCGGCCGTTTCGCCGCTTTGACTGATGCAAAACGCCAACGTTCGCTCGTCTACCGGATAGTTGTCGTAGATAAATTCGCTTGCAATAACGGCGGACATATCCAACTTGCAAAAATTTCGCGCAACGGCGCACGTCTCCAAGCCGCTGTTGTAGGCTGTGCCGCACCCCAAAAAGTAAATTCGGCGCAATTTGCGAGCAGTTTTTTGGCAAAGTTCCAAGCCGCCGCCTTCGAAATAGCCGCGTTTGGCTTCGGCAAGACGGGAAGGAATTTCGCAAATTTCTCTCAGCATCATGTCGCCGACCGCTTGATCCGTTTGAAATTTGCCAACGGAAAAAAAGTGAACGGATATTTCTTTGCCTTCGAAATTGAAAAAACGCACGCCATTGGCTGTTGCCTCCACCACCGTTTTATCGGGAACGATTGCCACACTTTGCGCCCATTTGGAAATGCAACGCACGTCGGAACAAAGATACACGCCCTTTTTGCCCAATCCAACCGCCAAAGGGCTTTTATTTTTTAGGGCGTAGAGATTATCGTCACGCGTGCTTTGCACCAAAACGGCGAAGGCCCCCGAAAGCATATTTGCCGTTTTTAGCACACTTTTTAGCACCACGTGCTCACAATTTTGTTGCAAAAGGTGCGCTACCGTTTCGCTGTCGGTATCTGAAACAAATTTGGTTCCCAAGCTTTCCAGCGATCGTTTCAACTGCAAGTAGTTTTCCAAAATACCGTTGTGGCAAATGGCAAAAGTGCCGTCTTGCGACAAAAAAGGATGTGCGTTTCTGTCGCACACCTCCCCATGAGTTGCCCACCGCGTGTGGCCTATAGCATTTTTACCGCAAAGTGGCGTCGGCAATTTGTTTTGCAATGCCGAAACGCGTCCTGTGGTTTTGAACAGGTGCAGTTTGCCGTCGTTTACGCAAATTCCAGCGGAATCGTATCCGCGATATTCCAAAAAATGCAGTGCCTCAACCGTCTTTTGTGCGCAGTCGACATCGATTGCTCCGAAAATTCCGCACATAACTTCTCCTTACGTGGTAGTATATGCCAACAAAATTTCCGTTGACACCGCATGCCTCAACATTTGCGTTGCAAAATTTTTTCGACAAATGACGCGACACACGCAACCTTTTTTGAAACAGCTACCGCGAAGTGTTCAAAGCGAAAAAATAAAAAACAAATTCCATCAAACAGCCTTTGCGCATTTTTCACCCAACATCGACAGTCGCGACGCTGCGTAAAATTATTTTGTTTCCAAGTTCTTCAAAACAAACGCAATACATAGTCCATAACCGCAAAAATGGCGGTTTCCTGCACACATTTTTGTTCAACGCCCGTCTAAAAGCGCAAAAAAATAGCGGCTATTTTTGAATACACGTTCAAATATATTTGACGGCAAAAACATATAGTTGTATAATTTTAAGGTTGTTTTACGGAGATATTTTATGCAAAGAGAAAACGTTAGAAACATAGCCATTATAGCGCACGTAGACCACGGCAAAACCACGTTGGTAGATCAACTGTTGAAGCAAAACGGAATTTTCCGTTCAAACGAAATTGTCGCCGACCGCGTTATGGATAACAACGACATCGAACGCGAACGCGGAATTACAATTCTTGCCAAAAACACCGCCGTGCACTACAAAGGCACCAAAATAAACATCATCGACACCCCCGGCCACGCCGATTTCGGCGGCGAAGTGGAACGTATTCTTTCAATGGTAGACGGCGTTTTACTGCTTGTCGACGCAATCGAAGGCTGTATGCCGCAAACCAGATACGTGCTGAAAAAGGCGTTGGGCTTGGGCAAAAAAGCGTTGGTTGTAGTGAACAAAGTGGACAAAGGCGAATTTGACCAAAACGAACTTCAAGAGCAAATTATGGAATTGTTTATGGAGTTGGGCGCAACGGACGAGCAGTTCGATTTCAAAACTATCTACGCTTCGGCAAAGCAAGGTTGGGCAACGGACGATTTGAGCAAGCCCGGCACCGACATGGGACCTCTTTTGGATGCAATTTTGTCGGAAATTCCTGCGCCGCAAGGGGAAGCGGAGGGCGGTTTACAACTTTTGATTTGCAACATCGACTACGACGAATACGTTGGACGCATTGGCATAGGCAAGGTTAACCGCGGCAAAATTTTCGACGGGCAACAGGTTATGGTGTGCCATCGTGACAACAAATTCAACACGGCAAAAGTTTCGCGCCTTTACCAATTTGAAGGGTTAAAGCGTGTAGAATGCGAAGAAGGTTCTATGGGCGACATTGTGGCGGTAAACGGCATTGCCGACATGAACATAGGCGAAACAATTTGCTCCATCGATTGCGTTGAACCGTTGCCCTTTGTGAACATAGATGAGCCCACAATTTCTATGATGTTTGTGGTAAACAACAGTCCGTTTGCCGGTAAAGAAGGCAAATTTGTTACCAGCAGACACTTGCGTGCGCGCCTGTTTAAGGAAGTGGAAACAAACGTTTCCATGCGTGTGGAAGAAACGGACAGCCCCGACAGTTTCAAGGTTTTCGGTAGGGGCGAACTTCACCTTTCCATTTTGATTGAAGAAATGCGCCGCGAAGGCTACGAATTTCAAGTTTCGCGCCCCAAAGTTATTTTTAAGGAAATAAACGGCGTAAAATGCGAACCTATGGAATTTTTGGTTGTGGAAGTTCCTGCGGAATACGTTGGCAGCGTTATGAATAAACTGGGCGCACGCAAAGGCGAACTTGTGAATATGTATCCGGACAACCAAGGATCCACGCGGTTGGAATTTCGAATTCCTTCCCGTTGCTTGATTGGATATCGCAGCGAACTATTGACGGACACCAAAGGCTTTGGCGTAATGAGCAGCGTGTTTGACGGTTACGAACCCTACAAGGGCGACGTTCAAGAACGTGCACGCGGAAGTCTGGTGTGCTTTGAAGACGGCGTTACCACCGCTTACGGACTTTTTAATGCTCAAGAGCGTTGTCGTTTGTTTGTAGACGTTGGTTTGCCCGTTTACGCCGGCATGGTTGTGGGAGAAAACAGCCGCGAAGACGACATTACCGTTAACGTTTGCAAAACAAAGCACCTAACGAACAACCGTGCAAGCGGCAGCGACGAAGCGTTGAAACTTACGCCGCCTACGATTTTGAGTTTGGAACAGTGCTTGGAATTTATCAGCGACGACGAATACGTTGAAGTTACACCCACGTCAATACGTTTGCGCAAACAAATTCTCGACCACGCCGAACGTATGCGCATTTGGGCAAGAAACAACAAAAAGTAAAAACTTGCCGTCCCGAAAATTTTGTTGAACTTCGTTAAAAAACACATCCAAATTGCCTAGTGCAATAAAAGTGTGCAATCCTCTTGTGGTTTTTTGGTGCCGCCAATCAACACTATTACACCACGGGAGGATTTTTTTCGGCGGCAAACCTTTCGCAGAAGTTATCGGGTGGTAGGCAAAAAATCAGGCGGTTGCAATCGAGTTGCAACCGCCTTTTTGGAGGAGTTTTTATGAAAAACAGTTATACTGTTAAACCGCCGCGTCTTTGATATACTGAAGCATATCCGTTTCGGTAATGTTAAAGATGTTTGCCACTTGTTCCCAAGTCATTGTTGCAGGCGCAACCGTATCAGGATCAACCAACAAATAGTAGGTGTTGTCGCTAAACAGTATCAATGCGCCATTGATGGAAATTGTTTCGTTTTGTGCCAAAAGCGGCATAGAAACGTTCTCGGGAAATGTGATTTGAATGTTTTTGGATACCTGCCCGCAAATTGCGCATACAAAAGAATCGCCTATGCCCGATTTAATCCAACTATGGGCTTCCGTTCCGCTAAAACCGCATTTGGTGCAAGTTCCCTTGTGTCCGCTTGTTACGCCTAGCGAACTGTAATCGCCGTTGTGATATTCTTTAATCTCGTAGCCGCACGCACATTCACGCGAGTGCTGTCCTTTCCCTATGTTGATGTATTCGCAAAAGACATGTACGTGATTGCATACGATGTTGACATTCAATTGCGCAGACGAACTACTTGGATTTGCAACGCGGAAATAATAGGTTCCGACGTTCAACGCCGCACTTGCCATATCAGTATTCAACAGGTTCATATCTTCGTCAAATAAATAGGTTGTACACGAAGGATTGTCTATTGAAAACGTGTAGGAACTTGATATGGAAACGTTCAATTGGTATGTATAGTCTTTTTTTGCATCCAACTCTTTGGTTTGCGAAAACCCTGCAAGTCCCAATTGAACAGGATTCAAATCGTATTTTATGAATACAATATCGCTGTCATAAGTGATATCGTAACTCTTTTACTCTCCACCATTGCTGGATTCACAATGCCATAATCTTTCATTTGATGGGATAAATTTGTATTTCAATATGGCAGAAGAACCGGGTTTGTGATACCAAGCATTTGTTGAAATGTCATAGCGCATAAGATGATAATCGTAAATTAAAGGTTCTTCAAAAAATATACCCGTCCTAATACAAATAAGCGCCTGATTAGTGTTAATGGAAGGTATAGTGGACGAAGTAACGACGTTTGTATAGCCAAGCGCTTCCAAATCGTCAACGACAATATCCGCTACCGCATAAACGTTTCCGGTGGAATCATCAAATGGTGGACTGACCGAAAAACTACCAGGTTGATATTGATCAAAATCTGTTGGATAAAATGGCAAATTTTCAAACCTTCGTATTGCATAAGCATAGCAGTTGTATCTGTCGTAATCGTCGTCCCATGCGCCACCGCTAGTAACCCATTCGCCACTGCTGTTTTGAACTAAGTTTTCTTGCAGTTGATATGCGCTTGCTGCTGAGGCGTCTGCAGACGGAAAAAAGATTAACCCCGATAACACAATACACAACAAAAGACACGCCAGCGCTAGTTTTTTCTTGTTATTCATGTTATGTTCCTCCTATGTGTAAACAACTAACTCAATGCAATTTTAGCAAGTTTTTGCAAGTATTCTTCAGTAACATTTTGATATTTTCCGTCAACTTGGGGGAAATCGTGTGCCGCCAATATATCTAACCCCCATACATCTTCTACGTATTCTTCATCCGGATTTATATATCCAAGCAATATGTAATCAACGATATGGCTATCTACTTTTATCACTACTTCAAGGTACCTATTGCCACGTATTTCTACCCAACCATTGTCGGAACCCACAAAAGGTAGCCACTTTATTGTTATGATGTCGTAATAGTCGATAAATTCTCTAACTTGCTTTGTTACGCAATAGGCTCCTTCTACATTGGCGTGGAAGGTGAATTCATCTATGTTAGGATAATCGGGCATTTCTTCTTCACACAGTTGAACTTCTTCCTTTGCGTCACTCAATGGATCGGCAGAAATATAAAAATAAACTTGTGCGTCGAGTTGATGCGGCTGAATCTCGAAACTAATTGGCGCATCTGCATTTGGAGAGACATAAGACGTCGACACACCCTTAAGTCCATTCTTTGTTATTCGAATAATATCCAGCGAAAGTTTGCTTACAATTTCGTCATCGGTATTACATGCCGAAAGCATCACGCAAGCCACCATAATAAAACACAGCAGCAAACACACCAAAGCAGATTTTGCGGTTCTTTTCATAGCTGGTTACCGCCTAAATATAATTTATTTTTTATATCAATATCGCCGATTTTGGGATGTTGCCTCCCAATCTGTTCTATATCATTACATCACCGATTTAGCCAGTTGTTGCAAATATTCTTCGGTGATATTTTGGTATCTTCCATTAACCTTGGGGAACTCCACAGACAAAAGCGTTTGCAACACCCAGTCTGTTTCGCGAACGTGGTGGTAACGGCATAATACATAACCGACAATACTTCCGTTTTCCTTTATGACAGCTTCGAGATATCTATCTTCATATATCTCTACCCAACCGTTGGCGGAACCCACAAAAGGCAACCACCTGATAGTTGTGGCATTGCTATCTTCCGCAACTTGCTTTGCCACGCAATGAGCGCCTTCCACATCGGCATGAAAAGTGAATTTATCTTCATAACCATAACGATACATCTTTTCATCACACAGTTGAACTTCTTCTTTATTGCCATCCAACGGATCGACGGAAACGTAGCAGAAAACCTGTGCTAAATTTTCCTTCGGGTTAACCACCAATACAATAGGACCGGGAAATGCAGATGAATAAACTGCTATGGCCCGCATCTTGACATCGACAAGCTCGTCGGAAGAATTGCTGACAATTTCATTGTTGCATGCCGAAAGCATTGCGCAAGCCACCATAATAAAGCACAGCAGCAAGCACACCAAGTCAAATTTTGCGTTTCTTTTCATAGTTGGTTGCCTCCGTTTTAGTTTTGTTGAGTATTATTATATAGTATCCCATTTATAATATACAGCATATCTAAAAGATTTGCAATAGGTTTTATAAAGTAATCAAAGAAATTTTGTTGATATATCGTTAATAAAAATTATGATACCCAGTAGTGTGTGCTAACAAAATAAAGAAAGGCCCCCAAAATAGCACCTCGACAAATACTAAACCGAACAAATTAAGTGTGATTTTTCCGTAGAGAAATAAGTTATTTTGCAAGAAATCAAATGAACAAATTGCCGGAAAATAACAATGGCGGCAGGAAAATTCCCCAAAAATTTTCCTTACCGCACATGTTTGCATTTGGAATCTTCGGCACTTGCACCTTTCAGGCGTTTTTAAATGCTACACTTCGCCAAACGCCCGATTTGATTTGTGCGTAACATTTCGCAAATGCAACACCACGCCGTTTTTTCGTACCAAATTTACGTTTTTAGGCGAAACACGTTTTTTTGTTCCCCGCAATTTACAGCGGAAGCGTGGCACAGTTATTATTCTGTGCAATCTTGCGCTATTTGGTGCGTAAATTTCGAAAATGCAACGCAATGTTTTTGTGCGAAATTTGCTTTTTTCAAACACAATGCAGTACTTGAAATTGCAGTGCAAGCGAGACGCGGTTTATTGTTCCGTGCGATTTTTCGCCGTCGGCACACATTTTTTTGCCAACGCCATGCGATTTTCGGCTTCGAACAAAACTGCGCAAAAAATGTGACGTGGTTTTTGTTCTGCATAAAACGCTACAAGCGCCGCTCAGAAAAGTTTGTGAGCAAGCGGCTTTTTGCCGTTATTCCAAACGACTACAACTACTCGTTGCGAAGTGTCGTTCTGTGTTCTGCGTACTTGTAGTTATGCGAGGTTGTGTCGTTTTCTACCATTTGGCAGCGAGAAACGCAAAGCCAAACAATCATATACACGCCTGCAACGCCCACCAAGATATACAACAATCTTTCCAACCACATCATGCCAAAGGAAATCCACGTTACAAAGTTGAAATCGAAAATTCCTATGGAAAGCCAGTTGAGTGCGCCCACTATCGTAAGAATAAGTGCGATAACAGAAAACACGTTGAAAGTCTTTTTCAAGCTCTTTTCCCTCCTTGTAAGTTGTAGAGATAGTATGAGAAAAAAATGCGCCAATATACGCCTTTAAAATATTTTTTACCATACGTATTGCCAAATTTGTTTTTTTTGTGGCGGTTTGACAAAAATCGACAAGCGCAACTTTGCGTCGAAGTTGCTTGAAAACATTATAACACAATACAAAACGTGTTGCGATTTGCCAAAAGCTTGCCTTGCCGCACGAAAACTTGCCGAAAAAACGAAAAAACAGCCGCCGTGTCGGGCGCATTGCGCCGGCAAGCCGATTGTCGAAGGCCGCCGCGAAAAATTGCAACAAAAAAAGTTCTGTAATAAATATTGGGTGATTGTATAACTATTTTTAAGCGTTTAGCCACATCTCTTGGCTTTCGGGTCGTGCATCCCAACATTTGACAAAGAGCAAAAAAATGCGCCCGAAATTGTAGTTCGGACGCAAAGATTTTGCGTGTTTTGCGATAAAATAAGACATCGCGTTTTTCAAATGGTTTTTATTTTAACCTTTCACGTTTTCGGCAAGTTGCGTTTGCTGCTCGATTGCTATGTTAAGTTTGGTCGTGCAACCTACATCGGCAACGCGTTTGAAACGGTACACTGCCTCTTTAATGGGAAGGTAAATGTAGTCGTTGTTGAAAGACAGAGTATAGAAAAATCCAACATCGAAGTGAATTTTTTCCATTTGCTCAATATCGACATCGATACCTGCCGCACCGTGGGTGATTTTTGCGCGCCCCAAATCAACATACTTGTCTTTTACCAGTTTTTGCGCAAAAAAGTTTTCGTCAAAAGCGTAGGTGCCGTCAATAATTTGCTTTTTTACGCATTCCGTCTGCCAAGCGTACCAATCGGTAACCTTGTCGAACTTGCCCCCTTCAAGTTGTCCAAACTTGTTTTGCGTAACGGTTGTGCCGCACTTGGTGCAACAAAGTTGATTTCCATGCCCCGTTATGCAAAATTCCTCGCCACACTCGGGGCATTTGTATAAAATTGCTTCCAATCCTTCTGCCAAATCGGGCGTGTCTATTTCTATTTTGTTTTGCAGTTGATAAGCGTAATCGTCGTACTTCAAATTATCCTTTATGCGGCAAAAAATTTCCTCTGTGGAAATGTTTTTTGCTTCTTCGGCATTTACCGCAAGTTTCACATGGGCGACAACGGGAACAAAACGCTTGGCTTTGCTCCAACGTGGCTGATGCAGATAACTGCCGTCGAAACACACGGTAACAAGCGGCACTTTGAACATTTTTACCAATTTTGCCACCGACGGTTTGATGATGTTTGGCGTACCCACCACCGAAAGCTTGGCTTCGGGATATATGACAACCGGACGATTTTTGCTTAAACAATACTTGATGTCGAAAATAAGCGACATATCCGTTGAAAACTGTTTTTTGGGCAAAATTCCCATGTAATTGATAAGTTTGGGCCATTGCACCTTTTGCGTTTCGCTGATGACGAAGTTTGCGCAAGTGGGATACATCATTTTGATAAGCGCGCCGACATCGACAAAACTGCAGTGGTTTGCCACCACGATATAGGGAGGTTTAAGTTTGGAAAGTGCTCCGTTGTCAATGAGTTTTATGCTTTTTTTGCAAAACTTGTTGCCGTAGAAAACAATGGAAAGCTTAATCAAAAGCTTGTTTGCCAAATAAGGTTTTTTTCGCATATACTACCTCAAAAAGGTTTGTTGCAAGTAAAATTGTATCGATTTGCAAAAACAGAATCAAATTATTCCTTCAACGTAACTTGCGGCGTCAAATTCCATCAAGTCGTCAATGCCTTCTCCAACGCCCACAAAGTAGACGGGGATATCCATTTCGTGCTTTATGGCAAGCACAACGCCGCCCTTTGCGGTACCATCCAACTTGGTGAGCACAATGCCGTCAATATCCACCGCTTCGTTGAACACAGCCACTTGCGACAGTGCATTTTGCCCTGTGGTGGCGTCCAAAACAATAAGGTTTTTCCGGTCGGCATCGGGAAACTCTCGTTCTACAACACGATTGATCTTTTTCAATTCTTCCATCAAATTCTTTTTGTTGTGAAGCCGTCCGGCGGTATCCACCAACACTACGTCGGTGCCGCGGCTTTTTGCCGAAGAAAGCGCATCGAACACCACCGCTGCAGGATCACTGCCCTCTTCGTGCTTGATGATACGCACTTTGGCGCGCTCTGCCCAAATTTCCAACTGCTCGCCGGCAGCCGCGCGGAAAGTGTCCGCTGCGGCAATGGTAACCGATTTGTGTTGTTTTACAAAAATGTTGGCAAGTTTGCCGATTGTTGTGGTTTTGCCCACGCCGTTTACGCCCACCACCGTGATAACGCAAGGCGTTTTAAAAGAAAACTTTTCGTCCCCCAAAATTTCTACCAGCACTTGGCGCAAATATTCGTTGGCCTTTTGCGCATCGGAGATGTGATCTTCGCTCATACGTTCGCGCAAAGTTTCAATGATATCTTCGGTAGTTTCTTCGCCTATATCTGCTCCCAAAAGGATAAATTCCAATTCGTCGTAGAAATCTTCGTCGAAAATGCCGCGTTTGAAAAGTTCGTTAAGTTTGAAGCCTATTGCCTGTTTTGTCTTTTTGAGACCATCTATTATTTTTTGAAAAAATCCCATTGCCGATTTTCCTTTTTGGTTGATATTAGTTGAAAAAATTAGATTTCGCGACGGTTGGAAAATGCGCGCGACAAAGTAACTTCATCGGCATATTGTAATTCGCTGCCGATAGAAATGCCCTGCGCAAGGCGCGTTACTTTTACGCCATATTGCTTTACGTAACGCGCAATATATGTTGCCGTAGCTTCCCCCTCGGCAGAGGTGTCCGTAGCAAGAATAACTTCTTTGATTTCGCCCGTTAAGCGGGAAAACAGTTGTGCGAGCCGGATATCGTCGCGGCCTACACCCTTCAACGGATTGAGCACGCCGCCCAACACGTGATAAACGCCCTTGTATTCGCCTAAACGCTCCACCGCTAAAACATCCTTTGCCTCTTGCACTACGCAAATGACAGAACTGTCGCGAGTTTTGCAAATATGGCAAGGGTCAGAGTCGGTGTAGTTGCCGCAAACGGAACACACCTTTACGTTTTGTTTGGCGTAAACCACCGCTTCGGCAAAAGCCTCGGCATCTTCTTGCGACATTGCCAACACCGTCAGAGCATAGCGTTGTGCCGTTTTTGCACCCACGCCCGGCAATTTTGTGAACTGGCGAATCAATTTTTCGATAGGTTCAATGTAGTTTGGCATATTACAACATTCCCTTCATTGCCGCAAACGGAGCCATAACCTCGTCTTCCTTTTGTTGCGCTTTTTGATAAGCGTCGTTGATGGCCGCCAAAATCAAATCTTCCAACATTTCCACATCGTCGGGATCGCACGCTTCCGGTTTGATTTTGATGCCCAAAACAGACTTTTTGCCTGAAACGGTAATTTCCACCAAGCCGCCGCTTGCGCTGCCCACAAACTGCATATTTTCCAACTCTTCTTGCGCTTCTTGCAGTTTTTGCTGCATTTGTTGTGCTTGTTTCATAAGGCTTTGCATATTGTTGCCGCCAAAACCGCCGCCTTTGTTGCCGCCGCCTGCGCCGTTGTATCCGTATTTGTTACCCATAAATAACTGACTCCTTGCTTATTTTTTGTTGTCAAAGCGAACGTTGTCGCCCAATTGTTGAAGTTGTTTGTCTATTTCGCTGTTGGATTGTTCGTCTGCCGCGCAAAATTCCACAAATTTGTTACAAAACGGTTTCAATTCCGTAAGCAAATCGCGTTTATAATACGTTTCGACAAGCGAAAACGCACCTTTGGGGCAAGTTACGATGAACTTGTCGTCTTGCATTTTCACGGAAACCTCGCGCCAAATGCCCAATAGCAACGGTTTGTCGCTTTCTTCCAAGGCATATTTTACCCCCAGCCAAATGGATTGCGCATTGGTTTTGTCCACTACGTATCGCGTGGAAGTTTTGGCATTGTGCGGTTGCTGTTCCAAACGAGTAACACGCCTATCCAGTCCCTCGGCATCCACTTCGCCACTGCTTGAACCTATCTTCAAAGCCGCCGCCTCGAAAAGCATCAGTGGGGAAAGGGCGAAACGCAGGCTGTTTTCCAACCCAACAAGCACTTCTATGGCGTAGAGCAATTTTTTGTCGGTAGTGGAATCTGCCAAATTTTGCAAATTGTCGAACGCTTCTTGCGGTACACACAAAATATCACGTGCGTTGCGGCAAAGTTTTACCGTAAGCAGATCGCGCATAAATACCGATAAATCTTTGGAAAGCCTTGCAACGTCTTTGCCTTCGGAAACCAACTTGTGCGTTTCCGTCAAAACGCTGCCAGCATCGTTTTGCAACACGGCTTTTGCCAAATCGGCAATGCTTTCGCGAGAGGAAACCCCCAAAACAGACATAACTTGGTCGTACGTCAGTTTGCCTTCGGAAACGGAAAAGCACCTATCGGCAATGGAAACGCAATCGCGCACGCTGCCTTCACCTGCTTGCGCAATGGCTGCAGCCGCCTCTTTGGTGTAATCCTTCCCTTCCTTTTCGTAAATACTTGACACAAGTTCGGTAAGTTTTGAAGTTGGCACCAAGCGGAAATCGAACCGCATACAACGGGACAGAATTGTTGCGGGAATTTTGTGTACTTCGGTTGTGCACAAAATAAACATTGCGTGTTCGGGCGGTTCCTCCAAAGTTTTGAGCAATGCGTTGAACGCACCCACCGAAAGCATGTGAACTTCGTCGATGATATACACTTTGTAGCGACCGTTTACCGGAGGGTATTGCACCTTTTCGCGAATATCGCGGGCATAGTCTACGCCGTTGTTGGAAGCGGCGTCCATTTCGATGATATCCACGTTTACCGCCGAAAGCGCTTTGCAAGTTGCGCACTCTCCGCAGGGGTTTCCGTTGTGGTCTTTGGCATGGGGGCAATTTACCGCACGCGCAAAAATTTTTGCCGTGGAGGTTTTGCCTGTGCCGCGTGTTCCCGTAAACAAATATGCGTGAGAAACTTTGTCCTTCAAAATTTGGTTGCGCAAAGTGTTGATGATGTGATCTTGCCCAATCACTTCGTCAAAATTTTGCGGACGATATTTTCTGTACAATGCGACGTAGTTCATTTGCCTACTCCTTAAACGAAAGCAGTTTTTTGCGTGCACGTTGAAGCGCGCCGTCCACCGCCTTGTAACTTTTGTTGAGTTTTGCCGAAATATCTTCGTAACTGTAACCTTCGGCAAACAGTTCTGCAACCTGCCGTTCCAATGGTGAAAGTTGAGTTTGAATAATGTGCCGCACTTTTTCCGCCGATTCTTTTTCCAAAAGGTCAGTTAGGGGTGTGCGGTCATCGGTGAGATTTTCCGCAATGGAAATGTCCAAGTAGTTGGCAAGCGCTTTGTTTTTGTCGGAACTGTCGCGCTTGACGGCATCGATTATTTGACGCATAACGCAAAGTTTTACAAAGGAAGGAAAACTGCCCTTTGTTTGGTTGAAATTGAGTATAGCAAAATAGAGCCCCAGCATTCCCTCCTGCAAAAGGTCGTCCTTATCGCCGCCCACCAAAAAAAACTTGTTGGCAAAAGCACGTATCAAGCCTTTATACTGAGCCACTATCTCTTCCACGGCGCCTTCTTCGCCGTTTTTTGCGCGCAAAACCAAATTTTCCATTTACCCTCGTTGCCGCACCACTTCGTAGACGGCTATGCCGCACGCCACCGAAGCATTAAGCGAATTTACTTTTCCTTTGAGTTTAAGCGAAACTATTCCATCGCAAAGTTCGCGAGTAAGTTTGCTTACGCCGCTGCCTTCGCCGCCGATAACCAATGCTACACTGCCCTTCAAGTTGGCAGATGTTATTTCTTGCCCGTCCATATCGCAAGCGTAAACCCAAACGCCCGCATTTTGAAGCGTTTTTATTGCCAAGTTAACGTTGGTTACACGTGCAATTTTTACGTGCGAAACCGCCCCCGCGGAACAACGCGCCACAGTATCGGTTACGGCAACTTGACGGTTTCTGCCGATGATGATGCCGTCGACGCCCGCACATTCGCACACGCGAATTATGCTGCCGAAGTTGTGTGGGTCGTTTATGCCATCCAAGATTACGATGAAAGGCTCGGAACTTTCTGCCAAAATGTCTTCCACTTCGCAATAGGAAAACTCCGTAACGTCGGCAACATAGCCTTGATGTTTGCCGTCTATGCTCTCTTTGTCCAAAACGGATTTTTCCACATACTGAATTTTTACGCCCTTTTGGCGAGCCAATGCCGTGATAGAATCGTTTTTGCTTTTTTCGCAAATAAGTGTGTTTACCGTAACGTTTTGAGAGCGCAATGCTTCCAAAACGCAATTTCTACCTTCGATTTTCATGGTTTTAATAGTTTAACAATTCCAACAACCGTTGTTGGTTGCCGATAAGATATAAATACCCAAAAACCGCTTCTAGCCCCGTTGCCTTGCGGTAATCGATGCCACTTTGGTTTTTGGCTTTGTGGTGAGATTTGGCGTTTCTGCCCCGCAAAAACACGCTTTTTTCTTCATCCGTCAGAACGTCAAACAGCCTTTCCGCCAACTGCGCTTGCGTTGCGGCGTTTACTTCGTGCGATGCCATTTTGTGCAATTCGCCGACTTTGCTATCGTGTTCACATGCCAATTTTTGACGCACAAACAGGCTTTGCACGGCGTCGCCAACGTAGGCAAGCACCAATGGGTTCAAGTTTTGCGCCTCTTTGGGCGAAAGTTCTTCGAAAAATTCCATTGTCATTTTGTTGTTTTGGGTGTGTCGTTTGACATTTTTTGATTATGTCATGCCCGCTTCCGTCGGCTTTTGGGCTGTTCACAGACAGATTCGGGCTATGCTTTCGGGTGTTTTTGCCGATGTCGGCAGCTATTTTTAAGCCTTTTCGTCCTTTTCGGTCGATGTAAGCCGACTTTTTTACGTTCGCAGGCACTTGTTGACTGTTCGCAGACTGTTTTGACGCTTTTCGGTTGCCCTTTTGCTGTCGTAAGAAGTCAAAATGCCCTTTCAGTCCTCTTCGCTATACAACTTTTTGCCGTAGACAACGGCACCGGTGATGTAGTCGATATCGTCGAAACCATGCTTTTCGAAGAGGGCTTTTGCGGGTTGGTTTTTGGATCCGCACACAACATACACTCCTTCCACAAACATTTCTTTGAGTTTGTCTAAAAGCGCTTCGATAAGTTGCGAACCTACGCCTTGATGTTGATATTCCGGCAAAACATTTATTAGCAAATGTGCCGTGTAACCTTGTTTTGCGTAGCGTTCTTCCACCTTAAGTTCGGCGGCAAAACGGAAATAATCCGAAGAGGAAAGTTTGCGCACTATCGGCAGATAGTTTTCGGTGAGTATTTCGCGATAGTTGGCGAAATCGCCGGCGCACAAAATGTAGCCAACGGGAGCGTCTTGCTCGTCGTCCACCGCCACAAAACAAAACTCCGATTCGCAATCGAGATAGTAGTCGCAATACTTTGCGCACATCCACGCGCGATTTAGCGGCGTTTGGTCATTGTGCAGCCAAGACATTTCCAAACAAATATCTTGCACAAAACGAAAATCTTTTTTTTGATAAGGTCTTATTGTTATCACGTTGCACTCCTTTGACGGAAGACCGTCAGAAAATTGCGTGTGTTCGCGCTTTGAAAACATTTCACAATACAATTCCGCGCAAACAATCCGTTGCTCTTTTATGCATTTTTTTACTAAATGGGTCATGAAACATTTGCCCAAAACGCATAATAATCCATTTTGCTATTATGATACAACAGATTTGTTGCGTTTGTCAAGTGCGAGATATGTTGAAAAATATAATATATATAAAATTCATCAAACTAAAAGAACCGAGCACGATACTACGCCGAACTCAGTCCAAAGAAAACTAAATGCCAATAAAATTTGGTTCTGCGTCAATTATTGGGATACAAGTATCAAAACCAAGAAATATGGCTAAGCACTTATCCATCACCCCAACATTTCTTACAGAACCAATAATTGTTGGAATAAAATTACTTCCACCCCAACATTTGACAAAGAGCCTAAAATCCATTTTGTAATTGCTTTCGCAAAAACTTAAAGTTGTTGCGTGCAATTTTTACACTTTTGAAATTGCTGTGTGGCAATTTGCCATTGGGGCTACTTTGAAGAATCCAACGATTCCACATAGTTTACAACATCCGGAGGAAGAAAGCCCTTTTTGACAGCCCATTCCTTAACGTATTCGTCGGAATTTTTGAAGTCAATGAGTTCCTGCTTTGCCGATTCGTCCGTTTGCGCTTGTTCCACCAGGCTTGTCAACCTTTCTTTCAGCGCTTTGCAACTTGAATACTGTGTGAGGGTTATCAGCAACATGCACAACAGAAATACCAGCACTATTGTCATTGCTACTGCCAATATTGCCGTCGATTTTTTGCAGAACAGTCTTTCCATTGCCAACACCTGCCTTTCTTTTGGGAGTGAACAAATTATACAACCGGAAAGACAGTTTGTCAAGCGTAGATTTGCAAGTTGCGCAAGCCAGTGCAATTCCTGCAAAAAGAGCCAAAAAAACAAAGAACCTACATTCGCCGTTGTTCGTTTCCAGATTGAATTCCCACAGCAAAAACACCGTTGCCGTGCAATAGACGGCGTCGAACAAAACGGAAAGTACCTTGCTTTTTAGCAGTCCCACCGCAAACAGATAGGGCAATACCAAAAGCGCGCCCAAAGAAAAAAAGGCGCAAAAAACGTAGAACTGATGAATACCTTCGCCCAAAGTCATTTGAAAATTCCTTTTAGGCTCGGTCCGTTTGGACGATAGACCATTTGCGATACGCTTTGTGTTTCCAACTGCACTGTGCCTTGCTCTCTATCAAGTTTCACCACGTTTAGCCCGGTGCCCTTTATTGAAAGGGTGCAATGCGAAAGCTTCAACTGCGCTTCACGCTCGGAAATTTCCAAAACGGCAGCCACGCCGCATATGGACAAAACGTTGTTGCAGTAAGTTAGGCTGTGCGCCCGTTCCATTGTTTTTTCCGACATAAAACTTCCCCTGACATAATTTATGCAAGGGGAAGTTTTGTTTAGCACATATTTGTGTTTTTGGTGGGCGAATGCGTTTTGAAAAACGCCTTTGTGATATTGCGTGATACGAATTCGGCCATACGTATGCTCAAAGTTGTTTATAAAGCAGTTTGGCTGTGTTTTGGAAAAGACAATGTTTTCGCCGAGTTTTTGCAGTAGGCTACCTGCATTGCGAAACATGCCAACGCTTATCAAAAGCACCGCGTGCTATGCGAACGCCACAAACCGACTTTGGCCGCAAACATACGAACTTCAAGCACTAACACCGCACACTTCACGTACAAACGCTCTACTTCAAAGTGATTTCATAGCCGTTGACGGTGTCCTTCACGGCATAACCCAGTGCGGCAATTTCATCGCGCAGGCGATCGCTTTCTGCCCAGTTTTTGTTTTGACGGGCAACTTTGCGCTGTTCGGCAAGCGCCTTTACGTTTTCGGGCACGACAATTTCCTGTTTTTCTTCCTTTACCTTATCTAAATTCAAGGCAAAAATTTTGTCGAATTGCAACGCAAGGTTGTAGACATCTGCCGATTTTGGAAGTTTCAGCATTGTCCACAAAACGCCCACGGCAAGCGGCAAATTCAAATCGTCGTTTATCGCATCTTCAAACTTCTGCTTGTATTCGTCCAAAATTGTTTTATCCGTTTTGGCAGGGCTGTTTTTGTGCGCCACAAGCAAATTGCACAATTTGCCATAGGCGGCTTTTGCCCCTTCCATTGCTTCCCAAGTGAAGTTTATTTTTTGGCGGTATTGCACATTCAAGTTGAAATATCTAAACACAATAGGCGAAAAGCCTCTTTCTGCCAAATCCGTCAAAGTGTAGGTGTTGCCCAACGATTTTGACATTTTGCCACCATCGATGAGCAAAAATTCGTTGTGCATCCAGTAGTTGACGATTTTGTGTCCAAGCCAACTTTCGCCTTGCGCAATTTCATTTTCGTGGTGAATGGGAATGTGATCTATGCCGCCGGTGTGAATATCAAAGCGCTCGCCAAGGTACTTGACGCCCATTGCGGTGCACTCGATGTGCCACCCCGGAAAACCCATTCCCCAAGGGCTGGGCCACTGTTGCAGATGGTTGGGTGCGGCCTTTTTCCACAGTGCAAAATCAACGGGATGGCGCTTGAACGAATTTACTTCCACGCGTGCGCCGTGCTTTTGATCAGCCAGACTAATCCCGGAAAGTTTGCCGTAATCGGCAAATTTTTCCACCGAAAAATAGATTCCGTCCTCCGTTTCGTAGGCAAAGCCCAAATCCAACAACGCTTGAACCACTTTTATCATTTCGGGAATGTTTTCCGTAGCTTTGGGGCAAACGGTGGGACGTTTTATGTTTAGTGCGTCGATATCCTTCATAAATTGCGCGGTGTAGAATGCGGCAATTTCCAATGGAGATTTGCCCATTTCGTGGGCGGATTTGCTCATTTTGTCTTCGCCGTCGTCGGCATCGGAAACAAGGTGCCCGACATCGGTGATGTTCATAACGGATTTCACTTTGTAGCCGTTGTATTCCAAAACGCGGCGCAATTCGTCCATAAAAATGTACGAACGCATGTTGCCGATGGTTGCATATCTGTAAACGGTGGGACCGCAAGAATACATTCCCACCTGATTGGGCTTTATTGGCACAAAATCTTCTTTCTTTCTGGTGAGGGTGTTATAAACACGAAGTTGCATAGATGCCTCCAAATACGGGCGATTTTTTGTATATTATAATGCAAATTTTGTTTGTTGGCAAGTATAATGTTTGTTTTGATTATAATACACTTCAACGTTTCTCGGCAACTATCTGAAATTATACCGACACAAACAAGGAAATTGACGCAAATAATTGCTTTTCTTTTGCTTGTGTGCTAAAATAATCGGTGAACAATTTGGCAAACGATTGAGGTATAATTATGATTGACGTAAATTTGATAAGACAAAACGCTCAAGCCGTGCATGACAGATATCTTAAACGCGGCAAGAACATAGATTTTTCCGACTTTTTGAAGTGGGACGAAGAACGCAGACAAATCATTGCCCAAGTGGAAGGCATGAAAGCGCAACGCAACAAAGTTTCGGCGGAAATTCCCAAACTTAAAAAAGAAGGCAAAGATGTTTCTGCCACCATTGCCGAAATGAATGCGCTTAAAGGCAAAATCGCCGAAATGGACGGTGCATTGGCGGAAGTTGACGGCAAAATTCGCGACTTTTTGCTGCGGTTGCCCAACTTGCCCGATGAAGATTTGGCGGCAGGCGGCAAAGAAAACAACCGCCCGATAAAAACTTTCGGACAAAAACCGCACTTCGATTTTACTCCCAAAGACCATGTGGAATTGGCAAAGAGTTTAGGGCTCATCGACTACGAACGCGGCGCAAAACTTGCAGGCAACGGCAGTTGGATATACACTGACCGCGGCGCACGTTTGGAATGGGCTTTGCTGAATTACTTTATCGACAGCCACATTCAAAAGGGCTACACGTTTATGTTGCCGCCCTACATGCTTACCTACGAATGCGGACTTACGGCAGGGCAATTCCCCAAATTCGAAGACGACGTTTACCAACTGGCAAACGCCGAAGGTAAAAAATTTATGTTGCCCACCGCAGAAACGGCTTTGGTGAACTTGTATCGCGATGAAATTTTGAACGAAAGCGATTTGCCGAAGAAATTTTTCGGATATTCCGCTTGTTTCAGACGTGAAGCCGGCAGCTACCGAGCGGAAGAACGCGGCATGATTCGCGGACACCAATTCAACAAGGTGGAACTTTTCCAATACACCACGCCGGAAAAATCCGACGAAGCCTTTGAAGAGATGGTTGGCATGGCTTGCGGTTTGGTGGAAGGTTTGGGCTTGCACTATCAGTTGAGCAAACTTGCCGCAGGCGATTGCTCGGACAGCATGGCTCGCACCTACGATATAGAAATTTACATTCCATCGATGAACATATACAAGGAAGTTTCCTCAGCGTCTAACGCGCGCGACTACCAGGCGCGCAGAGGCAATATGCGCTACCGCAGAGAAAGCGACAAAAAGTTGTACTACGTGCACACACTTAACGCCAGCGGTTTGGCAACCAGCCGTGTGTTCCCTGCGATTTTGGAACAAAACCAAAACGCCGACGGCAGCGTAACCATTCCCGAAGCATTGCGCAAATACATGGGCGGAATGGAAAAATTGGAACCGAAAAAATAATCACAAACAAATAAACAAAGCCTTCCGAGAACATCGGGAGGTTTTTGTTGTGTAAAACAAGTG
This sequence comes from uncultured Oscillospiraceae bacterium, assembly GCA_964535505.1. Taxonomy (GTDB): domain Bacteria; phylum Bacillota; class Clostridia; order Christensenellales; family CAG-314; genus Fimimonas. The sequence goes on from CAZHUH010000004.1 coordinate 87,617, forward strand.
TATGCAATGATTTTTGCGGAAAATTTCGAAAAAAACGCACAAAATTTTTGTGTTTTTTTTCTTTGATGTGGTATAATACAAAAGCTGAAATTTGCTTGCAATGTTGTGCGAAAACAATTTTCGCAACACAAAACAAGGGATATCGTTTGGCAAATTTGTTTGCAAATTTCGGTGTCAATTTAGAAAAAAATTATATGCTATAAACGACACATGTGGCATCTTGCGGATGCGTAAATCTGATTACGGCGCAGATTTATTTCACATGTGTTTTTTTATTTGCAAAAAAGGAGTTATATTATGCCAAGAAATCGATTTCAAAGAATGGTGTTTGCTTTTATCACGGTGGTTATCACCGTGCACGCCTACGTGTTTTACAGCCTTTATGTTATAAACGGCAATATGTTTTTGCAACTAACCGGCGAAAGCAGTGTGATTGCCGCAATAAACAAAATGGGCGGTGTTTCTGTGTTCGGCACACCGGTTCCTATTTGGGCAGTAGTGCTTATAGAATTTGCTTTTGCATTCACACTTGAAAATCTGATTGGTTCACCGCTTTCTTTCAAGCTTGCTTGCAAAAACTTCGACCCAAAGACCACTCACCCTGTGCTTTTTGAAGCAACAATAATCTGCGCCACGGTTGCTATAATGTGTCCGGTGATGAGTTTCATTGCCACATTTATTTACTACAACTATCAGGTAGGCTTCAATATTTGGACACTGCTTGCAAATTGGCTGAAACTTGTTTGTTTCAATTTTCCGTTTGCGTTCTTCACGCAACTTTTCTTTATTCAACCCGCAGTAAGAACAATATTCAAATTGTTGTTTGCAAAAGACATCAAAAATCGCAAAAATATGCCTCTGGAAAACTAGGCTGCCTACGGCACAGTTTTTCCGTTTGTAGTTGACGGCGCATGCAAGTGATGTTTGCTAAAAGCTTTGAAAATCGTTGCAAAAAAGCACGGCGCACCACTTGCGGAAAATTGCACCTGCGCACACTTGCGCAGATGTGCATTTGTGTGGCTATGATACAATTTCGGCAATACGCATGTCTGAAAACGTAACACCGCCCCTTATTTTTAGGGGCGGTGTTTTGTATTGCTTCACACTTTCGAATTTTTTTAAATTTTGTTGTAAACCACTATTCGCGCGTCTTTTTCAAGCGGGTTGGAAATTTCGGGATTTACCGCAATCAAATCTTCTTCCGACATATGCAAGCCTTTTGCCAAATTCCAAAGCGTTTCGCCTTTGTGCGCAAGGCAAACTTCTATTGCCGACAGTTGGCGTTTGTCGAAGGGCTTTTCCTCTGCGGCGTTTATCAAACTGTACGTAACGTTACGCAACGCGGCTATGGAAATGCACAATTCCGCCGTGACGGAAAGTCCGCCGTTGTCTGAAAGAACAAAATCGGCAACCGACACGTTTGCAAAACACTCGCACTGCGGCGCAAGATAGTTTACATCCACAATTTGCACAAAGGGCAGTTCCAAGGGTTCTGCAACCAACCCGGTTTCCGTTTGGAACAGCGCCGTTGCATAAACAACGCCTTCCACCTTGGCACACTTTTCTTGCGATGTGCACTGCATAACAGTTGCGCCTACGTTCACCGCCGCAACAATGGTTCTGCCGCCTTCAATTGGCAACGTGCTTGTTATTCTCTTTTTGGCAAGTGTACTGCCGCAAGGCAATGTGGTTGTTAAGTTTTGGCGCGCAAAGGTAAAATCGCAATTGGCACCGTAAGCATCGACAACCACTTCCCAAACGCCTGTTGTGCAACATTCCACACACAACGTTACGGAAATTTCGGCTGTGAAATCGGTGTTTACGCTGTCTTCGGCAATATCCAACCGTACTTTAGTGCCGCGAACAATGGGGTTTATGCAAAGTTGGGCGTTTGTTGGAATATCTGTTGCATCCAATTCGCTGTCGAACTTGAAAGGCAGTGCATCGCAAGTAAGTTTGCCTTCGGAAAGGTAGGTCAGGCGCACGGTTGCATCGCCGGAAACGCGCAACACGTTGTCTGCAAGGGTGTAGTCGCAAATGCAAAGAGTGCTTTCCGCAAGGCATACGGTATCGATTGTTCTGCTTGCGGCAAGTTGTTCGTCGATAACAAGCGGCAGACTCAAAACATCGGCACTTTGCAACACTTCCAAACCATCCTTTTTTACAAAACAGTCGTCACAGTCGGCAAAATAAAGGGCGTCTTCCGCAATGTAGGCATAGGCAGTAACTTCTAACAGCACCGTTAGCGTGGCGGTGTTGGCGTTGGTGTCCACCTTGCTATCAACCGTTGCCACGTCGAAACAAAATTTGCCGTTGGGCGCAATTGCCGAATTGGAAATACTTGAGGTGAAATCGGCGTTGTATGACGAACCGGCCACCGTGGTGCCGTCGTTATACAAAAATTTTATCGATGTTTTGCCGTAGAAAGTTAATTCACCCTCTTGCGCATCGTAGGAAATGATGGCGTTTTCCACCCCCACCGAATACACTTCGGCAATGTCGTTCTTGACGGAAATTCGCACGTTTTCCGCCGTTTGCACCTTGCCCACCGTAACGCGCTTAAACACCGTTGCATTTTGAAATTGTACGTTAGCCATTTTCTGTTACCTCCGCGAACTTTTTTGAATGTTCATTTTATAATACTTGGCTTTTGCGTTTGATATACCACGAAAATGGTTGAAGCAGGACAAAAGATGGCGAAAAGAACGGAAAATAAGATTGAAATAAATTGATATCAAGTTATTGGTATTGTTTCGGTTGTGCGCGCGCCGCACACGACTGTCGACGAGGCGGGCGGTAAGGCAAGACGCACTTCTGATGACTGCCTTGTATTACTATAAAACTATATTTTCAAAGACAGAGAAGGGATTTGAAATTGAGGACTTTCAAGCGCGAGACAAGAAAACGTATTGGAGTGTGCGTGACTGCATGTCTATTGTAAAAAATGCTGCTTTTACACCTACCAACTATACGTAGCAGACCGCATAAGAACGCATTGTACCGCGACAAAAACGTCAAATGCCTACAAGCAAAATATTTGCAATAATTTACTAATACTTCAGTCTCCCGAAACACTTGGCGAGGATGCGCCCTTACATGCCTTTGAACCCACAAGAGACACTTCTCCGCACAGCATATCGGTGTAGGAACAGCTGATTCTGTCGAAAATTTCATCGGAAAGTTCCACCACAAACACGTTAGCATGGGCTTCTTGCACCACGCCATTGTAGCTTTTCACTTTGTTGCGCCCTTTGTTGAGTTTTACCACCACTTTTTTGCCCAATAGTTGCTTTACCTTTTCTTTTGCCACGTTCACATCGGAAAATTTTTTCACTTTGCACCTCGTTGAAACACTGACGGAAAAGCACATTCCACGACGCTTTTGACGAAAGAACAACCGCAAAATGCAATATGCGCATTTTCCGCTACGGCTTTTAGTTTTGCCAACTTGGTACCAAAAAATACTTTGAAATTTGTGTTGAAAACCAAGGCAAATTGCATTGCACACCGAGAAAATTGCACTACTCTCAGAATAAATTGCACGGCGCACGCCAAAAATGAAAAAGACTTGTCGCACACTTTGCGCCAAGTCTTTTGTTTGTTTTTTGCGTTAGTTATTTAAAGTCTTCGTCGTCGGAATCGCCATCATCGTCGTCTTCGTTGTCTTCGTCTTCGCCTTCGTCGACATCGTCGTCGTAGTTGAAGTCGTCGTCAAAGTCGTCGGGATAATCGCCCAAATCGACATCGCGGTTTTCTTCGTCTTCAAACTCGTCATCGTCAAAGTTTTCGTCCTCTTCCAGCTCGTCCAACGAAATGATGTCGCTTTCGGCAGCATCTTCCGAGTCGTCGTCATCCAAATAGGTGCGCCAATCGTCGTTGTCGTCATCGCTTGGTTCGGTGGCTTCCTTTTCGCGAGCAAGACAGTTTTCACACATTTCTTCGTCCATGCCAATATAGGCGGTTTTGCAAATGGGACAAAGTTTTAGCGGTTCGTCGTCGTCAATGATGTCGTCCAAAAGCACAATGTTGGAATCAAGCCCCAACTCGGCTTTGCAAACGTCGCACATCTCTTCGTCTTGCTGTATGTAATTCAATTCACATCTTGGGCACTTTTTGTATTTTCCCATAGTTTATCACCCGTTTTAAAATTTTTTGCGTTACGCAAACAGCAGAGTTATCCGACACATTTTTTCCATTGATATAATGCGCAACTAATTTACCATTATTCCACCAAATTGTAAACTGTTTTTTGCAAAATATTTTGTATATTTGCGACAAATTTGAAAAAAAGTTGCCTTTCGGTGTTTTTTCACCCTATTTTTGCCAAAATAAATACAGTTTAGTACAAAAGCCACATACAACTTTTGTTGAAATGTCCAAGCAAAAAATGCGAAAGTCTTTTCGGCTAAGGCAAAGTACGAGTTAATTTTCGAATACAACCGGCAAAGACGCGAACGCCTTTTATGGTGCAGTAAAGGACAAATTCTTTTTCTGCAACCGTGCACAAACACGCAGAAGCTTTTTCGGCACACCAACGGCAGTCGTACGCAAATTCTTTTGGGAGGTTCATAAATATACCGATGCTCACATTTTTCATTTTTAATTTGCGCGCTTGCGCAAAGTTGACACAACACGACAAATAATGCTAAAATGTCGGTATGGAAAGAATTATTATCGGAATTGCCGGAGGCACAGGCTCCGGCAAAACAACCATTGCAAAAAAATTGTATCAATCGTTCAGCAAAGACGCGGTGATACTTTCGCACGACTTCTACTACAAGCCGCACGACAATCTTCCCTTTGAAGAACGTTGCAAAGTCAACTACGACCACCCCGATTCACTGGATACCGATTTGTTGGTTAGCCACCTTGACGAACTGAAAAAAGGACACGCCATAATGCACCCCACATACGATTTTTCCCGCCACAGCCGCAACGCACAGTGGGAAAAGACGGAAAGTGCACGCTTGATAATTGTGGAAGGCATTTTGATTTTTACCGACAAACGCCTTTGCGATTTGTGCGATGTAAAACTGTTTGTGGATACCGATGCCGACGTGAGATTTATTCGCCGTTTGCGCCGCGACGTTAGCAGACGCGGACGCACGATGGATTCCGTTATCAACCAATATCTCACAACTGTTAAGCCGATGCACGAACTGTTTGTGGAACCATCCAAGGCAAAGGCCGATTTAATTATTCCCGAAGGTGGGCACAACGTTATTGCAATATCTATGATTGTGGACGCAATCAACAAAAAATTGGCGAAAAAGGAAATTTAGATGAAAATTGCTCTTGACGGCGCTTGCAATGCGCGCGATTTATGCGATGTGAAAACGCCACTTGGAAAAATAAAGCAGGGTAGGCTTGTTCGTTGCGGCGAGTTGAGCCGTTTGACGAAGGCTGATGTCGCCAAATTGCAACAACTTGGTCTAAAACGGGTTGTAGATTTGCGTACTTCCGCAGAAATGGCAAACACGAAAGACGTGCAAATTCCCAACGTGAACTACGTGAACATTTCCGTCATTCGCTCCACCACGTTCGGCATCACCTACGAAAAATCTTCGGGAGAAGAAATTGCCGTGATGCTAAAAGCCGGCTTTGAAAGGATGCAATCTCGCGGGGAAACCTACGGTGAACACATGAATCTGCTTTACCGCAACTTCGTGAAGGACGACCACTGCCGCAAAGCTTACGGAGAGTTTTTGCGTTTGCTTGCGCAAAACCCCGTTGACGGCGCAACCCTTTGGCACTGCTCGGCAGGCAAAGACCGCGTTGGCACCTGCACGGCGCTGTTACTGCACTGCTTGGGCGCAGACAAAAGTGAGATTTTGGCAGACTACATGCTTACCAATGCGCAATCGAAAGAAAGCAAGTTGAGCATTTTGAACAAAGTTCGCAATTTTGTTTCGGAGGAAAACTTGCATTTGATAGAAAAAATGTTGAGCGTGGAAGAAATCTACTTGGTGGACTTTTTCGGAGAAATAGAAAACGACTTTGGCAGCGTAGAAAACTTTTTTGCTGATTGCGGCGTTACGCCAAGCCACATTGCGGCACTGCGCCAAAACTACTTGGAATAGGCGAAAAAACGTTGTCACGTTGCACCAATATTTACAACAGAATCTGAAAATATCACAAAGATTGCTCTTGTTCGGGCAATCTTTTTTGCGCATACATGTGTTAAAAAGTGAAACAAATCGATAGTTTTGAGAACCGTGTGCGCATAGGCGCATAAAAGCGAGTTTTCTAAATTCAAATTTTGCGACATATACCAATACAAAGAATTTTGTATGAAAAATTTGAAAAAAGAGTTTGCCGAAAACGTGTTTGACCGCCCCAAAATGAAGAAGTATCTTCAGCCACGTGCCTACAAAGAAATTTGCAAAGCGCAAGATTGTGTGGACGACACACCTTGTGCCATTTCGCAAAAAAGTGCCGATAACTTTGCCAAAGCCGTAAAAAAATGGGCGCGTTCGAAAGGGGTAACTCGCTTTACACATTGGTTTCAACCGCTGAATAACTTTACAGCAGGCAAGCGCGACAGTTTGTTTTCCGTAGACGAAATGGGTGCTGTCTCGGTGAAATTTCGCGGAAAAGAATTGCAAAAGGGGGAGGGGGACGCTTCGAGTTTTCCCAACGGCGGCTTGCGACAGACATTCGAAGCGCGCGGAATAACAAATTGGGATTGTCTTTCGCAACCATTTATCAAAGACGGTTGCTTGTTTGTGCCCACCACCTTCAAAAGTTTCACGGGGGAGGCGTTGGACAAAAAGACGCCGCTGTTGAGAAGTTTGTCGGCTTTGAACGTTCAAGCGTTGCGGCTGTTGCACCTTGCAGGCTTCCATTGCAAGATGGTGACAAGCGTGGTAGGCGCCGAACAAGAATATTTTTTGGTAGACAAGCGAAAGTTTTTGCAACGTCCCGATTTACTGTTTTGCGGTCGCACTTTGGTAGGGGCGGCACCGCCCAAAGGACAGGAGCTTTTTGACCACTACTACCGTCCGCCCAACCAAAAGATAGTGGCGTTTTGGCAACAAGTGAACTTGGAACTGTGGAAACTGGGTATCATTGCCAAAACCGAACACAAAGAGGTGGCACCCAACCAATTTGAGCTTGCGCCCTGCTACGCTCAAGTAAACGTGGCTTGCGATCAAAATCAAATGGTAATGCAAACTTTGCAAAGTGTGGCGGAAAAACTGGGGTTGGTGTGCTTGCTACACGAAAAGCCTTTTTTGAATTTTAACGGCAGTGGAAAGCACAACAACTGGTCGCTTTTGGCGGACAAAACGGAAAACCTGTTCGAATCGGGCGACACCCCGGCAACGCAAGCAAGGTTTGTTCTGTTTTTAACTTGTGTGTTGCGGGCCGTGGATTTGCACCAAGATTTATTGCGTTTTGCCGTGGCAAATGCCGCAAACGATTGCCGGCTGGGAGGTTACGAGGCGCCGCCGCAAATGATATCGGTGTTTTTGGGGGAAATTTTCGACAGCCTTACCAACGCGCTTAATAGCACTTGGACATTGGGAGCAGACAAACTGCCGAAAACTTGCGTACTGACTGACCGCAACCGAACATCCCCCTTTGCCTTCACGGGCAACAAGTTCGAATTCAGAACGGTAGGTTCTTCGGCTTCGCTCGCCGATTGCAACACAATTTTGAACGTCGCCGTGGCGGAAAGTTTGCAATTTTTTGCAGACAAACTGCAAAATTCGCAAAACTTTTGGAAAGACGCACAACAATTGACAAAAGAAACGTTGGAAAAACACGGCAGAATTGTGTTTTGCGGAAACAACTATTCCCAAAAGTGGCAAAGGGAGGCGGAGCAACGTGGTTTGCTGAACGTTCCAAATGCCTTTTGCGCGGCAAAGTGCCTAACGGATGAGAAAAATACATTGCTATTTGACCAATACGGAGTTCTTTCGCCAAGAGAACTTTCGGCACGTCAGCAAATTTTTTGGGAAAACTACGCCGATACAATTTGTTTGGAAACAAACGTTACCGCCGTGTGCTTGAAAAAAATTGTGCCGAAAATGCAAACCTATTTGAATCTTTTGTTGAATATTGCCGAAAAACAACACCGAATTAAAGCCAACGGCGAGGAGGCATGGCAGGCAAAAAGAGTTTCGCAAATTGTTGCGGAGTTGGAAAAACACATTGAAAAATTGCAAAATGCAGCAGAAAAATGTAAAAATATGACACAAACGCACGAAAAAGCGCAATTTGCCGCCGAAACTTTAATTCCGTTGATGGATCAAGCTCGCCAAACTGCCGACAACGCCGAATGTGTGTGCCCGTCGGATTTGTGGCCGATGCCCACCTACGGAGATTTACTGTTTTCCACGTGAAGGGCAGCGTTAAAAAACAATGACATCACCTGCAACCTCAAGCCACATACGGCCGAGAGAAATTTTTGCAAAAATAAAAATCAAGTCGCCGCGAAAAACGGCGACTTGTTCGATTTGCGTTGATACGTATGTTAGTTTTTGTTCAATTTTTCAATTTGCAAAACCAATTTTTCCAAAAGATTTTGTTGGAAGGTTTCTATTTTGCCTTCGTCGCATAGCCTTGCCAAAGTTGGGTTCAGCGGCAACTTGCAAACAGTTTCCACACCATTTTGTAAAGCAAAATCTTCCACGTGGCTTTCGCCGAAAAGATTGTGACGTTTGCCGCAACCGTCGCACTGAAAATAGGACATGTTTTCCACAATCCCCAAGATGGGAATGTTGAGCATTTGCGCCATTTTTATCGCCTTGCCAACAATCATTTCTACCAATTCTTGCGGCGAGGTTACAATAACTATGCCGTCCACAGGCAACGACTGAAACACGGTAAGTGCCACATCGCCCGTTCCCGGGGGCATATCCACGAACATAAAATCTACATTTTTCCACACCACGTCTGTCCAAAATTGTGTTACGGCACCGGCAATAACAGGACCGCGCCACACAACCGGGTCGGAGGAATTTTCCAACAACAAGTTTATGGACATAACTTGCGTGCCATTTTGTGAAACAGACGGATAAATGCCGTGTTCGTCGTAGGTGGCATTTTCATGCAAGCCGAAAATTTGCGGAATGGACGGACCTGTGATGTCGGCGTCCAAAATTGCGGTGCTGTGATTTTTGCGTTGCAATTCCACCGCGAGCAGCGACGTTACAAGGGATTTTCCAACGCCGCCTTTGCCGCTTATCACACCGATAACTTTGTTTACTTTGGATAGTTTGTGCGGCTTTGCCAAAAAATCTTGCGGTGAAGTGCGTTCGCCGCAATCGGCCGAACAATTTGAACAATCGTGAGTGCAATCGGTCATTTGGTTTTCTCCTAAAAATTTTGATGAGACGTCTTTCGATAGTTTATTTTACACCCTTTAAGCAATTTGTCAAGCGACACATGGCGCAAGTCTTTTTTTGTGTGGCAAAGCAGTGGCGTTGAGCGGCTAATTTCGCAACAAGTTGCGAAACATTCTTCACCGCAATCAAGTAGTGAAAGCATGCGACATCGGCAAAACTCCACCGCAATAAATCAAGGCAACCGCCGCTGCTTGCAAGGCGCAATTCGAAGCAAAATTTACACTATTTGTGGGTACGTTGCGTTAGTTTGTAAATTTCTTCCGTTGCCAGGCGCGCTTTTGCCGCCACATCTTTGGCATTTTTGGGAAAGCAGTAATACAACATTTCGTTGTTGCCTATGCAAATAACGTCGTCCAATTCGTACCAAAAGAAATCGGAATAGAGGCTATACGAAACTTCCGCAGGCTGAACGTAGTTGAGTTGTCCGTCGCAGCCGGAAAGAACAAAGCCGTTTTTGTCGTGATGCAGATGTCCGCCGCCAACGCTATACAAGGCTTTTGTGCCCTTCATCACGCATATGTCTACGTCCAAATCCAAAAAATAACTGCCGTTTTCTATATCCTTTTTTACGCACGCCCTTTCCCAACGATACCAAGCGGGAATGCTGTCGAACTCGGCGCCGTTTTCTGAAACTAACTTGCCGAATTCGTCCAACAAATAAACTTTGTGGCAGTTGTGGCAAGTTAACGTTGTGCCCTTGCCTTCCGTTACGCCTTCCGCCAAACAATGCGGACATTTGTATAGCACGCGGTTCAAACCGTCTGCACGGAACGGCTCCGTTATCGCAATGCGTTGTTGACCTTGCTCGGCAAAATAGTCGAAATCAAACTGTTTTTTCAAGATTTCGTTTATTTCCTCTACCGACATTTGCGCAATTTGTTCGGGTGAAAGCAAATATTCTACCCTTGCGGAAACGTTCACTTTGCGCAGTTGCAAACAGTTGTACAACGGATCGCGCAGAAAGGCGCCGTGGGCGCGAATCATCACCACGGGAACTTTCCAAATTTTTATGCTTTTTCCCACACCTTGCGGAAGGGGCGTTGCCGTGCCATCGAAGGAATAACTTGCCTCGGGATAAAGCAAAACAGAAGTTTTAAGCTTTTTGAGGCACTTGGTCATGGTGCGAACAAGTGCCGTGTCCGTTACGAATTTATTGGTGGGAATGCACCCCAAGTTGCGCATTAAACCACGCTTGCCCACAAAGCCGTCGGAAGTCATCACTATGTTTATCGGGCGCGGATAAAACACCGTGGAGACAATTTTCAAATCGATAAAACTGGAATGGTTCATCAACAGCAAGCAAGGCTGATTTTTGTGAAGTTTTTCCATGCCGATTTTTTCGCATGTAAAGTTAGTTGCCTTCAAATCGGGCGCAGACGCCAATTTCAAAAGTGTGCGGAACAAGATGTTCGGGCGTTTTGGCGAAATAGGCTTCTCTTTGGGAAGCGCCAACACTTCGCCGTAACTTAGTTGTTTAATTTTTATTTTCGTAGTTCTCACCTCCCCATTTGGTGCAAACGTGCCGAAAACAGCCCCACCACCGAAAGCAAAAGCAAATGCTTTTGGAAAATGGCGCACGGCAAAGATGCAAAAGTACCCTCGTTTTAGTTAACAAAAGTTAACTGTTTTGACTATTATACCACATTCGGTGGCATTGGCAATACCATTTTGAAAAATAACTGCAAATTAACGCATTGCGTTTAGTAAACTTGCCAAACAAGTGACAAACGCGACTTTTGGGAGTATAATTTTGTTATGGACAAAAACAGAACAAAAGAACTTGCCGAACGCAGTTTGAACAAGAACATCTTTGTGTACACGGATTTTTTGAACGAGCAAAGCCAAAGTGAACTTAAAACCGTCTATCGAAACTTCGTTACGTTTTGGGGCGGGGCAGACTTTGCCGAGCGAAAAATTGCGCGGTTCGGCAACCCGGACGACGTGGGATACGAGGAAGATTTTCCGCTGTGTGTGTTGAAAATACAACCGCTCGGCGGCAAGTTTTCCACACAAATGAGCCACCGCGACGTTTTGGGCACATTGATGGCCCTGGGTATTGTGCGAGAAAAAGTGGGCGATATTTTTGTAAGCGACAACAACTGTTTTACCGTTGTGCACCAAAGCATTGCCGAGTTTGTTGTGCAAAACCTTGCAAGCGCTGGCAAAAACAATGTTTCCGTTACGCAAGAAAACACCGTGGACGACACCTTTGCACCGAGGAAAGAATTGCGAAAGTTTCCCGCGCAATCTAACAGATTGGATGCGATAGTTTGCAAAACCTACAACATTCCGCGCGAAAAAGCCTGCGAGTTGGCGGTAACGAAAAGAATTTTTGTTGACGGCACACTATGCGAGAAAACTGCTCGTGCTCTGAAAATCGGCGAAAAGGTTAGCGTGCGCGGATACGGAAAGTTTGAGTTTGCAGGAGAGTGCGGCACAAGCAAAAAAGGCAAAACCTATTTTTGCGTAGAAGTCTATGTTTAGCACAACTTTGATCATACGTGTGTAAAAATTTGTATTTTTTATGGTGTTTAAAACGGCATTTGCCTTGTGTTTTCAAGCTTTTGAAATTAACGAAAATAAGGACGTGAGAAAATTTTCCCACGCCCTTTGTTATTACTAATTAATCGTTGAAAACGACGCCTGTTCAGCCGCTCAACCTTCGGTTTTGTCCCCGCCCTTTTCAACAACATCGGCGTTTATTTCCAACAATTTTTCGTGGCGGAACTTTTTGTTTTCGCGATGCACAAAATAGGTGGGAACAAACATCAGCAGTGCCGAAACCGCCGAGAATAAGAACAGTTCGAAGGGATAAACGTGCGAGCCCACTTCGTAGCCGGCAATCTCGGGAATAACAAAGTATCCCTGTGCGGGCGCAGTCGAAAAATCTTTTACAATAGGTCCAAAGCCGTTGATAATAAGCGGACAGAAAATGCTGGCAATTATCATTGGCAAAGTTACATAAATAACAATTCGTATTCCTTGGAAGCAACCTGCCTTGTCATTTGGGGTATAGTCGCGCGCGGTGGCATTAAACAACCCGGAAGCAAGCAGTGAAGCCGATTCGATAAGCGTACCGCCCACAATAAACAAAACGTAAACCGCCGCCATGTTGTTGTTTACAAACTTAATGCAGTACACCATCAAGCCGCCAACAACGCCGGCAGCCGCAACGGGATAGAAAAACTTGTCCTTGCCGAACTTATCCATAAGTTTGCCTCCCACAACGGCCAGCACGGCGGAAAGCAGAATTACCGCCGCAAGGGGAAAGACAAAATCTGTGCCAAAGCCCAAGGTGTATTGCAAAAGCATTATCATATAGGGTTGCCAAAATTGCATTGCCAAGCCTGAAAACATCATGCCGATAAGGCAAATGTAAATCATTTTGTGCTTTTTGATGTTTTTCGGTGTAAAGCCGTAAGCAACTTCTTTTAGATATTTGCCCGATCTGTCCGGTTGCAGTTTGGGACTATCATTCAACAAAAACAACCCCACCACGCCGGCAACCGCCGTCATTGCGCCCAAAATGATGAAAAACAACGTCCAGTTTCCGTTTTCCGTCAAGCCGTCGAAGCCAACAAAAATTATCAGCAGTGCGGCAACAGGCATTATCGAAAGAACGATATCCACAAATCCGCGGTTGGTGATGTCGGTAACGTCGGTAACCCAGGAAGAAAACGCCGCATCGTTGGACATAGAACCGAACAGCGTCATTACGCAATCCATAATAACAAAAATTATCACCACTGCCAAGACGTGTTCTTCTGTAACGTGTTCGTTTCCGAAAAATGCAAAGGACGCGGTTACCAGCCCCCAAATGATGTATCCCCAAGAAACAAACACTTTGCGCTTGCCCAACCTATCGGAAAGCACGCCGCCCAAAATGGTAACCAACGCAGCGACAACGGCGCTTGCTGCAACCGTTGCGCTTGTTGCCCAACCTTCGGTGGTTATTTGCTTTTGAATGTAGGTGGAGAAATACATATTTTCTACCATCCACGCAAGTTGCCCCATAAGGCCGAACAAAATTATCGAAAGCCAAACTTTGCCGCCCAGTTTGTTGGATTTTTTTACTACAAGTTCTGACATAATGCACCTCTTTTGCGGCAAACCGTGCGCCGCTTGGGATAGATTGAAATATACAAATTTGCAATTTTGAGTTTAGAAAAGTGCGTTTGACAAAAAGCCCCGGAATATCGGTCGTGTTCGTTTCGCCAAATAGACAAGTGCCGCAAAGCGACTTTGCCATCGACAAATAACCGCCACATGTACGTCAAATCATTATTCATTTTATTGTAGCACCTAGCCGCCGTAATTTCAATAGAAAATGCCAAAAAAATGTGAACCTTTCGGCAATTTTGCCCAAAACGGCGCAACTGTATTGTATTGACGGAAACAATTTTATAGTGTATAATATTTTAAACATAAATGTGCGAAAAGGAAAACGTGCCGCATTGCACTCCTTTTGCCGCTAAATAGCCCCCTGAAGGCCACATGAGCAAACGACGCGCTCAAACGCACTAACTTCGAACGTGTGCAAACGTACAATCCGTGCAAAACATCGAACGTGCGCAAACCTCACGAACATTCAAGCGAAACACACGCGGAACACACAAAACTACCAAAGAGGAATTTTACTATGTTTGAAAACATGACGTTAGCTCAATACAACGAAATTTTGGCAAGCAAAACGCCCACGCCCGGCGGTGGAAGCGCATTGGCTATGGTGGGCACGATAGCATGTTCGCTGGTGGAAATGTCCATCAACGTAACTTTGGGCAAACTTGACGACAGCGACATTGTAAAATCTCTTTTACAAAGCCACGTTTCGTTTTTTGTCAAGGCTCGCAACTGTTTGTTTCAACTTTCTAACGACGACGCGCAAGCGTTTAGGCACATTGTGGATTGCATGCACCTTCCGCAAGAAAATTCGCAACAAGTTTTGGCGAGAAAGAGCGAGTTGCAAAAGGCTTATCACCGCGCAACTTTGGTGCCGCTGGACGTTATGCGCATTTGCCGAGAGGCATTGAACCGTGCGCAAAACAAGGTTTTTCCGCTGCTTTACAAATATGTGTCATCCGATTGCAAAATCGGCATAAATTTGTTTGGCAACATTTTGGAAAACTGCATGGAAACCGTTTACGCCAACACCACTTTGATAACCGATAAAGACATTGCCGCCATGTTGGAACAACAAGCCAAGGAAATTTTGGGCAAAAATTGAAACGTCTTCCATAAACGAAGGATAGGTTTGATACAATCGTGTCAGACCTTTTCTTTTTGTGAAAATAGGGTTTTTCCCCCTCAAAGACCTTGCCGCCATGTTGGAACAACAAGCCAAGGAAATTTTGGGCAAAAATTGAAACGTCTTCCATAAACAAGGGATAGGTTTGATACAATCGTGTCAGACCTTTTCTTTTTGTGAAAATAGAGATTTTCCCCATTTTTGCACTGCATTTACACCATTTTGAAGCAATAAGGACGCCGTTTTCTATTCGTTTTTAGGGCATTTTTTGTTTTTTTAATTCAACTTTTGTGCGAAAGCTCTTACTGTTGTGCGAAAGGTCTAACCTTTGTGCGAAAGGTCTAACTTTGCGCGAAAGGTCAAAAAACAAAGAAAAAGACGGTCGGAATAACTCCAACCGCCGTTATCTTACTGAGCCTTCGCTCCGCTTATTCCACTCTTATTCCCTTCCCATTTTTGAATTTGAAGGTTACGCTTCGATTGTTGACGAACTATGTAGACGAGACCAGAAACCGCATTTTATCTTTGCCTCGCCCAATATACCAAATCCGCAGGAATATTTGCGATTGATTGCTATTCAAAGTTACAGCACGGCTTCCGAAAGTTTATGTTTTGGACAACGCCTATAAGTCATCAAAAAATTTAATAATATTAAAAACACCTAATGATAAATTTAACCCAATACATCATTTTAGTTAAGCAAAAAATCTTTATATGTATATAAAGCAGCATAAGACAAAGGCGTAAAATAACATTTTCCTATATTCCATAAATAGTCTTTTACTACCATTGTATTGGTGTAGTTGTATGTAGCCATTAGGCTATTCATCTTCTTGAATGACCGATAATGTAGCTTAACTTTATCAAAAGTTGCATCCCAAAATAATCCTGGCAACGGATCTAAAACCAAAATATCACAGATGGATTGTTGCGCTTTTTGTATTATGGTGTTAAGCTCATCGTTAGATAAATAACATATAACATTACACAATACGATTAATCCGTTGTTGACATTGGAAAAATCATAATCACAAATATTGCTTTTAATAATTTTTGCGTTGTCGGCTAATTCTTGATCTTCTTGTACAGCAAAATCTATACCGATGTAATTATCAAATGTAATGATTTTACTATCATTTAAAAATCGATATAAGAATCCGATTCCGCATCCGCAATCAAAAATAGTAGAATATTTCTTTTTAGATAATTGCAAGGCTTTTATCTTGTCGTAATAACCGCCACTATTCCCATCAAAGATGAGATCATCTTGTATTTTGCCATTATAAATATTGCTAAAATATTTTTGTGTAGCAACGATACGTTTTCTTTTAAATGGATATGTAATATATGACCACAGCGATACAAAATACTGCCTTAAAATCTTTTTTTTGTTACCTAACCAATTAGCCTTTTGCTTTCTTCCTCCCTGCGGAGTAATTAATATGGTATTCAAGTTATGTGCTCTTTTTGATTTATTATCCTGATTGTTTGCCATTGTAGCCACATTTAAAATTCAAATTCTTTATATTCACTTTCTATAGCCCATGCATTACAATGCTCACACAGCGGCATACTGTATTGCCCTTGCAAATGTAGTTTGCGTATATCATTAATCTCTTTGCCGTTCCAAATCTTTTTTAAGGATGTGTTATTTGCGTTTCCAAAAGTGACTTTTGCACCATAGTCAAAACAGCATAATGAAACATCCCCATTAAAATGTACGCACATCTTATTCCATAGGTCGCTACATGGTGTACGATTAGAGGTTCGCACAGGGCTTAAATTGTCAGATTTTGTGGCCAACTCGGGCATCTGTCCAGCCCAATCATATAAACAAGAAATAATGATATTACATCTTTTGTCTTGCCAACGTTTTTTAAAATCATTTACCTGATCTTTATTTAAAAACATTTCAATAAATTGCAATTCAATTTTTGTTGGATAATCCTTTGCGAACTCTAATAACTTTTCGATGTTTTTGTTTAATTCCTCGATATTGCCGCCATTACGGATTGAAGCGTATATTTCTTGTGAATTTGAGGCATCACATGACACAATAATTTTATCAACACCCGAACATAATAACGGTTTAATATTTTTTTCGGATAGTAAACTACCGTTTGTAGAAATTATTACTTTCGCAGCGGTGTGCGTTTTAATATAATTTATCATTTTAAATATGTCGGAGCATAATAATGGTTCTCCCATCCAATATAATTGAATAGCTCTAGCACTGCTCTTGATTTGATTTATTATTTTTTTAAACAATTGAAAATCCATATGCCCTTCTTTTACTTCTCCGTTTAAAGAGTGAGGGCATATTGAACATCTGAAATTACACGCAGATGTCGGTTCAATAACGTAATATGGAGGAAGTTGCAGTTTATTTGAAACTAATGTGACTATACTTATTATAGAATTATATATGCAGTCTATTGCTAATATTGCAAGTATAACTTCTACCGCCAATAATACTTTGAAAATCGCGAAAACAAGTAAAACGATGCAAATAATTATGGTGGCACTGTTACAAATCATTGCAAAAATTGCTTTACGAGAATTATTATTGTTAGATTTAAGAGTACGATAATAGTCAATATTCCACAAAATATACAATATGAATAACGATATTGTACTGATAGAAATTATCATACTTAAATTATAGATATTTATGGACAAATCTAATGGATAAAGTTCACTCAAAACTTGCGCAATTATGAAGAAAGTAACTAATGTTAAAAGATCTTCAATAAATACTTTAATGCTTGGAGATTCTCCTAATTTCTTTAAAGAAATCCATTCGATTATTACGTTAGTTGTATTTATAATTGTAAAAATTATTACTGCTATATTTAAAAGCAGAAACGTATTGCCATGAACAATCAAATCTTTAATTGTCTTGCCAAAGACAATTGCATAATTTGCTAATACAACAGCATATGCACCCTCGAGAGTACCTATGGATATTTTATTGCTGTTAAATGACATATTTATTGCGTCTCCTTTTTTAACTGCATAATCATTGTAACACAAGTTGAGAAATATAGTGAGGATGATCGTTGTCGGTTTTATATATTTCAGTGTAAAAAATCTATATGTTTTGCCAAGAGTATTTCCTCATTTACAGTTTTTCAGTATGTAAAATAATGCTACAATGTCGGAATTATATAAACAAAAAAATAAGAATCAACCCATCCCTCTATAATTGAAATAAAATAGGTCACAATTGATGACTATCCAAGGTGAGTTTACCTTGACCATAAAAAGCCTTGCTCTTCTTAATAAAACTCTTTTTTTATATTATATCAAATTTCTCGTCAAATTACAAGCATTTAATAACCTCTTTGACAAACTTTTAGATAATTTATGAACAAGCGATATAAACTTTGTTCAGCAGTTCT
>CAZHUH010000005.1:0-56870 GCA_964535505.1 uncultured Oscillospiraceae bacterium
TCTCGCATTATGCAGTTTATGAAAGACAAGTGTTGGAAAACGTTCTAACAACTTAAGTTAAGGAAAAAACAATACACCAGTCTTTTGATACCGTTCAACGTTCCAAAGGCGCGCATCCGGCATCACTGTTGGCGCCGTTTGGCCAAAATAACTATATTGCTACTTTCGAAACAGACGGCAATTTGATGAAGAATGGACAAGGGTTTAAGCCTATCAAAGATGCGACTATCAGTCGAGACGGCATAATTTGTTGTGCTAGGGTTACAACTACCGATAAGTTGGAATATGTTTTTGGAGAATCTAACACATATCCCTTGGAAAGCGGTTGTGTGCAGTTTTGGTTCAAGTTAGATAACATAGAAAACGACACGCAACTGTTCTATGGCGCGTCTACAACATTGCCTTGTTCCATAAGTGCAAAAATTAAGGGGAAATTTGTGTATCTGGATTTAGTAGATCGCAATGGGCAAAAAAGAAATGTGCTTATAAGCGACAACCAAATCACCGAAGGATGGAACTTCTTCGCTTTGAACTTTATGAATAGAGACGATGGTCCCGGCTACGATGATGTTTGCGAATATGTAGTCAGCCTCAACGGAAGCGCAAAAAGTTTTAGCCAACAAAATCCCAGAATTGATGTTGATTTGGGCGACAATCCGCTTTATTGCATAGGAAACTGTCACAATGACACCTCAGCCATGTCTGGCTACATAACGGCATTGCTTGTGTCGCCTCGAAGATATTGGACCAACTACCAAGTGTTGCAATACTATCGTGCCTCAAAAGATTATATCATCGACAATCAGTTTGTGGATAATTATGTCAAAACAGTTGATTTTTCTCAAACTACACTTTATACTGTAGATAAGAATATTCAAGACAGTTGGGATATTTGCCCTTTGCACAGCAGTGTCACATCGTTAAAAGGCACAAAACCCATAGAGTTTGATTTGCGACACGTGTCTGCAACGGATAAGGACAGGACTTTCAACTTCAACCAAAAAATCAAACGATATGCTTATGTGGCAGACGGCAGCGTTTTGCGCTATCGCTTCGGCCAAAATCGTATCGGCACGATTATGATGCGTGCATATACGGATATGAAAGAAGATAGGCAGTATTTGTTTGAAGGGGTGGACGACAGCGATAGAACCATAGGTTTGTATCGAGACTGGGA
Source organism: uncultured Oscillospiraceae bacterium (assembly GCA_964535505.1). GTDB lineage: Bacteria > Bacillota > Clostridia > Christensenellales > CAG-314 > Fimimonas. Next base: position 1,178 of record CAZHUH010000005.1, read on the forward strand.
TATGTATCTTGGTGTGGATGTCAATGGCACCGCACAAAAAACGAACCTAAAATTCACTTCAGACAAATGGCACACTGTGGGGTTGTCTTTCCAGTTTGGTGTTCAATCTGGTAGCTCGACATTAAACAAAATCAGGGTATTCTTGGATGATAATACCTACGAGTTTAACACAAGCTACATCGCCTACACTAATCTTAAAATCTCAGTAGGACGAGTAACAAAAGGCAAATCGATGTCAAGCAATTTCGGTTCTATTTCTAAAAACTATCCGCTTTACGGACAGATCGAAATGATTGCGGCAAACAGCGCTTACAACGAGTTGTCCACTTTGAAAACGCTTGCAAGTGAACTTTCCGGTATAACCAAAACTACGCAGTACGACGAGTTGGGCATGCTTAAGCAAACTCAAATACACAAAGCCGGCGGACCTATTCTGTATAACACATATAAATACAAAAGCAGAGCGGACGACAGTAGCAATCCGTCGTCGGAGTTATACAAATTCATTTCCAAACGAGTCAAGCAGGAAGAAATTATCTCAAGCAGTGGAAGCGCAACGCGTAACTACACATGGGATGCTTGCGGCAGGGTAACGTCTATCACCGACTCGGCTTTTGGCAACCATTCTTATACCTACGACTATCGCGGTTTTCTTACCAAAGCAGATGGCGAAACATATTCTTACGACAAAAATGGCAACCTAACAAAGCTTGGTTCGACGAGTTTGATCTACGACAGCACAGTAAAAGATAAACTTACCGAAGTGAACGGTTCACAGGTGGAATACAGCACATCGGATCCGCTCAATCCGTCCGGTTGGAACGGAATGACTTTCCAATACGAAGCAAACAGACTTTCAAAGTTTACAAAAGACGGAAACACCTACACATATAAATACAACGAACGCGGGCAACGAATTGCCAAAATTGGGCCGAGCGGAACAACGGTATATTCCTATGTGGGAGACAACCTTGTGTCGGAAAAAGGACCAAATGGCAGACTGGACTTCTTGTATGATGAGCAAAACACCTTGTACGGATTCATCAAAGACGGAACACCGTATTATTACGTGCGAGATTGTTTGCAAAACATATTGGGTATAATCGATGCCGGCGGAAACTTGAAAGTAAAATACACAACCAACGCTTGGGGCAAAACCGTAATAACCTCAACAATGGATGCTTTGGCGACGCAAAACCCCTTCCGCTACAAAGGCTACTACTTTGATACCGAAAGTGGCATGTACTACTGCCACACACGCTACTATGTGCCCGACTGGGGAAGATGGCTGACTGCAGACGCTCCTGCATATCTAGACTTTTCTAACCTATCATACACCAACTTGTTTGCATACTGTGGAAACAACCCTGTGATGTATATAAAGGGAGGGGTGTCTCTCGGAAGTGATGGAATGGTGCATTTATCAGTTGGTGAGGACGAGTCGCAAAGTGTTCGTTCTGCTGCTGAGTGGTTGAAGGTGGGCGTTGGTGCTATTCCTGATAGCATTTTGGGATTTAAATACTTGCTCGCAAAAGGAATACATAAAGAATTTGTTTATTCGACTAGAACTCTTTACATGTTTCCTGAGCTAGGAGCTAATTGGTCTCGATTTAAAATTGCTAAACACGGCTATGGGGATTTAGTTGGCGCAAGCATTAAGCAAATCGTTGCGGGCAATGCGAGAGCAGGTTTAGGAGCACTAGCAAAATCATTTTGTAGGACAGCAGCCTTAACAGGATTCATAAACTTTGGATTTAACTTGTATGAAAACAACTGGCAGATTGATGGCGCGATGCTACTTGATACTGCTATTGATACAGGTATTGGTTTAGCAGCATATGGATTGGCGGTCGGCACGGTATCGCTTGCCGTTGCTGGGCTAGCTATGCTTGGACTTGCAGTTCCGGGAGGAATTGTTGTAGTGGCAATCATAGGATTAAGTATTTTCTTCGATTGGGCGATTAGAGAAATTACGGGATATAAAAGCTAACAATTTAATAAGCTAATAGCAAATTATGTAATGTTGGTCTGCTATCAACAAAATATCTTTATAGGAGGTATAAAAATGGAGGGAAAGCTAACACGCTATTTCAAATACGGAAAAATTAATAAATATTTAGAGTCAAAGGACGAAAGCCGATATAATGTTTTAGACAAGATACTTAAATGCTATGTTGATGGACATTTAGAGAATCTTTTGAGTAGCTTTCAGTTTTCAAATATTGAATATTATCCGCATATTAGCAAGAAAGGCCATCTCCTACAGATAGACTTCTGGCATCATAATTTGCATATAAATATTGAATTCGATGATAATAACTTTGATTACATAATTTATGTACCTGGTATATCTGCAGAAGATTTCGAGAAAGGCATAATCACAAAAGAATACAATCATGATTTTGATATTGAGAAATTTTTTGAAGACTTCTATGATTTGCTTCAGAAGGATAGTAGGCTAATAAAGTAGTAAAAGAACAATTCAAAGTGGTTTCCACTTTGGGAATAAGTGGGATTGCCATAAGTGGCAATCCCCTCATCTTCTCAGTAAATCCCCCATTTTGTATTATTGTATTTAATTTAAGAATATACTTGCCTAACTTTATGCTTATTACCGAATTTTTCAACACATATTGACTTCACATAAACAACATTGTATACTGTAATAAACAGCCCGACGCGTGTGGCAGTTAGTATAATATGGGGGTGGGTTGATGACATTAAACAATGGCTCAACAGCCTATAAAGGGCACATGTCATTTATCAAAAAGGGAATACTGTCAATACCGTTATTGTTTTTAGTGTCGGTTTTGGGGGCGTGCGGTTACTTATTGATTGCATATTGGGTTGAAATGCCGCTTGCGCTAAAACTTTTCGGTCTAATCATCATTCCTATTTTGCTGGTGGGCATATTTATGATGCCGCTTAACGGCATGTTTGTTACAAGCAAAGCGGTGGTTTTTGTGCCCGACCTAAGAATAAAAAGAGTGCCCGTTGACAAACTCAATAGAATCTCGTTTGTATTTAGCGAATGGGAAAACGGCAAGTATTCCGTTTCGGTTAAGATTATCCGCATTGACGGCAAAACGTTTGTGAAAGATTATTCAAGTCAATTTGCAAACGCAAGAAAAAAGAAATTTTTGATGCATGCAAACACTATAAATAAATCCAAAGTCGAAGAACTTGTCGAAACGCTTTCCGATTGGCAATTTGCCGAAACAACCATTGTCGACAAAAACGGAAAAATTGTTTTTCAAAATGTTGATAATGCCCTTTTTGAAAATGATTCTTTTAAATAACATTTATATTGAGTTGCCGATAATTATTCTCGGCAACTCCCAAAATTTCCGAATAACAGAACCTTCGGATATGAAGGTCGCAGATTGGTAACTTTCACCAAAGACGGAGTAACCTACACCTACTTGTACAACGAAAAAGGCCAACGCATTTGCAAATACAGTTCGGCAGGCACAACAAAGTATGTCTACGACGGAGACAAATTGATCACCGAGATAAACTCGACATATCGCCTAGATTTCCTCTATGACGAAAACGGACAACTATTTGCACTGGTAAAAGACAACCAAACCAAGTACTTCTATGTAAGGGATATCTTCAACAACATCTTGGGATTGACAGACGAAACGGGAGATATTGTTGATTATTATGATTACACAGCCTATGGCGAATGTACCTTTGAGCCAAGCAGCGTAATAGGCACACAAAACCCCTTCCGCTACAAAGGTTACTACTTCGACCAAGAAAGTGGCATGTACTACTGCCACACACGCTACTACGTACCGGAGTGGTGCCGTTGGTTGAATGCCGATCACCCTGCTTATTTGGAAAGAGTAGATGGAACTATCCAAAATCTATTTGCTTATTGTGGTAATGAACCAATAACAAAACTTGATATTTACGGTGCTGATTGGACATTCTTTTGGAATCAAATTGCACAAGAGTGGAATTTCCGATGGAATCGATTCGTAAATAATATTAAAAGTTTCGGTTGGAAATTATTAGACACTTTACAGGTGGTTGCCGATAGTTTCGTTTTTGAGGTAGGTATTGGCGGCGGTTTTGGAGCAGAAGTACAGGCTGGTTCTTTTAGCGCAAGTTTAATATCCCGAACAGACTTTTTTAGTTTTAAGGGCGACCAAGAAAGCATGACAAGTCCATTTGGTATGCGCCAAGTAGCCAGTTTCGGTATTGCGTGGCATATGCTAGGTTATAGTTATGACTTCAGGGATTATTACGAATCCTATGATGGGAAAAAATCCGATAATTCGAATAAGGGAAACGCATTTTTCGGGATAGGAGCAAGTCTATATTTCGGGATAGGAGCCAATTTCTCGGTAGGATTTGATCTAGATAATTTACAAAAAATAAATGCAATTTGGGGGTATTGATGGAAGTAAAATCCAACAAAAAATTGATAGTTTATTTGGCAATAATGGCGGCTTTCTCTGCCATTTTGAACCTAATAATTTGGCCGCAGTACGACCAAGAAAGGGCATTGTTCGACATTGTTTTGATGGTGAGCGTAGTGCTTATGTATCTGGATGTTGCGTGTTTGCTGTTTGTGCTGTCAAATTCGCTAAAACCCAAAAGACAAAAGTTAAGCAAGTTTTTGTTTTGCTTTGCAATTTACGTGATTTGCCTGTCGGTCGGGGTTGTTGTGTACACATTGGTAAAGGTTTTGTAGGAGGATGAGCTAATGAATAGAAAAACTGTTGTAATAATGTCTGTTTTGCTTGCGGTGTTCTCTTTTGCAATCTATTTGATACCATGTTTTGTTATGGATGTATTTGGCAATCGAAACAAAATTTATCTTTTGGGACTGATAGCAATACCGCTTGCGCATTTGGCGATGATATTTTTGACGTTTTCAAAAGGGAAATCTACCAAAAAGGAATTTTTGGAAAATTTGCAGCAAACAGCAAATAAAGATGAAAGCGAAATAAAGTAGCAATAAATAACGCGTTAAGCGCCATGCTATTTCAGATGTATACTCCAAAAGTTGGACAAAAAATTTAATAATATATAGTTCATCTGCGACTGAGTTCGGTACTCTACCGAACTCAGTCCTTTTTGTTACGAAGAATTTCAACCGGCAAGAGAAAACAACCAAGGTCTTGACAAGACATTTGTCTATGAATATAATAATATTGGGAATATAACCAGCGTTAAGGAATATGCTTTTTCGTTAAGTGATACACCGAGTGGAACCTTTACCCAAAAGACCTATACTTACGATACTACTCAAGCGGATAGGCTGACAAACTTCAACGGCAAGCAGATAGGTTATAGCCAAAAGGGCGAATTGTTTTCCTACGACGGCAGAACATATAACTGGAGCAAATGTCGTCTTTCAAGAATATACCAAGGTGCTTCTATGCAACCGGGCAAATATGAAAACATGCAGTTTACGTACAATGCCTTAGGTCAAAGATTAAGCAAATACTACACATACGACAAAAATACGGCAGATTTGGATGCGGAAAGGTACACCTACAATACCAATTACACCTACGACTCTTTGGGCAGGCTAATATACGAAAAGTGTACGGAAACGCAAAACGGAGTAAATTCTTCACGTGAATTGACATATTTATACGACGAATGTGGAATGATAGGTGTAATGTATAGTTACAATGGCGCAACATCTCAACCCTACTACTTCCACAAGAATCTGCAAGGTGACGTTATTGCAATATACGATGCAAGCGGCAACCTGAAAGCAGAATATGCATATGATGCCTATGGTAATTGCAGAATCCTCAACAGCACCGCCGGCGATCTTGCACGCAACAACCCAATACGCTACCGCAGTTACTATCTCGACCGTGAGACAGGTTTTTACTTCCTAACCACTCGCTACTACAATCCCGAATGGCGCAGATTCATCTCTCCGGACAGCACAGACTACCTTGACCCAGAAAGCGTTAACGGTTTGAACCTGTTTGCGTACTGCGGTAACGATCCTGTTAATTACAGCGATCCAACAGGTTGCGCTCCAGAATGGTTAAAATGGCTTGGGATTGGCGCGGCAATACTTGGCGGAATCTTAGTAATTGGAGCAATTACAGTATTAACAGCAGGTGTTGGGACTACTGTTTTGGCGGGAACTTTGGCTGGAGCAGTATTGCATGGCGCTGCGGTTGGAACTTTGATTGGGGCAGGCGTTGGCGTTGTCGCCGGTGGAATAATAGGCGGTGCAGTAAGCGATTGGAGTGCTGAAGGTATACTCATTGGAATGGGTATAGGTTTTGGCGGCGGCGCACTTATTGGGGCTGTTGTTGGCGGAACTGTTGGAGGATTGCAATATGGAACATTTGCTTCCAAATCCAGTTTGAGTACACATTTAACAAAGCATGGCACAAAAATGGGGTACACAAATGCGAAAGAATATGCGAAGGGATCCAAATATGTAATCAAGAATGGAACTAAAGTAACGTACACTTACAGGGGGAAGTTGACAACAGGGTTTGTTAGGTTTTTGGGACAAAATGGCGGTGCAAACTACGCATTTGTGGGAATGCATGGAAGCAGAGTTGCAACTTTTGGAATAAGAAGTGTTTCTGAACTTGTAAAATTAGGTATTTCATGGTTGGTTGTTTGAGGTGTCAGAGTGTTTGTAAAAAAAATAGTAGCATATGATGCATTTAGTCAAGAAGCGGACATTATTGTTTCAGATAGTATTTATGACGTTTTATGTTATTGCCATCCTGTGGATAATAATATTTTGGGCGCAGAAGTAAAAGAAATAGTCTCATTGTTTGCAACTGAGATAGTTAGAAGTGACACAAATGCGTATTTACTCCATAAAGATGCTCAACCATATTCATATTATGTTTGTGGGCAAGTTATTGATTCAATAAAGCCACTAATTAGTATAGGACAGATTATCATTATACTTGACCGTCCACTGCCCAAAGATATCAAAAATGGGGAATATGTAGAATTAAGAGTTGATCGATTCGATTGTGATGTACGGTAAGGCGTTTTTGATGCAGAAATATTTAACGCAATTAAGTCTAATTTAGAGACGTTGTTGCTACAAAAATAAAGTAGGTTTCCCTCTTGTAGAGTATCGGAATTGCCTTTGTGGCAATTCCCTTATCCTGCCTGCAATTTCCTCTACTTTAGGTGCTATGTTGGTTTCAATGGCGCAACATCTCACCCCTACTAGAAGGCTGGGATCTGGCAGGTCAAACGATACTAGGCATATTGGGCGGAGCAATCATAGGTGGATCAGTAGGCGCAGCAATAGGATATGTTACGCCTGCGATTACCGGCTTTATGAATACTTCATTCTCTTTCATCGTTCCTACATTATCCGGAGGATCGGGAGGCACAGTCGGTATGCTTATAACGGTAACCGGAGCACAACTTTTGCAATCTTCAACGAGTCCAAGTGTCTTAACCCACGCATAAGGTCTTGGAAAGAATGAATAAAACTGCCACAGTCCACAGGACCATACCATCTGCCGTTTGTTCCCGTAAGAATAAAGCAACCGCGCTTGAATTCTTCTTTCAAGGCGGTTGCAAGTAAGTTCCAATCTTCACGGTAAATTTCCGTTAGTGTTTCATAAATTATATCTTCGGGAACATCATTTATGGTTTGCCATCCATAAGTTTCTGCATTGTTAGCAAACACATCTTGTTTTACTTCCTCGTACTGTTTGTTGTCGAAATAGTCTTCGTAGAAAATAATGTCTTTCATTCCTCAATTCTCCCATAAACGTCATCTGCAAAGTAGGCGCAGACAAACCAATTAAATATTGCGTGGCATTTTGTGCCTTTGTAGTCTACTATGTAGTCGTTATCTCCTACTTTTACAAGTATAGTAATTTCGTCCATAACTTCGGGGCGCATTTTGCCAATGTTAAGCGATTGTATGTATGCTTGTGTTTTTAACCTATCCGACATAAGCCACCTCCCCAAGATTTCACCATAATGTCGCCAAACTCGCTGTTGTATTCGCAGTCTCTGTTCCACACATAGGCAAGTGTGTAAAATTCATTGCTACACGCTTTGTCCAACAGGTAATCCCAATCTTCGTCATCATCAGGCACTATTAGGAAATCCCAACATTCGCCAAACTCCAAGTATTCATGAGTAATTGCATATACGTAGCAGTTGTGTTTTTGTTCAAGTTCTTTCATCTTCTTTTCCACTTCGGGTTCTTGGTCCACCCAGTAACCACCAAATCCTTCATAGAAGCACACTTGGTTGTTTTTCACAAATCCGTCTATATAAGGCTTGTAGACGTCCAATTTTTTTAGTAATTCGATTGCTTTCTGTTTTCTTTCTTCAATAGTTGTTTTCATTTCTTTTTCTCCTTTTTACATTGTTGGTTAAATAAATGGCTACCCGCATACAGTAGCCAAAGTATTGTCTTTCGCCTATGACACCGTTTATTGCATAAGCGCCTTGAAACGTTTTTCGTATAGAAGTTATATATTTCATAACTATCTCCGTATTTCAACGATTCCGCCGTCGTATTCGTGAAAACATTCGTAAGATAGTTCTTCGCCATATCTTTTGTAATCTATGTAGTTTTCGAGAAATTCGGGTATTTTCACACAGTCCACTTCGTGTATTATGTGGTATCCCAAGTCGTACCAATCCATATTGGGATAGAGATATATTCCGTCATCCCAATCGTCCTCATATTCTTCAACACGCCGTTGCCATTCGGTATAGCCTTCAATGTCGCAATAGATAACTGCTTTTTCGTATTTATCCTCATCATCCAGCACACCGGACTTTTTAAGCAACTCGAATAAATCTTTTGGGTGAACGTAATCCCAATTTACGGCATTGCTACAAACGAAGTTTTCAATGTCTTGTACAAACAATTCTTCGTCTATGCCGTTGAGTTCGAAGCCTTCTTTTTGCAGTTCCTCAACTATTTCGTCCCAATCGTCGTAGTCGTTCAGACACAGCCATTTAGAACCAAGCGCTCTCTCGTTACACTCGTTGTAACTTCCCCAAGAGCCAATAACTATGTTTATTTCGTTATCCATTTTCTTTCTCCTCGTAATTCGGATTGTTTTCGCAGTTGGTAATATCGCATCTATGGCAATTACCATCGTATATTGTGGCTTTGTCGCAGTAATCTACGTGTGGACATTTACTGCAAACCTTTTTACTTTTCAAATAACACTTGTTCATCTAGCATACTCCTCAAAATTATCTAAATAGATTTTATTAAAAAGCGGACCATACTCGAAGTACAGTCCGTTGTCGTCTTGCAGTAGTGGATAATCCGTTACCGTTATCTTTCCCTGTTTAGTAACAGCAAGTGTAATACTGTCGTTGTTCATATCCAACATATTGAACGTAACGAAACACTCTCCGTCATATATTCTGTATTCCATTGTAATCACTCCTTTAAGCAACCTTTTTGAACCAGATAAAATACGTGGTCTCCGTGTCTCGGATATCGTAACTCCCATCATCTCTGGGTATCTCGGCGTCTTCGTAGTATTCGGTGTAATAACCTTTGTACTCGTCAACTTTACCTACTGTCGGAAATAGGTATTTGTTGTAGTCGTTTATACCTTTCCATTTGGTAGTTCCGTCTTTCCTTTTGAGTTGCAGCAGCAGAACGTTATCTTGGTTAATAAATCCTCTGCCTGTTTGCTTGTTTCCGTTACCCAATTTTGTAATTGAGAAAACAACTTTTTTCATTTTTCTAACTCCTTATTTTTATTTTTGCCTTTCGGCACAAAACGGGGTAGCACAACTTGGTAGAAGAAAACACATATCCTGTCTGTTGGTGGAAGTCAACGGAAACAAAGAGAAAAATTTGCATAAGAAAAAAGCCAAGAGCAAAACCCTTGACTTCAAAACTATACATTATATTAAGTTGCAAAATTTTCTCGCCGTTGACTGAAACGAGAGTTGTGCTACAACGAACTGCCGAATGGCAAAATATGGAAAATAATGGCTGTAAATAATACAAAACTCGCTTACGGCTCGTTGTGTATTGTTGCAAAAGACGACAATAAAAAATCTGGGCTCAAATTCCCCTTTTATGGGTTCAGTTGAGTCCAGAGTGGTCGAAGTGACGGGATTCGAACCCATGGCCTCTTGGTCCCGAACCAAGCGCGCTACCAACTGCGCTACACCTCGATATTTATTTTCTTACTCTTTTACAATTTGTTTGTTAGACTGGCAGTTGGTAGCTTCCTTCACCCCAAAAACCATTTGATTTTCGGGGACCCCGATTCGGCGCTTCCACAGCGATTGCCTTGTAATCGCGTAACATTCGCCACAAACAACACACCGTGTTGTTTGCTTAACGCTTTGTCCCAACTGCGTTCTCAGCCGAGCCGAACTTGTGCGGCGAAGGGTGCGAGCCAACGGCGAGAACAATCGACGCCTATTTTCTTTTGCCAATATATTATACTAGATATCGCGTTTTTTTGCAATTGTTTTTTAGATATTGTTTTCACACTGTGTAACAAACCATTTTGTGTTTTGCACGAAATCAATCTAATTAAGGAAGTTGCTCGTAAAAGCGTCTTGGCGGAACTGTGCAAAAAACAGTTTCATTTTTGCAAAAATCAATCAACTTAAGAAAGTTGATCGCGAATGCGTCTTGGCAGAATTGTGCGTACAAGCCCGTGCCCACTTTATTTGGAGGATTATTTGGTTTTGTTGCCTTTTGTTTTGCCGATTTTTATGCTATAATAAAAATTGTTGCGTCAGTAGCAGCGGCAGAGCGTTCAAAAATTAAAATGGTGCAGTTATGAAACTTTTATCCAACTATCACACACATACCAAACGATGCGGGCATGCGCTGGGCGAGGACGAAGACTACGTGCAAGGCGCATTGGAACTGGGCTTGACGGAATTGGGATTTTCCGATCATGTGCCCTTCAAGGGGTTGCACTTCGAGGGCATGCGACAGGACTACGAAATGTTGGACGGCTACCTTTCCTCCATTTCGTCACTGCGTGAAAAATACCAAGATCGCATTGCTTTGCACGTCGGTTTCGAAGCGGAATACGTAGAGGAATATCTTGACGAATACGTTGATATGTTGCAAAACAAGAGCGTGGAGTATCTCATTTGCGGACAGCACTGCTATTTGCAAAATGGGCGTCAGGTGTGGTACAACAGCAGTTTTCACAGCGGCGAAATGCTCACAAAGTATGTCGACGCACTGATTTCGGCAATAAAAAGCAACCTGTTTGTCTGCATTGCACACCCCGACCACTTTATGAACGGCTACCGCATTTGGGACGATTTTGCCGAGCGGCAGAGCAGACGACTGTTGGAAACGGCGGAAAAATACAATATGCCGTTGGAAATAAACGTGGCGGGACTGCGTTTTGCGGCATACAAACATCGAAAAAACGGGTTGGGACAACCGATAGAAAATTTGTATCCCTGCGAAGAATTTTGGAATTTGGCAAGCGAGTATGACATCAAGGGAATAATCGGCATCGACGCGCACCGCAAACACGATTTCTTGGACGAAGTAGAGCAAGAAGCGATTGTGTTTGCCAACCAACACAAAATTCCGCTGTTGGACAAATTGCAACTAAAAAACCGCTGAAAATGCCGTGCTGATTTGCACACTAACGGTCAAAAGAAATAGGTGTTACCGAACGAAAGGTATTTGTACCAAACGATAAAATAAAATTTGCTAACTGAGCGGCAACAACAAATTGCTTGTAAACCTTATCTCACTGTGGTAAAATATAACCACAAACATAGGTGGGTGAATTTATGGAAGCAAGAAATATTATCTTTGAACTCAGCACGAAAAAAGTTTTTCCAAGAATTTGCAGAAAAGATTAACAAGACAAGCGGTTTACGGTTGGAAAACAGGAGAAACTGTTCCAAACACAGAAACATTAAAATTACGCTTAAAGCTATTTGATGTTTCTACCAATGCTCTTCTTGGTTCTCCAAGAGAGTTTGTGCGCGAATGCCGGGGTATCCCGATTGAGGGCTGCAATCTCAGCAGTGAGAAGGAAGGACTTTTAAACGAGAAATATCGCAAATGGTGCTATGCCGACGGCGAACGCTTGACGTTTTGAAGCGATACGTTGAACTCGGCGGAAAGGAAAAGCTTGAGGAATTTAAGCTATACCCAATGTTCAAAGACAATTTGGTCGGCGCGCGGTCGCCCACTTGTCATCAATGGCGATAGGGCTTTTTGCGTTTGCTGTGTCGGCTCAATTTCTTGCACAAATACAACGGAAAAAACGAAATGAATATGTTCAAAGTAAGAATGTTGAAGTTAAAAACGGAGATAGAAACATATCTTGCCAAACTCTGCGGTGTTTTTAACAAACGAATCAAAGGAATAAAAACAAAATACAACCAAAACTATTGCGGCGACAAGCATAAGTATCATGACTTGGACATAATGTGCGCCAAAGATAGTGTTCCGGCGCCTCACGCCATGGAGGGGCGCGACTTGGATATAATGTATTCCAAAGACAAGATTCCATCGCCCTGTGCCGTTGAGAAGCACGACGTGGACGTCTCAAGCAGTAGCGGCTGCAACCCGAAGCCCAATGCTGTGGATGAGCATGATTCTGATATCACGCACAGCAGCGACGGCAACTTGAAGCCGTGCGTTTTGTATATGCATGGTGGCGGTTGGTGCGCCTACGACAAACGTGTGTTCCGTTCCACTTGCAAGCGTTTGTGTGCATACGGCACAGTGGTTTTCAACTGCAACTTTCGGTTGGCGCCCAAGTTTTCCGTGGAAGATATGCAACAAGATATCTTTGCAATAATAAAATTTATTTCCGCAAACGCGCAACAATATGGCGGCAACCCCGAAAAAATAATTTTGGCAGGGGATAGTTCCGGCGCCCACTTGCTTTCTCTTTTTATAAACAAAGCAACTTTGAACAACGATGCCATTGCCCAAAAGGTTGTAGGGTGTGCGTTTTTTTACGGAGCATATAACCTTGAAACCACCCTCACAACAGGTTTCAAGCACTCAAAAATTTACATGAGCGCCATCGTGCCGCCGTCCACAGCCAACTATCGCGACAGATTGCAAGAGCTTTCCCCAATTAACTACGTTTCCGCCAACCTTCCGCCCACGTTCATTTGCAGCGGACAAATAGACAAACTGAACGATTCGCAATCGCAACTATATGCACAAATTTTACGCGAAAAAGGCGTTGCGGTAACAAGCATAATTTTCCCCAAAGAATTTGCCATGGCAAAACACAAATTTATCACTTTTGACACCAATGCTGCGACAAAAATTGCATTGTCGGCATTCGGCGAATTCCTCAAAACGCTGTGATTCTCACGCTTGAAATTTTTAAGGAAAGCGCACGGCATTATATGCCTTTGGACATCATTAACACAAAAAACAAACCTCTCGAAACCAATTCGAGGGGTTTGTCTGCACATCGACCAAAAGTATTTGGTGCTTTTTCTAAAACAATTCGTCCAACAAGCGGTAGTACTTTATTTTTCCCCAATCGGGCTCCATTTTCAACGCCGCAAAAAACATGTTCATATCTGCGTTGAAAACGGCTCCGCCTTGTCTGCCGGCAAAATTGTCTTTCAAACTGCGGTAGCAAAGCGCCACGTCCTGATATTTGTCGGCAACGCCGCCCCTGCCCAAATCTATAAAACCCGAAACCCCCTCCTCGGTGAGAAAAACATTTGGCAAGCAAAAATCTCCGTGAGTTAAAGCCAAATCTTCCGTTTCGGGGCGGTTTTCCACCAGCCAATCAAGCAATGCTTGTGGATTTTCAAATCCTTTTTTGCCAAAAGTGTCCAGTTCCACATTGGTTGTGTCCACCAAATTGTTTTCTACGGCGTGTTGTGCCGCGTGCAATTTTTTGTCGAGATTGCTTTTTTCGGGGTAGGCGGAAAAATCCACCGACCACCACATGTGCAACGCCTCGCTCATCAGTTGAAAAAGCCGCTCCGGACGCCGCAAAAACCGTGGTGTACAAGCCATTTCTCCCGGTAATTTTGACATAAGCAAAAAACTTTTCCCTTCCGAACACTCGTACGCAAGCACTTGCGGAACAGGCAATTTGTTTTTCAGCCAACGCATCAACGCAACTTCATTTCCCGCCTCGGCATTGGCATTTTGAATTTTCAGCACTTTGTCGCCAAAAATCAGCACAGTGCTGCCCGACATTCCCACTTTGTCAACGGTGCATTCTTCGTTCTTCAACAATTTTTCTATTTCTTTGGGCAGATAACTCATTTTGGGATTTCCTTTGCCGTTAATGTGCGCGGTCGGCGCGCTTGCGCAGCGAGTGGGCTGTGGGGGTAGTGTGCGCCTTACGGCGATAGGGGGTTGTCTTGCGACAAGTGGTATTGCCTTCGGCAGTGTTATTCGCCTAGCGGCGAGTTGCGTTGCTTTCGGCAGTTTTATTCGTCTTTGGCAAGTGCTATTTGCTTGCGGCAGTAACAATTTTCGCCTATACGTATGTGCAAAAGTTGAACATGACTTAATCGGAGCATTCGGCAAGGCGCAAAAACGGCAACAACGATTCCTCCTAAAAGTGGAGGTGTTGTTGCCGAATGGTTGTTATTTTGAAATTTTCTTCAAGCTTTCTTCAAAGGGAAGCGGTCTTGCAAAGTAGTAGCCTTGAACGCAATCACAGCCGACTTCGCGCAAAAATTGCACTTGTTGTTCCGTTTCGATGCCTTCCGCAACAATGGTTTTGCCCAAATCGTGCGAAAGTTTAATCAGCGTACTTACAATTTGCTTCGTTTTGTCGTCTAAATCGCCGTTGCTGTTGAAGAAACTGCGATCTAACTTCACTACGTCGAAATCGTATTCTTTCAACATGCTCAGCGACGAATAGCCGCTGCCGAAGTCGTCAATAGAGCAGCGACAGCCCATTTCGTGAATTGCCGAAACCACGTTCACAAATTTTTGTACTTCTTCAAACATCATGCTTTCCGTTAGTTCCAGTTCGATATATTGCGGCGGGATGTCGTATTTTTTGATGATGCGTTCGTATTCGTCCAAAAATCCCTCTACATAAAGGTGTCTGCGCGAAAGGTTTACGCTAATGGGCTTTGCCGGCACACCGAGCTCCAACATGGTTTTGATGTCGCGGCAAACACATTCAAACATGTAAACGTCCAGTTGCAAAATGAAACCGTTATCCTCAAATAGCGGCACAAATACGCCGGGGGAGATGAATCCCTTTTCGGGGTCGATCCAACGCGCCAATGCTTCAGCGCCGCACCAAGTGTTGTTTTGAATGTCGCGTTTCAGTTGGTAATACACGTGAAAATGCCCTGCGGCAAGTGCACTTTCTTGCTTCATTTCCAATTCCAAACTCTTTTGCATGCCCAACAGCATGTCTTCTGTGAAGAATGTTGCAAGCGAATCGGACAGTTTCGTTGTCGAACCTTGTGCCACGCTCGCATTATCAAGCGCCGTTTCGATGTTTTGCGCGCTCACTTCCCCTTGCTTGGGCAAAAGGTAAACTCCCATCGACAGCGGCAAACTTACAAGTTCCACTTCGTAGCAGCTGGCTTTTACCTTGTCGGCAATTTTGTTCAGATGTTTCAATAGGGTTGGTTTGTCTTGCGCTTCCAACAGCAAGGCAAATCTGTCGTTATTCATACGGCAAACCAACTCGTGCGGTTGCAATTCGCCCAAAAATGCCTCATGCATTGCTTTAAGCAACTTCAACCGTTCCGCAACCACAAATCCCATACGCAAAAAGCTCACGTACACAATGGCGAAATTGTCGTTTTCGTATCTGTTTACCAACACGGCGGCATCCATTTTGAAACGGGTTTCGTTTATGCCGTCGGTAACGGGGTCGACGTACAGCAGTTTGCCCCTGCGCGAGCGAGACATTTCGCTGCTTATCAGCAACAGCGCCAAGGTAACGCAAATAATAATTATCAGCGCAAAAATTACCGTTCGCGTCAGCTCCAAAACCGGCGTGATGTTTCTCATAATTATCGATTGCGCAACGACAATCATCACGTTCCAATCTTTTTGCCAACTGTCGGAAGTTTCCGTCGAAAGCGACGCGCCCAAATTGCTGTAATGGCACAGTTGCGTTTGATTTTGCGCAACAATTTTTATTATGTCCGAGTTGCCGTTGGCAATATCCTCTACAAAAGCGGTGTACGCCTCTTCTGTCGCCGTTTGCGAAATAATGTTGAAAACGTTGTTTATTTCCACGCTTTGCGGCGTGCCGTAGTAGGAATCGACAATTCGGCTGCCGTCCTTTTGAAACAGCGCAATGTACGCTGTGCCGAGGAATGCCGTAGAGTGCAAAATTTGCGACAACTGCTCAGGTGACACAATGCCTGCAACGCCGCTTATGCGTTCTGTGGCGGCGTCGTCAAGCCCTGCTTCGCCCAGTTCGTCGCCGTAGGGTATGCCGAAAATTATCTTTTCACCCATTCCGGTGATGTAAATTCTGCTCACGAAACGTTGCCTTTTCAAGGTTACCGCTCGCGCAATTTCTTCTGCCGCAATGTTGTAGTATTTGCCCACGCCTTCATCGATGTAGTATAAATCGCCGCTTTGCAAAATAAGCCCCAACGTTTCAAAAGTGGAGTTGCTTGCAGTGTCGATAAGCGCCTCATTCAATTCGTCCATATATGAGTCGGAAGCGGAATTCAACGTGCCCAAAACATTGTCCAGCATGACAAGTTGGCGCAACCAATCGTTGATAGTGGTAGCAACTCTTAGTGAAACTTGTTCGGAAATGTCTTGCATTACCGTTTGCGCTTCGGCTTCGGTATCGGCTTCCACGCGGTTGTCGTATACAAAAATGGCCATCACGCCCATTGCCGAAAACACAACAAAAATTATCACCGTCAACAATATGTTGATGGTTCTGTAAAATCTTCGCTCTTCCAAATAGAGGCGAGATGCTTTTTTGTTTGATGCGTTTTCGCGGTTTCTTTTCATAACGTTTGTTTCGTAACGATTGATTGCAACAAAATTTTTAGCCTTTCGGCAATTATCCTTTGGGTGCGGTGAATTTTTTACGTTTTTTTTACAGCAAGGTTTTGTATTGCGTTTTGCGGTGAACTTATGCGTTATTTGCGCAAAATTTTTGTTTTTGTAATGTGTTTTTGCGCTTGCAACCTGCCGCAAAACAGGGCTTTCCTCCATTTTGCCGAAAGTGCCGCAACATTTCTTGGTGTTGCAACTTTTCATAAATGGTTTTGAATTAAATTATATTGTACCAAACAGTGCGTGTTTTTGCAACACTTCAAAAACCAAAAAACGGCGGTGTTTGCAAAATTTTCCGGTTTTAGCCTCTAATTGTTTCGAAATGGTTTGCCGTTGCTAAAATTGCCCGAGTATTTTCTGCTTACGTCGCGCCGCGGCGTTCTTAGCCTTGCTCGCCTTAAAAGAGCACAAAAAGCGTTTTTATCGTTTGTGGTTTTTTTCAAAAGCGTTTTAACAAAATAACACGACGCGACAAACAGCAAAAGAAGTCAAGGTTTGGGTGGTTTGCAAGCGGAGGGGTTTGTCGTCCGGCTTAAAGCAAGTTTTGCATGCGGTTGCCGCATTTGCAATGGTGCTTAAACTAGCCGACAAAGGAGTCGTAAGCGTCTTTGACGGTTTGGTAAATATCAAAATTAACCAATGCCAAACGGCTTTCTTCCGTTGTAAACACGTTTTCCATGTAGTAGCTCAACGGATTCACCAAAGTGATGTAGACATAGTAGTCGGTGTAGTATCCGTCGTACAACAGTTGGCTCAATTCGTAGGCGTTTGCTTGGCTTACTCCATACCACTCGTACGATTCTTTCAAGGCTTTAAGCAAAAAGTTGCAATACACAACGTCTTTTGTGGTTTCAAATTCGTCTAAAAACACCAACTGCTCCATTTGTTCGGTGGAAAGCATGTAAGTGGTGTAGTAGTCTGCGTTTGTTGCCCAAATCAACAAGTCGTAGGCGTTTTCGTCATTGAAAGTGTTTGTGTGCAGCGAATACAACGCCAAATTGCAATCCAACAGATAGAATGCGTCCAAAACTTGTTGGTCTTGCACGCTGCTTGCCATATTCCAATCGTACCAGCGGTTTACCAATTCTGCAAGTTTCTCTGCGCTGTATTGGCTATTTTCGTCCATCAGGTTTTCCTCCGAAAGTTGAAAATCTTGCACCTTTTGGACGATGTCGTCAAAAATTTCGCTGTATTCCGCCTTTATTGCGTTGTATTTTTCCAGCCCTTGCAATTGTGCCTTTTCCGTTTCGGTAAGTACGTTGTTTAGGTAGTATTCTACAGAATGTTCGAAAAAGTGATAGTAGACGAAGTTGAAGTAGTTGCCGTCAAATATAATTTGGCGCAACTCGCTTGCGTTGTAGCCGCACACACCGCCGAAAGAATCGTATAGCGAAGTTGCCTCAAAAATCAACGCATTGCAAATCGCCCAATTCATTTTGTCGTATTTGTACAGCAAGTTCATCCGGTATTCCGATTGATACATTGCGTGGTATTGCACTGTGTCAATGTAGCCGATGGTAAGGTCGTTGCACTCGGTGTTCATCAACAAAAACAACGTTTGTGTTATTGTAAGAGTGGTCATTTTTTCGTTGAAACTGTCGTTGGTTTGTCCCGAAACCACGCCGCAATTTGCGCATTCCGTCAAAAGTTGTTGCAATCTGTCAAAACTGTATTGCGAATTTTCGTCGTCCAAGTTTTCTTCGGAAAGTTGAAAATTCATCACGTCTTTTATCGCTTGGTTGCGCTTGGCGGTCAAATCGTCAAAGTACTCCTTTTTCTCTGCCAAGTAGGCGTAACTTTCTTGCAATTCCGTTTTTATTTCTTGCGGCAAAACGTTTTCGTAACCCACAACCACGCTGTTCACTATGGCAATTTCTTGCACGGAAGTATTTTGCAACATGCCGAACTCCTCGGTTAGTTGAAAATATTCCACAATGGAAGTATAGGCAAATTTTTCAAATGCGGCAAAATATTGCATGTATTTTTCCGTTACGGCATTTTCCCCTTGTTTACTGTTGAACAAAGCATTCAGTTTTTCCAAAGCGTAGCTGATGTTGTAGATGTCGTAGTAGATTTCGGGGTCGGGTGAAAATTCTTGCGTGGGGTCGAAGTTGTCGAAGCTTACAAAGTTTATGCTTTCTCCGCCGATGTAGTCGGCAAGCACTTGTGCGTCGAAGGCAAAAATGCGGTCGATTAGCGGCACGAAAATTCCAAAGTCATTTTTCTCCGTGTAGTTTTTCCAGCTTTCGTTGTTTTTATAGGCGTTAGGATCATCGGCAAAGATAATAAGCGCTTGGTTCAAGAAAGAGCTGTCGTAAAAAGCGTTATTTTGCACTTCGAACACATCGCCCAACAGATACACGCCTTTCAGCGAAGGCATAGAGTAGATGCACAATCCGTTGGATTCCACCTTCTTCAGGTTGCTGTTTTCGGGAAACACCAAGTATTCTATGGTTTCGTTTTTTACAAATGCGTAACTCTTCACAACTTCCACGTCGTTTTTCAGTGTGAAAACTCCCTTTTCAGTTGGGTAGAACTTGGGCACGCTGAGAATTTGCTTGCCGTCTGCGCTGTACAAAACGCCCTCTTCTACGCAGAAATCTTTGTTGCCTTCCGCCAATTTGAATTCTGTGCCGTTCCAATCGTAAAATGCCATTGCGCCGATGTTGGCAAGGGATGCCGGCAAAGTGAACTGTGCGGAAATGCCGGCAAAGGCTTTGTCGCCAATGTATTTCAACCCTTCGGTAAGGTTGATTTTTTCCAAGTAAGAGTATCCGTTGTTGTTGCCGGAAACAGACAAATCTTTCACGGAAAATGCCGCTTCCAAAATTCTGGTGATGGTAACGTCGTTGCCGTTGTTATCTTTGGTTGGCAACGAAAATTCGGTGGTGCGGTCGGCATTGCAGTAGCGCACCAAGTACGATTCGCCTGCCGATTCGCCATATTGATATAAATTGCCCCCTTGTCCGCTCCAGTATACGGCGTTGTCGGCGGAAACTTCTATTCTTTCCAACGCATTCATCGAGTTGAAGGCATATAGCCCAATGCTTGTAACGGAAGCGGGGATGCGCATATAGGTGATGTAGGGGCTGCCGGAAAAGGCATATTTGCCAATTTCGCTCAAACCTTCAGGCAAAGTGATTTTTGTCGCCTTACACCCCTCGAAAGCGTTGTTGCCTATGCTTTTCAGATTGCTGCCCGCTTCAAAGGAAATTTCGTCAAATTTCACTGCGTAAAACGCGTCGTTCAAAATTTTCTCTAACGAAGCGGGGAAAACCACCTTTTCGCCCTCAATCATACTGTTGTAAAAGGCTTTTTCTCCAATAACTTTCAGGTTTTTGGGAAAATCGAATGTGGTGATGCTGTGGCTGTTTTCGTTGGCAAACGCCTCGCTGCCTATTTCGCGCAAGGGGCTGTCCTCGTGGAAAGTAATGGTGTCGAAATCTAACATCTCAAACGCGCTGTAATCCGTCAAAGAAATTTTGGAAAACTTCGTGCCCAAAACGGTAACGGGGTAGCCTTCCACCGTGTTTGGTATGGTAAGCACGTTGCCCATTGCCATGTAGCGTTCGTCCCAAATGAAGAAAAGATCCGTGAAACAATTCAACGTAACTTCCATTTGATTTGTTTCGGCATTGACGCTAATGGTGTAGTCGAACAGCCACGACCAATCGGTGTCGTAGCCGGCGTACAAGGTGACGTCGCCCGTCAAAGCAAACGTGTCGGAAACAAGGGGTGCGCGTTGCGTGCACTCCTCATCCAGGTACCAGCCGGCAAAAGCCATGGCGTAGCCGTTTTCGGTTTTTTCGGGGTAGTAGTCGCCCAAATCTACAACGTTGCTTTGGGCGACAAAATTGTAACTGTTTTCAACCGTTTCGCCCTCCAAAACAAGGCTGCCGCCGTTTAGCACAAGCGTTACGGTGTTGTTGCGCACCGAGTAGGCAAAAACCTTTTCCAAACCCATGCACTTTACAACAAACGACTTTTCTCCTTCGGAGGAAGTGTCCCAACCGCTAAAAGAAATTTCGCCGTTTTCCGAATATTCTATTTTCTTTTCACTGCCGTCGTCAAAGTGCACGACAACACTCAATGCCGACGGATCGAATTGTGTTCCGACGGCGTATTCTCCCGTGGGAGCGCCGAACACTTCCATATCCGTAGCGTTTGCCGGTTGCGGTTTTTCGCATGCGCAAAGAGCAATTGTGCACACCGCCGCCAAAGCAACCAACAAAACAAAAAACACTTTTTGCAATTTTTTCATAGTTTTTCTTCCTCTTTTGATTATTTATTTTTAAACTCGTTGAACAAAGTTCTCGATTTTATTTTTTTTATCTTTATTCCAAAACATTTAATTTTTTTTGGGGGGGGGTAAATGTTAATTTTGCTTTTCTCGCCACATTCAAAATGACGTTGCCGTTTTATTTTGAATTTTTCGCCTAATTTGTGCCAAAATCGTCGGCTAATCGCTTGTTTTTAAGGAATATTTGCCGTAACGGTCGTCCAAAACCGCATTGGGAAAGGTTCTTTCGTGGGCGTCAAGATAGTTAACAATGGTGTCCAATGCCGAAACATATCTTCCGTCGGAAGATTTCACAATGTATTGTGCGTATTCTTGTTCCCATTGTCGCGTAATCAGCACTAACACCGTGTCGTCGTCGGATAGCGCAATGCCGCCGGTTTTCACCAGTTTTGTGCCCTCGCCCGAAGCGGAAATGCGAAATCCGGAAATAAGCGGGAAAACGCCGTCGGCAGAGCAATCGGACAAAATCCGTTTCAGCCCTGCCACCTTCATGCGCACCGGAGCCAATTCGGCAACGCTGTCGAACACAACCGACAAACTTCTTGTAGTGTGTTGCCCTGCGTAAAGGTTGCAATTTATTGTATCGGCGGGCAAAATTGCCATTTCGACGGATGTTTGCGCGCAAAGAATGTCTGCCGTCATGTTTCCTATTGCCGTTTCTTGCAAAATTTGGCCGCTTGCGGGAAAATCCAAATCGTTTGGTGCCGTGTACAACAATTCTTTGCCGGGCGCGGCGGCGGCAACAGCTTTGTCAATTGCCAAAATTGTTTCGTTCAACGTAAGTTTTCCGCCAACGTAGTCTTTCAAAATGTTTGTGGCAACGGAAAAAGTTGCAATAAACTCGTCAGACAAATAAATTTTGTTTTGCGAAATGGATGTTTCCAGCAATTTGAAGTTGCCAGATGAAAACAATTCGGTATCCATGTCGCTAACGTAAGAAATGCTATGTTTGGTGCTTTGCGACAGTCTGCGGCCGTCGGGCGAAGCAAACCAACTCAAAAACTTTTCCACGCCCTCCGATTGCGCCAAAGTTGCCTTGTCGTTTTGGTTTTTTGCAACGCAAAGGTAAAAATCCGGTTTGGAAATTATCCACTTTTGGTTGAGTGTTTCCCCCACAAAAGGATACAACAACACATCGCTTTGTTTCAGAGACGCGCCTTGTTCGGCGGTTTTCTCCAAAACCGCCTCGGGCGCCCCTGCGTAAACATACGCCTGCCCGGAAACAAATTTGTTCACTGCGTCGCTGGTGTCAACAAATTGGCTGTCCGTCGAGTAGTAGTTGCAATCGAACAGCGTTTTGTACACGGTCAGCACGTTCTCCCATTGATTGCGGTAGTTGGAATCGGCAATGTTCACGTTGTCTTGGTAGTAATTTTTTACAAAGTCTATTCCTGCGGTGGAGGAAGCAAACATCGGCACAGCCACTTCCATTAGCATGTATACCATCGACAAATCGCCCATGGCATTGCAGTAGGAGATGTTGCCGCTGCTGGCGTTGTAAACACTCATTCTGTCGGCAATTTCCAACATACCCAAGTTGCCGTTGTAGCCACTCAAAGACTGCGGATAGTCGTCCTCGTCGATGCGTATTGCGTCAAAAAGTTCGGTATTGTAGCACTGCGAATAGATAGACCCTGATGAAGGCAACCCAAACAAATTGCCGTCGACTGTTTTAAGAGAATTGATGATGCTCACTTGAAATCCCGCTGTGGCTTCAAACCTGTTTAGCGGTTGCAGACTTTGCGAATACAAGTTGACAAAGTTGATGTTGTCCATCACAACCATGTCGGGCTCTATTGCGCCGTTGGATAGCAAATAACCTATCATTTCGTTGCTTTCGTAAACGGCAATTTCCGCCGTGTAGTCAGATTGCGACGTGTTGAATCCATCCACCAGAGAGGAAACGGTTGCGCTTTGATCTTCGCAAACAGCCAAAGTTAGGCTGCGCTTTGTGTTGTCTACCACTTCTTGTCGGCATGCCGAAAACAGCATTGTCAAAGTCAACGCCACAACCAAAACCAAACAAATTGCCGTTTTGCGTGTTTGCATAAAATACCTCCGTTTATCTCGGTGCGCCGCAAAAGCAATGTGTGCTTTGTCAGCGCACGGTTACGGCTTGTTTCAAAATCTACCATCAAATGTTGAAATTTGCATCACACAATCATCAAATGACATATTTTGCAACACAAAAACTACAAATGTTTCCGCCTATTGCGACACAAAATTGTCCCATTCCGCAAGCTATTGCTGCAATCGACAGAATATATATAACTATTTTACAATATTTTCGCTAGTTATGTCAAATATTATTTAATATAAGAAAAATGCGATGCATTTTGGCGCATCGCATTTTTCAAAGACATGAAAAAGATGTAAATTTTAGATTTTGTGCATATTGCACCGATTTTTTTGCTTTGCCGTGTTCGACGGTGAAATTTACCAAACACTAACGTACCACACCATGCATTGAAAGAACACATCGCAATGCAAAGCGCACGATCAGTGGTGGTTTGAGACAAAATTGTGCAAATGGTTATTAGTCGTCGTATTCCACAAGAACTTTTATGTTTTTGTCGGGGTTTGCGGCAGCGGCTATTGCTTCCACAAAATCGGCGTGTTTGTATTTTGCCGTAACAATCTTTTTGGCGTCGATTTTTTTGTTAACAATGTAATCGGTAACTTCTTCGATTGTTGCGTCGTTGTATCCTTGCGAGCCCTTGAAGCAAGGTTCATTCATCACAAACACTGCTCCGGGGATTTCGAGGTTGTGTTTGTAAACGGCAACAATACTGAACTTTGTGCCATGTTTGCTGTTGGCGATAAATTGCGCAAGAAGTTGCATTGCGCCTGCGGCGTCTACTACCAAATCGATATTAGGCGTTTTTGCGCCGAAATTCATGCCAACTTTTTGTGTGTAAGCAAAAATTTGTTGAAGAAGTTGAGGGTCTACAGCACTGAAATCTATAGCCTTTTGAGGTGCTTCGCCGAAAATTTCCAACAGTCTGGGCATCAATTCTTCCGTTGCGGTGTTTATCGTTTTTGCACCAAGTTGTTGAGCAATATCCAAACGCCAGCCAACTCTGTCTACCACAACCACGTTTTTAAGTCCTCTTGCAACAAGTGTTGCCGCAGCAGACAAACCAATGGGGCCTGCGCCCAGCACAACAACGTTTTCGTTTACGGAAGCGTTCATGCAAGTTGCACCTTTTGCACCCACACTAAACGGTTCTATCAAAGCGGCCGAATCCAAATCTACGTCTTTGGGCAAAACAAAAAGATTGCGGTTAGATTTTGCATTTTCTACCTTCACGTATTCGCCAAAACCACCCAGCATGTCTGCCATGATGGTGCCGGCTTTTGTGGATTTTAGCGGTTCTACAAACACAATGTCGCCAACATTGAGATCATCGGCAACGTTTGCGCCTTTTTCTACAATTTTGCCAACCATCTCGTGTCCAAACGGATTTCCCGGGAACACGCCTGTGGGTTCGCCGCCGTAGTTCCAAGCGGTAATGTCCGAGCCGCAAATACCTGCACGCAAAATTTTTACCAAAACATCGTTCTCGGTAATTTGCGGAATTGGGCGTTCTTCCATTCTAACATCTTTGGGCCCATAATAAATTGCACATTTCATTGTTCCTTGCATTTTTGTTCCTCCAATACATTTTTTAGTAAATGCCATACGGCAGATATTAAAATTATAGCGTTTTTGGGTTGATAATTGAACGACAGAAAACCCAAAAGTGTTGTCTTTACCGACTTTTTGTGGTACAATTTTGAGCATGAATAAACACGAAAAAAAATCGTATAACACACACACCAAGATATGTAAGACCACGTTGGAACTGATTGAATCAGACGAATACGATAATATTTCCGTTTCTGCAATTTGCAATAAGGCAAAAATAAGTCGTTCGACATTTTACGCACATTTTCAAAACATTGCGGAAATAATCGACGTTATCAACAGCGGCTTGATGGAATCGTTTTTCAGCGAATACGGCGTTTCTTGCGCCAAAAGTTTCAATCCAAAACTTTTTGCAGTCGATCCGTATATAATATTGAGTAGGCAGGATTTGTTGAAATTTCTTACTTTCATCAAATCTCACGCACGATTGTTTGCAATCATTGCAAAACACCGCAATGTTTTGCGTTTGGGACTGGCTGAAAACGACTTGAAACGCAACGTTTTTATTCCAATCATGTCTCAGCATCAACATCAAAACGAAGTGGTGTTGGATTACATTTTCGATTTCTACGTTTCCGGAACACAAAACATTTTGACAAAATGGATTTTGAACGGTTGCTCCGAGAAAGAGGAAGATATCATTCGAATTATCGATTTGTGCATGAACAAAAGCACATTTTCGTAGCTGTCCCAAAAACAATTTGCCAAATTTTTTACCACGCAACAGTGCGCTGAGCGGCTGTTGCCAAAGAAATTTAATTTGTAAAATTGTTTGTATAACAACACTTGTAACTCATCTGCACTCTTTGCATAAGAGTGCATTTTTAATGTGCCGCAAATGAAACTCCAAGTTATTGTCGTTATACTTTCTTCAGGCATTGGCAGTTTGCACAACAACTTTCGTAGTTCTTTTTAAAAACAATGTGCGGAGCATTTTTTGATGTTCCAAAATAATCAGTGCGATATTTTTGCACGAAAGTGCAAAAAGAGATAGAAAACAACCAAAGACAACAAATTGTTTTTGAACACGCCAAATGGTTTTGTGCAAAAACATTACGCTGTGTCAAATTTTGTTGTACAATTTTTTATAGTAGACAAGGATAAAACGAACCAAGTTTGTGTAGTGAGCCTTGTGCAAAAGGTGTTTCTTTGTGCAACATCCACACAACAAACACGATGCATGAGCGCATAGGCGCAACTGCGACGCACTTTCACAAGGGAATTTGCGTGTTCCAAATGCCCAAAGACAGAGAAGCATTGCATGTTGTGCACTTTCCTGTGGAATTTGAGGGAACGCTTTGTTGTACACGGCAGTTACAACATCAAATAACGGTGCACTGCGCGGCACTATGTCGGTTCGCTTGGGTTCTTGCTGCAAAAAACGGAGGTCGACGATGAAATCGCTTACAGGAAAGGACGTTGACAAAACACTTGAATTCGTAAAAAGCAACGATATCGCAGTATACGCCATGCAATACACGACAGTCAAGCAAGCGGTTGTTTGGATAGGCTCAACGACTTGTTTCGTTGCCAAATTTTGGATAGCAAGTATGCGCCCACCAACAGCGAATTTATGTCGGCCATTTGCACGTGGGTACACATCGAAAAATCTCAAGCACGTTAGGTTTTGGCAAGGCAAAAAATCGGCGACGTCAACTGATGTTGTGCCGAAAGGCGACAAAGATCCGCTTCGGCACCGATATGTTGTGTTTCTCTGCGGTGCATCTTCAACGAAAACGCAGAAATTTATATTATGCAGTTGTCGTTTGGTTGTGTTTTGGCTTTGTTGTGTGGTATAATGTAGTTCGGTATGAACTTGCAACGTGAAAAAACGTTACGTTGTCAACGATGTTTTGGGTGTTTTCCTGTTCGGGTTGCGGCGCAAAAACTTGCGCTGAGCGATTTGTGCAAAACCATGTTGCGCAAAATTCGGTTACAAACTTTTTGTTGTCGAAAGGAAATTTTTGCGGTGCATTGACGTGCCGCTGCAACGTTTTTGACCATACGTATGTGCGAAATTGTGCAAATTCGGTGCAAGACAATGCAAGAACATGACCGAAAAAATCGCACGCGGGTTTAGCGCAAAACGGTGCAAGCTCTGTGCAATACCCCGAAAAGGTTAAACAAAACGGTGTAAAAATCGTGCAAAACTAACGCAATCAAGCGGAGGAACAAAGGTGCAAAAGACAAGGCCGTTCAAAGGGCAAAGCAAATTTTCTTTTTTGGAAGACTACACCGTGGTGGATATAGAAACCTCGGGGTTTTATCCTGAAACAAGCGAAATTTTGGAAATTTCCGCCATACGTGTGCGCAAAAACGTGCCTGTCGCATCCTTTTCGTCGTTGGCAAAGCCGCATGCGTCCATTCATCCGTTCATAACGCAGCTTACCGGAATCACCGATGAAATGGTGGCAAACGCGCCTTCTCTTCCCGAAGTGTTGTTCCGTTTTGTGCAGTTTTTGGGCGAAGACGACGTGGTGGGCTACAACGTCAATTTCGACATCAATTTTCTTTATGACAACTTGTTGCGCACTCACGGCGTGCTGCTTACCAATTCTTTTGTGGATATTCTGCGCATTTCTCGCAAGTTGCTTAAAAATTTGCCTAACCACCGCCAAACAACCGTTGCCGCCTACTACGGAATTTCCATCGACGGCGCTCACCGTGCCTTGCGCGATTGCGAAATTTGCCATTTGTGTTACTGCAAGTTGAAAGAGCAGTGGCTGAATTCCGGACATATGATTGTTTAGCAACAGCAAAATACAAAATTTACGTTGAGTCGTGTTTTCGTGTGTTTTTCAAGCGTTCTTGCGTGCTTGTCGAACGTTCACAGACGTGCATTCAACAGAGCCTCGCCATTTTTGGCTCTATTTGTTTGCCAAACCAATGCGCAAAGCGATTGCCATGACATTTTCGCGCTTTATTCGGCTTCCAAAAGTCATTTCTTCAAAAAAAATGGCGCAAACCGTTGCCAAAAAGCGGCGGTAAGTGCTAAAATATTATAAGTAGTATATTAAATACTGAAAACGGAGGAATTTATGAAAAAGTTTTTTGGCGAATTTAAGAAATTTATTTCGCGCGGAAACGTTATGGATATGGCCGTAGGTACCATTATCGGTGCTGCATTTACAGCCATAGTAACGGCTCTGTCTGACGGCATTTTGAGACCTATTATCAACTGGGTTATCTACTTTTGCTGCGGCGGCGACAAAGACGCGCTTGCAAAAATTTACACGGTGTTGGTGCCTGGATATGCAGAGGACGGCGTTACGTTGGATATTTCAAAATCGATTGTTATCGATTGGGGTGCATTCATCAGCGCAATCATCAACTTCTTGCTTATTGCAATTGTTTTGTTCTGCATCATAAAAGCCTTCAACAGAATAAAAGACGCTAACGAAAACATCAAAAGCGCAGCGCAACACGATTCTCCTTTCACAAAGGAAGAGCTTCGCGCTATGAGAAAGGCCGGCAAATCCAAGGCGGAGATCGCAGCAGCGGAAGATGCTCGCCGTGCCGAAATTGCCGAGGCCGCACGCAAGGCCGAAGAAGAAGCAAAGGCCAATGCGCCCAAAACGTCAGAACAACTATTGTCGGAAATTGTGGAATTGCTTCAAAAGAAATAATTTTTTTCAAAAACAAACAAAACGCTTTCGAATTTTTCGAAGGCGTTTTTTGTTGTCCAAGAAAGCAAAGTGATAGTATGAGTGCGTCAAAAGGTCGGCGGTTTTTGTTAAACGCAGGGCGGGCATTTGAACGTGCGGGAGTATAGCCAATTCTCGCCTGATTTGTTAAATGCGAATTAAGACTACTTGACCGATGGTTGCACATGCCTGCGCTCCAAACGGCGCATATTGGCAATTGTTATCTCGGCATTTGTCATCGAGCCGGTTTTGGTGAGCACACAAATTGCGCAAAATACCACGTTGAAAAGCCGAATGGAAAAGGGACGTTTGTCCCACCAAAAAACACAAAAACGCCGATACGTGTGTTCAAAAACGTATCGGCATTGCCTTTTGCGTGTATTGGAGCAAAAATTCGTGTCGCCTTTTATTTCCCTTTTTCGTGCGCCGCCTTGGCGTCAACGCATGTTTTGGCTTTGTACAGCTGCAGTGCCTGCGGTTTTTATTCTTTTTCCGTGCACACACCTTGGCTTATGGTAAACACTTTGCGGTCTTTTGCCAGCAGTTTGTCGGAAATATCCGTTGCCGAAGTCAGCAAAATTTGCAACTCTTCGTCAAAGTTCAGCAGACGTTTTTGTCGTTCGGCGTCCAATTCCGAAAGTACGTCGTCCAAAACCAGCACGGGATATTCTCCCACGGTGTTTTTGAATAGCACCAACTCGGCAAGTTTCAGCGAAAGCGCCGTGGTGCGAAGTTGCCCTTGGCTTCCGAAATTTCTCACGTCCACGCCGTTTATTTTCATGGAAACGTCGTCGCGTTGACAGCCTACGGAAGTGTGCCGCAGCTGAAAATCTTTTTCCAAACTTTCTTCCAACGCTTGGCAAAACCCTTCGAAAACGGCCTGCGGCGTTTCTCCGCCTATGTTGGCAACGTAGCGCATTTCCAACGTTTCTTTGCCGTCGGTAAGTTTTTCGTGCGAAGTTTTTGCCAACGGTGTAAGCTTTTTGCAAAAATCTTGGCGTTTTTCAACAATTTTTGCGCCCTCTTCCGCCAAAATGTTGTTCCAGCCAAACACAGCGTCCTTTGCGTCCTCCAAATCTACCGCCGATTTCAGCGCGTTATTGCGTTGCGCAAGCGCCTTGTTGTAGCGTACCAAACTGTAAAAGTAGTTTTTGTCCGTTTGACACAGGTCGATATCCAAAAACCGTCTGCGTTCCGCCGGCGATTGGCTTATTATCCTTATTTCGTTGGGCGAAAAATAAATGCAGTTCAAATATCCCATCAGTTCGCCCATTTTTGCCAAAGGTGCGCCGTTTACTGAAATTTTCTTTTTGCTACCCACCGTCAAATCCACGTCGATATTGCCTTCGCCGTAGCGGCCGACGTAGTTCACTTTTACGCGCGCCGAAGTTTGATTCCAACACACCAAATCTTTGTCTTTGTCGGTGCGAGGGCTTTTGCCAATGCAGCACAAATAGACGCTTTCCACCAAGTTGGTTTTTCCTTGGGCGTTGTCTCCAACAAAAACGTTCAATCCCGGGCAAGGCGTTACCGTCTGATTTTTCAAATTTCTGTAATTTGCCAATTGTATGCGCGTAATTTTCATATCTATTTTATTTTAGCACACTTTTTGCTTTTGCACAACAGCATTTGCGTTTTCGTTTTGAACCTTTCGGGGCACTTTGCAAAATCGCCGGAGTGTCTGCAAAGCGGTTGCGACGCAAAAACACCGAAATCATCTAACCGCAATAGCTTGAAACAAGGGAATAATCTACAACTCCCACGTATTGTGTAGTGAAAACACTCCCCTAATTATTCGAGGAGGGCGTTCTGCAAGCCGCATACTTTGCAAAATTGCTTGCATATGTTTTGCGCTTTGAAACAGCCGTGGTTTTGGGCTTTTGTGCGCTTTGCGGCAGTTTTCTCGCCGTATTTCCGTTGCGCACCTTTTTCAATCGATCGTGCGCGTTTTTCGTGCGTTTGTCTTTTGCATTTAGTACTGTGCTTTTCGAAAAACGTTTGCAAGGGCAAAATTTTGTTCTGTCGCCTTTACTCTTGCGGCTGTTGTTTCCACTGCACAAAAGCGGCAAAAGCGGAAAATAGGTGCATTTTACGCCGTCTGGCGACGCATTTTACAAATATTCGCCAATAAATTGTTTTTAAATTATATACAAATAGAATTTTATATGGTATAATATATAAGAAATAAATATGGGAAACGTCGGCTTGTGCCCCAAAAAGGCAACAATGCGGCGTTTTTGAAGGAGAAAAGGTTATGGCAGAAATCAATGGCAACTACGGCGAGGAGCAAATTCAGGTTTTGGAAGGTCTGGAACCCGTTCGTAAACGCCCCGGTATGTATATCGGCTCTACCGACACTCGTGGGCTTCACCACTTGGCTGTGGAAATTGTGGATAACTCCATTGACGAAGCGCTTGCCGGCTATTGCGACAAAGTGGTGGTAACGGTAAACGCCGACGGTTCTCTTACCGTGGAAGATAACGGCAGAGGCATTCCTTGCGGCATTCACAAAAAGGAAGGTATTTCCGCTGTGGAACTTTGCCTTACCAAACTGCATGCCGGCGGCAAATTCGGCGGCGGCGGTTACAAAATAAGCGGCGGCTTGCACGGCGTGGGTCTTTCCTGCGTAAACGCCCTTTCCGAGTGGCTCAAAGTGGAAGTTTTCCAGGAAGGCAAACATCACTTTCAGCTTTACAAACGCGGCGTTCCGCAAGAAAAGTTGGCGGTTATCGGAAATACCGATCGCACCGGCACAAAGGTAACGTTCATGCCTGATAGCGAAATTTTCGAAACAACCGATTGGGAATACGATCGTTTGAAAAACCGTTTGCGCGAAGTTGCCTACCTCAACAAGGGCATTCACATCACTCTTAACGATTGCCGTGAGGGAAACCAACGTAGCGAAACCTTCTGCTTTTTGGGTGGCTTGCAAGAGTTTGTAGACAACTTCAACCGCTCCAAAAACACGATTTTTGCCCAAACCCTTTATATCGACAAATCAGTCAAAGAGGGCGAAATCGAAATTGCAATGCAGTTTAACGACGGTTACACCGAAACAATTCAAGCCTACGCCAACAACATCAACACCGAAGAAGGCGGTGCGCATTTGGACGGTTTCAAAAACGCTTTGACCAAGGTGATAAACGACTACGGACACAAAGCGGGGCTTTTGAAAGAGGCGGAAAAACTTTCCGGCGAAGACGTGCGCGAAGGCTTGGTTGCCGTTATTTCCGTCAAGCTGGAAACCCCCCAATTCGAAGGTCAAACCAAAACCAAATTGGGCAACAGCGAGATGCGTACTGCGGTAAGCCGCGTTGTTACCGAAGAACTTACGGCATTTTTGGAAGAAAATCCCAAAGAAGCAAAAGAGTTGGTGCTCAAATCCGTTACGGCGCAACGCGCAAGAGACGCCGCAAGACGTGCGCGCGAACTTACACGAAAAAGCGTTTTGGAAAGCGCGTCGCTGCCCGGCAAACTTGCCGATTGTTCCGACAGGGATCCCAAACATTGCGAAATCTACATTGTCGAGGGTGATTCCGCAGGGGGCACAGCAAAGCAAGGACGCGACAGACGTTTTCAAGCCATTTTGCCCTTGCGCGGCAAAATTCTGAATGTGGAAAAGGCTCGTTTGGCAAGAGCCCTCGAAAACGAAGAAATAAAATCCATGATAACCGCCTTCGGTTGCGGAATCGGCGACGATTTCGACGAAAGCAAACTGCGCTACGATAGAATTATTTGTATGACCGATGCCGATGTGGACGGCAGCCACATCAGAATTTTGCTCATCACATTTTTCTTCCGTTTCATGCGTCCGCTTATCGAAAACGGCCACGTGTACATTGCACAACCGCCCCTTTACAAAATTACCAAAAACAAGCAGGAATACTACGCATTTACCGATGACGAAAGGGACAAAAAGTTGGAGGCATTAGGGCCAAAGGGCACGGAAGTTTCACGCTACAAAGGTTTGGGCGAAATGAACGCCGAACAACTTTGGACAACCACTATGAACCCCGAAAGCCGCACGATGTTGCAAGTTTCTATGGAAGACGCCTACGAAGCCGACGAAATCGTTTCGCTGCTTATGGGCGATCAACCCGAACTTCGCAGAGAGTTTATCGTAGAAAACGCCAAACTGGTTGACGAACTTGATATCTGATCTCAAAAGCGTTTGCAGGGGCGAGAAGAAATGTGTAGTTGGCGCCAAGCAAACGGTGTGCGAGCGGCAACGTGCGAGAGGGGCGGAGTTTGGGCGTGAAAAGTTTCACCACAAAAACCATTTGCAAACCTTGCACTGTGCACCCGACTCCACAAACTTGCCGATTGTGTCGGTAAAATTGCAAACGCGAAACACAAACGGCAATGCTTTCAAGAGATTTTCTTAATTTATTCGGAGGTAAAAAATGGCAAACAAGCAAGAAGGCCATCACATCGATTACGTAGAAGCGTTAGACAAAACCAACGTAAAAATCATCAAAATGGAAGACGAAATGAAAAAGTCGTTCATTTCATACGCAATGGCGGTTAACATTTCCCGCGCAATACCCGACGTTCGCGATGGACTGAAACCGGTGCACAGACGTATTTTGTACGCAATGGGCGAACTTAACTTGTTCAACGACAAGCCCACCCGTAAATGCGCGCGTATAGTCGGCGACGTTTTGGGTAAGTATCACCCCCACGGCGACAGTGCCGTTTACGAGGCGTTGGTGCGCCTTGCGCAGGATTTTTCCATTCGTTGCCCATTGGTAGAAGGACAAGGCAACTTCGGCAGTGTGGATGGCGATCCACCGGCTGCACAACGTTACACCGAGGCAAAACTTTCAAAAATTGCCAACGAAATGTTGCGCGATATAGACAAGAACACCGTTGATTTCTATCCCAACTTCGACAACACCCTTATGCAACCCACCGTTTTGCCCAGCCGCTTCCCCAACTTGTTGGTAAACGGCGCCGACGGCATAGCCGTAGGTATGGCAACAAACATTCCGCCGCACAACCTGGGCGAAGTTATTGACGGCGCCATTGCCGTTATGGATAACCCCGAAATAACGGTGGAAGAACTGATGAAAATCATTCCCGCGCCCGATTTCCCAACCGGCGGCATCATACTGGGCAGAGCAGGCATTCGCAACGCCTATAAAACGGGCAAAGGCAGCATTTTGGTGCGCGCAAAAACGGAGATAGAGGAACATGACGGCCGTGAACGCATCATAGTTACGGAATTGCCATATCAGGTTAACAAAGCCAAATTGGTGGAAACCATTGCCGGTATGGTGAAGGACAAGCGTTTGGAGGGCATTTCCGACATTCGCGAAGAAAGCGACCGCCACGGCATGCGCATTGTATTCGAACTTAAACGCGACGCCAACGCACAAGTGGTGTTGAATTCGCTGTTCAAATCCACGCAGTTGCAGGTTTCCGACGGCATCATTATGTTGGCTCTTGCCGACGGGCAACCCAAGATTATGACTTTGAAGGAAATTTTGTCCTACTACGTTGCCCACCAAAAAGATGTTGTTATGCGTCGGACAAAATTCGATTTGGAAAAGGCTGAAGACCGTCATCACATCATCGAAGGTTTGGTTATTGCGCTGGACAATATCGACCGCGTTATCGCCATCATCAAAAGCAGTGAAGACAGGCAAGCGGCTGCGGCGGCGTTAAGCAAAGAATTCGGACTTTCCGACCGTCAGACCAACGCTATTTTGGAAATGAAACTTTCTCGTCTGACGCACTTGGAAGTGGAAAGTTTGCGCAAAGAACTTGCCGAGTTGGAAGCGCTTATTGCCGATTTGAAGGACATTTTGGCAAAACCGGAACGTATTGTTGGCATTATCAAAACGGAAATGAGCGAAATTCGTGACAAATATTCCGAACCTCGCAGAACGGAAATTTGCACCGACTATTCGGAAATAGACATCGGCGACCTTATCGAAAAGGAAGACGTGGTTATTTCCATGACGCACCTTGGATACGTGAAGCGTTTGCCCGTTTCGGAATATCACACGCAAAAGCGTGGCGGAAAGGGCGTTACGGCGCACAAAACGCGCGAAGAAGATTTCGTGGAAAAGATGTTTATCACCTGCACCCACGACGATTTGCTGTTTTTCTCCAACCGCGGCAAAGTTTATTGCATCAAGGGCTACGAAGTGCCCGAGGCGGAACGTACCGCACGTGGCAGAGCCATTGTCAACCTGTTGCAGTTGGATAACGGCGAAAAGGTAACGACGGTTATTACTCGCAAGGAGAACAGCGTAGGCAACCTGTTTATGGCAACCAAAAACGGGCTTATCAAAAAGACTAATTTGGCAGAGTTCGAATCCATTCGCAAAACGGGCAAAATTGCCATAACTCTTAACGAAGGCGACGAACTTATCGGTGTGGAAATGACAAGCGGCACCGATGAAATTTTGATGGCAAGCCATGAAGGCAAGTGCATTCGTTTTGCCGAAGAAGACGTACGCGCAATGGGGCGCGAGGCGCAAGGCGTGCGTTCCATCAAGTTGGAAGGTGCCGACTACGTTGTGGATATGGCTGTCGTGCGCGAAGGCTTGGAAGTTTTGACCATTTCCGAAAACGGCTACGGCAAGCGAAGCGACATTTCCGACTATCGTTTGCAAGCGCGTGCAGGCAAGGGCATCAAGGCAGGCGTGTTCAACGAAAAAACCGGCAAATTGGTAAACTTGAAACTTATAGACCCGGAGAACGACATCATGCTCATTGCCGATAACGGCGTTGTTTTGCGCGTAAAAGCCGGCGACATTTCCAAAATCGGCCGCGACACGTTGGGTGTGAGGATAATGAAATTCAAAGGCGAAGCCAAAGTGGTGTGCGTGTCCGAAAGTCCGCGAGAAGAAGATTCGGCCGAAGTTACCGAAGGCACCGAAAACGGCGACGACGTTGCGACAGTCGGCGAAAACGGCGAAACTGCGGAAGAAGTTGCAACTGCGGATAACGCCGAAGCGACAGATGTAAAACCCGACCAAACCGATGAAACTGAGCAAACGGACGGCGAAGAATAAACGGGTGTTTGAGTTGTTCAAAAAGCCAACGCCCTATTGTCATTAAACTTGTTCAAAAGCCCCAACTCCGGTTAGTCATTGCCGGGAGTGCGGCGACGAGGCAATTCGGCAAAATATAGTCAAGAACTCGATGTTCTGAAAGACGGACGTTTTGCGTACTTTCGCTTGTATTTTGATTGCTTGCTATTTTGCACTAAATAGGTTTTTGAACAACTCTGTTGAGTTTGGCATAAAGTTAATAAGTTCAATTGCTTTTGCGGAACGCTTTTTGTAGGCGTTCCGCTTTACAATATTTCAAATTCGTTATATAATAAACGCCGACAAGAACTGCGTTGCAAATTTTATTTGTCCTGCTAAAATGTCGGGAGCACAATATAATAAATCAAAAAAGTGCGTAAAAGCGGAAATAAATCGAAAAAACGCAAAAATTTTATTTTGCGACGCTTTAATGTTGAAAACGCGACCTTTTCGGACCCGCTTTCAGAAGAAAACCACAATAAAACACAAAATTTTTTCAAGGAAACACTATGATCGACTACAAACAGCACATTGCAAACACTGTATTTCAAGCACTCGACGGACAAGTTGAAAAAGGCGTCGTTTTTGCCGCTGTAACCGCAGCTGCCGACGATGCTTTCGGCGACTACGCCTTTCCGTGCTTTTCTCTGGCGCGCGTTTTGCGCAAATCGCCCGTGGCAATCGCAACGGAACTTGCCGGAAAAATTTCCGCCGATGACGTTATCAAAGGCGTTCAAGCGGTAAACGGCTATTTGAATTTTTTTATCAATCGAAAGCAGTTTGTGGCGGAAACTCTCGCGGAAGTTATTTCTTCGGGTCAAAACTACGGTAACGACACGGTAGGACAAGGCAAAACAATTTGCATTGATTACAGTTCGGTAAACATTTGCAAATCTTTCCACATAGGGCACCTTTCCACAACGGCTTTGGGCAACAGTTTGTACAAATTGTTCAAGGCATTGGGCTACAACGTTGTGGGCATAAACTACTTGGGCGACTACGGCACGCAATTCGGCAAAATGATTGTGGCATTCAAACTGTGGGGCGACAAAAAAACGGTGGAAGAAAAGGGTGTTGCCGAGTTGCAACGGCTTTACGTAAAATTTCACCAAGAAGAGGCGGAGAACCCCGCCCTCACCGACGAAGCACGCCAATGGTTTGCCAAAATCGAGCAAGGCGATGCCGAAGCACAGCAGTTGTTTGAATTTTTCAAGAAAATAACGCTCGATGACGTTAAGGAAATTTACGACAGGCTGGACGTCAATTTCGACAGTTGGAATGGAGAAAGTTTCTTCAACGACAAAATGGACGCTCCGCTGAAAATGCTGGAACAAAAGGGACTTATCACCGAAAGCCAAGGTGCAAAGGTGGTGGATCTTTCCGCCTACGACATGCCGCCTTGCCTTTTGGTAAAAAGCGATGGCAGCAGCTTGTATGCCACGCGCGACATTGCCGCAGCCATTTGGCGCAAGCAAGAATACGATTTCGACAAGTGTCTTTACGTTGTGGCATACCAGCAAAATTTGCACTTCAAACAAATATTCAAAGTGTTGGAGTTGGCGCAACTGCCGTGGGCAAAAGATTTGGTGCACGTTGCTTACGGCATGGTCAGTTTGGAGGATGGCGCAATGTCCACACGCAAGGGCAACGTGGTGCTTTTGCGCGACGTCATCAACAAAGCGGTGGAAAAGGCACTCTCCATCATTTCCGCTAAAAACCCCGATTTGGAAAACAAACGAAAGGTTGCCGAACAAGTGGGTGTCGGCGCTGTGTTGTTCTCCGCGTTGGAAAACAGCAAAATAAAGGATATCACTTTCACCTTCGACCGTGTGTTGAATTTCGACGGTGAAACGGCACCTTATTTGCAATACACTCACGCCCGTTGCAATTCTATTTTGGAAAAAGTCGGGTTCAGCCGCCTTGCCAAAATTGCGTTGGATATGCGCGCGTTGGATAACATCGAAACGTTTCGTTTGTGCAAACTTTTGGCGGCATTCCCTCAAACGGTAAAGGATGCGGCTTTCAAATACGAGCCCAGCATTCTTTCGGGCTTGCTGATAGACATAGCGCAAGCTTTCAACAAGTTCTACATCGAACACCGCGTCATTTCCGACGATTTGTCGGTGCAAAATGCTCGCTTGCAAGTGGTTGAAGCCACCGAAATTGTGTTGAAAAAAGGCTTGGCATTGTTGGGTATTCAAGCGCCGGAAAAAATGTAGGGACTACGCAGTGGGCTGCTTGAAGTAGTAGAGAATTGTTGCGGGTATTCTGCTTGTAGGCATTTGAGGAATTTGGTAAAAATCGCAAATGTTTTCGGGCGGTCCGCACCTTAAAAAATATTATCACTAAGTGCCGTCAACGACGTGTTGAACAAACAACGGCTCCTCTCGCGAAATGTAGGGGCGTGCATTGCGCACCCGAATTTGTTGATCAAAAACGCTTGACGGCAAATAATTAAAGTGCTAAACTGTCAGTATCAAATAAATAAAAAAGGAGGTGAGCGGAATGACAAACAAACTTAATAATTCAAAACTTAATGGAAGTCGTACTGCTCGCCTTGTTTTTGTGTTGCAAACAAAGTAACGTTTGTCAAGCATTTTTTTCAACGCAAGTTGTGCGCTTCCGAAAAGTCGGGAAGCGCATTTTTTTATGCAATTTTTGCGCTTTCCACATCGGCAATGCGGTTTCGCGGAGGTTTTCAACCTTATTCACACCGTGTTGCC
Source organism: uncultured Oscillospiraceae bacterium (assembly GCA_964535505.1). Lineage (GTDB taxonomy): Bacteria > Bacillota > Clostridia > Christensenellales > CAG-314 > Fimimonas. The sequence continues at coordinate 39,533 of CAZHUH010000005.1, forward strand.
ATCGCGAGGCGCCTTTTTATACGTTTTGCGCATACGTATTGCCAAAGTTGTGTACAAAAGCCTTTTTAACAGTTTGAATATTTGTATTTTTGCGGCCTGATGCACCGCAATGTGCAACCTCAAACTTCAAACAAAACGCCGCAGATTTTTTGCAAATTCTTTTGCACACACGCCTTGCGTTCGTGGGTTGCCACACACTATTTTTTACAACAACGGGCACATCTGATTTTGTGCTCGTGAAGGATGTTTATGAAATATTTATTAACTCTTTTAAGACCTTTTGCAAAGCAAGTTGTTTTCATAATGGTTATGTACGTTATGGAAGCGCTTTGTGCATTGTTTATGCCCTACGTGATGAGCGATATTGTGGAAATCGGCATTCGCAACGGCGACTTGAACTACATTTTGAACGAAGGCGCCGTGATGATTGCATTGGCAGTAGGTGCGTTGGCTTGCGCCCTTGTAACAAATTCGCTTTCGGCGAAATTTTCGGCACGTTTAAGTGTAGACCTTCGCAAAAAAGTGTTTAACAAAGTCAACTCTCTTTCTTTCGAGCAGTTTTCCGAACTGGGCACGGGCAGCCTTATCACCCGAACCACCGAAGATGTCGATTCCATTTCCAACATTGTTATTTCGTTGCCATACGTTGTCATCAATGCGCCCACAATGTTTATCGGCGGCGTTGTTTTGTCCTTCAAAGGCGATTGGCTTTTGCCCCTTATTTTCTTGGGAATAGCCGTTGTGGCGCTTGCCGCGGCAACCTTTATAACCGGACGTATGGACAAATATTGGCAGCGCGGCGACGAATTCACCGATGTGCAAAATCGTGTGGTGCGCGAACGCCTTTCGGGAATACGCGTGGTGCGCGCTTTCAACAAGGAGGATTACGAGCACCAACGCGCCGTATATGCCACCAACCAAATGAACAACAGTTTTGTAAAAGCCAATACCATTAGCGGACTAATCAGCCCCATGGTTTATTTGTTTTTGAACTTGGCGACCGTTGCGATAATCTACGTCGGCGCAATACGTTTGCAAAATGTTCAGTCGCTCAAAGCCGGCGACATTTTGGCTACAATTCAGTACATTGCATTCATTTTGAACGCAATTTTGATGATGTCGTGGACAATTGCCGATATTCCGCACATCAAAGTGTGCCTAAAACGTGTAAAAGAAGTTTTGAACATGCAAAACAAGCGTGAAAAGCCCTCCACAGGCGAAAAACTTCACGGCAGCATAAACTTTCAAAATTTGTGCTTTTCCTACGGCAAAGCCGAAACGGACGCGTTGTCTAACGTTGATTTCTCCGCTAAAGAGGGAGAAATTGTGGGCATAATAGGCGGCACCGGCAGCGGAAAAACCACTTTGATAAAAATGGTGCTGGATTTTTACGAGGCAAAAAGCGGCGCAAGATTTTTGGGCGGCAAAAACTACAACGATCTAACGCCGGCAACGGTGCGCGACAACATTTCCGTGGCGTTGCAAAAAAGCATGATTTTTGAAGGCACAATTGCTTCAAACGTCAAAATGGGCAACGATTCCGCCACCGAAGAACAAATAAAACAAGTTTTGGACATTGCGCAGATGTCCGATTTTGTCGCCGACAAAGCCGAAGGCGTGAACTACCCGATTACGCAAGCGGGCAACAACCTTTCAGGCGGACAAAAACAACGCATAAACATTGCGCGCACAATTCTGAAACCCGCCTCCGTTTACGTTTTCGACGACAGTTTTTCCGCATTGGACTACCTTACGGAAGCCAACTTGCGTGTGGCATTGAACGCCTTTTTGAAGGGAAAAACGCAAATTATCGTTACACAACGCGCCGCAACGGCAATGCACTGTCACAAAGTTTACGTTTTGGAAGAAGGCAAAGTAGTGGGCGTCGGCTCGCACGAGCAGTTGCTTAAAACTTGCAACACCTACAAAGAAATTTATCGCAGTCAACTAGGGGGTGATGGCAATGACTAACGGAAAAAAGCCAAAACCCAAAAAAGAATATTCCGCATGGCGCACGATAAAACGCATAGTGGTGGATTTAAAACCTATCATTTGGGCAATGATGTTGGCGGCGGTAATAAGCACCTTGTCGGTGTTGTTGGAACTTTGCGCACCAAAAATTGTCAACGAAATGACCAACATCATCTACCTTTTCGGCGAAAACGGCCAGCCTATCGACATGGTTTATATGGGCAAACTTGCTCTTTACCTAATGGTGGCGTACGTCGGTTCGTGGCTGTTGAGTTCGATCATGGTGGTGCTTATGACCAACATCACCTCCCGCTACTATACTAAGGGCTTGCGCATTCGCATCAGCGCAAAAATCAAAACCCTGCCCGTTTCCTTTGTGGACAGCACACCCAACGGCGAACTGCTTTCCATAATGATGAACGACGTTTCCAACATGTCGGGCAGCATAAGCATCATTGTGGAGACTTTTATTAACGGGCTTATCAAAATCGTGCTGATAACTTACATGCTTTATTCCATTCACTGGTTGTTGGCAACGGCCGTGGTGGTTTTGGTACCCTTTTCTATGGTTCTTTCGGCGGTTATTTCCGGCAAAAGCGAAAAAAGTTGGCACGAATTCCGCAAAGTAAACGGACAATCGTATGCTTTTATCGAAGAAGATTTCACCGGTTTCGATACGGTAAAAGCCTTCAATATGGAAAAACTTCAACACGACAAATGCGAAGAAATTTCCGACAACTACGGCAAAAAAGCGCAGCGCGGCTACTACCTTTCGGGACTGGTTCAGCCGATAATTGCCCTAACAAACAACATCGCCTACGTTGCAGTGTGCGTTTTGGGCGGTATGTTGGTTATCAACAATGTTATGAAAGTGGGCGACGTTATGGAAATTGTGTTGCTTGCCAAAATGTTCGCCGGCCCGTTGGAAAGCTTTGCCGGCGGTATAAGTTCCATACAACGTATTTTAGCGTGCGCGAACAGAGTGTATTCTATTTTGGACAAACCCGAAATGCCTTTGCAACAAGGCGAACCGGACAAAAACGCACAAGATATCCTGTTCGACAACGTGTCTTTTTCCTACGACAAAGCCCACCCTGTGCTGAAAAACCTGTCGTTTTCCGTAAAACCCGGTCAAAAGGTGGCAATAGTAGGTCCCACGGGCGGCGGCAAAACCACCATAGTAAACCTGCTTATGCGTTTTTACGAAATCGACGGCGGCAAAATTTTGCTTGGAGGCAAAGATATTTCGCAAATGGAAGTGGGTAAACTGCGCGAGCAATTTGGCATGGTGTTGCAGGATACGTGGCTGTTTAAGGGCACTGTGCGGGAAAACATTGCCTACGGCAAAGACGGAGCCACTTTTGAAGAAGTGGAAGAGGCGGCAAAGCAAGCGCATGCGGATTTTTTCATCAAAACTTTGCCCAACGGCTACAACACGGAAATCAACGAAGAATCCACCAACATAAGTAGCGGACAAAAGCAACTGCTTACAATTGCGCGCAGTTATCTTTCCAACCGTAAAATGCTCATTTTGGACGAAGCAACTTCCAACGTGGACACACGCACGGAAATTTTAATTCAACAGGCAATGGACAAACTGTTGGAGGGGCGCACAAGTTTTATCATTGCGCACCGACTTTCCACAATTGTCAACGCCGACATCATTTTGGTGGTGGATCACGGCGAAATTGTCGAACAAGGCACCCACTCGCAACTTATGAAAAAAGGTGGATTTTACAGCAAAATTTACAACAGCCAGTATCTCAACTTATAACATAAACACATTAATGTCGCTCAAAACGCCCATTTTGTCCGTCAGTGCGAGCGAAGCGCGGCAATCCAGTAAAATACAGCAAAAAACACGAGTTTTTGTGAAAAATCAGAACAACTTGAGCGTAATGTTCTGTTCTATGGAAAAAGAAAAACAAAACGGTTTAACGGAGAAACGTATGGTTATAAAAGAAGCGGAGTTGATGGGAACAATCGCAAAACAGTTGACTGTCCTTTCCGAAGATTTGGGAAAAAAAGACTCTTGCTTTGTCTATCGCAAAAACCATTTGAAAGATTTAAATGGCAATAGAATTTTCTTGCAATGGAGGGAAAGAAATTTGCGGATACCTGTTTGGACACAATGAAATTGACGAATTGTACGTTTCCTCTCAATACGGAAATCGCGGAATCGGCAAAAAGTCGTTTAGATATGTCGAATAAAAGGTTTCGCCTGAATTCTGACTTCTTTTGTTGACTACCGCCACCAAAAATTTTCGAGCAATGTTGCATTCTACATTGACTAATTGGATTTGAAATTTTGGAATGCGGTTCTTTTCAAAAATCTTAAGTAATTTTCATTTTTGCTTAAACGGTTGCCAATCGCCTTCAAAGGGCAGTCTGCGCAGCGAAAACACAAACTCACAGTACGTAAAACGCACCTTGAAAGTGCAAAACTTCCGAGGTGCGTTTCGTTTGAAACAACCTGCATTTTTGTTTTTGGAATTAACAAAGCAGATGTTGTAAAGTATTTTTGGGGACGGGTCTTTTCAACAGGTATGCCGCAAGGCAAATAAGTTCTTGGCGGTTTTTCCCAATAAGGCAAACCGGCTTTTGTTGTGAGTCTTTTCAACAAGGCAAGCGCGCAAAACAAAACCAACTGCGGCAAACAAGAAAACTTGTAAAAGAATTGCCTGTTTCAGCGGCGCAAACTTTTTACAAGCTCAACAACCGCGTGAAGTTGACTATCCGACAAAGTGAAAAATATGTCGGGCAGTGTGCTGTGTTTGAAAGTCGGCGGTGCGTCCGTCGGCTCTCTGCCAAACAGTTCGTCTATTGTTACCCCAAAAACATCGGCAAGTTTAACAATTGTTTCGCAGTCGGGTTCGCTGGCGCCGCTTTCCCAATTGCTCACGTTGCGTTGCGCATTGCCCAACAGCTCTGCCAACTTTTTTTGAGTAAGACCATTTTCTTCTCTTAACTCTTTTATTTTCAATTGCATAAAAACACCCATGTAAATATTTTTCTATAAAATACCAAAAAAAATACTTAATCGTCTTGACAAAGTAAAAATAATACTGTATTATAATAAACATTAGAATTAAAATTACTAGCGTTGACGACAAAATAGAGTAGCTATGCAATTTTAAATTAAGCTTAATATTTGGTGGGAATGTTTTTGAAAACGTCGGCGTAGCCGAAATATGCAACCAAACAGATATTTTCGACGTATGTGTCAAAAAAGATGCTATTGTCTCGTTCGGAAGTTGTGTGTTTTCGCTTCACGCCAAGCGTCAACACGCCATCTGTGCACCCCAAAGACCTTGTAGAGCAAAAAAGAATATTTTGCAAATTATTAAAAAATTTTCCATCCTCAAACGAAATGCACCCTAAAAAGCCGTTGGCTTCTAGGGTGCATTTCAATGTATTTATTTAACAATTTTTTGATGTGTTTTGACAACATGCCTATGTGTCTATCTAAAAAACAGCGTATTTAAAACAAACCAATCATTATTCTTCTGCGTTCAGTGTCTGATTTGAAAACACACAGCCGCAGTAGTGCTGGCGGTAAAGCTCGTATTTTTGCGAAAGTCGCACGCTTTCGTTGTAGCCGCTGCGTTTTTTGAAGTCGCTTGGCAACCATTGCAGGGTGTTGTCGCCTTCGGCAAGTTTTTGACCAATGGCGTTAAGCAATTGACTGTTTTTGTAAGGCGAAACGGTAAGCGTGGTGCCGAAAAAATCAAAACCATGCTCTTTTGCGTAGCAAAATGCATCGGATAACCTCAGCAAAAAGCATTGTGTACAGCGCGCACCGCCCTCTTTTTCCTTTTCTAACCCCTTAGCCGCCCGAAAAAACCGTGAATTATCAAAATCTTTCACAACCAATTTCAGCGGAAACTTCGGAATCACTTCGAATTGACCGCTGTTCGCGAGGTTCAAAAGTTTTTGCACTTCGCCCAAACGCTTTTGCCATTCCGTTTGGTCTGTTATGTTATCGTTGGAAAAAAACAGCGTAACGTCGAAACTTTGCAAAACTTGCGTGAGGCAGTAGGTTGCGCAAGGCGCACAGCAAACGTGCAACAACAGTTTGGCGTTTTGGTTTTGCGCACGTGTTTCATCAAACAATTTGTCGTAGTTTACGTTCATGGTTGCGCCTATTCTTTTTCCCTTACGCGAAGGGGAATTCCCAGTTTGTCGGCAAGCTTTTGGCAGGCGGCAATGTCCTGTTCACCGATGCTATCCACCACTGAAAATACAACTTTGGCGCCGCGTTGACGGCAAAGTTGCGCAAATTCCAACAATGCGTCAAAGGCTTTTGTGCCAAAAATGCTTTTGCAATGGCGTTGATACTTTTCGGCGTCGCATTCGTTAAGCGAAATGTTTATCACGTCGCAACTTGTGGCAATAACGTCTGAAACGTCGCGGTTGTGTATCAAGTTGGCTTGACCGTTAGTGTTTATGCGAGTTGTTTTGTCTACGCAATGCAGAAAACTTGCCACTTCGTCCAGCGTGTCCAAGTTGTAGGTGGGTTCGCCAAAGCCGCAAAAAACCACTTCTTTGTCGAAATCGTCCAGGTTGTGCGGCAACTGTTCCACGACGTCCTCGGCGGTGGGTTCGTTTTCCAACCAAAGCGTGGTGTTGCTCATGCCCTCACGGCCTTGACGTATGCAAAAATCGCAGTTGTTACTGCAACGATTTGTAAGATTGATGTAAAGTTTGTTGCCAATGGCGTAAACATAGTTGTTTTGTTTCATACTTTTTTGCCTTGTTTTATTTAATGCGTTTGCCGCCGCGCGAAGCAATATTTGTCGCGGCGGTTCAATTTTTCAAATTTGTTTTTGACGGTTGACATTTGTGATAAAACCCATGCGAAACACAACTTTACCATACCGTATACTTAAAATTGTGTAATTAATTGTAGACACAACTGTTTCTAGAACATGTTTGCGGCTTGCCAAAGTTTCAGTTTGGGAAAAAATCTCAAACAGTTGTCGTGAATTTTTCTCTCCATTGCGCTTTCGTCCACACCGTAAAGCTCGGCAAGTTTATTAACCACAAGGGGAATGTTAAAGGGCGTGTTCACCGTTCCGCGAAGGGGCACAGGCGCCATGTAGGGGCTGTCCGTTTCCGAAAGCACGTTATCGATGGGAATTTGCCTAATAACATCCTGCTTTTGCGCATTTTTGAAGGTTATTGCCCCGCCAAAGGAAAAGTAGTGCCCCTTTTGTGCCATCTGACGAGCAAATTCGGCGCTTCCGCTGTAACAATGCCACAAAACACCATGGTTCAAGTGCGCCTTTTGCGCTTGCAAAATGTCGGCGGCGTCGCCGTATGCATCGCGAATGTGCAACGTCACAGGCAATGCCAATTTGTCGGCAATTTCCAATTGTTCGGCAAAAACGTCTCGCTGAATTTGCCTTTCGGATAGGTCGTAAAAGTAGTCAAGTCCAATTTCTCCAACGGCAACAACCTTGGGGTTTTGCGCAAGAAAAATCATTTTTTGAACAAACGCACGGTCGAAGTTTGATGCGGTGTGAGGGTGCATGCCAACCGTTGCAAACACACGGGGGTTATCGTTTGCCAATTTTACGCCCATCTCCATCGAGCGCAAATCACAACTGTTATTTATCACAAATTCCAAGTTGTGTTTGGGCAAATCGTCAATTATTTGTTGAAAACTTTCGGCAAACTTTTCGTCGTCCAAGTGAAGGTGGCTATCTATCATCTAGCGCACTTCCTTGCCGCTTTGCATTTCCTTTTCGGGGGTAACAAACACAATTTGGTTTCCGTCTGCGGCGCACAGAATCATGCCGTTGCTTTCTATTCCGCGAATTTTTGCCGGTTTTAGATTTTTCACCAAAACAACGGTTTTGCCCACCAGGTATTCCGGCGTGTAGCAGGAGGCAATGCCAGAAACAACTTGTCGAGTTTCGTTTCCTACTTGCAGTTTCAAAAGCAACAGTTTGTCGCTGTTGGCAACCTTTTCGCAACTTACAACCTTTGCGGTGCAAAGTTTCACCTTTTGAAAATCCGTTATGTCTATTTTTTCTTCGGTAGGTTGCGTTTCGGCGTGGTTTGCGGATTTTTCTGCTTTTTCGGCAACGGACTTCAAAGCGTCCAATTCTTTGGCAACATCTATTCTGTTAAACAAATTTGCGCCCTTTATCACCATTGTTCCCTGCGGAATGTTGCCAAAAACCAAGTTGTCGAAGTTTTGCGGCACGGGCAAGCCGAGTTTGGAGAAAATTGTTTCCGCCGTTTGCGGAATAAACGGTAACAAAAGCGTTGCGGCAAACTTTATACTTTCGCACAAAACGTATAAAACCGTGCCCAAACGTTCTTTTTCTCCGTTTTTGTTCAACGCCCATGGCATTGTTTCGTCTATGTATTTGTTCGCACGTTGCACAATTTTGAAAATATCCGCCAGAGCATCTGGCGCAGAAAGTGCTTCCATGTCGGCGCGCACCTTTTCCAAAGCGCCGCAGCACAGCGAAATAAGTTCGTTATCCAACTCGGTGTATTGCGAGGGGGCAGGGATGGCTGCACCGAAATATTGCGTTACCATTGCCGTTGTGCGTGAAACCAAGTTGCCCAAATCGTTTACCAAATCGGCATTGGTGCGTGTCAAAAAGGCCTCGTTTGTGTAAATTCCGTCGCTTCCGAAGGGAATTTCGCGCAGCAAATAGTATCTTATTGCGTCCACGCCGTAACGCTCGCAAAGGAAAAACGGATCCACAACATTGCCTTTGCTTTTGCTCATTTTGTCGTTGTCAAACAACAGCCAACCGTGTCCGTAAACCTTTTTAGGCAGTGGCAAATCCAAAGCCATAAGCAACGCAGGCCAAATTATGGTGTGAAAACGCACAATTTCTTTGCCAACCATGTGCAAATCCGCCGGCCAAAACTTGTCGAAGTTGGCGTGGTCTTCTTGCAAGTAGCCCAACGCGGTAATGTAGTTGGAAAGTGCGTCCACCCAAACGTAAGCAACGTGCTTTGGGTCGAATGGCAGTTTCACGCCCCAATCGAATGTGGTGCGCGAAATGCACAAATCTTTGAGTCCGGGTTTAATAAAGTTGTTTATCATCTCGTTCATGCGAGATTTCGGCGAAATAAATTCCGGATTTTGCTTGTAGAATTGGATAAGCCTATCTTGATATTTAGAAAGGCGGAAGAAGTAGCTTTCCTCCTTTTCCAACTTAACTTCACGGCCGCAATCGGGGCATTTGCCGTCCACAAGTTGGCTTTCCGTCCAAAAGCTTTCGCAAGGCGTGCAGTACCAACCTTCGTATTGCGATTTGTAAATGTCGCCGCTATTGAGCAGTTTTTCGTATATTTTTTGCACCGTTTGTTCGTGGTAGTCGTCGGTGGTGCGGATAAATTTGTCGTACGAAATGTTTAGCACTTTCCACAGTTTGGTGATCTGCTCGTACAAATTGTCCACAAATTGTTTGGGCGTTACACCGGCTTTTTGCGCTTTTTGTTGCACTTTTTGTCCGTGCTCGTCCGTTCCCGTAAGATAAAACACGTCGAAGCCGTCCATGCGCTTAAAGCGTGCGATGGCGTCGCAAATTACGGTAGTGTAGCAGTGCCCCAAGTGAAAACTTCCGCTTGAATAGTAAATCGGTGTGGTGATGTAGTAGGTTTTTTTGTCCATTTTTATTGTCATGACCTCCTGTCGAAAGGCTGTTTGAACACGTGCGTTATACAAAGTTCGTGCGATTTAGCCAAGTCAAAATACCGAGGCAAAATGCAGACAGAACACATTTCAACATTTTATATTATACACAAAGAAAACTTTTTTGTAAATAGTTTTGAAACAGCGGAAATTTTGAAAAACGGTTTTCTTCAAATGCACTGCACCAAAACACTCTCGCAAGCGCGGAACAAAAACCTCTTCGAAAACACGGCAAGTTTTCCGCATTCACGCCCTGTTTTAAAAACGCCAAAAGTTTTTTGCGTTCACGCTTTGTCGCAAAATTGCCGTTGTCGGTGCTATTTCTAAGTTAATTTTACTATAATTGAATATGAATATCGTATGGACAGTAACAACCATTGTGTCGCTTGTTGTTTTGACGGCGAAAAATCCGCAAGCGGTGCTTTCGGTGTGCGTGGATAGCGGTGCCCAAGCGCTTACAATGTCGTTAGGGCTTTGCGGCGTTTATTGCTTGTGGCTGGGGGTGTTTCAAATTGCCGACAATTGCCGCTTGGTAGAAAAACTTTCGCAACTTTTGCACCCCGTCAATAGGTTTTTGTACGGAGAAATCAGCCAAAATGCCGCAAACAACATTTCGCTTAACCTCGCCTCCAACCTTTTGGGCATAGGCAACGCCGCAACACCGTCTGCCATTGCAGCAATAAAAGAAACGGAGCACAACGAAAAACTTTCGCGCGTGGGAACAATGCTGTTTGTCGTTAACGCTTGCGGCGTGCAACTGGTGCCCACAACAATTTTGGGAATGCGCGCCCAAATGGGTTCTGCCAACCCCTCCGACATTTTGTTGCCCAATTTTTTAACCACTTTGGTAACCGCAGTGGTGGGGGTTGCCTTGGTGTTTGTATTCTACCCAAAGCATCGCAGTTCAAGGCATAAAACACAACTTTGGCAACACGTATGCGCAAAAAGGTGAAAAATAACGGGTCAATGCCGTAAAAAACGAGGGGTAACATGAACTATATCGTACCCATTTTGATAGTTTTGGTGTTTGCTTTTGGGTTGTTCAAAAAGGTAAACGTCTACCAATCGTTTGTTTTGGGCGCGCAAAAATCGTTCAAACTTTCTCTTTCCATTTTTCCCTACCTTGCGGCAATGTTTTTGATGGTAAATGCGCTTTCCGCAAGCGGCGCCGACGTTTATATAACACAGTTTCTTGCGCCGCCCTTTGCACTGTTGGGTGTGCCGCAAGAAGTGGTAAAACTTGTGCTTTTGCGCCCTTTTTCCGGCAGCGGAAGTTTGGCAATTTTGAACGATGTTTACGCAAACTACGGTGTGGACAGTTACGTTGGACGTTGCGCTTCGGTGATTATGGGCAGCAGCGAAACGGTTTTTTACGTCGCAAGCGTGTATTTTTCCGGCACTTCGGTAAAACGCACAGGACTTGCCGTGCCCATTGCCTTGTTTTGCAATTTTGTGGGCAGTGTGTTGGGGTGTTTGCTTTGCAAAATTATGTAGAGTTTTCTTTTTTCGGTTTTTATTCAAAACGACGGCAGTTTCCCGTCAGCCACAAAAAATCATCTTTTGCCATAAACTTTCAATTTTTTCCGTGCAAAAAACATTAGCATTGGAATATACCCTATTTTTGCAAAGGAGACTACAAAAATAAAATGGCAACCACCAAAACCGCAAAAATCAAAACATCCGCTAACTCCAAAATTTCATTAAAAACTCTATTTTTGTACATAACTTTTGCCGTTTGCGCACTGTGCTGCGGCAACGTTTTCGATGGCGCATTGTCTTTTGGACTGTTTGTGGGCGCAATCTACACGGCAAATCCATTTGTTGCAACCATTATCTATTTGGCGACAAGTGCCATATATGGGTGGCAATTTTTTGTTCACGCAGGGGTGCGCGCCGGCGTTATGCTGTTGTTTGTGCTAATTCACAGCTTGGCAAAAAAGAAAATTCGCAAGTCGCTGTTGCTGTTGTATTTAGCGTTGGCAAACGTGTTCTATTGCGCCTTTCAAACGGCCGATTACTTCGCGCTTTTCGACAAACTTCTTTACACCGTGTGCGGCATTGCTTTCTCCTACGTGTGCATCTACGTTTTTCGCGCACTTTTTGTTCGCGGACTTGCCTATCGCCCTGCGCTGGACGAAGCTATTTGCATTTCGCTGTTTGCGGTGGCGGTAAGTTACTCGATGTCTAGGCTTTTTGTGTGGGAACTTTGCGTTGTCTACTTTTTAGTACCCTTTGTTTTGCTGTTTTCGGCAAAAGTTTTGGGCGACACGGCAACTTTGGTGTGCGCCGCCCTTTTGGGACTAGGCAATTTGCTTGCCACAGGCGTGTATGATTGCGCCGCCTTTTGCATGTTTTCCGCCGTAGCCGTCATTTGCGGCATGCGCCTAAACAGGTTTGTCGCCGGGCTTACGGTGGTGATAGTGGATGTTTTGATGTCCTATTTTCTCAATTTGCACGGCAGTTTTTCCACGTTGGTGTTTGTGCCCACACTGTGCTCTGTCTTGGTGTTTTTTGTTGTGCCCGGCAGTGTCTATAACTATTTGAAAGATTGCGTTTGCGGAAACCGCGATAGGTACTTGGGCAAAAGCGTGGTAAAAAAACTGGGCATGTACACTGCGAAAAAACTTTATCGCCTGTCGGATATCTTTCTTTCCATGAAAAACGCCTTTTTTGCCATGTCGTCAGGAACAATGACGGAGGAACAAGCGCAAAAAGCCATTGTGCGAAGCAGTAGCGACGCTGTGTGTAAAAACTGCCCCGAACGCACACGTTGTTGGAGGCAGGAACTTGCCTCCACCGAGCAAAGTTTGTTGCAACTTTCCGAATGTGCCATAAAACGCGGCAAATGCACCATTTTGGACGTTCCGCAAAGCCTTTCGCTCAAATGCCAACGCGTTTCCACTCTGCTTGCCGAAATGAACGTGCAGTGCTCGGCGTTTCGCGATTACGCCGATAGGGTCGAACAAGCCAACAGCGGCAAAAAACTTTTGGGCGAACAACTTGGCGGCGTTTCGCAACTGCTAACTCAGCTTGCCGCCGATTGCAAGGGCAAAGTAAGTTACAGCACCGAAAAGGAAAAAGAATTGGTGGAAAGGTTGGTTTTTCACAATATTTTGTGTTGCGGTGCGGTGATAATGGAACAATCGGGCAGTGTTTCCGCCATAGTAACCGTTGCCAAAAAGGACGTTAACCAAGGCGCGATAGAGCAAATTGCTTCAACTCTACTTAACCAAAAAATGGCGGTGGAAAAGGAAGAAAACACCGAAAGTGCCACTTGGGTGAACGTTCACCTTTCGGTAAAACCTCGCTACACGGTAAGTTTCGGCGTAAGTGCGGCAAAAAAGGAGAACAGCGAAATTTCCGGCGACACCCACTCGGTTTTGAAAACGGACAACGGCAAATGCATTATCGCCCTGTGCGACGGCATGGGCAGTGGCAACGCCGCCGAACAAATGTCGGCAACTTCTATTGGGTTGGTGGAAAATTTCTACCGTGCCGGCTTCGACAACGAAACAATACTTTCCTGCGTAAATCACCTTTTGGTGGGCAGCGGCAACGAAGTGTTTTGCGCAGTGGATATCTGCGTTTTAGATTTGACCAACGGACTTGCCGATTTTATCAAATTGGGTGCGCCCGTGGGGCTTGTTAAGTGCGCAAACACCGTGGAAATTGTTGCCGGCAGCAGTTTGCCGTTGGGTGTTTTGGAAGAAATGAAACCCTCAATAACAAAAAAGGCATTGTCGCAAAACGATATGATTGTGCTGTTTTCCGATGGTGTTACCGATTGTTTCAACGACCCCAACGCGTTGGCGCAAATTTTTGCCGAAACCTCATGCACCAACCCTCAAAGCGTTGCGGAAGCCATTTTGACCAAGGCTTTGCGCGTCTGCGGCAACAAACCCAAAGACGACATGACGGTTGTTGCGATAAAACTTGTGTAAACGTTGTTATCCAAGCCCCGCACGAATAGAATAGTCCCAAAACGTTTAAGGCGAGTAAAACGGAAAAACTCACTTGTGTGGTCAAACGAGGTGGCACAAATTTTCATTTGGGCGCATATGTTGTAGGGTATGCAACAATTTGTTTTGGAAGACACCGTGAAGGTGGGCAAAAACGTAACATTGGAACCCTTTTGCGTGGTTAAAGGTAATTCCGTTTTGAAAGACGGCTGTGTGGTGGGCAGTTTTTGCTATGTCGAAAACTCCGTTATCGGGCAAAACACTCAACTCAAAAGCAGTCGCGTGTGCGAAAGCAGTGTTGGCCAAAATTGCACTGTGGGACCCAACGCACATTTGCGGAACAACGCCCAAATTGGGGATAATTGCCGCATAGGCAACTTTGTGGAAGTAAAAAACAGCACGTTGGGCAACGGCGTGAAGGCTTCGCACTTGGCGTATATCGGCGATGCAACGGTAGGCGACGGAACCAACATCGGCTGTGGCGTAATTTTTGTGAACTTCGACGGAAAATCAAAATTTCACACAACGGTTGGTCAAAATTGTTTCATCGGATGCAATTCCAACTTGGTTGCGCCGCTAATCATCGGCGACAACTGTTTTGTGGCGTGCGGCACCACGGTGGACAAAGACGTCCCCGACGGTGCATTCGGTATTGGGCGCAGTTACCTCACCGTAAAGGAAGGCAAAGCAAAACACTACCTTGCCAAAAAGGAATAATACGTAAGAGGCGACAATACCTTATGTGGGGTGTATTTTCCAATTGTTGTTCATTTCTGTCCAACTTTTGGGGGATATATCTTTTGCGTAAAAAGTCCCTTTCGCAGCAGAACGTCCCTAAAGCTCAACCGACTGCCGGCATTGAAAGGAGCCAAGTTGCAAAGCAATTCGGTTGAACAAAATTGTGGATGAAAACGTTTCTTAATTTAACACTCTGATTATTTTTTTTCAAAATCCATTTTCACGGCGGCGTTCATTTAATTCGTTTTGTGTTTCATTTTGTCTTGATGTTGGCGCTTGCGGTACATACGAGCGGAGATAATACGGCCATTGGCAAAAAGCCCACACCGTTGGGGGTTCGGATTATGTTCGGCTGCTAAATTGCGCTTGACAATTTCTTTACTGTGAATTAAAATCTATCTTATAAAATATATATCCAAAACGAGGATTTTTTATGGACAAAATTGCCGTTGAAAAAAAGTGGAACAAACTTTGGGAAGAACAAAAAGTTTATTCCTTTAACCCCAACAATGTAGACAACAAATATTACATGTTGGAGATGTTCAGTTACCCAAGCGGCGCAAAATTGCACATCGGGCACTGGTACAACTACGGTTTATCGGATAGTTTCGCTCGCTATCAAATTATGAAGGGCAAAAACGTGTTTCAGCCAATGGGTTTTGATGCGTTCGGGCTTCCTGCGGAAAACTACGCCATCAAGACCGGCGTTCACCCCGAAGACAGCACTTTGAAGAACATCGCCGTTATGGAACAACAGCTAAAAAACATCGGTGGATTGTTCGAATGGAACAACGAAATAAAAACCTGCCTTCCCGATTACTACAAGTGGACGCAGTGGATTTTCTGCCAACTGTACAAAAATGGTTTGGCTTACCGCAAAAAAGCGCCCGTAAACTGGTGCCCAAGTTGCAACACCGTTTTGGCAAACGAGCAAGTTGTGGACGGCCATTGCGAACGTTGCGACAGTCAAGTTATCAAAAAAGATTTGACCCAATGGTTTTTCAAAATAACCGACTACGCCGAAGAACTGCTTTCCGGCTTGGATAACCTCGATTGGCCGGAAAAAACCAAGGCAATGCAACGCAACTGGATAGGCAAATCCGTAGGCGGCGAAATAGAATTCGAACTAACAAACGGTCTTGGCAGTTTCCGTGTGTTTACCACTCGCGCCGACACTCTTTTCGGCTGCACCTATGTTGTGCTTGCTCCCGAACACCAATTGGTTGACAAAATCACCACCCCAGAACATTGCGAAGAAGTGGAAGCCTACAAGGCGGAAGTGGCAAAAACCAACGAAGTGGAACGCCTTTCCACAGCCAAGGAAAAAACCGGCGTGTTTACCGGTGCTTACGCCACAAACCCCATAAATGGGCAAAAGGTGCAAGTGTGGATTGGCGACTACGTTTTGGCAAGCTACGGCACAGGCGCCGTTATGGGTGTGCCTTCGCATGACGAGCGCGATTTCAAGTTTGCGCAAAAGCACAATTTGGAAATAAAACGCGTTATCAAAGCCGCCTCGGCAGATGTAGATGACAGTTTGCCCTTCTGCGACTACGGCATTATGGTAAACAGCGGCGAATTTGACGGGTTGAGCAGCGAAAAGGGCCGTGTGGCCGTGGTGGAAAAACTTGCAAAAATGGGCAAAGGCGAAATAAAAACCAACTATCGTTTGCGCGATTGGCTTGTTTCTCGTCAACGTTATTGGGGTGCGCCCATTCCCATTATTTATTGTCCGCATTGCGGTGAAGTTTTGGACGAAAACCTGCCTGTAAAACTGCCATACGATGTGGAATTCAAACCCGACGGTACCAGCCCCCTTGCCAAGCACGAAAAGTTCATTCACGATGTCGTTTGTCCCAAATGCGGCGCAAAAGCCACGCGCGAAGCCGACACTTTGGATACCTTTGTGTGCAGCAGTTGGTACTATTTGCGCTATCCCGATGCGCACAACCAAGAACAACCTTTCAACACCGATTGGATAGACAAAATGCTTCCGGTGGATAAGTACGTCGGAGGTGCCGAACACGCTTGCATGCACCTTTTGTACGCACGCTTTATCACAAAGGCGCTGCGCGATATGGGCTATTTGCACTTTGATGAACCCTTCAAATCGTTGGTGCACCAAGGCGTAATTTTGGGACCTGACGGCAACCGTATGAGCAAATCTCACGGCAACGTGGTTTCCCCCGATGAGTACGTTGGAACCTACGGCGCAGACGTATTCCGTTGCTACTTGGCTTTCGGTTTCAAGTACACCGAAGGCGGTCCGTGGTCGGATGACGGCATCAAGGCAATAAACAAATGGCTTGATCGTGCCGAACGCTACGTTTTGGCGGCTTACGGCAACTACCAAACAACAGACAAATTTGCCAATGACGAAAAAGAACTCAACCGCGTGCGCCACAACACCATAAAAGCCGTGGATGCCGACTATCAAGAGTTCTCTTTCAACACCGCCGTTGCGCGTATGATGGAATTGGTAAACGCCCTTTGCAAATACGATGGCTGTGCCCAAAAGAACGCCAAACTCTATCGCGAAACAGCCGACGACCTGCTTAAAATTCTTTCGCCTTTGGCGCCGCACTTTGCCGAAGAACTTTGGCATCAAACAGGGCACGAAGGCTCCGTTGTAACGCAAACCTTCCCCACATTCGATGAAAGCGCGCTGAAAGCCGACGAAGTGGAATTATTGGTGCAATTCAATTCTCGTCCCAAAACGCGCATAACGGTAGATGCAGAACTTTCTCCCAAAGAAATCGAGGCGCTGGTTTTGGCGAACGAAACGGTTAAGCAGCAACTCGGCGGCGTTTCCCCCAAAAAGGTTATTGTCATTCCGGGGCGGTTGGTAAACGTTATTGTGTAACAATTTTCGCTACACCGTATGTACAAAAATGTAAAATTTTGGTGTTTTGCGTTGTGAAATAATTTGCCGATTACCTCGACGATTTTTGTGCTGTCGGCAGAGCCGAATGCGGGATTGTAAATACTACCCAAAAGCATTAAGTCG
>CAZHUH010000005.1:56970-58827 GCA_964535505.1 uncultured Oscillospiraceae bacterium
GCTGTCGGCAGAGCCGAATGCGGGATTGTAAATACTACCCAAAAGCATTAAGTCGGCAACCAACCAAACATCCGCCACCGCGTAGGTGCAATGCGATATCTCTAACAGGAGGTTACAAAATGAATAAACAAACATTTTTAACCGAAGCGCAAAAATTGGGAATCGGCGACACGCCCCTTATCCCCTACGAAGAAGATTTTGACGCGGATATTTTTGTAAAAAACGAAGCAATGAACGCATCCGGCAGCGTAAAAGATCGCGCTGCCCTTGCCATGATTTTGGATGCCGAAGAAAACGGATTGCTTTCCCACGGCGACACCATTGTGGAAGCCACAAGCGGCAATATGGGCATTGCCCTTGCCTACGTTGGCGTAAGGCGCGGCTACAAAGTTTTGCTTACCGCTCCGGAAACAATGAGCATCGAAAGCCGTCAATTGCTTCAAGGCTTGGGCGCACAATTCATTTTGACGGAAGGCGCGCTTGGCATGAAAGGTTCTATTGAACTTGCAGAGAAACTTTCCCGCAACAAACACACCTTGTGGCTAAACCAGTTTGAAAACAAGGCAAACGTTCTTGCGCACTATCTTTCCACAGGTGAAGAAATTCTTTCGCAACTGCCCAAAGTGGATGTCTTTGTGGCAGGCGTAGGCACAGGCGGTACTCTTTGCGGAACAGCCAAGCGACTAAAAGAAACTTTGCCTAACTGCGAAATAGTCGCGGTGGAACCGGCGGCATCGCCGACAATTTCGCTGGGCAAAAACGGCGCTCATGTTATTCAAGGCATTGGCGCAGGCTTCGTGCCAAGTTTGTTCCAACGCGAACTGATAAATAAAGTTCAACTTGTTGAAAACGACGAAGCAATAGATATGTTTTTTACTTTGAACAAAGTGCAAGGTTACAGCTGCGGCATAAGTGCGGCGGCAAATATCGCGGTGGCGGTGCGGCTTGCCAAACAGGCGGAATACGCCGGCAAAAACATTGTTACTGTTTTCCCCGATGGCGACGACAGATATTTGTCCATTTTGAATGCAAAAGAACCCCGACGGTCCGCACCGCATAATAATTAAGTTTGTCTATTGTGGTTAGTTAACTGTCGGCAACGCACACTTGGGGAATTGTTTGTGTAAAAAATAACTCTTTTCAAACGCGAACAAAAATCGCGTTTGTTTTTTCGTAAAATTTGTCAAATTGTTGACTAAATGCGCGTTTTAGAATAAAATAGAAGTATCATCAAAAGGAGGAGAAACAATGAAAAAAACCACAAAAGTTCTTGCCGTAGTGCTTGTTTGCATGATGGCAGTTGCAGTGCTTGTTGCTTGCGCGCCCAATTCTGATCCCGACAAAGCCAAAGCCGCTTTGGAAAATAACGGCTACACCGCAGCCAAAGACGAAAAATTGGCTCCTGTTGCATTTGCCTTGCTTGGTATCGATGGTGTAGAGTGCGTTGTTAGCGGAAGCAAAACCGTTGGCGAAGGCGATTCCCAAAAGGTCGAAACAGTAACCATCATCTACTTTTCTTCTGCAGATAATGTAAACGCCGCTTGGGATAAAATTCAAGAATACGCAAACGACGAAAACGAAAACAACGAAAGCGATTGGACGGTAAATAAATCCGGCAAAATGGTTTATTTCGGAACAAGTGCCGCAATCAAAGCAGCAAGATAACACATTATTGTAACCACCAAAACAGTCTTGATTTTGTGTACGCAGTGCACTCTTTGTGCAATGTTGAAGCACGTTCGGGGCTGTTTTTTTGTTGTCTTTTGCAGAAGTCGTGTGTGCGCAAAGTGCCGTTTGCTGCGTAACTTGATTCCACTTGTTAAAGGTTCCTCAACCTCGCCTCCTTTGTGTAAAGGG
>CAZHUH010000006.1:0-3992 GCA_964535505.1 uncultured Oscillospiraceae bacterium
AGAACATTTCCAAATTTTTGCGGAACACTTTTTTGAAGTCCAACGCAACCAAACTTGCCATCTTCATTTCCAAAGTGGCGTCGCCGGTAAGTTCTGTCTTCATAATAACGCTGTCGCCCAAAACGTCGCAGCTTATTTCCGTTACAACGCTGCGCATACTGGCATCCAATGCAATGGCAAGGCGCAAAATAACGGAAAGTTTTTTCACTGCTTCAACGTCTTCTTGCGTTAAAATGCCCATATATTTTGACCATTCGGCAACGTTGGATTCTTCCTTGTTGTTGACGTCGCTAACGTAGGCGGCAAGCACCAAATCTTTGTGCGAAATTCCCTTCAAATTGCTGTTGAGAATCATATAGGCAGTGTGTTTGGGGTTGTTGTAGAACTTAAATTCTTTGCCGATGTCGTGCAACATAGCCGCCACGCGCAAAACTTTTACGTAGGCACGAGGGAATTTGTGCAACACGCGCAACTGCTTGAACAACTGAACGCACAAATTGAAGGATTGCTCGGCATGCTGAACATTTACACCCATGTGGCGCGCAACCGTTTGCAGGCTGTGCCCCAAAACGTCTGATATGGGTTTTTCCAACGTTTGCGGAACGGCATAGTTGAACATCACGCCTTCACGTAAGCCGCTGCCGGAAGCTACGATTTTGGTGAAGCCCATGTGGTCGACAAATGCCTTGATAAACGCCAGTGCGGCGGGAAAAACGTCGGCACGTGCGGAACTTAAACCCTTTATGCGGCGTTTTTTGTCCAAATCGAGGGGGCGAATCATGTTGTAGATGTAGTTGAAATCGTCCACCGACATGTTGTAGTTGTGCACCATATCCAACGGATACTTTTTCACCTTGCGCATTATGCGCGCCAAGTTGCGGCAACTGCCGCCAACGCCTATAAGTTGCGTGTCGGGGTCGATTTCTTTGAACCAATCTACCTGCTCGAGTTGCGCCTTTACGTATTCGACAATGTCATCAGAGCAACGTTCCGGAGATTTATCCGGCGAAATGAACATATTCGTGAGGGTAACTGCGCCGAATTCGAAAATTTTGGTGTGCAAAATGGTACGGCGGTTGTAGTACACCAATTTTGTTGAGCCGCCGCCGATTTCCATAATAAGTCCGCGAGGAATCTCCATGGTGTTGATAACGCCCTGGTAAACGTAGTTGGCTTCTTCTTCCTCAGAAACAACGGTTATGCGAATGCCCGTTTCGTTGTAAACGTCGGAAAGAAAAGTTTTTTGATTGCTGGCTCGACGAACTGCCGCCGTTGCGACAGCCAACACCTTGTCCACCTTTTTGATGGCGCAAATTTCTTTGAACAACTTTAAGGTGTTTATCGCCTGCATTATGCGCGGTTGCTTCAAACTTCCATCAGCTTCGGTTTCTCCCAAACGAACTGCCTCGCGATACTCGTCGGCAACCACGTAGAAGCCTCCATCCAAAACATCGTAAATGACCAATCTGGCAGTGTTTGATCCAAGATCTATCAATGCAACTCTTTCCATAGCTATCCTTTTCCTTTCCCTAAAATGCTTTGAATTATATTTACGTTTGCCTCTTAAACTATGCAAAAGCCCACAGTTTAGTGTGGCCGAAATTTCTTTGACTATTATACCACATACAATTCTCTTTGTATAGATGGTTTTCAAAAAAAGTTGCAAAAAATTAAAAAATTTTTGCTTTTTTGACACGTCGGGACACCTCTATGTGTAAATTCCGTACAAAAAAACAGTATTGTGTTAGTTTAAGATGAAAAATAAACAAAAAGACAAATATTTTCAGAAATTATTATGCTTCCGATTACATTGCATTTGTCGAAATTGGGCGCAAGTGGCAAATGCGAAGTTTGGTGGCTTGCCGAAATTGCCAAATGCGCCGCAAACGCGCGACACCGTCAATTTGACGTTCCGCTTTTTTTCGCGAAAATTGTCAAGAAAACAGACCATCGAAAAGCGTCCTTTGGAACTGTCCGCTTCTCTTAACGTTTCTTTTTTCTCTGTTCACTCTTTACTCTCTTTTCGACTTGCCAAAACAAATGCCGTCGGTAACTGTTGTTGCCGACGGCAAAATTTTGAGTTCTGTAATAAATTTTGGGTTAGATAGTATGACTTTTTATAAATGCCAAGCGATATCTCTTGGCTTTTAGCTATTACCCCCAACATTTGGCAAAGAGCAAAATTTGGGCGAGCATGCACACATCTTGCAATTTGCAAACACAGCAAGCGCAGTAAAAGTAACAAACAATTATTTGTCTTCCGTTTGCGTTTGCAACCGCGCGCTTTCAACAGCAGGCGCCGCATTTGCCGAAAGCACCATTCTGCGCAGCGATTTGGAAGAAAGCGCCAATGCGCCCACCACCAACACTATTGCCAAATCTACAAAGGTGGAAGAGTTGTATACCAACGAGTACACAAGCGGATTTTGATCGCCTGCCCAAGTGTAGAACACAAAGTAACCGCTTACCACGTGCGAAATGTAGCGTAGTACCACTGCCAAAGTAGTCCCGACAACAAATTCCAAATGAACGTTGCCCTTCAAAAACTTCATTTTGCGGCCTATGCCGGCGATGCCGATTGCTCCGAAAGCAATTGGATAATCCAACAAAATTTGCATCATGTGGTAAGGCTGCGGACTTTGAATAAACTGCAACAAGCCGTATACAATGCCGGCAACAACACCCTTACGCGTGCCGAACATGTAGGAATAAAGCGCCAATGGCAACAGACTTGCCAAAGTTACCGAACCGCCCTGTGGCATAGAGAAAAACTTTATGTAGGAAAGGGCAAAGGAAACCGCAATGCAAATTGCCGCATAGGTAAGCGATTTTGTGGAGTATTCGGCAGGTTTTTCGCCGATAAACGCCAACGCCGCTATTGCCGCAACAAGAATTGCCGAAATGATGTACATCAAAACGGGATTTTGCGCATTGTAGATGTAGACACTGCCATCGTCCATTTCTTCTTGCATGGGTTCCACCACCACAAGCAACACAACGGTAACAATCACCGCCGCAACAACAAGCGCCAACGCCAACCATTTGTAGACTTTCATTTGCTTTTTGTGAAGTACCGCAACGGCAACAACACCGACAATGATAAGCGCAATAGCCCCCATTATCAGCCAAACGTGCCAAGTTATATCGCCTTTTCCGTAGTCGCGCAAGAAACGAAGCGAGCCGATCATAACTATTATTCCCAAGGCATAGCCTGCCACAATGCCAATCATCGTTTTGCGAACGCCTACAAGATATTGCTCGTCCTTATTGCGCACCACAACTGCCCAAACAATAAGCGCCACAGCCAACGCCAACGTTACGTACAACGCCAACGATGCCAAAAAGTTGGTAGTAGATTTCAGCAATGACGAAAAATCTCCGCCGTTGCCGATGGCTTCCAACAAAGTTTTCAGTTCTTCCATTTTTTCTCCTTTGGCTAGTGCAAACAAAACGTTCCGTTTGCCAACCCGCCTATTAGCACACAAAATAACCCGATGCGAAAGATTGTGTCGAAACACAAAAGCAAAACATGCGGCAATATCCTTGATGCGCACCACAAAAAATCGACTCGTTTTAGTTTGGTATATTTAGGGGAGTTGAAAAAAGAAAAAGTCTCGACAAAATGCCGAAACTTGCAAAAAAAAGACACACAAAATCTGTTTGAGCTTCCTTACGCAAGTGTTAACTCGACAAGTTCAAAGGGACTCTCTCAATCGAGCAATTTTGCTCGATACCCCTAGCCAGTTTAGGATAGCACAAACAAGAAAAAGTGTCAAACAAATTTTGCAACTTGTTGCGGCGCTTACGGAAATGAGGCTCTTGGCGCGGTAAACTAATAGGGTTCAAAAGTTACTGTAAATGTTGTTCTACACTTTTTCTGTCTACACGCCGAATTTCTATTCCGCGCTCCATCGCCTTTTTCAAGCAATGCGCAGCGCCGCCGTAATCGCGTGTAACATAGGCTACAAGCATATCCGAATTTTCCACGAGCC
>CAZHUH010000006.1:4092-57289 GCA_964535505.1 uncultured Oscillospiraceae bacterium
CCGCCGTAATCGCGTGTAACATAGGCTACAAGCATATCCGAATTTTCCACGAGCCCTTTTTACAACCATTTCAGCACCGTTCCGAACAAGTAGAAGAAACCATACATAACCACCTGGCTTCCGAAATAGATCCAAAGGGAATGTCTGCCGCAAAAAGTGAAGGGGCTAACCCACTTTTCGTCAACGGAAGGAAACAGGCTTTTGCGCTGTTTGTAGAGCAATTTGCCCAAAAACGCGCCAATCAAAAACCAGCCGAAATCGGGGAAAAAGGACAAATAGTCGCCGCCGGTAAAAACTGCGTAGGCGGGAACGGTGCTCATATCGTGTTCTGCCAAGAAAAACCACAGCGGATTTTGGTTTTGCCATGGGTACATTCTGGCAAGATAGCCAACCAGCAAACTTGCAATGATTACCGCAAGCATAGTCCAACCGAAAAGGTTCTTTTGCCACTTTTTATTGCACTTTTTCCATACCCATTCGATACCAACCCACAACAACACCGAAAGGGCAATGACGTGAATAACGTTGAAACGAATGGTCAAGTTGCCGTTTATCACAGCCGAAACGGCATAGGTTACGGCGGAAAGCAATGCGGCAAAAATCATCATTTTGACGGCACGTTTGCCGTTACTTCGCGAAAAACTGCACGAAATACCGCTTGTTAACACAAACAACGTTACAAAAGTGTCGTGCGTGGCTGCACGCAAGTGACCGTTGAGATAGCCCTTAGCAAAACCATACACCTCTTGAAAAAACGGCGTGGTAAAGTTTTTTGTGAGATAGATATCCCACATAAGATGATCCCACACCACAAACAAAATCATCAGCCCGCGAACAAAATCCACTTCCCAAACACGTTTTTGCTTGGGAGTGGCAACAATTTCGTCCACAAGTTGAGAAACTTCGTCTGAGGGAAGTTGCCCGTCGCCGTCATTGGCGGAGGTGTCGGCACTGCTGTTCGACTCCATTGGCGCGGTGCCGTCTTTGCCATTTTGCCGCAAGTTGCCGCGCTGTTTTGATGAAATGCCCGATTCGTCGCTTGAGGGCAAGTCGGTCGGTTCAACTTGCGAAGCGCTTTCCAACGAAGGCATGGTGTCGGCATTTTGTGCAGAGAAATCGGGCGTGCTTCCGCTTTGCTGTTTGGAGCCGCCTTGTTGCGGTGTTTTTATCTTTTGTGCCGCCGAATTTCTGTTGATATCCTTTGCTGCGGCAATGTTTCTTTCCGTTTGCGCAACGGTTGATCTTGTAGAATGTCGTTTACTCATAGTGTTTTTCTTTGAAAACTCGGTCGATAACGCCTCCGCCCAAGCATTTTTCATTGTCGTAAAACACGACAAACTGCCCCGGGGTTACGGCACGTTGAGGCGTGTGGAAAACCACTTTCGCATCGCCGTTTGGCAGCACTTCCACGTCCACCCCTTGTTCTTCTTGACGGTACCTGAATTTCGCCGTGCAACTAAACTTTTGCGTGGGCGCTTGCGGAATCCAATTGAGGGTGTTTGCCAAAAGTCCGTTTGATAAAAGTACGCTTTCGTCGCCGTGCGAAACCACCAAAAGATTGTTTTTTAGGTCTTTTTCCACCACAAACCAACGTCCACAGCCATCTTCGGTGCCGCCCAAACCCAAACCGCGGCGTTGACCCAAAGTGTAGTACATAAGACCGATGTGTTCCCCAACGATTTTGCCGCTAGTATCCACAATTTTTCCCGGTTGATTGGGCAAATAGGTTTGCAAAAACTTGCGGAAGTTGCGTTCGCCGATGAAGCAAATGCCGGTGCTATCCTTCTTTTTGGCGTTTGTCAGTCCCAAATCTTGGGCAATTTGCCTAACTTGGCTTTTTTCGACATTTGCCAAAGGGAAAATTACATCGGCAAGTTGTTGCTGCGAAAGTTGATTTAGAAAATAAGTTTGATCTTTTGTTTGATCTTTTGCTTTCAAAAGGTAATGAACGTCGTTTTCGTGCCGAATGCCGCAATAATGTCCTGTGGCTATGTAATCTGCCCCCATAGCTTTTGCATATTGCAAAAATGGACCGAATTTTATTTCGCGGTTACACAAAACGTCGGGGTTGGGCGTGCGCCCGTTTTTGTATTCTTCCAAAAAGTAGGAAAAAACTCTCTCTTTGTACTGCTTGGCGAAATTTACCGAATAGTAGGGAATTTCCAATCTGTCGGAAACACGTTTTACATCTTCGTAATCTTGCTCGGCAGTGCAGCAACCGCCCTCTTCTTCCTCCCAATTGTGCATAAACAGCGCAACCACGTTGTAGCCCTGCTGCTTCAACAACCATGCGGAAACGGCGCTATCCACACCGCCGCTCATACCTAAAACTACCGTTTTCATAATCGTGTTTTACTGTTTTTTCCTTGCCGCTGCGGAACGCACCAAACGTTTCAGCGTATCTATCGTTTCTACGTTGTTATCCGTGGTCATGATGATTTCCAAAAGTTCTTCGGTGGCTTGCAAAGGATCTTCGCGTGAAAGCATACGGCGAATGAGATAGGTGCCTTCAAGTTGATCTTGCGACAAAAGCAAATCTTCGCGGCGAGTGCTGCTGCGGTTGAGATCGATCGCTGGGAAAATGCGGCGTTCGGACATTTTGCGATCCAACTGAATTTCCATGTTGCCCGTGCCCTTGAATTCTTCGTAGATAATGTCGTCCATGCGGCTGCCTGTATCGATAAGCGCAGTTGCCAAAATGGTAAGACTGCCGCCGCTCCTTACGTTACGGCCCGCGCCGAACATCTTTTTGGGCTCTTGCAAAGCGGCAATATCCAAACCGCCGGTGAGGGTGCGCCCCGATTGCTCTGCCGTTTGGTTGTAAGCACGCCCCAAACGAGTGATGCTATCCAACAGGATCATAACGTCTTGCCCTTGTTCCACACGGCGGCGCGCATTGGCAAACACCAATTCCGCAACGCGGGTGTGATTTTGCGGCGGTTGATCGAAAGTAGAATACACCACATCGCAATCGACGCTTTCTTTGAAATCGGTAACTTCTTCGGGGCGTTCGTCGATAAGCAACACCGTGAGATGAATTTCGGGGTTGTTTTTGCGCACCGCCATTGCAATTTTTTTGAGCAAAATTGTTTTGCCTGTTTTGGGCGGCGCAACGATAAGCCCACGTTGACCTTTGCCGATAGGGGCAACCAAGTCCAACGCGCGCAAGGAATAGTCGCGGCGGTCACTTTCCAACACGATTCTTTGGTTGGGGAAGCATGCCTCCAACATATCGAAGGGCGTGCGGTGAATTTCATTGCAAGGTTCGTCGTTTATTTCTTGAATGTAAATTGCCGTTGGGGCAGCCCTATCGGGATATTGATGCAACAACACCTTTACTTTGTCGCCCGATTTCAAATTCATTCGAGAAATTACGTTTGCGGAAAGATAGTAGTCTTTGCCCGGGGTGGAAGAATAATTGGCTGTGCGCACAAAACCATAGCCATCCGCCATGATTTCCAAAATGCCGGTGCGGGGAAGGGACTTGTCTACGTTGTCGTAGGAAGTGTCGTTCTCGGTCAACACGGCTTCGCTTTGCGCAACTTTGCCACCGCTTTGACGTTTTGTGGGGCGGCCGGGCTTTTTTGCCTCTTCCGGCTCCATTGCTCCGGTGTATGCCGCTTCGATAAGCGTAATGAGTTCGTCACGCTTGCGATTGCGTGGAATTATGCCGAATTCACGTGCTTTTTCGCGAAGTTGCGGAACGGTTAGTGTGCCTATTTCTTGAAGCAGTTGATCCAAAGACTGATAGTTCGATGTCATTATATCCTCCGAAATTAGCCGACCAAGTTTGTCGTCTTGTACAAAAAATGTGTGTAGAAATTTGTCGACGAAACGATTTGAAATTGACTTAAAATGTTGAAGATTTTATTGTCAACAATTAGCAGTGAAAAAATATAAAAAATACCACTGCGGATATTATATAATAAATTATAATCCTTGTCAACACCAAACATACCGACACTTTTGACGAAAGTGAAGAAAAATTGCATAAGTTTGACAAATTGCCACGTTTGAAGTACACTTCGTCGTGCACGCTGCTGCCGTTGCACATCACTTCCGTTACGTATTCCTACTTTTTTGGTATTGACAGTGCACCAAGTGTATGATAAAGTATTTATATAAGGCCTTGAAAATTATAAATATCATTAGAAGATAAAAATGTAATGGCAATCTTGCCTACGACTTCGAATATACCAACGGCTACTTGACAAAAGCAAGCAAAAACGGCGAAGTCATGGCGGAATATTCGTATACAGATACCGTTTCAAACGGGTACTATCCCACAAAAAAAACAACGCTTCCTATACGGAAAGCGTAAATTCTTGCACCGACACATTTGGCAAAAAGTCGACTTATTTAAGGCAGACGAGGAAAGGTTTTATCACCTTTCCTCGTTTTTGTTTCATTTTTACGGAACTGTCACCATCACTGACGTTTTTGGTGATGTGCCGCCATTAAATTTGTTTAGCCTACTTGGCGTACTTGTCTTAATTCGCGGCAAAAACTTTTTTTCGAAAAGTCTTTTTTCCAAAAACCCTTTACTGCAACACGAATTCGATTTGGTTGTCGAGGGTGCAATCGAGTTGCACTTTGGCTATCAGGGTTTTGACGTTTCTGTCTCGCGTGCCGTCGTTGAAGGGGAATGCCGCCTTGCGCTTAAAATACACTTTGAAGGGTACGCTTACTCCGTTCAACACCACGTCCGTTACGTTTTCCATGCCTTTTAGCATGTGGTATTTTAGCGTGATTTCCCTTTGTTGGTAGTTGCGTGTGCCTTTGAAAGTGCCTTGCGATTTGTTTAGAACAAGCACGTAGCGGTTGTTGGCAAAAGTTGTGGAGAACTTGCTTATTTTGAACTGTCCCAGACGATACGCCGTGGTTGTGGCGTCGTCTTCGTAGATGTAGCCATTTTCCACCGCCGTTTTGGAGGGGTAAATATCCAAAGTAAGTTTGTTCCAACGCTGTTGCTTGGTGTTGACAGCCTTTGCAAGAGGTAACACCGCGCCCATGCGAACGTAAAGGGGCATTGCTTCAAGCGGCAAATTCTTTTTGTAAAAAGTTTTTCCGCCCTTGTAGATTCTGCCGTCGAAAACGTCCAACCATTCGCCTTCCGGCAAATAAACGGGGAACTTTTCTTCCTTAACTTGCGGACGATACAACAATCTTACTGCCGCTTCGCCGCCTGCTTGGAAATAGTTTATGTTCACATCGTGCGGCTGATTTTGTTCCAAAAAACCCAGCGAGTGGGTCATAAGGGCGTGTTCGGTTTTGTCTTCCAAAACGGTTACGCCATCCACCGTTACCGTGCAGCCGTCGTCGCTTTCCACCAAAAGTTCCACGTTGCAATCAAACTGCAAAGTTGCTTTGAAGGTTGCGGAAAAATTGTAGGCAGGCACGCCTTTTTCGGGGGCGTGATTCCAATAGAAATCCACTGCGTCGTAGGTGGCTTTTGCCAATGGTTTGCCTTCCCACTTGGTGCCGTTGAAATAACTACACGCAACAGGCTTTGTGTAGCGTTGCGCTTCCACCACCGTGGCTACGTTTTGGAAATAGGGCGCGACCAAAATATTGTTGCCCAACATGTATTGCGTGGTACATTTTTGCGCGCGCTTATCTTGCGGATAGCAAAACGCCAACGATTTGAAAATAGGTTCGCCCGAAAGGTAGTTTTCGAAAGCGTTTTTGTAGATTACCGGCAAAAGGTTGTAGCGCATCAAGATATAGTTTTTTACAATTTGTTCCGTTTCGGCGTCGTATTGCCAAGGCTCGCGCGTGCGAGAAACGGATTTTGTGCAATGCGGACGATAGATGGGCGAAAGAGCGCAAAACTGATTCCAACGCACAAACTGCTGTTTATCGGGGTTGCCGGTATGTCCGCCGCAATCGGCATTGATATAAGGCACGCAGTTGTTCCCGCCGCGAACAAGGGAAACAATTTCCTTGTACAAATCGCCGTAATCGCTGCCTATGTCGCCCGTCCACTGAACGGAATAACGGTGCGAAGCGGAGTCGTTAATTCCAATGTAGTTGCCGTTATGCACGTTGTCGACATTTGCCAAAATTACGGGACGGCGGAAAATATTTTTGCTGTGAGAATCGGCAATGAATTTCTTACACGTGGCTTTGTGGTAAATGTACATTCCAAGCGATTCGGCGTGAACGTTTGGCGTAGGGGAAACCAAGTGCGATATCCAATTTCTGTCGTACCACAAACAATCTACACCCAAATTCAAAAGGGACGTGAGCTTTTCTTGACGGAAAGCCATTTCGACGGGATCTAAACAAGATTTTGCTTCGGCAAGCGGCTCGGGGTGATCGTTGAAGGTTATTTCTACGTTGGAAGCGTGAGCGGAACGCAAAAACGACTTCATATCGGGGAAAAGTTTGGTGTTGATTTCGTAGCCGGTACCTCTCACAGATTTGCGCCAATCGGTATCCAACACCATGTTATCCAAAGGGACGCCGTGTTGGCGATGATCGGCAATGTTCTGCAGTGCCGTTTGTTGAGTGTATTCGTAGTACTTGGAATTCCAATAACCCAAAGTAGACAAACGCACAAGTTCATTGCGGCCGCACAACGTTACAAAAAGGCGGCGCAAAAGCTTGAAATTTTTTTGGCAAAGCAAAAGATAGAGGTCTTGCACGTCTTCTTCGACGGATATATCGCTTGCGTTGTCAGAAAGCACGATTCGCGGGTTATCGGCAACGGCAAAAACTTCGGGAGTATCCCACAAGGGAGGCAACTCGCCGCTGTTTTTCATGGGCGTGCAGGAATAGATTTTTACGCCGTTTTTGGAAAGGTTTACACCGCTTATATCCGTGGCTTTTTTGGGGATGATGAGATTGTAGTCACCAAACAAAACGTTGACGTTTTTGACATTGTACTGCACAAAAGCCTGCGCGTCGTCTGCGAAAAGCCTATCGGGCACAAAATAGGTGGGTCTGTCTTCGAAGGTGCCGCGGGTGGAATATTCCACACGCAAAATATTTTCTGTGAGAACTTGAACTCGAATGTTATCTTGAACTACTGTTATCATAAGAACTCCTTTGAGGTGACGGAATGAATTGTAATAGTGAAATTGCGCTTGACGGGCACCGACCGGTTAGAGGATGCCGAATTAGTATGTTTTTTTGCGGGGAATTTTTCCCGAGAAAACGCAGCAAATCGGGCGCAAAATTTTACAAAGCGAAATCAGTCGGAAAAGGGTTGCAGCAAGTTTTGCTTAAACATAGTTATAAGCAAATTTTGAGTGCCGGAAAAGTTAATTATTCGAAGAATTTCCTGCCCTTGGTCGTCTGTTTGACCGGTGCCTTGAATTTCGCCCGGTTTGACGTAACTGTTTACGCCTTCCTCCTGCTTTTGCAATTTCAAATAGATATCGTTAAAAAAATTGCCGACATCTTCCAATAAGGTGAATTGCGCGTAGAACTCGCTGTAGTTGTATTTTTCCTGCGCAATGCCTTTATTCAACGATGCGTACAACGTTTGGTAGGTTTCGTTCGAATTGGGGTAAAGCCTTACCATGCCCAGCGCAACGTTTGCCATTTTCGCCAAAGCGCCATATTGCAAATAGGGGTTTTCGGAAGTGAGCAACACGTAGTAGGCAACCAAATCGGCCTGGTATTCGCGCATTACCCCCTTGCCGTGCGCCATTTCGTGCGCCAAAGTATGCGGCAAATACAAACTGTTTTCGTTGCCGTTGACGTTGGCTTCGCCGAAAGGTGCAAAAAACACGCCTGTTATGTGCAGTTGGCTCATTATCCACTTGTTGGCTATTCGCTTGCCTTTAGGGGTGAAGGGCGAAAAGTAGGAATCGTCCAAACGCTTGTATTCTTCCGCCAACATGTCGGAAAGTTCGCTGAAAGAAAACGGATAAACGATATTCCCGTTTTCATCGTGATCGGTGTTTTCGTAGGCGTAGTTGGCCTTTTCAACCAACAGTTGCGCCATGGCAACGGCTTCTTCGTAGGAAAAATCATTTGAACTGTGCTCGGTGTAGACGGAAGTGGGCAGCGGATTGCGGTTGTAGGTGAAAGAGGCTGTCATTGTGTAGACATTTACAAATGCCAACACGGAAATTACCACCGCCAAAGTCAGCGAAATCAATTTTTGCCAACGGCGTTTCGAAAGAAAAATTATTACAAACACCACAAAGGCAATGGCACCCAAAATTGCCAACACCAAAAACAGTTCGAACATGGAAAAGGGCAGCCACCCAAAAAGAGTGCCGAAAACGGCAATCCACCCGCGAGCAATGGTTGTTGCAAAGAATTCACAAACTTTTTGGTTGTTTGACAAAATCAACAGCACGATTAGCATCACTGCCAACGCACCCACTGCGACAAGTTTTTGTATTGTTTTTTTGCCGAATTTTGACATAATTCACCTCTTGTTTTTTGCGCAGTTTTTTAAAAAATTCAAAGGCCTTTTGCCCACATTTTTTGAAAGGTTGTTTTGACGCAAATTATTTTACCGCACAAAACCTTAACAAAGATTATGTTCTACTTGGCAAATAGTTGAAATTTTTTGGCAATATACTCTTGATTACGCTCGATATAAGTTATCACATCTTTGGCGTTTGCCGAGCGTTCTATGCGATTTTCTTCGACGGAAATTTTTTTTGAAATGGCGTTTGTGCCGCAAGCCAAAATGTCGGAAACTTCTTCCATAATGCCTATGTTGTACAAGCATGGAAATCCCGGTTTGCAGAAGCCGACGTTTTCCAAATTTTCCGTCATATACTTTTGCCGATACATATAGTATGGCACGTAGCCGTTTTTTCGCAGCGCAGTGTGGGCATATTCCACCATTTTTGCCACTGCGCTTTCCTGCGAATCGGCATAGTTTTGCAGTTTCAGCACACTGCCATGTTTAAGTGCCAGTGTGTGAACGGTGATATTTTCCGGCGAAAGTGCGATGGCGCAATCTACGCTGTGGCAAAACATATCGTAACTTTCGGTAGGCAGTCCTGCAATCAAATCCATGTTGACCACAAATCCGCTGTCGTGCGCCAAAGCATATTTGTCATAGATGTCTTGCACGGTGTGTTTGCGCCCAATGACATCCAGCACGCTTTGATTGAAGGTTTGCGGATTGACGGAAACGCGCTGCACTCCGTGCTTTTTCAACACGGCAAGTTTTTCGGCATCCAATGTGTCGGGGCGGCCGGCTTCGACGGTGAATTCAACAGGGGTAAAATTTATGCAATCAAGAACTTTATCAAGTTGAGCGGCAGTCAGCGAAGTTGGCGTGCCGCCGCCGAAATACACGTTGCGCAGTGTTATGCCGTTTTGGCGTGCAAAAAACAAAGTTTGCGAGATATCATTGCAAAGTGCGTCGACATAGGGTTCAACGTACTTTTTCATTCGGGCAATTTCACCGCTTGTGAAGGAACAGTAGCTGCAACGAGTTACGCAAAAAGGTATGCCCACGTACAAATCGGCGGTGTTTTCCGCATAGTCGCGAAGATTGCCTTGCGTGGTCAAAATGTCGGCAACAAGTTGTGTTTTTTCTTGCGAAACACCCAACGTTTCGGTGAACACCTTTTGCCAGTTTTGTCCTTCAAAAGCAATTTGGCAAGCAAGTTTGGTGGGACGAATGCCTGTTAGACTGCCCCAAGGCATATTTTTGCCGGTAGTTTCCGCAAGCAAATTGTACATACACAGTTTGGCAAAGCGCTTGCGAAGCCTTATTGACTGCAATTTTTCGGTGCCGCGCACATCTACGCTTGAAAGGTGGCTTTTTTCGCCGAAAGTTGCCTTGTAGAAAAAGGTTGTGCCCTCTTGCGTTTCCGTAAGCGTAACGTCTGCGTTTTGCGCCATCTCGACATCGGCAAAAAACAGTTTCAGTACGTCTTGAATTTCCGTTGGATATAAAAAGTTTGTTTCCAGAGTCATTTTAGTTAAAGTCGGCGTATACTTCCGCCGTCTATCACGTTTTTACAGGCGCCTTTTCGCCTATAAATTTGATTACACTGACTTGGCGTGCTTAGGTGAAATTGTCGCCCGAGTTTGCTTGGCGCAAATAGTCATTGTGTTGCTTTTCGTAATTTAGATTTGTGGTTTCGCCGTGTCCGCAAACCATCGTGTAATTTTGCTGCAAGTTACGCAGTTTTTGCAACGATTGATACATTTTTGAAGGGACGCTCTCACAAAAATCTGTTCGGCCTATGGAATTTTTCATCAAGGTGTCCCCTGAAAGCATAAGATTTTCTACTAGGTACACCACCGAACCGGCAGTGTGCCCGGGGGTTTCCAAAACGGAAAACTCCAAGCCTGCAACACACAATTTCCCTTCTGTTACTATGTTTGTGGGAAAGCAGTTTTCCGCAGGCAAGTGCCAAATGTTTTCCGACGCAGTTTTGCACAGTTCAACATCGTTTTGATGCACAAACACAGGGGCGGAACCGCCGCAACTTTCAAAAAATTGTTTTACGCCGCCGCAATGGTCGAAATGCCCGTGCGTAAGCAACACCGCCGCAACTTTCAATTTGTTTTGCTTGACAAAGTTACAAAGTTCGTGCGCGCCATAGGGAATATCCACCACCACGCAAACATTGCCATTTACCAGCACCGTACTGTTGGTTTTGAGCAGACCTTCGGAAAAAACGCGGTAGCGCAGACAGGAATAACTTGAACCTAGGTTGTGAGTGCCAAACATATACATTACACTATTATTCTTATTTTGTTTCATACTGTATCTTAATCGACTTTATTGCAACCACAACTGCCGACACTTATGGGCGCAGATTTTCGCCAAAGGGCAAGGCAACGCAGTCGAGGTGGAGGTACAGTAGAGCAGAGTTAACGCAGCAATTGTCAACAAGACACCACATAGGCCCAAGTTTGGTTATTCATGGCTGCTACTCATGCTTTTGTTCTGTATGCGTTGATAACCGCCGGGATGGATTTCAACTTTGCCAAAAGTCCATTGACTTGTTCGTGATTGGAAATTTCCACCGTAACGCCGGCAATGGCGTTGCCCTTTTTGTCCTTCCGTGCATTCATCGCCGTCATAGGCAAGCCTTCGTTGGCAATAACGCGTGTTATGTCGGCAAAAATATCCCCCTTGTCTTCGGAAACGATTTCGACAGTAACCGGGAAGGTGGTAGATTCGCTTGTGTTCGCCCATTCCGCCTTGATAAGCCGCTCAGCTTCCATATTTTTTACAGCGGGGCAATCGGCACGATGGACGCAAACACCTCTGCCGCGCGAAATATACCCCACAATTTCATCCCCGGGAACGGGACTGCAACAGCGCGAAAAACGCACCAAAAGCCCATCGATACCCTTGATGATGACGGATTTTTCCTTGCCTGTTACCACTTTGCGCGGACGCACCACTTGTTGCGCCTTCACCGCGTCGGAAACGGCACGGTTGCTTGTGATAAGCTTCAACATAACTTGCGTTAAAGAAACGCTTCCGTAACCAACCGCAGCATACATTTCGTCGGCATCGCTGAACATATACCTTTCGCAAGTGGCGGCAATGGCTTCAGAGGTGAGCAATTCCGACGGCAAAATGCCACGGTGGCGAGCGTCGCGTTCTATCATGCCTTTGCCGGTGCGAATATACTCGTCTTTTAGTTCTCGTTTAAAAAATTGACGAATTTTTGCCTTTGCCGAAGGTGTTGTTACAAGTTTCAACCAATCGCGCGAGGGGCCTTTGGCGTTGGGGTTGGTCATAACTTCCACCGTGTCTCCCGTTTGCAAGACGGTGTCTAGCGGCACAATTTTGTTGTTGACTTTTGTGCCCACGCACTTGTTGCCCACTTGACTGTGCACAGCATAGGCAAAATCCAATGCGTTGGCACCGGCAGGCAAAATTTTCACATCGCCGTTGGGGGTGAAAACGTAAACTTCGTTGGTGTTGGAAATGTCCTTGCGGATTAGATCCAAAAATTCCTTGCTATCCCTAAAATCCTTGTCGTAGGACAGCACTTCTTTCACCCAGCCCAAAGTTTCATCCATTTCCGTTTTGCTGTTTATGCCCTCTTTGTATTTCCAATGCGCAGCAACACCGTATTCGGCTATCTTGTGCATTTCGTAGGTGCGAATTTGCACTTCGATGGGGTAACTGTGGTTTTCGAAATCCAAGAACACCGTAGTATGCAACGATTGATACATGTTTGGCTTGGGCACGGCGATATAGTCCTTAAAACGCCCCGGCATAGGCTTCCAACGCGCGTGAATGGCACCCAAAACGGTGTAGCAATCTTTTATGGAGTCTACTATTACACGAACGGCGGTCAGGTCGTACACTTGCTCCAACGTTTTGTTTTGTTTTTTCATCTTTTTGTAGATGGAATAAAAGTGCTTTGTGCGCCAATACACGTTGAAATTGCCTATGTTGGATGAGTTGAGCTTTTCCTTCAAAAGCACAATAAAACTTTCCACAATGCGCTCGCGCTCCGCCTTTTTCATGGCAATTCCGCGGGAAATTTCGTCGTAGGCAGGTCTATCCAGATACTTCAAGCAAAGGTCTTCCAGTTCGCTTTTGATAGACGAAATACCGAGGCGGCCGGCAATGGGCGCAAAAATATCCAGTGTTTCTTTGGCAATTATTTGCTGTTTTTCCGGCGAAAGGTACATTAGCGAACGCATATTGTGCAACCTATCGGCAAGTTTGATAAGCATTACGCGAATATCCTTTGCCATTGCAAAGAACATTTTGCGTATGTTTTCCGTTTGTTCTTCTTCGCGGTTGTGAAACTGAATTTTATCCAGTTTGGTAACTCCTGCCACCAAATCGGCAATTTCGTCGCCAAACTGCGCGCGCAAATCGGCATCGGTAAGATAGGTGTCTTCCACGGTGTCGTGCAAAAGGGCGGCGCAAATTGTGGGTACGTCAAAACCCATATCCACCAAAATATCCGCGACTATCGTCGGGTGCGTTATATACGGACGTCCGCTTGCGCGAAACTGCCCTTCGTGCGCCTTTTTTGCCACCTCGAATGCACGCAAAATTTTCTCTTTCTCTTCGTTTTGATAGCGCTCGTCTACGCGTTTGAGAAAATTGCTTATGGTAACTTCGGCATTTTCTTTTTCACTGTACATACTGGTTGCCTTCTTCTAAAAATCTTTTTCGCTTTTTTCGGCAAAACATCTGAAAATTGCCGATTCCGTCAATTCCACTTTGGGCGACGGCAAAATTTTGACTGTGTATTTATCTTCTATTTTAATAAATTTCAGCTCTTCAAACACACGCAACGCCGCCAAATATTGGCAGTATTCCATTTTGCCCTGCAAATACTTGTCGTAAACGCCGCGTATACTTTCAAAAGCGTTTTTGTGTTTCAACTGCGAATACACCGCGATGCACAAATTTCTATTCAACGCCACATCGTAAAGGCGCGGATTGGCAGGTTCTATGCAATAATACAGGGCATTTTGCGGCAAAATGCGCAAGCAACCTTGTTTGCAAAAGCACACCACGCGTTTATATTTGGAAAAAGCATAGTCTGCCCCGGGGGAAATTGCCACAGTTTTTGAGGAAAAACTGTTGTCGAAGAAAATATCTTCGTAGAAATCGTAAAAATCGAAGCGTTCGCATTGGCTGAGATAAGTTTCGTAGTCGTCGAAAATTGCCAAAACGCTGTTTTCCGCAAGCACCGCCGCCACTTGTTCAGCCGAAACGGAATTAGCCTCAAGCGGCACAAAGTTTTTGACAAAATTCAGTTTGTAAAATTCGTCAAAGCAAACGGAGTTGCACAAGCGCATATCTTCCACCACGCCGTAAATCCGTTGATTGTATTCATCGTAGTCGAGTGAAATCAGCGCTTCGAAATTTGCTCCATCACGCAAAAGGGGAGCATATTCGGCACGCTTGCGAAAACTTTTCAGCTCCACACCGCCGGATAAGGTTATCGAAAGACTTTTGGGATCGTCTTTTCCGAATGTATTTGCCGTTTTTGCAAACTCTTTTAGGTGGAAAACCACCTTGTTTTGCGTTAGCGTTGGTTCAAGTTGTTGCACAAATGCGTACATATCCGCCAAATTGCAACCACCTTCAAGGTCGATATCGTAGAACAGCGTTTTTTCGGAGCTGACGGAATTTTCGCAGGAAAGCACGCTTGCCAAACGCTGTTTTAGCAAAAGCAAGTTTTGCGGCAAAACGGAAAAACCCACCGCCGCTTTGTGTCCTCCGAACTGTGCCAAAAGGTCTTTGCACAAAGAAAACTTTGCAAACAAATCTATGCCATCGGCACCGCGCGCAGAACCGACGTAAACGCCCTTTTCGTTGTCTTTGGCAAGCACTGCGGCCGTTACGCCGTATTTCTCTTTATAACGTGCGGCAACGATGCCCAAAATGCCACGTTGCCAATTTTCGCCATACAAAAACACCAACTTGTCTTGACGAATTTGCTCTGCCACGCACATTTGGTCAGCCTGTTCCATAAGGGAAATTTCCGCATTTTTGCGCTGTTCGTTCAATTCTATCAATTTTTCCACATCGGGGCTTACCTTATCGCGCGAAAGCAGAACTTGCAGCGCAACGTTGGGGTTGCCCATTCGCCCCGCGGCATTTATTTTGGGGGCTATGCGCATGGTGATATCCGTTACGGAAAGTTGTTTAGAGCACCGTGATAGTTCGGATAACTTTGCCAAACTGCGGTGATTTTTGTTTGACAAACCCAACTTTACGATGCTGCGGTTTTCGTCTGACATGGGCATGGAATCGGCAACAGTGCCTATCATTGCCAAATTGCTGTAGTTTGCGGCAACTTCGCGCCCTGCCAACGCTTCCACTAACTTCAACGCCACGCCTGCGCCCGACAAATCGGCAAAAGGATAGCCCATTTTAGGATTTACACACAGGCAGGGGGGCAAAAATTCTTGTAATTCGTGGTGGTCGGTTACTATTATTTCCGTGCCCAACTCGTCCAAAATCCTTTCCACTTCCGCCTTGTTGGCAATGCCGCAGTCTACCGTTATTACCAAGTCGTAAAACTTTTTGTGGAAGGCGGCAATGACAGCATCGGCATGCAAACCGTAGCCCATTTCGCGCGTGGGAATGATTACGTCGTTGTCAACACCGTTGTCGGAAAAAAACAGCGAAAGTATGCTTGCCGCCGTTAGCCCGTCGGCATCGTAGTCGCCGTAGATAAGCACACTTCCCCCCTCTTCCAAAACATAAGAAATTGTTTCGGTCGCCTCCCTCATATTTGTCATATCAAATGGGGAATGGAAACAATCTTTGCCTTGAAAAAACGGCCAATCGGCCTCAGTAATGCCCCTTGCGCTCAACGCTTCGGCTAAAGCGCATGGTAAACCTTGCGACAAAAAATATTCTACGCTTGTTGCGTCTTTTGGTTGTTTTTTGCAGTAACGTTGTTTCATATTCGGTAAATTGTCGGTTCTGTAATCAATGTTGAAAAGCAACGGTTAGGCATTGCAAAAATTGCGTAAAATTGTGCTTTGAGCGGGTATCTGTACGCAATTTTGTCACCACGTATACGATAATTTGGAATTTTCTTCCAGATATTTTGCAAGTAGCCTATTGAGTTTTGCCTTTCGGGTTCTGCAATAAATGTTGTGGTGAATAGTAAAACTATTTATATGAGCCGTCAATATTTTTCGGCTTTTGCTGTTGCACCCCGATATTAAACGCAAAACAACCTTTTGCCCCAACATTTGAACGAAGCCAAATAAGAGATAGCATAACAGCCTTCTAAACTGTTTTAGAAGGCTGTTGAATATTGTTGTTGGAATTTCAGTTCCATCTGCCAACGAGTGCGGTGAACAATCTGTTCAAACCCATCGTTGCAACAAAGGACAAAACTGCCGAGTAAACAAGCGCGTTGCCCAAAGGAGCAGTTACGCCTGTGGGGATAAGCCACAAAACAACGCCTAAAACCAACACTATTGCGTGAACGATAAGATTCCACTTGTTGTTTTCTTGGAAGCCTTTATATCTGGCGGTGGCAAACGTTTTGTCAACGGAATACAGTTTGATTTTTTCCAAGACCAAAACGGTAAAAACAGACATCAAAGCAAAGCCCAACAAAATGCCTATTGCCGAAGCAAAGTTAAGCAAGTTGAAGTACACATAGCCGGCAAACATAATGAACGCCGTTGCGGCAATAAGTTGTGAAAGGACAACCGCCCAAGCGATTTTGCCGTATCTTACCAAATAAATAATCCAACTAATAACAAACAATGCCGCCACTGCAATGGCAAAAATCATGCCGACGTTGGATTCTACGATGTTGGTTTCGGAAGACATATCTATGGGAATTTCCACCAAACTCGCATTCAAAGCACCGCTTTTGATAAAGCCCTTCAAAATGTCGCAATCTTGGTTGCTGGACGTGTAAACTTGCAAGCTTCCGTCGGTGCCGTAAGCCACGCCGTAAGCTACCGTGCCGTCAACTGCCAAATAAGCCGACCAGCTGCTTGTAGATGTGGAAAGTTTTTCCGACGCAATTTTTTGACCTTCAGAGTTGAGGTATACGTTTACAATGTAGTACACTTGGCTACTGCTGGAATAACGACGAGTAGACGTTCTTGCTACGTGATCGCTTGTCAAAATAACACTGTCTTCACTATAAGTGGATTCTGTGAGAAATTCCACCTTGCCTGTTGTGGTTACGGTGCTTAAAATAGACGTTGCACTGGATTCTTCTTCATCTGCAGTTACGGGAACGTTTACGACAATGTTGCTGCCGTCTACCGTTACTTTGCTGAAATAGTATCCGAACATATAGCCCAATCTAGCGCGAATAACATCCGCGACATCTTCGATTTCCGCATCTTCTTCCAACTTAACTTTGTAAGCTGTTTGTTGAACGTCGGAAAACATACCGTCGCCTTGAATCAAATTGATGGCCGAGTTATAAATGTTGTACTCGCCCAATTCAAGTCCACCGGGTAAACAAGAGCCTACACACAAAAACAGTGCAAGCACAAATATAACAACGTACACTACGATGGACGCAGTTTTACTCATAATACGAGCCTCCTTACCTTTGCCTAACTTAACTAGTCTATTATAATATCTGATAGCAAAATAGTCAAACGTTTTTAAGAATTTTTACGTAATATGCAAACAAATGTCGCGTGTTTTGGTCTGAAATTGGAAAAATAAGTCAAAACGAAGTGGAAATAAACTAAAAAGGGTTGACGAAAAGAACCGTCAATCCAATTTTGAAAGGGAACTTTGAAAAGCCCACTGGACTTTGCGGATTTTTTCTGCCGACACATTCTGTTTGTTAATGTGTAAGCTTATTTCGTTTGTCGGTTTTTGATTGCCGAAACTACAATACAACGCAATGTCGAAAGGGCAACTGCGCCACTATCGAAACAGACGTCTGCCGCTTCGTTAAAAGTTATATAGGCAAACCGCCGTTTTGAAAACTAGGCTTTGCGAGTTTTGATAACTGCCACGATTAGCGCCGCCACAATACTTATGCCCAAATCCAACGCAATTTGCCCCCAGTGAAAACCGCCGCCTAACACGGAAAACAGCAAAAAGGACAATAGCCAAAATATCACAGCGCCAATAAGAGCTTTGACAATGAATTTTTCTTCCTTAACTGATAACACTGTGCCCAAAACAACGGCAATCACTTTTAGCGCTTGATTGATAAAGGGCAAAATGCTGTCGGGAATGCCAAACAGTTTTGCAAACAGCGCCAACAGCAAAACGCCAATGCACGAAAACACCAACGAAAACAATCCGGCTTTTAGAGCTTGCAACACAACATTTTTTCCTACGCTTTTTTCCATAAATATGACCAATGCCCCCTTGTATTGTAATTGTTCGGAAAACAGAGATGCGGGACGAATTAAACCGTCTAAGAAACGAAGCGACGGAATAACGTATCGCCGGAAGCGTCGATCGCGTCTGCTTATTTTTCAAACAAAAAGCCTCCGAATAGCTACTTTATACTATTCGAAGGCTTTGATTTTTATTACCTTATTGCTTGATTTCAAAGGCTTTGATTCTTATCACACGTCTATTTGATTTCGTCGTCTTCGTTGGCTTCCTTCTTTTCTTCGGCAAGTTCTGCTTTTCCTTCGGCAGAATCGGGCGCGGGAGAAACGGAGTGAATGGCTTGGCGGACAAATTGCATAACGCATCTGTTTTCGTCATTGCCGGTTGCCAACCAAATGTTTTTTTCGTCAAGTTGAACAACTGTGCCGACGATTCCTCCGATAGTGGTTACGAGGCTGCCGACAGCCAATTTTGACATCATTTCTTCAGCTTGTTTTTTCTGTTTTCTGTTGGGAATAACCAACATCAATACGAATGCCACGATGACAACGACAATGATAACGATAGATACCCAGCTAAAATCGCTTGTAGTTCCGCTGTCGCTGCTTGTCTCTGTAGCGTTCAAAAGATTGATAAGCATTTTTATCTCCTTTCGTTGCAATGCAACGTGCTTTTTTATTTATTATACATTATCATTTCCAAAATTGCAACTGAAAATGCAAAATAAGTTTTGTTTGCTTGCGGTTAAGAAAACTTGGTTAAAAAGCGACAAAAAAGTTTTGTTCACCTGTGGGAAAAACATCTCCACACAATTTTGCAGAACGTTTTTCTTTATTTGACGTAGTAATTTTTGTAAAACTCGCGTTTGTATTCCGTAAAACTGTCATTCAAAATGGCTTCGCGTGCGCCTTCTACAACGTTGAGCAAAAAGTGTATGTTGTGCAACGACAACAATTCCGCGCCCAAAATTTCCCTGCAATTTACCAAATGCCGCAAATAGGCTTTGGTGAAGTTTTTGCAACAGTAGCAATCGCAGTTGTCGTCCAAAGGCGAAAAATCTTGTTTATAAACGCCGTTTCGCACCACCACTTTGCCGTGGCTTGTAAGTGCGGTGCCGTTTCGTGCAATGCGAGTGGGCAAAACGCAATCGCACATATCTATGCCGCGTTCGATACCTTCTAAAATATAGTCGGGCGTGCCTACACCCATAAGGTAGTGAGGCATATTTTCCGGCAAATAGGGGCGAATGATATCCAACATTTTGAACATCACCACGCTGGGTTCGCCAACGGAAAGTCCGCCCACGGCAATGCCGCATTCGGCAAAGTCGGAAACAAATTGTGCCGATTGCACGCGCAAATCTTCAAACATATTGCCCTGCACAATGGGAAACAGCATTTGCGTGCCATTGGTGTGGGCGTTTGCGCAACGTTCCAACCAACGATGAGTGCGCTCCATCGCACTTTTTGCATAGGCTTTGTCACAACCGTAGCCGGAACATTCGTCGAATGCCATTATTATATCCGCACCTAAATCGTGTTCCGTTTGCATTACGCTTTCCGGTGTAAAAATATGTTTGCTGCCATCCAAATGTGACGAAAAAGTTACGCCTTCATCGGTAATTTTACGTAGTTCACCCAGTGAAAACACTTGAAAACCGCCGCTGTCCGTCAAAATCGGGCCGTCCCAATTCATAAATTTGTGCAAACCGCCTGCCAGTTTTACCGTTTCCGCACCGGGGCGAAGATAAAGATGGTAGGTATTGGAAAGCAAAATTTGCGTGCCTATTTCTTTTATTGTGGTGGGCAACAACGATTTTACCGTTGCCGCAGTGCCTACGGGCATAAAAATAGGCGTTTCGATATCACCGTGAGGGGTGTGAAACACGCCCGCACGCGCACCCGTGTGCTTATCTGTGTGTATAAGTTGAAAAGAAAACAGATTTGTCATAGTTGTTTTTTTGAAGCGTTGTTTTGTTTGCTATTGTTAATTGCAACACAATTGCGTTGCGACAATTGCGTTGCGGTTTTTGATGTTGGATTTTATTGTTGTTTTGTCGCCTGTGACACGATTTTGACGTTACGTACACACAAAGTTGTGCAAACTGCGCAGTTTTGCCGGTGGGCAATGTCTCAAAGTTGCCGTATTGCGAAGTTTAGAGAGTTAGGCGGACTTACTTGACTTCGAGTCGAGAAGTACAAGGCGCGCCGGGAAAACCCGCAAGAGTTTACTAATGCGCAAATGACTAAGGAGTGCCCACAGCACAACACGGTATTTTGACGGCTACAAGATCAGCATCGCGTCGCCAAAAGAGAAGAACCGATACCTCTCTTCCACCGCAATTTTGTAGACGTTTAGCACTTCTTCGCGGCTGCACAAAGCGGAAACAAGCATTATCAACGTGCTTTCGGGCAAGTGGAAGTTGGTTATCAAG
Organism: uncultured Oscillospiraceae bacterium; assembly: GCA_964535505.1. Taxonomy (GTDB): domain Bacteria; phylum Bacillota; class Clostridia; order Christensenellales; family CAG-314; genus Fimimonas. Next base: position 24,246 of record CAZHUH010000006.1, read on the forward strand.
CAATCCACCACTTTGAATTTGTAGGGCGGATAGATAAAAATTTCCGTGTTGCCGCTGCCTGCTTGCACCACGCCGTTTTGATCGGCGGCACTTTCTAACGTGCGTACACTGGTTGTGCCGACGCAAATTATTCTGCGGCCTTCCGCCTTGGCTTTGTTTAGAGCGTTTGCAGCCTCGGGTGAAACGGAATAAAACTCCGAATGCATGTGATGTTGCGTAACGTCATCTACCTTTACCGGACGGAACGTGCCCAGCCCAACGTGCAGCAACACTTCCACAATTTCCACGCCCATTGCGTGCACTTTTGCCAACAGTTCCGGCGTAAAATGCAACCCTGCGGTGGGTGCCGCGGCAGAACCGTCGACTTTGGAATAGACGGTGTTGTAACGGGTTTTGTCCTGCAATTTTTCGTGAATATAGGGTGGCAAAGGCATTTCGCCCACTTGGGCAAGAATATCTTCGAACACACCGTCGTAGATGAACTGCACCACGCGACTGCCGTCTTCGCCGATACTTTCCACGCGCGCTTTCAGTTGTTCGGAAAAAACAAACACAGCACCGGGCTTTGCTATGCGCCCCGGTTTCAAAATTACTTCCCAATGGGTTAGGTCCAGGCGTTTTAGCAACAAAAATTCCACCCTACCGCCTGTGCCTTCCTTGCGGCCGTAAATGCGTGCAGGCAACACTTTGGTGTTGTTTACCACCAAAACGTCACCTTTTTGCAAATACTGAACTATATCGAAAAAGTGTTTGTGCTCCACCTTTTTTGTGTCGCGGTGATACACAAGCAAGCGAGAACTGTCGCGCGGCTCCGCGGGGGTTTGAGCAATCAGTTCTTGCGGTAAATCGTAGTAAAAATCACTGGTTTTCATCTTCGTCATCGCCATCCAAATAGATAGACAGCATTTCCATCCTTTCTTTAGAAAGTTTTTTGCCCAAGTGCTTGTAGGCAAGAGGCATGCACACTCTGCCGCGCGGCGTGCGTGCAATAAAGCCAAGTTGTATCAAATAGGGTTCGTAAACGTCCTCGATCGTGGCGGAATCTTCGCCGGTTGCCGACGCCAAAGTTTCCAAACCAACGGGGCCGCCGCTGAATTTGTCGATTATTGTGGTGAGCACGTTTTTGTCTACAGAATCCAAACCCAGTTCGTCCACTTCCATAACGCGCATTGCGTGCAAACAAACTTCGGTGGAAACCACGCCGTTGCCCAACACTTCGGCAAAATCTCTTACGCGGCGCAACAATCGGTTGGCAACACGCGGAGTGCCGCGACTGCGACGTGCGATTTCGTAAGCCGCTTCGTCGGAAATTTCCGTGCCGAGTTTTTGCGCCGATTTTTGCACGATAAGTTGCAGTTGTTCGGGAGAATAGGGCACCAAACGCATTTGTACGCCGAAACGATCCCTCAAAGGGGAAGCAAGATTGCCTGCTTTGGTGGTTGCGCCGATGAGGGTGAACTTTTCCAAAGACAAGTTGACGCTTGTTGCACTGGGACCTTTGCCGGTTACAAAATCCAACCGAAAATCTTCCATTGCCGGATACAAAATTTCTTCCAAATTGGCGTTTAGGCGGTGAATTTCATCGATAAACAGCACTTCGCCCGGTTGAAGTTTTGTGAGCAAAGCCGAAAGATCGTACTTTGTGGGAATGGCAGGGCCGCTTGTTATCGTGATGGGCACGCCCATTTCGTTGGCTATGATGTGCGCCAAAGTGGTTTTGCCTAGCCCGGGAGGGCCATAGAGCAAAACGTGATCCAAACTTTCGCCGCGAGAAAGCGCCGCTTTGATGTAGACGGAAAGGTTTTCTTTCACTTTGTCTTGCCCAACGTAGTCTTGAAAGACTTTGGGGCGCAAGACGTTTTCGCTGTCGCGCTCTTTTTCAGTGAGAGTGCTGGTAAAAAATTGATCGTTCATTGTGTTTTCCTATTTGTGCGATTTCAAAAAATCTTATTTTGTGTAGTTGCAGAGCAAAATTTCGAAGTGCGATTTTTCAAAATCGTTTCTATTTGTGCGATTTCAAAAAATCGAATTTGTTTTCCAAAAAATATTTGTAGTCGGGCGAAATTTCGGGGTAGGCGTATTGCTCTTTCATGGTTTTTTGCAACCAATTTTTGCGACCTTCGCTCATGTCTTCGTAACGAGAAATGCGCAGTTTGCCTTCGCTTTCCATTTTGAGAATTTCTTGGTAAACATCGGGGATAATTTCGCACTCTAAAACCTCAACAGGAACGTCCGACACATACGCCGTGGGAATGTATTTGTGCTTTTGTGCACAAGTATCCACCTTGTAGACGTATCCTTCGGCTTCGCCGAAAGTTTCCCAAAGCGCATTGGGATAATATTCAGACCAGCACAGTGTGCCGTCGCTGTCAAAACCGTAAGGTCCCCACGTGGCATACTTGCCTTGGAAGTTAAACCCGGTTTGTTGACAAAACCGCTCCACTGCGTTGCACAGGTAAATCAGCGTGTTTTCCCTTTTGGAAAAGAAATATATCAGCGGTTTTTCGCCATCACCAAAGGATTTTAGTGTTGTTATGTTCGGAGTTCGAGATCCGTGAAAAAGTATCATAGTTTTAACCTATTCTTAAAGCAATATGGTGATTTCGAAACCGAATTTCGGGAATACGGCTGTTCAAAATCGTATGTATTCGGTGTGCGATTTTTCAAAATCGTTTCTATTTGTGCGATTTCAAAAAATCGAATTTGTTTTCCAAAAAATATTTGTAGTCGGGCGAAATATCACCGTTATACTCGGCGGTTATCGCTTTTTGCAAAGACATTTTAGCTTTTTCCGTTAGTTGTTCGTATCGTAAAATACTCAGCAAGCCATCTTTTTCCGCTTGCAAAATTGCCTCGTATGCATCGGGCACAAACTCGCACCCACACACTTCAACAGGCTTTTCAGAAACAAACGCATAGGGAATATCCTTTTGAGGGGAAACGTTTGCCGTGTTTACGGTGTAGATATATCCTGATACGCCGCTGTACGTTTCTTTTGTGGCATTGGGATAGTATTCTTCCACACGCAACTTACCACTACCGTCAAAGCCGTAACTTGCCCAAGTGTAGTAACTGTCGAACAAACGTCCGACTTTTCGGCAAAGTTTTTCCACCGCGTTGGAAAGATACACCAACGTGTTTTCGCGCTTTTGCGAAAAATAGACCAACGGCAACTTGTGGTTGGAAACGTTTGGCTTCAACACTTTTATGTTTGGAGTTTGAGAGCCGTGAAAAAGTATCATAGTCTTATCCAATCCTTAATGCCATGTTTACCAGTTCTTTTGCCGAACTTGCGCCCAGTTTGCTTGCCGCTTCCGCGAGTTTTTCCGCTTCGACGCGACTTTTGCCCAGCGAACACAAAATGGCAATGGCGTCCTGCATATCCTTTGAAATTTGAACATCAGGGTTTTGCACTATCGGGGCGGCGGACATGTCGTTGCCGTCGATTGCCACCTTTTCTTTCAGTTCCAAAACAATACGTTCGGCTGTTTTTTTGCCCAAACCCTTTATTTTGGTAAGTGCTTTGGTGTCCTCGCGAAAAATTGCCGTTGCAAGGGATATGCTATCCATGCCGGAAAGCACCGCTTGCGCCATTTTGCAACCCACTCCGGAAACGGAAATGAGATTTAAAAACATATTTTTTTCTTCCAAAGTGGAAAAGCCGAACAAACTTACGCCGTCTTCGCGCACTTGCAAATAGGTGTAGAAACGCTTTTTTTGCCCCGGTCTGCAATCGGCCAATGTGAAATAGGAAACTGCCAATTCGTAGCCAATGCCGCCGACGTCCACTACGACGTTGCTGCCGGAAATTTCCGCAATTTCTCCGTTGATATAACTGAACATAAGTTGACCTCTGATGAGTTTTTTGTGTATAAGCCGTTTTGCGGCAACGGCGTTGATTTGACGTGCTTTCGGCACACCAAGCAACGCGCCTTCACTTGTTTTGTGAACAAAAACGACCAAACGTGTGTGCAAAAACAGTTCTTTGGTGTTTTTAGGTGGGGGATCAAACGTTACTTTATGTAAAACTTATCCGTCAAACCGCCTGTTTGAATGTGGGTAAGCGCAACCGCCAAAGCGTCTGCGGCGTCATCGGGTTTGGGAATTTTGGAGAGTCCCAAAAAGCGTTTTACCATTTCTTGAATTTGTTTTTTGTCGGCGCGACCGTAACCGGTCATTGCCTGTTTGACTTGCAACGGTGTGTATTCGTACAAACTGCCGCAATGATGCACCGCGGCAAGCAACAACACACCCCTTGCATGCGCCACGTTTATACCCGTGGTGATGTTTGTGTTGAAAAACAGTTCTTCAGCGGCGACTTCATCGGGATTGTACTTTTCGATAAGTTCTTGCACGCCCTTGTAGATAAGCGCCAACCTCACGGGAAAACTTTCTTCCTTGGGGGTGGTGATAACACCGTAGTCCACCACTTGTTTGTGCGAAAAATCGGTGTAGTCCAGAATGCCGTAGCCCACGATTGCCAAACCGGGGTCGAAACCTATAACTCTTTTTACCTTTTTTTCCATTTTTCTTTTCCTTTACGCCACGCACACTACACACTTTCCGTTTTGTCCAACACGTCCAACACTTTTTGAAAATAGCTTGGTAACGGCGCGGAAAAACTCATTTCTTCCCCCGTTTTTGGGTGGGTGAAAATCAAAGTTTGCGCGTGAAGCAACTGTCCGTTCAGGTTCCAACGGCAAGTTTTGTAACCGTAGGTTTTGTCCCCCACAATGGGGTGTCCCAAAAACTTTGCATGAACGCGAATTTGATGCGTACGCCCGGTTTTTAGCTCGAATTTGCACAAAGTGTAGTTTTTGTAACGCTTCAAAACGGTGTAGTTTGTTTGCGCACTGCGACCGTCTGCCACAACGTCCATTTTTTTGCGGTCGGTGCGACTGCGCCCGATAGGTTGATTCACCGTGCCTGAGTCTTGCTTCAACACCCCTTCCAACAATGCCAAATAGATTCGGCGGCATTGTTTACATTGAATTTGCCGTTGAAGTTCCACGTGGGCAACGTCGTTTTTGGCAACCACAAGCAATCCGCTGGTGTCCTTATCCAAACGGTGCACAATGCCGGGGCGCAAAACGCCGTTTATGCCTGACAAATCCTTGATATGAAACAGCAATGCGTTTACCAACGTGTTTTCGTAAAGGTTGTTTGCCGGGTGAACCGTCATGCCCTGCGGCTTGTTGATTACCGCAATGTCGTGGTCTTCATAGACGATATCCAGCGGAATATCCTGCGGCAACACTTTAAGTGGGATTTCATCGGGCAAAGTTACGCTTACAAGGCTGTCTTCCTTCACTTCGGCAGAAACCTTTGTCGCACTTTTGCCGTCCACTCGAACGGCGCCCTGTTCCACCAATTTTTGCGCATGCGAACGCGTCAAACCGGCGTTTTCCGCCAAAAACACGTCTAATCTGCGGCAACTGTCCTCAGCTGTGATTTCAATTTCTCTCATTGCCGTCCCCGTTTTTTTGTGCGTTTTCGTCAACGTTGCGCAAATTTGCCGACTCTTCACCGCCGAAGCCGCTTTCGCCGCCGAAGTTTTGCGAAACGGTTGCGTTTTGTTCTTTGCCGTTTTCGGAATTTGACAAATCTCCACTGCTTTCTTGCGTTAAATCGCCTTGCATTTCGCTTGTTGAATTGTTTTGCAATGCAGAATCGTCGGATTCCGTTTGCTGCTTTTGACTTTGCTTTGCCATTGCCAACAGCCCATCGTGGTCAAAAAACAATATTGCCAAAATGGCAAATGCCACGCCTACAACCAAGAAACTATCCGCCACGTTGAATATCGGCGGAAAAATGGAAAAAGAGATGAAATCACGCACTTTGCCGGCAAAAAACTCGCCGCTTGTGTTGGCGACAAACGCCCTGTCGATGGCGTTGCCAAGCGTGCCGCCCACAATAAAGGAAAAGCCTATTTGCCCCCAGACACTGCGTGTTCTGCTGCGCCACAAAAGCCACAAAAACAGCGGCACGCCCAACAAAGTTATCGCAAAAAAAACTATGTTCGCACCGTCATCTTTCGCAATGCCAAACGCTGCGCCTTCGTTGTACACCGCCACAAAGCGCAAAAACTTGCCCAAAACGTCCACGCCGTTGCCTTCCTCAGATAAAAGCAAACCATCGAAAATCCACAGTTTGGTAAGTTGATCCAAAAGAATGCACACAACGATAACGGCAGCGTAAATCAAAGCAAAAACATATTTTTTCAAGATTCTGCGTTGTTTTTTCATCTGCTACTTTTTGTCCTTTTCATCGAAAGAGAAAACGTCTTCCACACTCGGTTGAGTGAACACTTTGGTTTGTTCTTTGGCTTCGACAGTGCCCAAAATTGCACGTTTTTGCAACTTGCGGTAGTACAAAATGCCCAAAATCACCGCAATTGCCAAAATTACAACGGAAGCCAACGTCGGCCAAAGAGTGCCGAAAACCAAACTGTTGTTTACCAATTGACTTTTTGCGTTTTCCGCAACGCTCAAAAAATCGTCGTCCATCAATGTTACCGTAAGCGTTTGCGCAACCGTTTGAATTTTGTTCACAAATTCGTCGCCCCAAAAGGCATCCATATTACTCAAATTGTCGGAGTTGCTGTTCATAACGTTTTTGGAGGAATCTTTGCTTTCCACGAAGTTGAATCCGGAAAAATTTCCCGCAAAAAACATCGCCGTGGGGATATCTTGCAACCTAAAAGGCGTGTGATCGCTGCCTTGAATGAACTCGTAGTAGCCGTAGCCGTATACATCCACAGGGAAAACGCCTACAGCGTGCGGTTTTTCCAAAATTTGTCCGTTGGCGTTTTTCAAAATCAAATTTGCCAAATCGGTAGATTTGTTTTCGCAAAAAACGTAGAGGTTGTCGCCGCCGCCCACACTGTCCAAATTGAACATCACCATGGTGTTTTGACGATCGACGGAAGACATGGAATCGAGATAATGTTGCGAACCCAAAAGCCCCTCTTCCTCACCGCCGAATGCCACAAAAACAACGTCAAAAGGCAGTTTTACATTGGACTCGACAAGGTTTTTCATGGTGAAATACATTGCCGCGATGCCGCTGGCGTTGTCGTTGGCACCCGGGCCGGTAGAATCATAGTGCGCGCCAACGATAATTTGTTTTTCGGAAGAGCCGTTGCCTTTTAGGCGAACTTCCACATTGTTACCCAAAATGGTGTTGCCATCACCGAAAGAAGTGGGCTTCACGTCGAAACCCACCAAAGCGGAAAACTTTTCTGCGAGCCAATTTGCGGCAGAACGTTGGTTTTCCACACCGCTTCTCGACGGGCAATCGGCAAGAAATTCTTCCACGAATTTGTAGATTTCACTTTGTTTGTATTCTTCATCTTCACTTGCGGCAAAAGCAACGGCGGCGTTGTTTGTGCCGACAAAGGGCAACATTACCAAAAGTGCCACAAAAATTATCAACAAAATTTTTTTCATCTTACAGCACCTCGATAATTACTACAAACACCAAAAAGAAAATGGCGTATGTTTTGAAATAATGAACGCGAGTTGCGTCGTTGAAATACAGTTTTGACGTTACCGTATAAAAAAGCAGGGCGGAAATTATCGTAGACACCAACGGGAACAGTTTCCCACCCCAAACAAGAGCAAGAGGCGTGAACAAATTTACCAAATTCAGCAGCCCCAACAGCAAAAAGCCCACGGAGCAAAAAGCGTGCGCCAAAAGGTTGAACTCGGCGTTTGGCACCGAAACGATACGCGACCAGCCCAACAACACATTGACAAAAAAGGGAAGCAAAAACATCAGCACCACGCCCAATATCACCAAAACGGCAATTGCCAACGGCCAACTTGGCTCACTTAAAACCAAAAGCGTTGCGGTGAGCCCCTGTTGCCAATGTGCAAACACAAACGTGATGACGAACAAAATTCGCACCAAAATGTTTGCCAATTTGAAGTTCTTTCTCAATACAGAAATCATATTTTGTTATCCTTTTATTTTTACTTTACGTTACGGCAGGTTTCAACCGACTTGGGCTGCGGATGGTTTGACCGAACAAACTGCGGCAGATTTTAGCAGACTTGATTGAAACGGTTTGAACTAATAACACCACGGATGGTTTAGCCGACTTGCTTTGCCGCCAAACCTCACGCACACAATACGCTTTTGCGCTGAAACAATTCTTGCTCAAACTTTGCAATGGCACTTTTGCGTCGCAAAAATAGGCAAAACTGCGCCAATCAAACCCGAAATGCGCAATTTCAAGCGGAAACAAGTTGAAAAATCAACGTTATCATAACTTCATTCTCGTCCAAAAAGGCTTTAAGTTTTGTGTCTGCAACGTCGAAACAATCCAAAATCCGTTTCAGCTGCATAGACTTGTAGCGTGCCGCAATTTCCCTTGCGCGATCGATCGCCGCAACTTTTACCGAGAGCAACTCGGCAATCCTTTCGGAAGAAAGGTTAGACGTTTTTGCGTAGTAGGCTCGGCGATAGAAATTGTACAGCAGCCCAAACAAGCCGCGCGCCTCTTCGCCGGAAGCAATGAGCCCCTTGTAAAGTTCTATTGCGGCATTGGCATTGCGATTGGCAATGGTTTTGGAAAGGTCGAACACCACGTATTCCGTATCTTTGTGCACCAACGCTTCCACCGATTGCGCGGAAACTTCGCCGTAGTCGATGAGTTTTTGCGTTTCCGTTTCCACTCGCGACATATCTTGCAAACAGTAGTCACCGATTTTGCGTGCGCAAGGCAAGTCGATTTCCACCCCTTGCCTTTTGCCGTAGGCAACAATCCATTTTGCAACAGAGTTGGCATCCAACCTATCGCAACATACCATTTCCATTGTGGTTTTGTCGAAATTTGCGGCAGTTTCGGCAAGAAACACCAGGCAAAAGGAGCCGTCTGCGCTTTCCGTTAAGCGGGAAAGGGCGGCAATTGTTTCGGCGCATTGCTTGCCTTGCGGAAAGACAAAGTTTTCGCACAACACCATTTTTTTGCCGCCGAACAAATTACCCACGCAACAGGCGCTTTCGATACGCTGATATGTGGGAGAATCCAATTTTTCCACGCCGAAACCGTCATCTTGAATTCCGTAGGCATTACAAATGGTTGCAACGGCTTTGAGTTTGAGCCAGCGATCGTTTCCGTAAAGGCAAAATGCGGCAATTTCACGCTCTTTCAAACTGTTTTTTAGGTTAAGAAATGTTATCAATTTCAGTTACCCATTCAGTTTCCCCAAAAATTCAGTTCTATTATATCAAATAATTCTTTTATTGTAAAGTTTCCACACTTATTTGCGCCAAAGTTGCCTTCAAAGGGCTGTTGGTAGCAAGTCAGCGTTTGCAAATTGCGTTCGGAAAAGTAACTTTCCGCACAAGTTACGGCATAAAAGTTTACGTCTGAGCGAAGTTCGGCAAAATGTTTTGTTTTGGCTTCGCCGCCAACTACCACCGCCACACTGATTTCGCCTACTTTTACCACCGCGCCGGAAAGTCCGCCGTCGTAAACCGACTGCACCGTTACGTTGTTGCCGTAAATTTGGTTGAAGGCAGCGCGAACAATCGGAATGTCGCGTGTTTCCAACATGTCTTGAAATTCGGTGTTGCCCGTTCTGTCCAGCAAAAACACCTTTTCTACGTCAAAGTCGTTGCAAAAGCTTGAAAAAGACAAAACACCAATGCTTTTTGTTTCGGTTGCGTAAACTTTCAAGGAAGAAATCTTTTTGTCGGAAAGATATTCGGTAACTTCGTAGAGAGCATAGTCATCCAAACGTCCCACCACGGCAACTTCGCCGTCGGTTGACGTTGCAACAACTGTGGCTCCATCGAAACCGCAAAACACAGTAACGCTGTTTTCGCATTTTTGCGGAATGTAGGCAAAACCTATGCACACGGCAAGCAAAATTGCGCAAATGCCATATGTAACTTTTTGGGCGCGTTTGGAAAAATTGACGTAGCCGCCCACCACAAAGAACAAAAGACAAGAGATCAAAATGCCCCAGTACAACGTTTTAAGCAGAATGGTTGCATCCAAACTTTGCGCCCAAAAGGCAACGTCCGTTACAACTTGCAAACTTTTGTCGGCAAGCAACAGCGCATAGCGGAAAAAGGAGGGCAACAACCCAACAAAGCACAGTACGAAAGAGAAAAACACCAACGGAATTGCCAAAATGTTTATCAAAATGCCCAGCCAAACAAAGTATCCGAAGGTGCGAACCGTTAGGAACGCCGTCGCACACACGCAAGAAAAGGACATTGCCACAGTTTGAAACAATTTTCGCAAAATTTTTGGCATTTTGCGGCGCTTTTGCCACCTATCGAATTGCAAATAGAGGGTGGAAATGCCGAAAACGGAAAGTGCCGAAAGTTGGAAACCCAAATCGAAAAGATAAAGGGGTTGAACTATCAAAATAAACAGCGCCGCGTAGCACAAAGAAGAAAGCAAATCGTACCGCCCACGCAAAATACGGCTGATATAAACGCAAATGGTCATCACCACAGCGCGCACAATGGACGGCGCAAAATTGCAAATGTAGGCATAGAAAACCAGCGGCACAAGCAAAATTGTCAATTCGACAAATATGGGCAGTTTAAGACGCTTAAGCAAAAACGAAAACACCGAAACAACAAACCCAACGTGCAATCCGCTTACTGCCAAAAGATGAATTATTCCTGCTTCAACATAGGCATCTTCTTTCTGTTCATTAAGCGAATTTCTGTCGCCGGTGAGCAAAGCATAGGCGACATCGGCATTTTGCGGCATGCTTTCCAAAGTGGTTTCGTACACAAATTTGCGCACCCGTTCGCCCAAAGTTAGTTCACCGCTTTCAATAATTGTGTTTTGAATATCGGAAACTTGATAGCGAACGTTATGGCGAATAAGGTCTGTTCGCGGAGTGGGCGTTACGGCATAGACGTTGCGCAAAGTGCCGTAGAACGAAACATTGTCGCCGGTTGAAAATTGCGAGTCATCGTAAACGTAAATTAACACTCGCCCATTTAACTTTTCACCTTCAAAGGTGCAATTTTCCAGATATACGCTGCCACTGCCGCCGTTACGCCCGATATCTGTAACACGTCCGCGCAAAACGCCATTTTGAACAAGAACTTGGCTTTCATTGCGAGTTTGGAACACGGCATAAAAATCAAAAAATCCAACAAGAACAAAAAACACGGCAACAAGACAAAGTAGCCAATACTTTTTGCGGCAAAATGCAAAGACTACGCCGCAAACAATAGGCACTGCCAAAGCAACGACAAACACCCAAACTTTGCCAAACAACAGTTGATAAAAGGAAAATATGCCCAACATAAGCGACAAAACGCCAATGAGAGCAAACCTGACGTTAACAAACCTTTTCATAGTCGCTCTCACTTACAAAAAATTTATAGAAGTTGTCTTGATAGTCGTTGCCCAAAATTTGTTTGAGCAACGCCCTGTCGGAAATTTTGCCGTTTGCAACAACGTAGTTATGCAGTTTTTCGATAACTTGCGGCGAAACGTTTTCGCAAGGCAAATTATCCGACACCACAGCGCCGTTGAGGTTTATGCAGTAGCATTCTTTTTGCCCGTCAAAGTAGTTCAAAACCACTGTTGAAACGTCTTCACGCACCACAGCGTAGGGCGTTTTGGGCATAACCATTTGGGGAATGTAGCCGGCACTCAAAATCAAACTTTGATAATCCGTACCCTCAAAAATGTCAACATATCCTTCGTTTTCCACCGCGCCGCAAACGTAAACGGAAAAAACGCGGGGTTGTTTTGCGGAAAATTGCTTCGCTTTGAATGGCATAATTTTTGCATTGCAAGAGGAAAACACAAAAAGCGAAATTAGACACATTGCAAGCAAAAATTTTTTCATAGGTGACAAATAAATCCCGCCATAGCCGGGTTTTACTATGGATTCAACCTGAAAAACAGGGTGGGAGTCTACCAAATACCGCCAGTCTTTCACTGAAGCGTACGCTTTCTGACTCCACACGGAAGCCTTCGTGACCTGACATAGGCATCTGAACGCGATTCCCTTTTACGAAATGTGGTTGACGCAAAATGTAAAACTTATCGCACAAGGCAGGATTTTGATTCCTCGTTATATTTATATACTTATGATACACCAATCTATACGATAAATCAAGATTTTTCATATATTTTTTGCCAAAACGGACGATATTTTGACGATTTTGCCGCAAATTTTCGCAAAATTGCCACAAACACAATATTTATATAATGCTGCTACTGTGCGACGACGGGGCTAAAATAATGCCGGAATAGTCTGCAATAAAAAGGCTCTTTGTCAAATGTTGTGGCGATAGGATAACTATTTATAAGTGTTGAACCATATCTCATGGCTTTTGGATCTTGCACCCCAATATTTGCAATAGAACTCTTTGAAAACAGTTAGTGAAAAGAAATGCCGACGAAGCAAAGATTGCTTCGTCGGCAACAAGAAGATAGAAGGGCATCCGCATGCGGAATTGCCTTTTTGTTTTGTAAACCGTTGTGCACCATTTGCACTGTTGTGCGGTGCACAGAACGTACTTTTTGAACATGATTCGCGCAATTCGCGAAAACCAATCACACGATTTCGCTAATGGCTCACGCAAATCAAACAAGTTTGTGTTGTTTACTTCATTCACATTGCCGAGCAGCTGTTTTTGTTTTTGGCACAGTGTCTGTTATCTTCCCCCACAACCATAACCGCCTATTGAATGTTTTTATATTCAAAATATCCAAAGGCAGAGAAGGGTTGCCGATTGCGGACTTTTTGGCGCGAACCAATGGGATCATACTTAGGCGTACGTGCCTGCGAACAAGTTATGCGGGGCTCAATATGCGTTCTCATGTGCCTTTGAAACCGTTAACAATACAAGTCTATTGCCTGTTCCACAAGTTTCAAAAATTCCGCGCGGAATTGGTCGGCATCTTCGCCAGCAACGCTTTGCAAAGTTTCAAGGCGGGCCTTCACGGCCGTCAACGTTGCGTCATTTTTGTATTGCGAGTTGCGCAACACCAAACCATATTCCACCACGCAACCGATAAACGTGCTGTCTTCGTTGGGCAATGCGGTATAGTCGGCTGTTGTATAGGTTTTGGAAATGCTTTTGCTCTCGTCTTCCGCGTCGTCGTTGCCGGGCACCTTGTATCTTAATTCCGCCGTGGCTATTTCGCCCTCTGCATCAGGTTTCAGTTCCACTTCGTAAACTGCCGTAACGGTGTGTCCCGAACCGATTTCGCCTGCGTCTTTATTTTGGTCGTTAAATTCGTCTTCCGACATCATTTTGCTTTCATAGCCGATAAGTCGATAGCTTGCCACCACGTCTTTGTTGAAAGTTACGCCGATTTTTGCATCCTTGGCAACCACGTTGAAGGTGCCGCCTATTTCGTTCACAAGCACTTTGCGCGCTTCGGCAACACTATCTAAATAGGCGTAATTGCCGTTGCCGTTGGTTGCCAAAGTGTTCATTGTGCTGTCGTTGGTGTTAAGCATGCCAACGCCCAAAACGGAAAGGAAAATACCGCTTTCGCGCTTTTCGGAAATTAGGTTTTTCAAGTCGTTTTTGTTGGAAATACCAACGTTAAAGTCGCCGTCTGTTGCTAAAATAACACGGTTGTTGCCGTTTGAGATGAAGTGTTTTTGCGCAACTTCGTAGGCAAGTTGAATGCCGCCCTCGCCGTTTGTGGAACCGCCGGCTTCCAAATCTTGCAAAATGTTGGCAATTTGGGTCTTTTCGCTGCCGCGCGCACCGTCCAATGCCGTGCGCACGCCGCTTGCATAGGTTACAATGGAAACGCAGTCGTTTTCTGTCAAGTTTTCCAACAGCATTGTAAATGCTTGTTGAATAAGTCCCAACCTGTCGTCGCCGTACATCGAGCCGGAAACGTCAATCAAAAACACAATGTTGTTGGGAACACTACTCATTTCCACTTCTTCGGCGGCAACGCCAATGGTGAAAAGTTTGTGAGCGTCATTCCACGGACAATCGAACAAACCGCCGGAAAGCGCTAACTGCTCGCCTTGGGCAGGACGCGCATAGTTATAGGAAAAATAGTTTACGTATTCTTCCAATCTAACGGCGTCTTCGGAAGGTTTTATGCCGTTGGAAATTTCACGGCGCATATAGGTGTAGGATGCGGTATTTCTATCCAACGAAAAGTAGGAAGTCTCGGTTTTTTCGGGGCTGGCAAATTCGTTTTCCACAATTTGGTCGTATTGATAGCTTTCCGTCATATTCGCAATCGGCGCTGCCGACGGCACAGACAAACCCGATATGTCTTGTCCATTGGGCGCACCGGAACACGCACTAACTCCCAACACCATTACCAAAAGCAAACACACAACCCAAAGTATACGTTTCATAACAAATCTCCTTTTGAGAAATTCAGCGCCACAAAGATATCTCCATCACGCCGCCGCGAAAGCGTTCTACATTTATAACACGTCAATTTGCCGATTTGTCCCACTCAAGAGAAAAGATTTTTATGATTTCTTCGACATTTGCGCTGTTTTGAGGGTTGCTTTGCGCATAAATATAGAAATTGAAGTTGTTGGCGTTGAAATAAGCGCGAGTTACGTATTCGCCGTTGTTTACTTCCTCGTCGCAAAACACCACGTCTTGCTTATTGTCTTTTATGGTTAGGTTGTACGCCTCCAAACGGCTTTCCTCAACGTAGTTTTCGTCGTCGGCAATCAAGTTTATTTCCACAACGCCATATTCCGTCTCTACCCCCAAAATGGCTTGAATATAGGCAAGTTCACCGATTTGTTTGAAATAGTAGGCATAGTAACGCTCGTAAACTACGTTAAATTGCGGTTGCGCCTTCAACACGGAAATGGGTAGATATTTTTCCGCACTTGCAGGAGCCAAAAGCACCACGTTGTCTACGTCTTGAGGCTCGAACACTTCCACGCTCAGCGAAGTACTTCCCTGGGTACCGGAACTGCCGGGCAAAACTTGACTGTTGGGTGACTGTTCGTTGGACGTAGAGTTTTGGGGCGCTTCAATCGATTTGTAAAAAACGCAAACGGCAATCAACACTACGACGCAACAAGCGGCAAGGGCAAACACCCAACGCCGCTTGATTTTTTTGCGCGCGGAAGGCATCGCATTGCTTGCCTTTTCCGACAGGTGCGTTTGCGAAGGCAAACTTTCGGCAAAATCGTCGAACAGTTGCGCAATTTGCGCGCTATTCTGTTGTTTTCTTGTAAGTTTCATTATTATGATTAAAACCCCATATCACTAATTTGTTTGGAAACACGCACGTTATACAAAGTTTGTGCGGTTTTTCCAAGGAAAGCGTACGTAAGCAGGACGCTGTATATGTGATGTATGTTTTTCAAACTTCTTCCGCTAAGTGTCATCATCCGCCGCCAAGACACTACGCATTTTTTCTTCCGCAGCGTGCAATATTCGCTGCACAGTAGATTTGGGTTTGCCAACGCTTTTGGCAATATCCCTTACGGTAAAATCCATAAAGTATTTTTGGTAGATAAGCAATTTTTCCAAACTGTTCAGAACGGACATTGCCTTTTGCAAGGTTACCGTGGCGGCAGATTGTTCCGCCAAGTTGAAACTGTCAGACAAATCGAAAAAGTCGTCAATGTTTTCCGCCTTGAAGCGTTTTTCTTTTCGCAATGCGTTCAACGCAGTGTTTTGGACGATTTTGCAAATCCATGCATAGCCGTTGGTGTTTGGAGAAAATCGAGAGGCGTTTTGTATGATGTTCACAAAACTATCTTGCACCACATCCTCTGCCAAACTTCGGTTTTTTACAAACGAAATCGCAACGGAAAGCATTCGCCCGGAAATAATGTGCGACAAAGAATCCAGGGCATACAAATCGCCTTGGGAAATTGCTTCTATCAATGCGTTAATTCGTTGTCTATCCTCTTGTGTCATGACGCCATTATACATTGCTTTGCAAAAAAATGCAACAGCAAACTGTTTTCGCTTATACAACACGCCGCCAAGTTGTTTTGTCCCACAAAAAACAAAAAATTTTGAAGATTGTTGCCCAAACGGCAAAATTGCAAAAAAAAGCACCGCAAGTGCGTTGCCGAAGGCGGCTGCATTGTTGCGGTGCAATTGGGTTTAAAAGAACTTTAACGGCAAATAAACTTTTGCCGCGCTTTGTCCAACTACTTCTTGTTGTTTTTCTCTTCCAGGCGTTTTTGACGGAGCTCTTCTGCCTTGCTCATAATGTTTTCCAAGCCCGATTTGGGTTCTTCTTCGCGTTCTTTTTCCTTACGTTGCGGCAAACTTGCGGGATCGAAGGGCATAACCACCGAATCGGTGCGGTTGCGAACCTCCAATTGAGCATAGGGAATTGTAATATTGTTTTTCTTAAATTCGTTGTAGACTGTTTCAGTAACGTAGTAGTAAATATCCCAATAGTCTTCGTTGTCGCACCAACAGTTTGCAAAAAAATCGATGCTGCTGGAATTCAAAGTTTTTAGGCGACAGAAAGGTTTATATTTGTCGTTGTCGTAAATTTTGCCGTTGGCATGCATGCAATCGATAACAATCTTTTTTACCAATTCAACGTCTGTTTCGTAAGCAACGGAAAAGGTGAAATCCACACGACGAAGTTTGTTTGCACCGGCGTTGACTACGGAACTGTTTACTATCGTGCTGTTGGGCAAAGTTACGCGCTTGTTGTCCGGAGTAAGCAAGGTCGTGAAGAGAAAGTTGATATCCACAATGCTGCCCTCTACGCCGCCAACAATGATATAGTCGCCCTTTTTGAACATACGCGTGGATACAATTACAATGCCGTTTGCAAGATTTGAAATGTTGTCTTGCAACGCCATACCAACGGCCAGCAAAGCGGCACTCAAAGCCGTGACGATGCCGGTGAGTTCTATGCCGATGATGCTAATCAGCCCCAAAACAAGTGCCAGCCACAACAGAAATTTGATTATCGCCAAGATGAACTGTTGCGCAATTTTTTCCATATGGGTTCTTTCAAAAGTTTTTCTGAAAGCAAGCATAATAAGCTTAATCAAAATTATTCCGATAAGCAACGTTGCGAAAAAGCCTACGATACGCCAAACGTTATCCGTAAAAAAAGTAGCGATTTCACTCCAAAGTTTTTGCCAATCTATCATTTTTATCTCTCCTTCTTAGACTTAACACGTATTATATAACGACAAGATGCCTTTGTCAAATCACGTGTTTGCAAAATGTTTGAATTTTTCGAGAAATCGGAAATGTTTGTGCCGCCGCAACTGCACGCACCGCGCAAGCCGATTCGTGGGTATTTTGAGCTGCTGTTGGTCAAGTGAGAGGTTTTTCAAAATAGGTTTTGTATTCGGGCGATGCTTTCAGATCGCGCAATAAGCTTTCAATATCGGCAAATATGGAGCGAAATTCGTTTGCGCTTGGTGCCCAACAGGCAGGCAATTCGTTCGGCGACAGAAAACACAATTCGGCTTCGTCGAACTTTTCCAAATGCTCGAATCCGTAGGAAAAATGCCCATCGCGCGATTTGGTGATGACGCATCGATGCATTTTATTTGAACTCACAAGCACATCGACTACTTCGCAATCGATGAAGTTCAATCCTTTTTTTTGCATGATTTCGACGATTTCGTCCCAAGGTGGAAGTTGTTGATTGACGACTTGACGGTTGGCGGGTTGGTTTTTATCGGTTATTTTTTTGTCAATTTGGCGTTTGCGTTTGAATAACATATCGAAATTATAGTATAGATTTTACACTTTTGCAAGTGGATTGCTCGTTTTGTCATATCGGTTTTGCACAAAATTGTTGGCGACGCTTGTTTGGTTGTCCCTAATGGGATTCGCTTAAAAGATGTTAATGGGTTCGTCCTACAAAAACATAAAAAGCGAATTGCTTCGCCTTTTTTATTGGTGACCCTAATGGGATTCGTCCCGAGCAAAGCGAAGGGTAAGCGGAGTGAAACGGAGCGCTACATCATTTCGAACTGTTCCAATTAGCGGAGCTTGAGCAGGCGAAGCAATTGCAAGCATAAGAAAAAGAAACCGCCGTTTTTGCGATTTCTTTTCTTATGCGTAGCCCAAGCGAGCCTGCGTTTTGGTGACCCTAATGGGATTCGCTTAAAAGATGTTAATGGGTTCTCCACCAAAAACAAAAAAGACGAATTGCTTCGCCTTTTTTATTGGTGACCCTAATGGGATTCGTCCCGAGCAAAGCGAAGGGTAAGCGGAGTGAAACGGAGCGCTACATCATTTCGAACTGTTCCAATTAGCGGAGCTTGAGCAGGCGAAGCAATTGCAAGCATAAGAAAAAGAAACCGCCGTTTTTGCGATTTCTTTTCTTGTGCGTAGCCCAAGCGAGCCTGCGTTTTGGTGACCCTAATGGGATTCGAACCCATGTCATCGGCGTGAGAGGCCAACGTCCTAGGCCACTAGACTATAGGGCCACATTTCTGCGGTGCACCGTTTCACGCCAAAATCTTCAGTGCTTGTTAAGTATAGCATACCAACTTGTTTTTTGCAACTGTTTTGACACAAAAGAAAAGTTGCAAAAATGCGTGTTGTGCGTTCTGACGCAAAGTTTAGATATACAAAATAAGTACACCCGCAAGCAAGCCAACCAACACCTTGGACACGCCCTTATATGCCTTTGAAACCGTGCGTTTGTGCACAACTTTGCCCATACGTAAACCCAAAAGGTGAAAATCCGACAAGAAAACGGCTGCGCCGAAAACTTGGCATAATTTGCTGTTTTGCAACAGGTGTCGGGGAAGCAAAATGCCAAACGTCGCGAAACTTCCGCAAAAAACACTTGTGTGGGTTCTTTGCATTTTTGGCGACGACATTTCGCCCTGCCTTTACATAGGGAAAAACGCTAGTCTTGCCCCGTGAACAAGCGGCAACCGAGTTCAACTTACTTCTTTTTCTTTTCTTCGTGGCGTTTGTCGTTAATGATTTCCAACGCCTTTTCATCAATGACGGAAATTCCTTCGCTTTTGGCAATTTGCACCATTTGCGTAAGTGCCATTTTCAAAAACACGCGTGGAATTTTGGTAAGTTTTGCGCACGCTTCATCGGTGAAGGTAACCTCGGGATCGATTCGCTTTGCAGCGTAAATTACGGAATTTACGTCGCCTTCCTTGGCTTGAATTTTTGTGGCGTAAGGTTTTTTGAAACGACTGCACCAAAAGTTTGTGCTGTCGCGATAGCCGTAATCCACCGGCACGGCGGGGAAATCCGACGGTTTTACGCCGTTGATTATGCCTTGATAGGGCTTGTCTTTCATCAAAATTCTGTCTATTTTAAGCACAAAATGCGCACCGAATTTGCTTGTTATCCCGTTGAAATTGCGATAAGGCGGCTCGTAGCCTTCCAAATTTCCCGCTTTGTCCAAAAACGCATCCTCCAACGTGTCATCCCAACTACACTCGAAAACTTGGTAGCTTTCACCGACAATTTGCGGACGATTGGCGTCCAAATCGCTGTTTTGCATAGTAAAAATGCAATCTTTCATCTTTTCTTCGGTGGTTTCGCCGGGGAAACCCAAGCGCACCGCTTCCACAAAGTATTTCTTTTCGTCGGTAATGAAGTTCAGCGTGGCTTTTTTTGTTCGCAAAATGTTTTGCGCCGTGTTGGAACTGTTGCGACACTCCAAAATCATTGCGTAGTAGGGCTTTCCGGCAATGTAGTATGGAAAACACAATGAATATGCGCCCAAGTTTGTTTTTCCGCTTTCCGAAAGGGTGGAAATAAGAATAGTCGGCATAGGAAAATACGACGACGTTTGATAGAAGTTGTCTACAATTCTTACGTTTTTGAAATCTTTCATTTTGTGTTACCTCCGCAGTAATTTTACGCCTTCACAATGCAAATGTCAACACAAAAAAAGCAGGACAGATGCACTTTTGCTCGGGAAAACTTGTATGCCGATGCCATCAAATATTCCGCCAAAACCAAACTCACAACCTGCAAAAACATACAACAAAGAAGTGTTGATAAAAATCCAAATTCCTTTTGTTTTTTCATAGATATCTGTTATCATCAAACGAGCGAAGTGTTGCATTTTGATATCAAACCCGTGCTTTTTACAAATCAAAGTATTCGTTTGCAAAATTGTTGCCGCAAAGATTGGTCAATTTCATTTTGCGAAAAATATACGCCCAGTCTTATCACTACTCAAATTTCAGCAATAAAACTACCCATCAGCTCAGCTTTCGTTCTGGTAGCTATTTTTCAGCAGTATCTTTAATTTAATTCTCACCCTATTTGCACACAAAACGGCGGTGAAACTTTTCACCACCGTTTGCGTTTTTCAAATATTTTTAATTCAAACTGCACGTTGCGTGCAGACAAATTTTTGTAATTTCTTTGGCAAGCGCTCTGTAAAACGTGTTCCAAACGCACCGGATTTATTGCTTTTCTCCGGCAACAGGTTCTTCCGCTTTTTTGCCTTTTCGTTTGAAAATTTTACTGCGGAAAATAATCAACGTAAACACAATAAAAGCAACAACTAGAATTACCAACGTTACAATAGCTTCGGTTATTCCTTTGGGACAGTAGCCCAACAGCAACAGCAACGCGCCGCCAAAGGCAATGGCAGGCACACCCGAAAGCACCAAGTTTGATGCAGCAGGCGTTTCGAAACGAGGATCAATTTCTCTTAGCAGAATCATTCCGTTGCTTGCAGTGCCCGTCAACATTCCAAACATAGAGAAGAATCCTTCGTTTTCATAGCCTTTGTAGAGTGTGTTGCTTGCAAGACGTATGTAAATAAACGTCGCAACTGCACCCAACACACAAATTATTGCAATTTGCCACCACATTGAAGACAACTGTTCCAAATTGATTGCGGCAACGCCGGCAATAATCATTGTGTCGAACATAAGTCCACTAATTCTGTCAAGCAGATAGTTGTTTGTAAGTTCGCGGTGAACGACTTTCTTTTTCTGCAAGAAATTGAGCACAATCTTGAAAATAAGTGCGAAAATCGTGCCAAGCAAGAAGTTGAATCCCCACAACAAACTGACGTTTGCCAACCTCATAACCAAGTACACAAGTCCGTAGATAAACAGCACAATGCAAACGTTTATTGTGATTTTGTCCACCGATTCCGCATCGGGAATTTCGTTTTCGCCAACGTACTTGCTCAACAGCTCTTGATTTTTTCCTTCATCACGAGTAATAACTCTTAACTTGCCCTTTTTGCGCAAAATGTTCATATAAACAACGCCGACGATGCAAGCCACAAAGAAACCTACTGTTGCAATGGTAAGCCCGAAAGTTGCACCACCTTCAAAGCCGTACTCATTTTCAAAAATGTTGCCGTAGTTAAGCGCTTGTCCCGTTCCTTGACCAAAGCCCAAAGCGAGCAAAACACCGCCGCCGGCAAAAAAGTCGCAAGCAAAATACAAAACAATTGTTACAGCCAAGCCCAACATTGCCTGCAAAACATAAACGCCGCCCTGCAAAACGCCGGATTCCAACACGGTTTTAGTGGAAACGGAGTTCTTATCTCTTTTGCGCAACGCCATTGCAATAAAGCCCACCGCAAGGCAATGATACGTCAAAATTTCCATTGTTTCCTCGTTAATGAAGTCGTTAACGGCGGGAATAAGTTTCAAAAGTAAAATAATTGTGCCGCCAATAAGCGCAGAAGGAATTAAACTTTTGCGCATAAAAGGCACTTTTCTGCGAATAATGTTGCCCAAAAGCAGCGCAATTGCCAAAATAAATACTTGTACCAAACTTGTCCAAACGACGTCAGCGCCGAATGATTCAACAGTTAGCATCATTGATTGAAAGCCCATAAAACTCGTCTCCCCCTTTTTCTGCAATTTGCTTGCATAGAATGTTGAAAAATAGCAAATATTTTAACGGATTAAATTTTGCTCTGCCTATAACTATGTAGGACTTATCTCCTATGTTTATTATTAGTTTTCTTCCGCCCAAAGCCGTTGCGCTGGTGAAAGAGTCCAACGGAAAACTTATGTCACCAAATTTCAAATTAGTGTCATCCAAAGATATTTCGCCCTTGTGCATCAAAACGTGATTTACAGTACTTTTATCCCACAACTCAATGTTTTGATCAACAAATATGCTTTGATTGGGTGTGGCGTGGAAATTTTTTACGCTTTCCAACTGGAATTTGTACCAATCAACCATTTTTTCAAATTTAATACTGCTGTCGGCAGAGTGTGGACGCAAATCTTCACCGTACTCTACTTCCAAATTGCAGTTACTGCACTTAATCGTTGTTCCGTGAGAATGCAACGTTGAAAATGCTCCGCACTTCGGACACACGAACAACATCCTTTCCAAATCTTCCGCTCTCTTTTTGGATTTGTAAAGTTTGCCGCTGTCGGAATCAATCACTTTCAAATTTGACACAATTTCGTTGTACAGTGTGTCGTCATCCATTGCGCAAATTTCTTCCCACGAAAGGACTTTTTTCGGCGCGCCGCTGCTCTCGCCTTTGCGAACCACGTCCGACCAACGCGGATTAGTGCCGTAGCAACCGTTAAAGTTGTACAAAATTATCGGCAATTTCAACATGCGCACCATTTTGCAAATAGATCTGTCGATGTTAAACTGAAAATCGCACCAACATCTGTTCGCTTCCGGGAAAAGTGCAACGTTTCCGCCTTCTCGAACAATGTTTTTTATCGTGCGAACACAATTCACATCCAAAACGCTTTTACGCTTTTTTATCGGAGCAAAAGCGTAGATAAGCAAACGAGAATACCACTTTGTGGAAAACATCGTGTCCGACGCAACAAAGTACACAGGAGCCTTAAATGTAAGCGCAACAAAAACGGGATCAAACAATCCTTGGTGATTGGAAATTATGAAGTACTGCTCTCCCTTCTTCAATTTTTGCACTTTTGTTTTGAAATGATATTTCCATGCAATCATATGCGCAAACGGGCGACCAATTGCAAAGAAAAACTTATGTCTACGCTTGACGTATGTAGTCTTTTTGTCTTTCACGAAATTTTCTCCTGCATATTTAGTCTTTTGGCCTTTCACGAGATTTTCTCCTGAAAGATTATTAAATAATAGTTTAGTATTCTTAACGCACGCTGAAACAACGCTTCGGTGCGAAAAATAGCAAAACGGATTTACAAATTGTTTGCCAAAATTGAAAAAGGTGACTAATCGATGCATTTGGGTTTTTGAAAAATTGCAAAGGAAAACTTGCCTAAGAATATGTTCAAGTAAAGGGTAAAAAATAGGACTGACTGCGAAATGCAATTAGTCCTTCTTTTAAGTCGCGGTAACGACTTGGTGCTGGTGGTGGGACTTGAACCCACATGTTGTCACCAACATCGGATTTTGAGTCCGACGCGTCTGCCATTCCACCACACCAGCAAGTTTAGCTTATATAATATACCACAAAAGCATTTTTTAATCAACAATTTTAACATAGTTTTACAAACTTTTTTTATTTTTTTCAAACCCCCACCACAGTACGATTGCAAAAAAACATTTTGTGTGCTACAATAACTTAAAATATCTACCCGTAGTCTAATTGGATAAAACGATGCCCTCCGACGGCATTGTTTCGGGTTCGAGTCCCGACGGGTAGACCATCGGCAAGCGACGCCTTTTGTCGCGAAATATATAAGGAATCGCAACAAAAATCGATTCCTTTTTTCATTTATTCTTATAATGCCTATTCGACAAATAATGATAATATTTTGATTTGTGGCGAAAAGGGGTTTGTGTAAAGAATGGAATAAATGTCAACACTTTGCAAAATAACTTGTTTGCAAGGGGAAACACATGAAATTTGCCAAATTTTTATACAGAAACATCCAATGGAATTTTGACAAGGACACTTTTTCCGACCTTTGTTGCGCACCCACCGAAGAAAGTGCGCTAACCGATCAACTTCACAAACTTTCGGACAAATATTTTCCGCGGCAAAAACAAGTAGAAACAACCTACACGGAGTTTTGCTTAAACGAAATTGCTCTTGCAACCCCAAAAAATGCCGCGCAAAAGTTTGTTAAGCAACAGTTCGGCGGATTTTGGCAAACTTTTTTGCGCCTAAAAAGCGTTTTCGACAAGCCTTTTGCGATTTTCCCGGCAAACGAAAATCAAACGCGGTTGGAAGCTATTGCAAAATTGGTAGCACAATGCACACAGTTTGCCATAACCAAAGAGGCTATGGCGCGCATTTGCGAAAAAATATGCACTGTTTTCGATTTGGAGGAACGCGAAAAACGCCATTTGGAAAACGTTATAACGCTTTTTAGGGTGAACTTTTTTTGCGCAACGGCACGCGGAATTTTCAAAAAAAGTAAATTTTCGGAGATACGTCTTGCCAAAATGTTGGACGAATGCACAGTGAACGGAGAATATATATTCAACGGACACCTTAGACAAATTGGCTACTGCACCGAAAAACTGGCGGCAAGTTTGAACTGTCTTGCCAACAGCGCAACAAAATTTTTTGTGCCAACGGAAACGGAGGTTAAACCTTTTTTCTTTTGTAACGGACGTAACGTGTTCGACACCTTTTGTTACAGCAAATTGGGCAACCACACGGCGCAATTTTTTTCGCAAAGCGCAACGTTGAAAGTAGAAATGCAATATTTTTTGCAGGGAAGTTGCGAAATAAGGCGGTATTCGCTGCACAACAGGGGCAAAGTTTCCAAACGAATTACGGCGGATTTTTTGTTTAGACATCTCAACGCAAGCAACAGAGCAAACTTCTTTCCCGGAAGCGGCGCACTGTGCTTGAGCGTGGAGGGAGAAAACGAATTTTATGCCGCATTGGCATTGGTTTGCGACGACAAAGTGCTGCCTTGTGATTTTGATGAGGGGCGGCTTTCGTACATTTTTGACATACCGTGTGATCAAAAAGTGAATTTTGCGCTGGTAACGGTGTTCGCGGAAAACATGCCCGATTTGGCGGATGTGTTGCAAAGTTTGAACAGTTTCGGCGCCACCCGTTGTCCCTACTTGGCAGATTCTCCATCGGCAAACGTCATTGACACAAAGTATCCGCTTCACCCAACTTTGCATGGATTTCTTACAAGACAATCGCCCAAAAAGAATGCGACAACCTTCACATTCACCTATCGTTTGGGAAATGTTTGCGGCGCAACCTTTTTGGATAACGCCGGCAACTGCACCACTTTGCTTAACGGTTTCCCCTTTGGGATTGGCGGCGAAAAGGTGTTTTGCGTGAGCAACAATGCCATGCAACAATTGAATTGCGACAAGTTTTCGTTGGAAAACGACGTGCTTGTTTACAAAAAAGGTGCCGACATAAGTTGCTTGGTGAGCCACCGCCAAGGAAAAATTTACAAAATTTCATACGCAAAAAAGCGAAGAACACTTTTCTACTTTCCGTTAGAAGAAAAAAGTGAAATTTCCTTTGCTAACAACGTCTTTTCCGTAAAAAGCGCATTGCGCACTTTTGCCATAAAATGCGTGGGCGAGGTGGAAAGTTACACTTCGAACGCACTGGAATGCAACTCCGACAGAATGCGCTACAAACTTTCAAACGAACTGCCGCAAGGGACATGCTTGGCAATTTGTTTTGCGGCGGCAAATGGTGCCGAACTTTGCATAAGTGCCCCATCGTCGGTGCCTGCCGCCACACCGCTTGTGCGCGAAAGTTTGATTTCTACCTATCTAAACTACGTAAACGACAAAAATGTATTTTGCTTGTGCAACTTTTTGAAGCGCGCCGACAGTTTGACCCTTGCCGCAATAACTTTTTCCAACCCGCAATTTGTAAAATACTTTGCGCAAAACATGTTTGAAAGTCACCGCTTCTTTTACGATGCGGCAGGGCGGCAAAAGCCCTTTTTTGACAAACTTGCGCTGCCGTTGGCATTGCTTTACTACGCAAACGTAACAAATGATGCGGAGTTTCCCTCTGCGGAAATGAAAAAATACATTTCTACGGTGCTGTTTTGCGAAAATTTTGTGGGCAGAGATTTGTGCATAAGGGCGTTGGCGTTGAAAAAGGCCGTGCACGTGGAGGGCTTTGACAAAGTGAAGTGTTTGGTGGAATACAACAACTTGAAAAAAACAATAACGTCCGACACAAAACTTTACGCTTATGCGCAAGCAATAGGCGCGGTTAACATGATTCACCCCTCAAAGGCGCGGCTTAAAGATTTGTGCAATCAATTTGATATCCCCAAAAGTTGGTACTACGTTTCGCAGTTGGAAAACCTTTACGGCATGACTCTTTCCGAAGGCACGTTGCATTTTGCGCCCAAAGTCACACAAGAAAACGTGTTGGAGCAGTTGGCACTGAATGTTTTTGGCAAGCGTGTAGACACCACTTTTACAAAATCTGCTGTGCAAAGTATGACGCTTAACGGCGTGCAATACTTTTTGCCGCTAAAGATGCAAAGTTTGAAAAACGACGACAACGTATTGGAAGTTAGATACTAATTTGTTCTTATTTTTCGGAGAGGAGGGGTACGACTGTGTAGAATGGCTTTCCGCGTTTGCCTGTTCACATTAGGCTAAACTACGTGGTTGAAATTTGGGGTAATAAGGTGAGGAACGTAGTCCAAAAGTTCTTCGATAACGGAAAGTTGCGCAAGCAGTTGTTCAAAATCGCCGTGCTCGATGTACGCTTGCCCTTCGGCAAACCGCAAGTTAAGTTCGTAAACATCGTTGTGCGGCAACAGCAACTCGCTTGTTTCGCGCAGTTTTACCCAATTTTTACGAAATTCGTTATAACGGGTGGTCGAAAGTGTTTCCGACTTGGCAAGCTGTATCACTTCCTCGCACTCGCCGTGCAACGTTACGTATTGTTTTTTAAGCACCACAACTTCCACTATTCCGCACGAAAGCACCAATACCAAAGCGATTATTCCCGCCAAAATACTTTTGTTCATTTCAAATTTACCTCTGCGTTTTTGAAATACACTGCGCCGTTTTTAGGTTGCAATGTTATGCGGTTGTTTTCATCCACTGCAAGCAAAACCACGTTTTTGGGGCGAAGGTGCTCTTTTTTCAGCAACAAATCCAGCTGATGCTGCGAAAACCCGTGTTGCGAAATTTCTTCAACGTTCCATTTACCCTCCAAAAGCACGGGGACGGGTAAAGTTTGCTGCTTGTTTTCCATCTGTTTGTTGGCAATAACGGTAAGCTGTCCGTTTGTTTCCATAATACCGTAAGAAACTTCCTCCAACGAAAAATATTCCGCCGTGCGCATTGCTTGCAAAATGTCGTTTACGTGCATATTTAGTCCCTGTAACGATTGCATAACTATGCCGTTGGGGTTTATTACCATAATGGGTTTGCCATTTAGTATGCCCTGCATTTTGTCGTTTTTGGAAAGCAACAAAATAAATTGGTGTATCACAAACATGGTAAGAATTGCCACAATGCCAAAGGTGATGGGAATAGATCTATCCGCCATAGGTATGCACGCCAATTCGGAAATTACCAACGTGATAACCAGTTCGAAGGGCTCCATTTCGCCGATTTGTCGCTTTCCCATAAGCCTTATGGCAAAAAGCAGCACGGCAAAAAGAATAATTGCTCGGATGAAGATTATTATCATATTGCTAGTGTGATGCGTAAAAAACAAAAATATGTATGTCGGAAGTGCAACGTTGGGGTTGCGTATGCGCATTTTTGAGCATACGTATGTTAAAAAATGTGAACAAGAGGAGCACAAACGTTTAATTTTCAAAAATAGTTGCTAAAAAAGGTTTACTTTCAACCAAAAGGGAAGTATAATGAAACCAGCAAAGTTGACGGCTCGCGTGAAGTGTCACATCTAGGAAAAGGTGTGAACGAAAGAACTCATTCGTTCTGCGGTGCGCCGTTCGGTCCGTTGCTGAGGCTTCTTGGGGCGTATCATGAGCGCCGAGGTAAGCCGTTTGGTCTAAATACCATCCTCGGACTGCTTTTGCAAATTCGCAAAAGGAGTTTTTTTATGAACAAAACACAAAAATTGTGCGCCACGGCAATGTTGGTTGCTCTTTCGGTGGTGGCAAATGCCTTTTCCATTCAACTAAGCGGTAGCAACTACCTTTCTTTCACATATGTTCCGAGTTTTGTTTCTGCAATCTATTTGGGAATAATTCCTGCTGCGGCAGTGGGTTTTTTGGGCGATTTGATAGCCGGTTTTTTGTTTCCCAAAGGTGCCTATAATATTCTTATAGGGTTAGCGTCCACGCTGATTGCCGTAATTCCGGCAATTTTGTACAAGTTTTTTCCCAAACACCGCCGTTTGAACTTGTGTTTGGCACTGTTGCTGTGCACAATTGTTTGCACAAGCGGTTTGAACACATACGCAATGTGGCTTATGTACGGCGCAAAAAACGGCGATACTTTTTGGGTGTATTTGGGTGGAAGATTGCCATTTCAACTTTTGAACACGGTGGCAAACGGCATTATTGTAGGCGTTTTGCAAGAATCACGCGTGATAGATAGACTGTTTGGAAAACTTTCGGAGCACAACAAGAAAAGCAAAAAGTATGCTGAAAGCAAAACAGAAATTGACCCAAACGCAAAAAATATCGATATCGACGAAAGCGAAACTTACACAAATAAATAAGAAACGCGAAAGCGTTTTTCGTTTTTTACAACTGCGTCGGCAAATCGATGTAGGAAAACGTTGCACCACACCAATGCGCCGCCTTGTTGGCACCTTCGACATTGCCGGTGGTAAAAAACAATGTGTGTCCGTGCCCATTGCTTTTGGGCAAATTGCTTTTGGCAAAAAACTTTGCTACGGGTAGCGCACTTGAAATGATTGGAACATTGCCGGTAAATTGTGAAATTTCCTGTTGCAACAAAGGAAAATGCGTGCAGCCCAAAACAACGGCGTCAAATGCGTCGGGTTGAAAGTTTGTCAAACAAGTTTTTACCACTTGTAAGCAAGCACTTTGGGGTGCGCAGTTTTCCGCCAACGGTACAAGCGCACTGCAACAAAAGGGTGTTGTTTGCACGCCAAAGCAGCTTAGCACACGGGAATAAACTCGGCTTTTGACGGTGGAATCCGTTGCCAAAAGGGCAATTTTTCGACTGCGCATTTGCGCATTTAAGGTGCGTTGAGCGAAAGTGCCAAGTTGTCCAAGTTCACATTTTCGACAATACGTATGTTCAAAAATCGCACAACATGTGGGATAAATTACATCGAAAACCGGCAATGAGAGAAGTTTTCGCAAACTTGGCGCAAACTGCGATGCAGTGTTGCAAGCCACCACCACACTGTTTGCGCCAAGCGATTTCAAAAAACACGCAATTCTTGTTACGCGAGATTTAAGTTGTTCGACAGATTTTGTGCCGTAGGGACAAAATGCGTGGTCGGCAAGATACATAAAATCGCAGAAAGGCGCAACTTTTTGCAACTCTAAAAGCACGTTCAACCCGCCTACACCGCTATCGAAAACTGCCACAAAGTTTTGCACCAAACACTCCTACACAGTTTATGCCAAAACAACAAATTGGTTGAAAATTTCGGTGCGTTTTGCTGCGAATTTTGCGAAAAAGTTATGTTTGACAAAAAACCCTCGAAACAGTTGCGAAAATGAGAGAAATACGGTATAATAATTGAAGTTAGTTTGCGGCTGTGGCGAAATTGGCAGACGCGCATGATTCAGGTTCATGTGGGAAACCATGCAGGTTCAAGTCCTGTCAGCCGCACCAATCGGGCAGAGAACCTCTGCCCTTTTTGTTGCAGCAACGCCACAGCCGCACTATTGTTGGTTTTGGCGAAATACTCGCGCTTCGCTGCGAGGGCGTTCGGGCTGCGCCCTCGGCTCGTGCAGACGCGCATGATTCAGGTTCATGTGGGAAACCATGCAGGTGACGCGATTTCTTCGAAATACGCTATTCCGTCACTTCGTTCCTTACACGCCTGTCAGCCGCACCAATCGGGCAGAGAACCTCTGCCCTTTTTGTTGCAGCAACGCCACAGCCGCACTATTGTTGGTTTTGGCGAAATACTCGCGCTTCGCTGCGAGGGCGTTCGGGCTGCGCCCTCGGCTCGTGCAGACGCGCATGATTCAGGTTCATGTGGGAAACCATGCAGGTGACGCGATTTCTTCGAAATACGCTATTCCGTCACTTCGTTCCTTACACGCCTGTCAGCCGCACCAATCAACGGCTCGTCTTTGGGTCGCAAAGAAATAATGTGTGCAACAACAGCACGCCCTTTTTTTCTTCCTTTAACTTCGTCGTTTTGTTTTTCAGCTGTCTATGACAGTTTGAAATAACGTATCACTCACTTCGTTCGCTCCCCGCCGCATACGCGGACGGACAAGTCCTGTCAGCCGCACCAATCGGGCAGAGAACCTCTGCCCTTTTTGTTGCAGCAACGCCACAGCCGCACTATTGTTGGTTTTGGCGAAATACTCGCGCTTCGCTGCGAGGGCGTTCGGGCTGCGCCCTCGGCTCGTGCAGACGCGCATGATTCAGGTTCATGTGGGAAACCATGCAGGTGACGCGATTTCTTCGAAATACGCTATTCCGTCACTTCGTTCCTTACACGCCTGTCAGCCGCACCAAGTCATTGTAATCCGAACCAAATACTCGTTACAAGTGAGTGGTTCGGATTTACTTTTTGTCTATGAAAAGTATAATAAGAATTTATATAAAATGTGCTTGACAAGAAAACTTGGCAATATTATAATTATTACGACAATAAAACTTGGCAAAGGAGCAAAAATGGAAAATAACGAAAGCAAACCGTCAGCCACGATTAAAGCCAATGCGCAACTCACGCGTGAAGAAATCCTCGCTAGTAGCAGGAAAGAAAATAAAAACGGAGACGAGCGTGACCAAAATCTTTACAATAAAAGTATGAGTATTGCGTATAGCATAGGCATACTTTTAATAGTGATAATCACGCTTGTAAATACAATCGTCTTAGACAAAATCACCGCTGAAATGTGGATCGTCTACACGGGAATGTCTACAGTATGGCCGCTTTATTTTGGCATAAAAGTACGCAAACACAGACCTTTGTTCCTTGCCTGCGGAATAATTTGCGGTATTGCTTGCGTATTTTGGATCGTTTACTACGTGTTGGAACTTTGCGGTGTGGTGCTATAAATGAAAGAAAAAATTCCCAAACTAATCCTCAAAAATAGGATAAAGGAAGAAAGACAAAATGCCGGCCTTTCACAGGAAGAGCTGGCAGATTTGGTCGGCGTTTCGCGAAATACTATAAGCAGTATAGAAACCGGACAGTTCAGCCCCACCGCCAAACTTGCCTTGATACTTTGCGTTGCCTTGGACAAAAAGTTCGAAGATTTGTTTTTCTTTTGAACCGTGCGGAAAAACGGCGCAACCCAAAGAATGCTGAAGTTCTAAAAGAATGCGTGGCAAATTTGTAGGTGTAGAAGAAACGCAACACGAAACCTTGCGGCAAAAGGCAAAAGCAAAGTGCTTACGCGCCAAAATTTTGCAAATTAAACGCCGAAACACAAAAAAGAAACATCATTTTTGCCGTGCGAAAATTAATTATAGAAATTTTCTTGGATTAGATAGTGTTGAATAAAGCTCCTACACAAGCAATATCCAACCGAATTGACACTTGAAAAATGAGCAAACCACTTAAATCACTTTTAATCACCTTGCCGATATGCTTTGCGCTTTCGGCAATAACCGTGCTTTTGTATTTGGCCGACCCCGAATTCTAAACAAACTTTTTTGTTGTTTCTTCAATGGTGTTGGTTGCAACTTGGGCTTTCTTCCTTGTGCCGTCATTGCCGTTTGCGTTTGGGTGGGCAAAAAACTACTTTGCCAACCTTACTTACCAAAAGGCCTTCAACTTGGGCTATCTTTTGGGGCGCGGCTGGGGCGTGTTGGTTGTGCTGATGTTGCTGTTTGTTTCGCCCGTAAGCGGATCGATTTGGTTTGCGCAAACGCTAAAAGCAATAAAAGCAGCACAAAAAGACAAATACAATCAACAAAGCAACCAAACAGACGAAAGCGACATATTCGATTTGTAGGCGTGTTGCGGAATGCGATTGGCAAACAACCACGAGCACACGTAAGTTGACATGTGCAACCAGAAACCAACCTTTTGTTATGTGTGTTAAACAAATCAGGCGAGGGTTGAAGTTTGTTGTGTTTGATAACGGCAATTTGAAAGGAGCAAAAAATGTTGGAACTTGAACGCTTCGATTTGCGCAAAGAAAGCGAAATGACTTTGTTTAACGATATGTTTTCGGCATATTTGAAAGAAGTTTGCGACGAAGAAGAATACCAAGAAGAAATGAACGACTTGCACGACGAGGCTTTGAACCGCCAAATGATCGAGCAAACGTTGCAAAAGCACAATCCCTATTTTGTGATGAAAATTGTGTGCGATAATAATTGCGTTGGTTTTATCAGTTATTTTTACCGAGAAGAACGACGCTTGGGGTTTATCAACAATTTTTATTTACTTCCAAACCATCGCCACAGCGGAATTGGCTCGGCTGTTTGCGCATTGGCGGAAAAGCACTTGGCGACACTGGGCGCTTGCGTTATCCAACTTAACCCGGTCAAAAATTCACAAGGTTTCTATGTGCGCAACGGATTTACTTTGTCGCACGTCAATCACGACGGCGAAACAATTTTTCAAAAACAAATTGACAATTGAACAACGGCCGTGCCGTAAACACACTGCACCACATCGTTTGCAAGTAAAGTTGCGTTCGCCCTACGGGGCTTTTGTCCACGCGTTCGGGCTGCGCCCTCGGCTCGTGCAGACGCGCATGATTCAGGTTCATGTGGGAAACCATGCAGGTGACGCGATTTCTTCGAAATACGCTATTCCGTCACTTCGTTCCTTACACGCCTGTCAGCCGCACCAAGTCATTGTAATCCGAACCAAATACTCGTTACAAGTGAGTGGTTCGGATTTACTTTTTGCATTGAGTAAACATCATAGGCACGAAGACTTGCTTAAACACTATGAATATGCTATAATGTATTTGCTCAAACAGAGCGATAAACAGTAATTTACATAGAATAGTATTATAAAGGAGCTTAAATGATTACATTACGGAATTTTGCCGATTCAGACATACAGCAACTACAAAAGTCTGAATATGCAAATATGTCGCAAGAAGATTTGCGGGCTTTAATTGAAAGCTGGAACAGAAAAGAATATGAAGGAAATTATTTTGAAA
>CAZHUH010000007.1:0-27684 GCA_964535505.1 uncultured Oscillospiraceae bacterium
TGACGGTTGGGGGGAGCACCACTTTCGTCAAAGTGGGTTGTGCGGTGGGCGGCGTTTTTCTGAATTGCCGTGAGCGAAAGAGCCAGTGGGAATTCTCTTGTCGTCATTGCGAGGAGCGGAGCGACGTGGCAATCTGGTTGGGTATTGTCAAGGACGCTATATTGCCACGCTGCGCTCGCAATGACGGTTGGGAGTGGGTGGCAACCTTGTGCCTATTGACAGTAGTTTACTAGATTGCCGCGCTACGCTCGCAATGACGGGACTACGCAGTCGGCTCGCAATGACGGTTGGGGGGAGCACCACTTTCGTCAAAGTGGGTTGTGCGGTGGGCGGCGTGTGGAAAGCATGAAAAAGCCCTCAAACCTTTTGGGTTTGAGGGCTTTTGAACCAATGTGGAGTTTACAAATTGGTTTTGCAAAAGCTATTAGGATTGAGCTTCGTAAACAACTTCAATTGCAGTAATCTGAACGTTACCATTTGTTGCAGTCCCACTATTGCCAACACCGAAAGTACACGAACTTGCATTGATATCAACGCTATTTCCGCTCGTAACAGTACTGTCGTTCAAAGTCAGCGTGCCAGTGTTTCCGACAGAAAATGTAATCTTTACGGATACAATCGAATAGCCTTCTGCTGCGGTTATAGTCAGTGTTCCACTTTCGTTTTGATAAATACGCAATGAACCACTACCTGAAGAATAATACTTACCTGTATTGGTACTGCCTGAGTAAGAAACAGAAATTACATCGTCTAGATTGAATGGCGTTGTAACCTTGGAACCACTCGTCCAACTGTTAGCCGTTGCCAAATCTGCAATTGTTTTGGTAACTGTTGTTGTCACAGCGCCTTCCTGTTGTGTTTCCACCGTAACTTTGGTGTCGCCGGCGACTGTGCCTGTGTAGGAGCCGTCGTCGTTGGCTGTAACAGCCGTTCCGTTAACTTTTACCGCGGTAATTTCATAGCCGGACTTTGCTTCAACAGTAAACGTGAACGTACTGCCGTTTGTTCCGCTTGTGGGATTGGTCGTTCCGAATTCCACGTTATCGTTCGCCTCGTAGGTAATGGTTGATGTGCCATGTGCTACGGAAACAAGTACACCGCCGCTGCTGTTTTGATTGCAAATTTCGAGTGTGCCATTGTAGTTGTACATATAGCCCGCAACCACAACTGTATCACCGACATACACCAACGTGGCGTCGCCGGTTATTCTGTATACATACAATGTTGTGCTAGTATCGTCTGCCGTGTCGGCAATATAGAAAGTGTAATTTTTGTACTGAGAGCTATATCCATCGCCTTTAACCATAATACCTTTGACATACACTACACTGTCGGAATACACACTTTTTTCCAATTTGGCATAAGCGGACAGAACTTGCGCTACTGTGTAGGGACTCTCTTGCGTGGAAGTGTTGCTTTCGGGGTTGCCGCACATTGTGCAAACGCCGCTTTCATAGGTGTGAGCGATCTTATCGATTGCTGCAGTTTCTAACGTGCCGCATACTGTGCATGTGCGTGTTTTAACGCCTTCTGCTTGGCAGGTGGCATCTGTTGATACTGTCCATTCGCCGGAGTGTCCATTTGTGCAAGATTCCGGGGTGGGTTCATCAGAACCAATTTTTTCGATTTTTGCATTTACAAGTTCAAGTTTGCCATTGTAGTTTGTGACCGTAGCAACCAACGTTACGGTGTCGCCTACAACAGGTTTGGTTTCGAGAGAGTCGTATCTGATGGTGCCGTCGGCGCTGTACATGCCATAAATGGTAATGGTTACGGTGCTATCGGCAGCGTCTTGCAACGTGCCGTTGCCATAAGTTGTGCTTGTGATTGCGGAGATTACGCCGGTTACGCGATATTCCAGTTCGGTGGTTTCGCCGCTGGCGAGATTTGCGCACGCTTCAATCACTTCGGCAATTGTAGCGTCTACCACAGAGGGTTCGTCGCCGGTGTCGCCTGTGTCGCCGGTATCGCCTGTGTCACTCCCCCCCCCTTCAACTTCGCCGTAGTAGACAAAAATTTGGGAGATGTAAACACGTTTGTTTGTATCAATGGTGATAACGTTGGCAGTTTCCGTCAAGTCGAAGGTAAGTTTTTCCAACGTGCCGTCTGTGTTATACGGCGCCAAAACAGCTGTACTACCGTTTACCGAAATAGTGTTGGAGTTTGTGGGATAATTGTCGGATTTATTATAGAAGTCGTGGCAAACAATCACTACTTTGGAAATCTTTGTGCTTGAGCTGAATGTGAGAACAATTTGTCCTGCCGCGCTGCTTGTTCCGAGTTTAAGCAAGCCTGCTTCGTTGGCATGAGCGCCGCTGCTGCCTGCGCCTTGGTAAACTTTGGTCACAGTAACAGCCGTCAAGCCGCTGTCACTTGTCGCCCAACCTTGGAACAATTCCAAAGCGGCGTCTGCACTGATTTCCGTGCCGCCTGTCGCGGTGATTGTGGAGAAGTCGAAAATAACGCCGTCAATGGACGCCAAAACAGTGATAACAAATTCTTTGGTGTCAACTGCTTCGCCGCAAGTTGCCGTTACAACAAGGTAGATTGTGTCTTCTTGCTCGTAGGGGACAACGACAAGTTCATCGTTGATGATGATTGCCGCAGGGGTATAGGTGCCTTTTTTGATGTTCCAATCAAACGCAACGTCCGTTTGCTTTGAGCCGCTTGCGGGAAGGGTAATGCGTGTGTAGGAAGCGATTGTTTCGGGCATGGAGAGAAGTTCCAGCTCGGCAGCAATTTTTTCCTCATCCGTCTCGGGGGCGGGTTCTTCCGCATGAACGAGGCTTTCGATTTTGGCATTTACAAGTTCAAGTGTTGTGCCTTTGTAGTTTTGGACTTTCGCAACCAACGTTACGGTGTCGCCCGCAACAGGTTTGGCTTCAAGAGAGTCGTATCTGATGGTGCCGTCGGCGCTGTACATGCCATAAATGGTAATGGTTACGGTGCTATCGGCAGCGTCTTGCAACGTGCCGTTGCCATAAGTTGTGCTTGTGATTGCGGAGATTACGCCGGTTACGCGATATTCCAGTTCGGTGGTTTCGCCGCTGGCGAGATTTGCGCACGCTTCAATCACTTCGGCAATTGTAGCGTCTACCACAGAGGGTTCCGCAGCGCCGCAACGTGTGCAGACGCCGTTTTCATAGTTGTGTCCCAAAGCAGGAACAGTTTGTTGAGCCGTCAAAATTTTGCCGCAAACGGAGCACTTTACGCCTGCCGTCAAACCGGTTGCTGTGCAGGTGGGGTCAACAGCGGCAAGAGTTTCTTCGGTGTGGCCGTTTGCGCAAGGATCTTCAACTTCTTCGCCGACTTCGGTGTAGATTTCAATGGAGGCTACGCGAAGTTGAGCCGCTGACAATTTGAAGGTGAAGGAATCGGCTTTGGCGGCGAGCACAATTGTAATTGTTGAGCCGTTAACCGAGAGAGTTGCGCCGTCAAGTTCCGTAACCGCTTGCCAATAACCGAGATTTTCACTGCTGGTGCCTGTGCAATCCAACACAAGTTTTACCATGCCGGGGTAGGAAATCGTCAACGTTGAACTCTTGTAGAAACGAGCGGGGTTGTAATAGTCGCCAACATTGGAGGTAGAATCGCCTTTTTCGTTGGTTACCGTTACGCCGTTTTGCTCCCAAACTTGTTTTTCAGTGGAGTATTCCGTGCGGTTCGCTACGTCGTCAAAAGTGATTGTAGCCGCCGCTTCGGTGGGATTGTCGGGACTGGGTTCTTCAGCGTCGGAGGGATTTGCAAACGAGGCGACAAATTGACTTACGCCAACGTTGGCGGCGTTATCGCCGGTGATGTAGGAAATGCTGCTCGCGCTGATGTTGTCGTAGGTGCTATACGTTCCAAGATAATACTCTGCTCCATCGATTGTCCAAGTGTAGCAATTCGTTTCGGTGTTCCACTTCCAAACGCCTGTGGATTCTTCCACGATTTGGATACAAACTTTGCTGCTGCTGTTAAGATACAATTCGATATATTTTCCGTCAACTTGGAAAGTGTAACCTTCGCCGGATACTGCCACAACCACGTCAGCTGCGCTGCCGAGAACTTCCGTTGTCGCAAGATATCCGCTGTCGTTTACCGTGCCGGCAAAATAGAGTTGTTTGCCGAGGTTCACTTGATTCACCGTCATTTTGAAGGTGCCTTCAACAGGTCCGGGAAGAACTTCGGGAGCGGGTTGCAAACGAGCCGTTCCGACAATTTCCAACTTGCCACCGTAGTTTTGAAGTTGACCATAGAGGTAAACCACATCGCCTTGTTTTACGGGCAATTCGGCAATATCGCGGCTGGTGCCGTAACGTTGAGAACCGTCTTCCGTTGCCAAACCGTAAACCGAAATGCTGGTTTCGCCGCCGTCGGAAGAAATGCTGAAGTTGCAGTAGTTTGCCGTGGGTTCATCGATGATTGTGCCATAGATGAAATACCAACCGTCGGAAACCTCTTTGCTGTCGCCATCGAGTTTTTCACATTCGGCAATCGCCCAAGCGGCATCGTGCCATTCGATAGAGGAAGCGGCAACTTCGATAACAAATTCTTTGGTGTCAACTGCTTCGCCGCAAGTTGCCGTTACAACAAGGTTGATTTGGCTGGCTTCGCATTGCAATTTGACAACAAGGTTGTTGCCTTCGAGTGTAGCGGCAGGAGCCGTTGTGCCTTCTTTGATACTCCAAGCGAAGGAAACGCCCGATTCAACCGTGCCGTTAGCGGGAAGCTCGATCGTGGAATCTTTGACAACATTTGCCGACAAAGTGAGGTTTTCAAGTTCGAAAGCCACTTTTTCCGCATCGGTACGAGTGATATCCCGAACGTTGGAGATAGAATCTAGGCTATCGGGGTAAATTTGATAGCTGTTGCTGTAGCAAGAAACAATACCTTGGATGTCTGCGCATTTGCCGACTTCGAATTTGGCGAGCAACGTGTTTACGTCGGAGCTATCCATAAAGTAGTTGGTGCTGTAAACGTTGAATTGAACTCCGTTAACTTTGAAGTAGTAGTACTTGCCGTCGGAGCTGATGCTTGTAAGTTCGCAGCCTTTCAAAACAACACGTCTGTTTTGCAAGGGGATGAGAGAAGTGTCCTTAGCGCTTGCAGCGGAGCCGAATGCTTCGGTTGCGTCAAGATAAGGAATTTCTTCTGCCGTTGCGGTGTTGCCTGTTTTGCGAACGGAGCAGCCCTTGTTGAATTCGTACTGTCCGTTGTAAACGGTGCCCGTGCCTGTTACGACAACTTCGGTGCCAACGGGCCATGCGGCGCGAAGGGTATCGTCGTCTTTGAGGTCGGCGCTGTCAAGAGAGGGACTGTAAGCGTAGTAGCCGTGTCCGTCGGCGTCTTGCAAATACATCGAACCCTTGGAGCTGGACGTTGTGGAAACAATACCGATAATGTACGCTTTGATTTGAATGGTATCCGAGCTGCCGTTCTTGCACGCTTCGATGTATTGTTCGTAGGTGTTAAGTTCCGATTTGGGAACGGTGTAGTTGTAGCTGAGAGTTTCTGTGTTGCCGTTAGAATCGGAAATGGTTGCGATAAGCGTATATTCAACTGTTTCCGGAGAATCGGCATCAATGATGATTTCCACCTGACCGTCTGCAACTTCGCCGACAACCGCGGCTGTGCCGCCGTTTTCAATCGTCCAAGTTATGGGGTAGGTAACGCCGCTGATTACAACCTGAGCAACGCGTTTGAAGTTGGCGGCTGTGGTTGTGGAAGCTTCTCTGTACAACGATTGAACGTAGGATTTCGCTTTCGCCAAACCGTCCTCATCGGCGGTATCGGCTTTGGGAACCGTGTAGTTGTAGGTGATAGTTTCTGTGTTGCCGTTGCCATCGGAAATGGTAGCCGTCAAAGTGTAAGAAACGTCTTCCGATTGTCTTTCAATTTCGATTGTAACTTGGTTGTTTTCCGTCGCACCGATTTTTGCCGCGGTGGTTGTGCCGGTTATCGCCCAACTTACTGTGAAAGAATCATCGCCGATTTTTACCAAAGTTACGCGTTTGTAGCTAGCTTCGGTGGATGTCGACTCGTTTTGGTAGAGATTTGTTACATACTCTTTTGCGCTGGCAAGATTGTTTTCTACATTACAAGCTGCCAACACGGTTAGGCATAAAGCCAAAACCAGAATTGCAATAAGAATTCTCTTTTTCATTGTTTCCTCCTTTTTGTCTTTTTTTGTGAGATAAAAGTTGCTTATTTTACAGTGCCGAAACACTGTTGTTTCTTTTGCCAAACTATTCTACGATTGTAACGTTGTTTATTGACAACAATTTGATTTGATAGTCGCCGTTGAAACTTTCCACCAAACCTTTGACATTGATGGTTTTGCCTTCGAAGTAGTCTGCCGTGATAAGATTTTTTTGATCATCGTACAAAACGTTTGTGCGAACCGTTACAGTGAGCCCGTCTACTTTGCAAGTTAAAGTCATCGCGCCGTCGGAAGAACCGTCGTTGTCGGTTGTGTACACACTTACAACTTGGAGGTTATCCATTTCCACCGCGGTGTTGTAGATAAATTCGGCATAGTCCATCGTCTTTTTGGTAGAGATTTCGTTGCCGTCCTCATCTTCCGTTACCACTTCCACTTCGATTTTGCCGTTTACAAAATCATCGGCGGAAATTTTGGTGTAGACAATTTCTTGATCTTTTTCAATAAGCTGCGTGTTTTCCGGGTTGTCGGGCTCCATAAGTTCGTAGCTCAAGCCGGAAATTTGGTAGGTTCCGGCCGTTTCGTACAAACTGCACACGCCCACAACGCGAACGCGGTAGCCGGGTTTGAGCGCCGCCAAAACGGGACCCAAAGCACTTGCTCCATAGTAGACATACACGCCGTTGTATTCGCCCGTTTCCTCGTCAAGTTCCTGCACATAAACGCCCAAGCTGCCGCTGTTTGCAACAACAACGCCTTCGAAAGCGACTTTGATGCCGTTGTAGCTATCGATGTTTACGCGAAGTTCTTTCAAAGTGAGTTCCACCGCTGCGCCGTGATAGGTGTCGGGGTCGGCCACGCCGCTGTGGCAATACAATTTGAGCGTTCTGGCTTGGTTAAGCGCATTCATGCAAATTTCGCCGTAACGGTTTTGCGCAGTGTTGGATCCGACCGCCAAACCGTTTTGCAAAATTTCCAAATTGAGGTTGCGCCACACACCGTCCTGCTTGTACCAAACCCAAACAAGGTATCTGCTGCCTGTGGAATCGACGTTCCAGTTGGAGTCGTCGCTTTCCACCATAATTTCTTCGGCGTTTAGCAATTTGGATTTTGTGAAATTAGAAGCCGTTTTGCCGTAGTCTTCGATTTTGCCTGTGGATTCCGGCGTGTTGATGGCAAGATATCTTGCTTTCAAAACGCCGCCCGTAAATGTGGGGTCGTTGACATAGAAGTGGGTTGTGTCGCCGTCGATGTAGCTTTTGACGGTAACTTTCAACTTCTTTGTCTCGGAGTTTTCGTCAAGCGTAAGTTGAGAAACGTAGTCGATTTGTTGGGCAATTTGTCCGCAATCGGTGCAAACGCCCTGTAGGTAGTTGTGCGATAGGGCGGGAACAATTTGTTGCTCCGTCAAAACCTCGCCGCAAACAGAGCATCTTTTGCCTTCGGTCAGCCCGGTGCTTGTGCAGGTAGCGGAAACCGCCGGCAATATTTCTTCGGTGTGACCGTTTTTGCAAGGGTCCTCGTCGCACGCGACAAGGCAACCCAAAGCAAAACACAGCAGCAACACCAAAGCAAACAGTTTGTTTAACTTTTTCATAATTTGTTGCCTTTTTCAGTAAACTTAAATTCCGTATTCACATTCGTAAATAGCGTCTTCGAATATCTCTTTGATTTTAGCGTCGAAGGTGGAGGCGCTTGAGTCAACGATCAGAGCCGACGTCAACAGAATTCCGACTTGGTCACGCGCTATGGACGAACCGTTGAATGCGGGAGATACGTAGTAAGCTTCTTCTTGTTCCAAACAGATTTTTGCAGAAAGAGCCGCAATGTTGTCGCCGCCGTCAGCGCCTTCAGTGAAATCCTTGTAGACGGAGTTATCCGCGACGGATTTGAGAACGGGAACGTAGCCGGAAGCCATGGAGAATTCCGCTTGGAACTCTACCGTAGTGGTGAGGTACTTAACAAACAACCAACTTGCCACAACTTCTTGGGGGTTGGACTTTTGGAAGATGCAAAGGCTGGGGCCTTGAGAGATAACTTTGGGATTATCGGGATTTACTTGAGGAATGGATGCGATGCCGACTTCAAACGGATAGGAGCCGTCGTCGGTTGCGTCAGGACGTTGGTGTGTTGCGCCTGCGGAAGAACCGATGGACATATAACTACGCAGAGCGGTGGGATCTTGGTTTACAAACAAGCCGGAAGTGTAGGATCCGTAAAGGGTTTGAGTGGTTACATAGCCTTTGTCGTACCATTCGCTGAATTTCTTGATAAATTCGCGGTTGGTTTCGTTGTCAAACAAGAAGTGTTCGCCTGTTGCGCTTGTGTAGGGAGATCCATATTGTTCGCACATAGTGATGAACCAGTTGGCTTCACTGTCGTATCCAAGAGGAATACAGTTGGGGTCGATTGCTAAAATTTTTGCGCAAAGTTCTTCCATTTCGTCCCATGTTGTAGGAACAGAAAGGTTGTGTTCGTCAAAGAATGTTTTGTTGTAGTACAAAACTTCGGTGGATTTGCTCAGAGGCAAGGAATACATCAAATTATCGCCGAAAGCTTTGCCTTCGTTGTAGTAACCGGTGATGAAATCGTCGATTTGATCTTCCGTCAAACCGAGAACTTCCGTGGTGCCGTCGGCACGGGTTACTTCAACGGTGCTTGCAATAAGGTTATCCAATTGTGTTACTGCGCCGACTACGTTGTAAAGTGCGACGTGATCGGGATAGCAATACGCGATGTTGGCGTCGGTGCCGCCGGAAGCAAGTTCTTGACTTATTTGGTCTCTTACGTCATCATATCCGCCGACTTGTTTGTGGCTGATGTGGATGTTGGGATAAAGTACGTTGAACTTTGCAATGTACTTATCCAAAACCGTGGTAAGGTTTGAACCCATTGTGTGATAGAATGTGATGTTTACTTCGCTTCCGTCATAGCCGACGGCAGGAACTTGGAAGTTCACATTGTTAACTATACCGGGCTCTTCACATGTGCACTTGGTCGCGCAAGCGGGGTTGGCGCTTGTAAAATCGGTACACCCTCCGCATATTGAACATTTGTGTGTACATACGTCTTCTGTTGTGGATTCGCAAGCAATGAGCATTGCACACATAGACATACACATAGCCAACACCAACAAGATGGCGAGAGTTTTTCTCATTTTCATTGATTTTTTCCTCCTTAAAATAATGTTTTTTTTAAGATGTATATTAAGTTTAGAAGTATATAGCGATTGGGTGCGGCATTAACCTTTGATACCGCTGCGGCTTACGCCCGCCATAATATACTTACGCAAGAAGATGAACACCAAGAACAACGGCAATGACACCAACGCAACGGCAGCCATTTGCACGGGAATATCTACGTCGCCGGTTGTGGTTGTGAATGCGTTACGCAAACCGTTGGTGATAAGCTTGTGGGCGTCGTCGTTGGCAACCAAACGGGGCCAAATGTAGGAGTTCCATGCGCTCATCATCTTCAAAATGGTGATGGTAATAAGTGTGGGCAATGCCAACGGCACCATTATGCGCCACAGATATTTCAAATCGCTTGTGCCGTCTACCTTTGCGGCGTAGTACAGTTCGTCGGGAATTTGCATGAAGTTTTGACGCAACAAGTAGATGTAGAACACACTTACCAAGAATGGTACAATCAAAACTACGAAGGTGTTGTTCCAACCGAAGGAGCGAACCGTTGAATAGTTTGTGATAGTGAACAATTCGCCGGGGATCATCATTGTGGCAAGAAGGGCTGCGAACAAGAGGTTTTTGCCCTTAAATTCCAACCGAGCAAATGCAAATGCCGAAAGCACGGTTATTATCAACGACAAAATTGTAGAGACAATGCCTACATAGGCAGTGTTGAGGAACAAACTTCCCAAACTTGCAGTGGTAAATGCGTCGGCATAGTTACTCCAATTTATCGTTTGAGGGAACAATGTGGGAACGGGCAAACGATATTCGTCCAACGACTTCAATGAAGAGATGATCATCCAATAGAAGGGGAACAGAACTATCAAAGCCATGATGCCCAAGAACAAGTACAAAAGCACAATACCGATGGTTTTGCCGACCTTTTGCGCCCTTTTGACCTTGTCCATATCGCGAACTTTCATAACCGCCGCTTCCGCTTGGGCATTACGTTGAACTTCCGACGCGTCCGGGGTTTCTTCCACTACCGGAGTTACGTTTTTTGTTTCTTTTTCTGACATTTTCGCTTCCTCCTTATTTTAGTAGTGAACTTTCTTTTTGCTGACATAAAGGTTGATGAGGGTTACCACCAAAATTATGCCGAACAGTATCAGCGCCGCAGCGCTTGCGCGACCTTGTTGGTTGTTGGAAAGAGAGTCGTAAATGAATCCGACAATTGTGTTAAGGCTTCCCGCACTTCCGGGAGCGCCCATTGTGTCGCCGAAAATACCTACTATGCTGGTGTATTCTTTAAATCCGCCGATAAAGCCCGTGATAACAACGTAGGCAATCATTGGGGAAAGCATAGGCACCGTGATTCGCCAGAATGTGCGGAACTTGCTTGTGCCGTCTACTTTGGCGGCTTCGTAGTACTGTTTGTTTACGCCTTGAAGCCCGCCCAAAAGCACCAAGATTTTGAAGGGCAGCGCGTTCCAAACTATGTACACCACCATAACCGTTATGTTTGCCGCGTAACTGGAACCTTGGTTTATCCAGTTGATACGCGCACCTCCGAAAAACTCGATAACGTTGTTGATGATACCGACCGATTCCAACGGAGTGCCATAAGCGACGATGTTGAACATTGCCGCAAACACCATGCCGATTGCGATGGAGTTTGTGACGTAAGGCAGGAAGAATATTGTTTGCAAAAACCTTTTGAGCGGTTTGATAGCGTTAAGCCCCACCGCAATAAGCAGCGCCAACATTGTGGAGATAGGAACGGTCAAAACGCAAAGCAACAGTGTGTTTTTGAGGCAGGTTAAAAACTTTTTGTACTGCACAACCTTTACAAAGTTGCCAAAACCGAACTTGTAGACGGTTCCTTCGGCATGCAACGCCTGATAGCCTTCGGAAAACGCCATTATCAAAGTGTTTATTATGGGCCATACTGTGAATACTAGCAACAAAATAATTGCCGGTGAAAGGTACAGCCACGCCTTCCATTGTTTTCTACCAGTTACCATTATTCCACCTCACCAAAATAAATTCTTTCCTCACTTTCTTTATTGAAAATAAATACTTTATGGGGTTTAAGCGTAAAGGAAACCGTTTCCGCCGAAACGTCTACTTTGTTGTCGGCGTCGACTATCGAGCGAATGATTGGGTTGACGGAGTGTTCGTTTGTGGAAACGATGCTGACGTCGCGCCCCATAACTTCCACGTTACGAAGGTTGCAGTGGAATTTGCCGTTTTGCGGATTGTAAATGAATCCTTCGGGACGGATACCTACGTGAACTTCTTGGTCGGCAACGCCCTTTACTTCCAACACGGCGTCTTCGCCGATGTAGAGCATTTCATTTTCCACTTTGCCCGCAAACACGTTGATGGGCGGCGT
This sequence comes from uncultured Oscillospiraceae bacterium, assembly GCA_964535505.1. Taxonomy (GTDB): domain Bacteria; phylum Bacillota; class Clostridia; order Christensenellales; family CAG-314; genus Fimimonas. The sequence continues at coordinate 11,669 of CAZHUH010000007.1, forward strand.
TCCCAAGAATTTCGCGACAAATAGGTTAACGGGGTTGTCGTAAACGTCTTGCGGTTTGCCGATTTGTTGCACCACGCCCAATTTCATAACGACAATCATGTCGGAAATGGACATTGCTTCCTCTTGGTCGTGCGTTACGAATACCGTTGTGATGCCCGTTTCGCGTTGAATACGCTTGATTTCTTCACGAGTTTGCAAACGCAAACGCGCGTCCAAGTTGGAAAGGGGTTCGTCCAACAACAGAACTCTCGGCATTTTTACCAATGCGCGAGCAATGGCAACACGTTGTTGTTGACCGCCGGAAAGTTCGCTGGGTTTGCGATCCATCAATTCGTCGATTTGCACAAGTTTCGCAACCTTGTAAGCTCTATCCAGCATTTCCGTCTTGGTAAGTTTATCGGCGCCCTTGAAGTTTTCCAAGGGGAACATGATGTTTTGTTTTACCGTCATGTGCGGATACAATGCGTAGTTTTGGAACACAAGCCCAACGCCTCTGTTTTCGGGAGAAAGTTCCGTAACGTCGTCGTCGCCGAAAAAGATTTTGCCGCTGGTAGGTGCTTGCAAACCGCAAATCATATAAAGAGTTGTGCTTTTGCCGCATCCGGATGGTCCAAGCAAACCGATAAGTTTTCCGTCGGGGATTTCGAAGTTAAACTTGTTTACCGCCACAACTTCCGACCCTTTTTTGTTTCTGCTTGGAAAGATTTTTGTGAGATCTTGAAGAACTACTTTCATAATTACATTCCTTCCTTAATTTGATTTAAATTTAATTGAACACGAACCGCTCTCGTGTTTTAAGTTACAACTGAAACCGACTTTGGGGTTACTCTTCCTTGATGGTTGCCGTCAAAACAACGTTGGCAACTTGTCCGATGACTCCGATTGCGCCGAAAACCAATGTTACTATGGTTGCGCTGTTGCGTGCGGCAACTTGTGCGAAATTGACTTTTTGATAAAATTCCGACCTTGTGCTGAGCGCGATAAACACAATAAACCCTATACCCAACGCAGCACCGATGCACCTAAGCACCAGTTGCCTGATGGGAAAATCTTTCAAGTTTGTTGTGAAAAACACGCAAATTGCACTACCCAACGACAAAATTGCGGCGACAAACAGCCACGAGGCTTCGTTTCCGTAGCCGAGGTCGGTCATAATCAGATACAACACGCCGGCAAGGAACATGGAAAGCAGCCCGACGTACAACGTGATTGCTTTGATCTTGTCGAAGGTCTGTGCTTGTTGTTTTATCTTTGTTTGATCCATAACATTCCTCCATAATACAATTTTTTAATATTTTGATTTTTCCGCAGCCTCTTGCGCAAGCTGCTCTTTGTACGAAACCAATTCGTCGTAGTTGTCGAAAATCATCTGCAACGCCATGTCGACAACCACCGTGCTGGAAATTATGTCGTGCACAAGCGTCCGATTTTTGGTGGCAATAACCAACACCAACTGCAAAATTGCCAAACCTCCCAACACAACCAGCCCCACAACACCCACTGGCAAACCCAACAACATCATCAGCACTATGAACACCGGCACCATTGTTTCCAACGTGTATTGCCCCAAAATGGAACGCACAAACAACGCAAAGGTGTTTATCCTTACGCCGTTGTGGAACACAACCCCCAAATTAAACACTTTCATACCGATGGTGCGCCCGTTTTTGAACACCAGCGGTAAAACGAAATTGAGAATTACAAAGGAAAGCAACAGCCCGAGTGTTAAGCACAGCAACATCAACGAAAGGGTCATGGAACGCGATTTGTTTTCCGACAGTTCCTCTTCCAGCTTGTTGTAGGCTTCGTCCCAATTATTCTGTTCATCTTGGGTCAACTCGTTGTACTGTTCTTCCGTTATGTTGAAATCAACGTTATACTCGTTTGCCCATTTTTCCGCAGTTTGCTGCCACTGTTCGGAATAGTTGTCCAACCCGGTTATCCACGAAAGCAGAAACATAAAACCCGTGGCAAGGATACAAATTAAAATAAAATCCAACAGCCAGGCGGAAATTCTTTTGAGTATACTTGCTTTTTGAATGTCGTAAATCATTGTACTTCCTTCAGCCGAACGTTCGGCTAGTTAACGCCGCTAGTTAACAGATAAACAAAAAGCACTGACAAAGGTACACCTTTGTAGTGCTTATGCGAAAACTTCTCCCGTATAAAAAAGAGCGCGCAAAAAATAGACAGGAATTACAACTGCGTTAAGTTGAACAAGTACTGTGATCATATTGCCGCTCCTTGAATTTTCTTTTGCAACTTCACAAGAGAATTATATCACTTCAACAACCAAAAATCAATAGGTTCTTGAAAATATTTAACACATATTTTCTGGATATTTTCTGAAAATATCAGAATAATTTATTTTTATTTTATAATTTATAACCAGTAGTGAAAAATATTTTTTTTTATTTTCTTTTGGGAAAATTTTGGGGGTTTTGCCGGAACGTGTTTATGCCCATCGACGGAAAAGCCGACGCACCGTGGGCTCGCAAATGATTTTGGCAAATTTTATTCGTAAACTTCACGTTTTAGCACGCAAATATCGGCAAGACCGCGCAAGTTTTCGGCATAGTCCATGCCGTAACCCACCACAAATTCGTCGGGAATTTCGAACCCCACGTACTTCACGGGGACGTCGATCGCGCGGCGCGAAGGCTTGGACAAAAGCGCCGTTATTTCCACACTGTTGGCGTAGCGTTTCAAGAATAAATCGCGCAAGCGCGAAAGGGTTATGCCGCTGTCGATGATATCCTCTACTATAAGCACGTTGCGTCCCAAACAGTTGGTGGTCAAATCGCGCAGAAGTTTCACTTCGCCGGAACTTTTTGTACCCTTGCCATAGCTGGAAACGGAAATAAAATCCACTTCCGCATCAATGGAAAGTTCGCGCGCCAAATCGGCAAGATACATCCAGCCGCCCTTCAAAACGCCCACCAACAGCAAACCTTTGTCTTTGTAGTCGGCAGAAATTTGTTGGGCAAGTTGTTTTACGCGCGTTTTTATTTGCTGCGAAGTTATCAAAACTTCTTTCACGCTGTTATGTGTTTTCATTTATTCTCTCCTCGAAAAATAGGTTGAAGTTGTGTGGAATTTTTACTTTTTTCACAAACGGTTACTCAAAGTTTATACGGACGATTGCTAGAAGTTTGTGCGTATAGCTGTTCGAATGTTATTCGATAAAAAAACGGAGAACACTACTAAACCGCCGTCGACGTTTACAAAACGTAAAATTTGAACTTTTTTTCGTATACGGTTATCCAAATTTTATACATACGGTTGCTCAAAAATGTTGATCGACGGAAATATAGAACACTTCTGAATTATCGTCAACTTTCACAAGATCGGAAATCTCCACGCCGCATACCACAAGCACATTGTTGCCATCGGCAACCAACAGCAGTTGCGAACGATTGCGTACGGGAATTTTTTTGTCGATAAGATATTTGTTAAGCGGTTTTGTGCCACCGCCGCCGAATTTGCAAAATACATCCCCCGTTTGACGTGTGCGAAATACAGCCGTAGAAGGAATTTTGGAAACGTCCACCTTTAAGCCGCCTTTGCCTTGTTGCACAACGGAAACTTTGCCAACCGGCGTATCGGTAATGCCCACGGCAAAGGGAATTTGAAAAAAGTCCGGCTGCAAAAACTTTTCGCCTTTGAGCAACGTTACTTTGTCGTAGTCGTTAACGGCAACAATGCCGAAGGGCAAATCTATCCTTTTGCCGCCGAAGTTATCCGCCAAGTTTATTATGGCGTCGAAGTGCGTTTTTTCTATGTCGTACCAAACGTTCAAGTGGGAAAACACCTTGCGCAGCACCCTGTAAGCAATGGGTTTGGGTTGCAACAACAAGTAAGACGGAATTTCCGCGCAACCGCCGCCAAACTTCACTTCGGAAATATCCGCCAAACTTTCCAAATAGGCGTTGTCTTCCGAAATGTTTTCGGCAAAACGGGTGATGTTGGTGGACACGTTTTCGTTGAGTTGACTCAAAAGGGGAATAACTTTGTGCCGCAAAAAGTTGCGAGTGTACTTAACTTGTCCGTTGGTTGCATCGTAAACGTGAGGCACGTTGTTTTCCAAAGCGTATTGTTCGATATCTTTGCGCGTCATATCCAATAACGGACGCAAAAATTTTCCGCTTTCGCGCCGAATACCTTCCGAACCGTTGGCTCCGCTACCACGAATGAGGTGCATAAGCACCGTTTCGGCGTTGTCGTCGGCATGATGTGCGGTGCAAACCCAATCCACGTCCAGAGAATTGAGCACGCCCAACCGCAACAGGCGCGCGCCCGTTTCTTCCGATACTTTCATTGCCTTGCAGTAAGATGGCACGTCAACGTTGTAAATTCGACATGTTACATCGAATTTGCGGCAGTAGTCGGCTACAAATTTGCAGTCGTCGGAAGCCTCTTTGCGCAAATTATGGTTTACCGTTACCACAAAAAAGTTCACACGTGGACTTGAAGTGGCAAACATATGGAGCATAACCATAGAGTCTATTCCGCCGGAAACTGCCAAAGCGTAGGTTTTTGTAGTATCCAAATTCAGCATTGCCACACCTCTACTTCAATCCATTGCTTTCCAAAATGCGGCAGAGTTGCACAAACGTTTCCACACTCAATTCTTCGCCGCGACAGTTGGGCAAAAGTTGACACTGTTGCAAAATATCTTCGGCTTTTTCGCGCGGAATGCCAAAACCCACCGTCAAATTGTTGGCAAGAGTTTTGCGGCGCATTGCAAAGGCGGTTTTTACCGTTTTGCGAAACAGCGCACGGTTTGAGATATCGAATTTATTGCGCTTAAACAGAATTTTTACCACTGCACTGTCGACGTTCGGCTGCGGATAAAACAATTCTCGAGGCAAAACGCGAGTTATTTCCACATCGGCAACGGCTTCTACCGCAACGGTAATTGCACCGTAGTCTTTTGTGGCGGGCTTAGCGGAAAGCCGCTCGGCAACTTCCTTTTGAATGGTAAGGGTAAGGGATTGCACATTTTTGCCATGTTCGACAAAATTCATCAACAGCGGCGTGGTGATGTAGTAGGGAATGTTGGCAACGACAACGTAGTTGCCGCCGCACATTTCTTCCAACTGCGCCACATCGTATTTCATAACGTCGCCCATTACCACTTGAACATTGGAACAATCGGCAAGGGTAACGTCCAAAACTTTTTTGAGATTTTTGTCTATTTCAAACGCCACCACTTTTGCGGCGTTTTGGGATAAAACTCGCGTGAGAGTGCCTGCACCTGCGCCTATTTCCAGCACCGTTGCGCCATTGACTTCGGCATCATCGGCAATTTGGCGCAATAAAACATCGTCGGTCAAAAAATTTTGACCGAACTGTTTGTTGAAGCGAAAGCCTTTTTCTCTCAAAACTTGTTTTATATCCATATTTCAACCCTTTCTTTTGTTTGGCAGCGCACAAACGCAAATAACCGAGGCGAAGCACAAACAGAACGCAAAATATCGTTATAAATGTTTTTCATACATCGAACTTATTTGTTTGGCAGTGCAAAATGGATGTTTGCGTTTCACCGAAAGTCGCTTTTGCGATATGAGTTACCGCGCCGCATTGCCGAACCGCATTGCCGCGAGGTTGCCGCACAAACAAAATTGTCTTCTGGTGTGCGGGTTTTGCAAATATACAATTTTTGCGCTACCGTTTGTTCAAAAAACGTGTTTTACATCACCTTTTGCAGCACTTCGGCGAAATCGCGTTGTTCCCAAAGCTGCGGCACGGGGTAAAGGGGATTTGCTTCCTTAGCCGCACATTCCGCCATGTGTGCAATGTCTTCCAATTTTATCTGTCCGCCGAAGTTCTTGGGAATTTGTAACTTGGCGTTTAGATCTTCGATTGCGGCGATGAATTTCGATGCGGCAAAACCGTCGGCATCTTCGGGATTGGCAACGTGAACGATTTTTGCCAACTGCGCCAATTTTTTGTGTACGCTTTCGCCATACTTTTTCAGCACGTGCGGCAACAAAACGGCATTTGCCAAGCCGTGTGCGATGTCATACTGTCCGCCCAAAGCGTGTGCCAAAGCGTGAACGTAGCCAACGTACGCACGGGTGAATGCCAAACCTGCCAAATACGCCGCCTCTTGCATGCTGGCTCGCGTTTGCAAATTTTTGCCGTAAGTAACGGCTTCTTGAAGATTTTGGAAAATAAGTGCCACAGCGTCTTCCGCTTGCTGTTTGGTGGTTGCAGTGTTGGATCTACCCAAATAGGCTTCTATGGCGTGGGTAAGTGCGTCCATTCCCGTTGTTGCCGTGAGCATTGGCGGCATGTCTGCCGTCAAAGTGGGGTCCAAAACGGCATAGTGCGGAATAAGGGAAAAATCGTTTATCGCGTACTTGAGATGCGTTTCGTCGTTAGTGATAACTGCGGCAACACTGCATTCGCTGCCGGTGCCGGCGGTTGTAGGCACGGCAAAAAACGGGGGAATTTTTTTGCGAATTTTACACAATCCCTTCATTTGGTTTACCGTTTTTTCTGGACGTGCCACGCGAGCGCCGATGGCTTTGGCGCAATCCAAAACCGAACCGCCGCCAAACGCCAAAATACTGTCGCAATCTTCGTAGAGAAACAGCGCAAAGCCCTCTTCCACCTGACGAACGGTCGGATTGGGTTGCACTCCGTCATAGACAGTGCATTTCAAAACATTTTCGGCATTTTTGAAAAAACCGTCCAAGGCGTGCCGTTCCAAAGCCGCCTTGTCGCACACCACCAAAGGATGAAGCGCGCCATGCTTTGCCAAAAATTCCGCCGCATTGGCAAAACAGCCCTCGCCTTGCAACAACTCGGGTTCACGCCAAGGCATAAATGCCATGCCCACATACATTGCTCCTTGATACAGCCTATACCAAAATTTTTTCATTGCATTCATAACGTCACCCCAAAAATATCAAAAAAATTGTTTTGTTGTTTTGTTGCCGATATTATACACTAAAAACGTAAAAGTGTAAACAAGGTTTTGTACACTTTTGCAAAAAGCCGAAATTTGACGGCAAAATTTGTTTGTCAATCAAAAGTCAGGCGTTCTTTTGAAAAAACTCCCCCACGATTTTTGTGCCGACACTCGGAAAAATCAAGCGCGATTGCCACTTGCGAAACTTGCTTGCAAAAGTCTAAAAAAAACAGGCTGAAATTTGGGGTGTACCCCCAAATTTCAACCTGCAAAATGTTCTGTTGTTGATGCCCTTAGTCTGCAACGTATGGAATCAAAGCCATTTGACGCGCACGCTTGATAGCAACTGCAAGTTCTCTTTGGTGACGAGCGCAAACGCCTGTCATACGGCGAGGCAAAATTTTGCCACTTTCGGTAAGATACTTGCGAAGTTTTGCAACGTCTTTGTAGTCGATTGCTTCAGCTTTTTCCACACAGAAATTGCAAACCTTGCGGCGTACAGGCTTTCTGATGGGCTTTTTGATCTCTTTATTTTCCATAATTATCTCCTTAAAAATGTGTGTGTTGCTTAAAACGCGACGTAAAAATCAAGTTGCTAAAGGTGAAACTCCCCCCAAAATACGTTTGAACTTTGGCAAACTTGTGCAACGTTTTTTGCCCCAAAAACTAGAAGGGCATGTCGTCGTCGGAATCGTTCACTTCTTTCAAAGTGTCGACATCTTGATTGTAGGAATTGGTTTGCGGCGCAGAACTTTGAGCACTGTCTCCCGTAGAGCGAGAAAGAAATTCCACTTGATCCGCACGGATATCAAAAGTTTGGCGTTTTACGCCGTCGCGTTCGTAACTACCCGTTTGAATGCTGCCGGTAACCGCAACTTGGCTGCCCTTTTTGAGATATTTGACGCAGTTTTGCGCCAAGCCGTCCCAACTGACGATGTTGATAAAATCTGCTCTGTTTTCGCCGTCGCGAGAAGTGTAAGTGCGGTTTACCGCGATGGAAAATCTGCAGTAAGAATGACCGGACGAAAGTGCTTGCGCCGTAGGATCTTGTGTGAGTCTGCCGATAAGAAATACTTTGTTCATTTTGTTCTCCTTGTTTGGATCGAAAATCGTTTCGTGGCCAAAATGCAGTTACAAAGGCGTTTTGGCAAAATGCCCACAAAAATTTGTAATAGGTTTTGCCGTTTTGCCCTTTGAAACTATTTCTTTACAACCAAAAAACGAATTACGCTGTCGGTGATACGCATAACGCGTTCCAATTCGGCAGGCAAAGTTGGTTCGGCGGTGAAATTTACCAAAACGTAGTAACCTTCCGACTTGTAGTTGATGGGATAAGCAAGTTTTCTTGTGCCCCACTTATCTACGTTGTCGATTGTACCGCCATTATCGGAAATTACTGCGGAAATTTTTGCGATTACTGCTTCTTTGGCTTCGTCGGAAATTTCGTTGTCGATAATGTACAACAATTCGTAACTGTTCAAAATTTTTTACCTCCTTGTGGTCTTGATGGCCGAAGATGGTACCTCCTCGGCAAGGTGCCCAAACACGTAGACCGCATTTAAGCAGTGTAATTATACAACAAGTGCAAAAATATTGCAAGTGTTTTTGCTTTATTTGTATTTTTTAAGCAGATATTCCACGTAGTAGTTGGGGTTGAAATCTTCACCGGTTGCCAAACGCAAAATTTCATCGGGATATTTACTTGCGCCGTATTTGTGAACGTGCTCACCCAGCCATGCGTTGATTTTTGCCGTAGTGCCCTCTTCCAGACTTGCAAACACGTCGAAATCGGCGTTCATGGCGTGGAAAAGTTGCGCCGCAATTGCCGAACCCAGTGCGTAGGTGGGGAAATAGCCGAAATCGCCCCCTGCCCAGTGAACGTCTTGCAACACGCCCAGAGTGTCCGTTGGCGGAACAATGCCGAAATACTCGTTGAATTTTTCATTCCAATAAGCAGGCAAATCTTTCACTTCCAAACTGCCGTCGATAAGCTTCTTTTCTATTTCATAGCGCAACATAATGTGCAACGAATAGGTAAGTTCGTCGGCTTCGGTACGCACAAAACTGCGCTTTGCCGTGTTTATGTAGTCTACAAACTGTTTGAGCGAAACACGCCTCAGTTGCACTGGAAATTGCTGTTGCAAATGTTTGTAGTGCACCTGCCAAAAGGCTTCGCTTCGTCCGATCATGTTTTCGTAAAAGCGCGATTGACTTTCGTGCATGCCCAAACTTGCGCCGCCTCCGCTTAACGTTTGGTTGAGCGATTTGTCGCACTGCTGTTCGTAAAGGGCGTGCCCCGTTTCGTGAATGGCGGAAAACAGCGACGATACAAAGCACTTTTCGTAGTAGTGGTTGGTAATGCGAACGTCGTCGGTGCCGAAACCGGAAGTAAATGGATGTTCGCTTTCTTTCATTATGCCGCGCGTTTTGTCGAAGCACATCACGTCGCGAAGGTATTCGCAAAACTTGTGTTGCCCTTCTTTGTAGAAAAGTTGCGTAGCCCAATCGGGGTCTTTGGCTTGGCTTTCGGTGGGCAGTTTGCGAATGACGGGCACCAACTTTTCGCGAAGCAATGCGAAAAATTCATCGTATTGCGCCATTGTGTAGTGCGGCTCGAATCTATCCAACAACACGTCGTAGCCTTGAAGCTCATCGGTTTTTAGCCACTGCGTCAAATTGCGGTTGTACTCAACTATCTTTTCCAAATAGGGGCGGAAAAGTTCGAAATTGTTTTCGTTTTTGGCTTGAACGTAAACAGCATAGGCCTTTGACGTAAGAGCCGAAAACTCCGCATACTGTTCTTTGGGTATTTTGAGCGTTTGCTCGATAACCTTTTTCGCCACTTCTATTTCGTGGCGCAAAACCTCGTCGAGTTGGTCTTTTTGCGCAAAAAGCGTGTCCACCGCTTGCGCAAATCGCTCGTCCGAGGTCAGTTCGTAGTCGTATTCGGCAAGTACGCTCATTTGTTCGGAATCGGCCTCGATGCTTCCCGATGCCGCTTCCGTTTGCATATCCCAGCCGGATAAAAAGTTTACGTAGCGCATTGCCAACATTTTTTTGCGTTGGTTTTGATAAAAATTTAATGCTTCTTGAAAATTCATAATTCTCCTTGAAAGTCGGTTACCCGACAAATGTAAAAATTGCGCAAACCGTTGCCGATCTGTGTTTTTCTTGTTTTCAACGGCAAAACACGCATTACGTGTTAAATTTTACGCTTTTGCCTTTTGTGCCGATTTGTTTTCCCAAAATTTCATAAAGAGTTTCATCGCCACAATCAAGCCGCCCATCACCAATGCGTTGATTGCGATGAACACCGCTGCGTTGCTTTGCAAAGCAACATACATAGGTGTGTAGTTGCCACCCAAAATTTGCGTCATCAACTTGAATGCCCACGGAAAAATGAAGAAACTTGCCACAGAACCGACAGAACCGAACAAGCCGATTGCAATGTTGATTTTGTCGTAGGGGAAAAGCAAAATGAGCAAAGCCACAACACCCGTTGCCGTCATGGAAAACATTGCGACGGAACTGAATTCCGCCGAACTTACACCGATGTCCAAAACACCGGCAAAAGCGTAGCACATTGCAATGGACAAAAACATTGCTACGCCGCTGGGCAAAGTTCTTTTCAGCGTGTTTGAGAGGAATTTGCCCTTGATAATGTTTCTGTTTGGTTTCAACGCCAAGAAGAAGGACGGTATTCCGTCGATAAAGAATTCGAAAGTGTACAGTTGGTTGGGCGCAAAGGGGTAGTTAACTTGCATGATCAAACACAAAATTGTGGTGAGCATTACCATGCAAGTTTTCATCAAAAACAGCGACGAACTGTTTTGAATGTTGTTTACAACCCGTCTGCCTTCGGCAACTACACGGGGCATTTGACTGAACTTGTTGTCCATAAGCACCAAGTTTGCCACTGTTTTTGCGGCGTCGGTTCCGCAACCGACGGAAATGGCGCAGTCGCTTTCACGCATTGCAAGAATGTCGTTCACGCCGTCCCCCGTCATTGCCACCGTGCGCCCCGATTTTTTCATTGAACGCACCAAAATTGCCTTCTGCTCGGGGGTAACTCTGCCAAACACTGTGTACTTGTTGGCAATGTCGGCTATCTCATCATCGGACATACCTTCCAAAGAAACGTACTTTTCGGCGTCTTTTACGCCGACTTTTTGCGCGATAACGGAAACGGACAATGGGTTGTCGCCGGAAATGACCTTTACGTCAACGTTATTTTTCCTAAACCAGCCAATAATTTCCGAGGCATCGCCGCGAATTGTGTCTTGCAACACCACTATTGCAATGGGTTGCAAATTTTGTACGCTTTCGTTGGAAATGCTTTCTTTACTCAACCCCACAGCCAAAACACGCAACCCTTGTTTAAGCAATTTGTCGCACTGTTCGTTGAACTTTTCGTCAACGTTTTTGAACATGAATTCCGCTGCGCCTATTGCAATGGTGCCAACCTTTTCCAACGTAGCCGCAGAATACTTGCGTGTCGATGAAAAGGGAATGCTGCACACTGCTTGCGGAACAGTTACGTCTTGCAAAAAGTTGTTCAGCGCTTGCGCCGTTATGTTGTCGTCGCCGGTTGCGCACAAAACGCCTTTAATAAGCGTTTTCACCTTTTCTTCATCCAAGTTGGCAACAGGCAAAATTTGTTGCACCGTCATGCTGCCGTCGGTTATCGTGCCTGTTTTGTCCAAACAAAGCGTGTCAACACGAGCGAGCATTTCTATGCAAGGCAATTCACGCACCAAAACTCTTTTGCGAGCCAACTTCAATGCAGCAACGGCAAGCGCAACGCTTGTTAGCAGCACCATTCCGCTGGGGACCATCCCCAAGGCCGAACCGCTTGTTTGAATGATTGCTTGGTTAATAATTTCGCGCACCGTCATTTGAGATGCAGCTTCGCCATCTACAACGAATGCGTGCAAAGCGGGGTTTCTCGACCAGTAGTCTCCCCACACGTCCACGCCAGAACCGTAGAAAAACTTCATTTGCGAACTGCAAAAAAAGGTTGCAATTGACAAAGGAACTATAAGCATTGCCAAAAATTTGATAATTCTGCGAATGCCTTTCATCAGTTGCGAATCGGGCATTTTGGCCTTTTTGACGCGTTCGGAAAGTTGTTCGACGTAGTTGTCTTTGCCCACTTTGTCGCAACGCGCAGTGCAGTTGCCGGAAATTATGTAACTTCCGCTGAAAAGAGTGTCGCCGACCTTTTTCTTCACGGTGTCGCTTTCCCCTGTCAACATAGATTCATTAACTTCCACTTCGCCGCTTAACACAACCGAATCGGCGCAAATTTGTTTGCCGGCAGACAACAACAGAATGTCGTCCAACACAATGTTTCGTGTGGCAACCGTTTCTTCCGAACCATCGCGAACAACGGTAACGGTGGGTTCGCTTACAATTGAAAGTTTTTCCACGGCGTGCTTACTGCGAATTTCTTGAAAAATGCCTATTGCGGTGTTTGCCAACACAATGACAATGCCCATCATATTCGCGGGGCTTTCGCACAGCACCATTAGGAAAAATATCACAAGACCAATAAGATTGAAAAAGGTGAAAATGTTTGAAGCAAAAATTTGCAAATAACTTTTGCCAACTATCTTTTTTGTTTTGTTTGTAAGTTTTGCTTCTACACGCTGTTTTACCTGTTGCGCAGTTAAGCCTTGTGTTGATTCCGCTTGAATGCGTTCAATAGTTGGTTGTATCTTGTTCTTCATACTTCTCCTATAACTTGCACTGTGCCGTTGTTGCACCAAAACGCAAAAACAAAATCAGTTTACAAAATCTATCAAGCAAATTGCCAACTCACTTGTTGTAGTTTGTTCGATTTTTTCAACAAAAACAAACTAGCGTTTGGGTTTTTCGCCACGAAGTTTAAGCGTTGGACAAGCATTCAAAGACAAATCGGCAAACTGTCCTTTTTGAAACATAAAATAGCCCCGAGAAGCAATCATTGCGGCATTGTCTCCGCACAAAGACATCTTGGGCAAACACACACGCACGCCTTGTTGTTCAAACTCTTTCATTCGGTTACGCAAATAACTGTTTGCACCCACTCCGCCGGCAACGGCTACGGTGTTCAAACCGCACTTTTGGCGTTCTTCCTCCAAAGCGTCCACCAAACCATCGATGGCGCAAACATTAAAACTTTTGGCAATATCCGCCTTGTTGATTTCTTCGCCGCGTTGCGTAAGGTTGTGAATGGTGTTAATTACGGCGGTTTTTAGCCCGCTGTAACTGAAATTGCCGTTGGAAACAACCACTGAATGGAATGGATAGACAGCGTTTCCCACTTGGGCAAGTTTGTCTATTTCCGGACCGCCGGGGTAAGGCAAACCCAACACGCGCGCCACTTTGTCGAAGGCTTCGCCCACGGCGTCGTCTACGGTGGAGCGCAAAACGTCGTATTCGTCGTAGTCGGCAACTTTCACCACGGCGGTATGTCCGCCGCTTGTAAGCAAGCACATATATGGTGGTTGCAAATCGGGATATGTAAGATAGTTGGCGCAAATGTGCCCTTCAATGTGGTTTACGGCAATAAGAGGCAAGCCGCTTGCTTGACACAGCCCTTTTGCAAAGGAAACGCCCACCAAAAGCGCGCCAACAAGCCCTGCGCCGTAGGTTACCGCCACCGCGGAAAGGTCGTTTAGTTGAACGTTTGCTTCTTTAAGCGCTTCGGCAACAACTTTGTCCACCACTTGCACATGATTTCTGCTGGCGATTTCCGGCACAACTCCGCCGTAGAGACGGTGAATATCTATTTGAGAAAGCACCACGTTGGACAAAATTTCTCTGCCGTTTTTTACCACTGCGGCGGCAGTTTCGTCGCAAGAACTCTCTATTCCCAAAATGCGAATATCTTTTGTCATAGCTAAATAATACGCTTTTGTTCTGCATTTGTCAAATTATTGACACAAAACACGCAAAAATCGAAAAACGACGCCTTTATTCGTTGTCATAATAGCATATTTTGCCGCAAAGTATTGCAAAAAAACGTATTTTTTTGTATTATTATACAAATAGTATGCACAAATGACGACGCACCGTACAATTTGCATTTACCAACAAAGCAGACGGAAAAAATACCAACAAACGTTGTGGCACGGAATTTTATACCACCTTGTCTTTTGCAGTGATACAACTACACCGACCACACGCCGTCCGCCGCGCAGAATGCAAAAAACTCCGCTCGGGCGACGGTTGAAATTGTTGATGGCTGCAAAGGAGAAAATTATGAGGAAACTGCTAAAACTGCTTTTCAGTAGATTTACGCTGGTGTTTTTTGCAATTTTGCTGCAAGTGGGGCTTGTGGTTGCTTTGGCTTTCTCTTTTTCCTACTCGAAAATTTTCACGGCGGTGTCGGTGGTTCTCACCATAGTGGTGCTTTTGATGATAATAAACCGCGATATGGATTGCGAAGCAAAGTTGCCTTGGTCCATTTTGGTGGCGGTAGTGCCCGTTGTTGGATTTTTTGCCTATGTGTTTTTTTCTCACACGCACGCTTCGCGCAAAGAGCGCAAGATGTTTGCCAAACTGCCACAGTTGAAGCTGGCTGACGACCACCCCGAGGCACCGCCCAAATATTTGGGGCAAATAACATATCTTCAAAACATGGGCGCGCCATGTTTTTCCGAGACGGACACAAAGTATTTTTGTTGCGGCGAAGACTTTTTTGCCGACCTTCTTGCGGAACTGAGCAAGGCAGAAAAGTACATTTTTATGGAATATTTCATCGTAGAACACGGCAAAATGTTGGATTCCGTATTGGAAATTTTGCAGCGCAAAGCGGCACAAGGGGTGGAAGTGCGGTTGCTTTACGATGACGTGGGCAGTTTGCCCCATATCGAGGGTAGTTTTTTCAAAAAAATGCGCAAATTGGGCATAGCGTGTGCACGTTTTGCGCCACTGTGCCCCATTGTTTCCGCAGTTTACAACAACCGCGACCACCGCAAAATAACAGTGATTGACGGCAAAGTGGGATACATGGGCGGAATTAACCTTGCCGACGAATACATCAATCAAACGCACCCCTTCGGATACTGGAAGGACAATGCGGTGAGGCTCGAAGGCAACGCCGTTTCTTCCCTTGTTACGATGTTTTTGCAAATGTTCGACGTGTCCATTCAGCAAACGGAAGAATTTGAAAAATATATGTTGCCATCAAGAGAAAATTTCTTTGCGGAAAAAGGCATTGTTGTGCCCTTCGGCGACGGTCCCAGACCACTTTACGACGAACAAATTGCCAAGACCGTCTATTTGAATTTGATAAATCAAGCCGTTTTTGAACTTTACATTTCTACGCCCTATTTGATTGTGGACGAAGGGTTTATGTTGGCATTGCGCAGTGCGGCAAAACGCGGCGTTGACGTGCACATAATAATACCCGGCATTCCGGACAAAAAAAATGTTTACGCAATGACAAAGCAAAGCTGCCGAAAGCTTGCCCAATACGGCGTGAAAATACACAAGTTTTCCGCAGGGTTTGTGCACGCAAAAAGCATTGTTGCCGATGGCATTGCAGGCGTTGTGGGCACCATAAACTTGGATTACCGCAGTTTTGTGCACCACTACGAATGCGGCGTGTATATGTACGACACAGACGCTTTGCACCAACTTCACAACGATTTGATTTTGACTGCAAAAAACTGCGAACTGCAACCGACAGCGCCGAAACTGAACGCTTGGGAACGGCTGATTTGCATTGTCGGTGCACTGTTTAGACCGCTTTTGTAAGGCTTTTTGACGTAACGTATGTTCAATAAACATATATGTCAGTCGCGGAGTGACCCACACGACGCGGCAATTATACAAAAAGTGGCGCGAATATTATTCACGCCACTTATCTTGTTGCTGTTTGTTATTTCTTATCAAAACCGTACTTTTTGTTGAACTTGTCAACACGTCCGCCTGCATCTACAAGCTTTTGTTTGCCTGTAAAATATGGATGGCATTTGTTGCAAATTTCTACGCGGATAATGTCTGTATCTTTGGTCGTTCCTGTTTCGAACGTAGCGCCACAAGCACATACAACAGTCGCGGAGTGACCCACACGACGCGGCAATTATACAAAAAGTGGCGCGAATAT
>CAZHUH010000007.1:27784-53194 GCA_964535505.1 uncultured Oscillospiraceae bacterium
GGTCGTTCCTGTTTCGAACGTAGCGCCACAAGCACATACAACAGTCGCGGAGTGATAATTCGGATGTATACCTTGTTTCATTGTCGCTTACCTCACAAAAATTTTTAGGGAGTTTTTCCCATACCTTGTTATTTTACAGTACGTACCGAAAATAGTCAAGCATTTTTTCACCCGTTGCAATGGGAAATTTGCACGGTGCCACATTTTGCTCTCAAAAACATTAGTCAAGCACTGCCGAAATGCCTTGCAGACAAAACACAAAAACTTACAGGCGAGCAGGGTTAACGTAGCCATTGGCAAAAAACAACACGCAGACCAGCTCGAATTATTTCTTGTCTGCTTAAACTATCCAAATAAAATAAAATCCGCGTCCATACCCACGGCAATTGTTCCGATTCGATGAGAAAGTCCAACAAGTTTGGCAGGGTTAACAGTCCACATTTTTATTGCTTGATGAAGCGGCAAACCGCTAAATGTAACGGCGTTTGCCAAACCGGTGTAGGCGTCCAACGTGCTGCCTGCACGCACATTGTTGCTTACCAAGCGTGCGTCGCCGTTTTGCACCTTAACTTCGTAGCCTGCAAGGGTGTAGATGCCATCGGGCAAGCCGGTTGCCATGATACTATCAGTTATGCCGATAACCTTGTCGATACCTTTGGTATGCACAAGCAGTTTGAAAACGTCCTTTTGAACGTGTTTGCCGTCGCAAATAACCTCGCAAAAGTTATTTGATAGCATTGCCGTGCCTGCCAGGTTCAAATCGTGCCTATCCAATTGCGACATTGCGTTGCCCCAATGCGTAAACGATTTTGCGCCCGCCTCAATTGCCTTTTGTGCGATTTCACCGTCAGCCGCGCTGTGTCCCAACGACACCACCACGCCCATGTCGGAAACTTCCGAAATAAACGCCAACGCATCGGGCAGCTCGGGGGCTATTGTAACAATTTTTATGAACCCGTTGGCGGCTTTTTGATAACTCATGAACTTGTCTACCGAGGGTTTTTGCAACAAACCTATGGGCATTGCGCCGCAAAATTTTTCCGAAAGAAAGGGACCTTCCAAGTGTATTCCCTTAACTTCTGGGTAGTCTTTTGCCAACCGACAAATAAGCGCAACTTGGCGACAAATGTGTTCGTCGGTATCCGTCATGACGGTGGGAAAAACAGTGCCCACGCCGTGCGCAATGTAAAAATCCAAAATCTTTTTCATGCCGTCAAAATCGGCGGTGTTGAAATCAAAGCCGTTGGCCCCATGAGTGTGAATATCCACCAAAGCCGGCAAAATATACTTGCCTGTGCAATCGGTAACTTCCGTTTGCTCGTCGGCAACGATATCTTCGGCAATTTCGATAATTCTGCCGTGGTTCGCAGCAATATCCATTCGTTTCAGTTGTTCGCCGATAAGAACAAGTCCGTTTTTGTACAGTTTCATGATTCCTCCGTGTTTGACAGTTCAAAAATAATCACAAACAACCTATGTTGGGGACTTTTTTTCAATTGCTGAGTTAACTTCGACTGTCTGCATTTGCAAAAAACAAGGGTAAACTTTTGGAAACATTATACATCAAATCGCAAAGGCAGTCAACAGAGTTGTTTCAAAGTGAAAGGCGAAGATGGAAGAGAAGAGAAAATCATAATTAACGGAGCCGTCTTAGCCGGTACCATCTTTGGATTGCTTTGGCAAGTTGTCTCATGACGAAATAAAAGCGAAGGGTGAAGAGTGAAGAAAAAAGGTTACTTCAAACCATATTACTACTCATCGAGACTACGTTTGTAAACAAATTAAAATATCCCAATTTTTCACTCTTCGGCATATCCGATTTTCTTGACGAGATTCGAGAAGAGAAGCGGACAGTGTAACCATTTTCAAGTTTCGAAGCGGAAAGAATAATTTACATTTCACAACAATTCAACAAAAATTTGTTGGATTTTTGTTTTTGTTAGCGTCCATTGGGATTGACAATCTTGGCATAATGAGATATTATGTTAAATGTATATTTCCGTCATCACTGAATTGTTTTGCGGCAAAGTGTCGTAATAATAGGCGACTTTCCACAAAAATGGTCTGAAAAAGTCTCGAACTTCATGCGAAAAGTTGTTTTAACGGCGCAAACGCTCACGCAAAGTACGTAATTGATGACGACGGTTACACCTACACTTAAAATCATGAAAAAACATTTGAACATCAAATTTACCGTTTGGCAACTGTTGGCGCTGGGGTATATGGGCGTAATTTTGCTGGGCAGCGGCTTGCTTTCCATCCCCTCCGCAACGGAAAACGGCACAACTTCATACATAAACGCGTTGTTAACCGCCACTTCCGCCACTTGCGTAACAGGGCTTATTGCATACGACACCGGCACACACTGGTCATTGTTTGGGCAACTGGTTATATTGTTGTTGATACAAACCGGCGGTTTGGGCTTTATGACCTTTGTTTCGGTCGCAGCCAAAATGCTGGGCAAAAAAATGGGGCTTTTTGGCAACAAGGCATTGATGTTGGCTTCGGGTGGTTCTAGTCTTGCCGAACTGCGCACAACCATCACGCGCATTTTGAAAGGCACCGCCATCTTCGAAGGATCGGGCATGGTGCTGCTTTCCATACGCTTCGTTCAAGATTTCGGCTTTGCCAGAGGCGTCTACTTTGCGCTGTTCCACTCTGTTTCGGCATTTTGCAACGCCGGATTCGATTTGATGGGCAGCCAATACGGCGAATTTGCATCGCTTACGCACTACGCGACAGACCCTATTGTTTCCATAACCATTTGTTTGCTGATAATTTTGGGCGGTTTGGGCTTTTGCGTTTGGAGCGACGTTTTGGATACCAAATTCAAATGGAAAAAATTCCGTTTGCACACAAAAATTGTTTTGACGGTGAACATCGTTTTGTTGATTGTTTCCACCGTGCTGTTTTGGATGTTTGAACGCAACACCGAACAAATGCAACAGTATTCGACGGCAACGCAAGTGATGATTGCTTTCTTCAATGCCACCACCACTCGAACGGCAGGTTTCAACGTTGTCGATTTCGGAAAAATGTCGGGAAGCGGCTATTTGCTTTCAATAATGCTGATGTTTATCGGCGGCAGTTCCGGCTCGACGGCAGGCGGCGTGAAGGTGAACACCTTTGCAGTGATTTTTATGGGAATGTTTGCGGCATTCTCGGGGCGTAGCGATGTGGAAGTGGGCAAAAGGCGCATTTCGCAAGCGTTGGTTTCGCAAGCGTTGGCAATTTTTGTTTCTTGCTTGTTCTTGGTGATTGCAAGCACGTTGGCAATTTGCGCCTTGGAGCCAAACGTGCCATTTCAAGCGGTGTTGTTCGAAACTGTTTCCGCCTTGGGAACGGTTGGGTTGAGCATGTCGCTTACGCCAACGTTAAGTTTGGCATCTAAAATTATAATAATTGTGCTAATGTACGCCGGCCGCGTGGGCATTTTGACCATTGGCTTGGCATTTGCGGAAAAACGTTCCATAGCGAACATTCGTAAGCCTGTGGACGACACAATACTTATCGGTTAGGAGACAAAGAAAATGAGAACTATTTTGCTTATCGGAATGGGAAAATTCGGACAAACTTTGGGACAAAAGCTGTTGGAAATGGGCGACGAAGTGATGATTGTGGACAAGAACGAAGACGTAATAAACACCCTTGCGCCTATGTACACCAACGCTCTTGTTGCAAACTGCGTGAACATAAACAACCTAAAAAAGATGGACGTGCCCTCCTTTGACGCTTGCATTGTTGCAATAAGCGAGGATTTTCAATCGTCGCTGGAAATTACGTCGCTGTTGAAAGAGTGCAAGGCAAAACGGGTTATTGCCAAAGCGGCAACGGAAATTCAACGCAAATTTTTGCTTAGAAACGGCGCCGACGAAGTTATCTTTCCTGATTTGGATATTGCGGAAAAACTTGCGGTAAAACTTAACGTTTACAACGTGTACGACTACATAGAGTTGGACAGTTACCACTCCATTTTTGAAATTGCCGTGCCCGACACGTGGGTGGGGAAATGCATCGTCGACGTGAACCCGCGCCAAAAATTCGGCATAAACATTTTGACGGTGAAAAAGGGCGATACCGTTATCGCCTCGCCCGACGCCGCCTATACTTTCACTCCCGGCGATAGAGCCGTTGTATTTGGCAACACCAAAAAGATTATCAACTTCTCAAACAAAAGGAAAAAGTAGCGTTTGGCAGAATCGCCACCGCAAATATTGGAGAAGCGTGAAAAGTGAATAGTGAAAGTGAATAAAATGAAAAAAACGGCAATTTTCGGTTGAAAATTGCCGCTTTTTTTGAACAAAATAGCCTTAACTTATCGAGAAAAATGACACATTGAAGAGTGAAAAGTTCATTGGGGATATAATCATTTATTCCGAAATGTAGTCTTGATGAGTTTTAATACGTTTCAAAGTAACCGCTTCTCTTCATCATTCTCTTTTGTCTCGCATCCGTCCTTCTATCTTATCTCTTCTCGTTTCTTTTGCCCCTACACCCCTTCATTTCAATGTCTTATCCAGGTGGACGGCGCCAAGCACAGCAACAGGGGATAGATTTCCAACCTACCGAAAAGCATTGCCAAAGAAAGCACAATTTTGGACAATGGCGAATACATATAGTAGCCGTTGGCAACCACGCCGTAGGCAGGGCCGATGTTGTTTAGACAACTTGCCGCCGCCGTGATGTTTGATTCCAACGTCAATTCGGTGCAGGGGTCTAAACACAGCACCAAAAAAGTTGTTGCCAAAATCATTATGTAAAGTCCAAAATAGCTGGTTACACCGTGCAAAGTTTCTTCCGTAATGGCTTTGCCTTCGAATTTTACCACGTTGGCGTTGCGCGGATGCAATGCACGTCGAAGTTCTTTTTTGATGGCGCAACCCAAAATTGCCACGCGTGAAACTTTGAGTCCGCCGCCCGTGCTGCCCGCACAACTGCCGATAAACATCAAAAGGAACAAAATGCACTTTGCAAGCAACGGCCATGCGTTGATATTTGACGATGCCGGAATGGTTGTGTAGCCCGTTGTGGTGATGAAAGACGCCACCTGAAACACGCCGTAGCGAATGGCATCCCCCACGTTTTGAGTATAAGCGAACTGCGAAGAAATGCTTGCCGTAACGCCCACTGCCGCAACGGCAATAAAGCCCAAATACAACCACAGTTCCTGCGAAGAAAACGCCGAACGGAATTTGCGCAGGCACATTAGGTAAAACAAGTTGAAGTTGGTGCCGAACAATATCATAAAAATTGCAATAACCCATTGGCAAAAGGAATTGTAACTTGCAATGCTGTCGGCACGAATGCTAAAGCCGCCTGTGCCGGCAGTGCCGAAAGAGTGTACAACGCTGTCGAACACCGGCATTCCGCCCAAAATAAGCAATACAATTTCCAAAAGCGTAAACGCTATGTAAAGCAAGTACAAAATTTTTGCCGTAGTTTTTGCACGAGGGACAAGCTTATCGACCGTTGGCCCCGGCATTTCCGCACGCAAAATATGCATACTTCTATCCGACGAGCCGCCGGCTATTGCCATAACAAAAACTATCACGCCCATGCCGCCAATCCAGTGAGTGAAACTGCGCCAAAACAGCAAGCCTTTTTGCATTGTTTCGATACCTTCTGCCGTCAAAATAGTTGCACCCGTTGTGGAAAAACCGCTTACCGTTTCGAAAAAGGCGTCTATGTAAGAGGGAATTGCGCCGCTGAAAACAAAGGGCAATGCGCCCACCAGCGAAACCCAAATCCACGAAAGGGCAACGGTAATAAGCCCCTCTTTGGTGAAAAACACCTGCGTTTTGGGTTTGCAAAACAGCACCAATGGCAGACCCACCACAGCATAAATACCTGCGGAAGCAAGCAAAGCCCACCAACAACTTTCCAAATAAAGCAACGCTACCAAAACAGGCAATAGCATAACCGCCGCCATTGCCAAAGAAACTCTGCCCAGGTTTTGAAATATAACGCGAAAATTCATATTCTACCTCAAAACATCGGTTAGATTGTACAACCGCAGTTGTGTTGCCACCACGATAACGCGATCGCCGGCCAAAATCACATCATCGCCGGAAGGAATTATCGTTTCTTTACCGCGAATTATGCCGGCAATGATCAAATTATCTTTTAACTTCAAATCTTTCAGAGGAATGTTTTGCAAACAGCAATCGGAAAGCACAACAAATTCCGACGCTTCAACGTCGCCGTCCATAAGGCTGTATAACGTTTCCATTTTGCTTTCCAAACTGTTGCTGAGTGCGCGCGCGTAGCGAGTAAGCACATCCGCCACAATTTTTTGCGGCGAAACAACACAATCCAGCCCCAATTTTTCCGCCAAAATGGCAAGCGCAGGGCGATTGACCTTGGAAATAACTTTGGGAACTTCTTGGCTTAAAGCGTAAAAAGAAATAAGAATGTTTTCTTCGTCCTTACCGGTTAGCGCAACAAATGCGTCGGTGCTTTTCAGTCCCTCTTCCCAAAGCAAATCTTGGCTCATGCCGTCACCGTGAATAACTGTTGTCCCGGCAGGCACTCGTTCGGCAATATCTGCGCAACGTTCTTCGTCCTTTTCGATGATTTTTACGGAATAGTTGTTTGCCGCCAACATTTTGGCAAGGTAGTACGCCGTGGTACTGCCGCCCATTATTATCACATCGCGTGCGTGCTTTTGCACAAGGCCTATGGAGCGCAAAAACTTGTGGCTATCGATGAATTTTACCATAAACGCCACGCGATCGCCCGCTTGCAGGCGGAAAGAACCGTTGGGAATAAGCGTTTCGTCGCCGCGCTTTACGGCACACACCAAAAAGTCAACGGAGCTTTTTTTGCGAAATTCCATCAATGTGACTCCTGCCAAACGGGAATTTTCCCGCACGATAAGCTCCAAAATTTGTATTTTCTTGCCGGCAAAAGTATCCACGTTTACAGCGGAAGGCAATTTAAGCAAATTAAACAGCGTTTCCGCCATGAGATATTCGGGGTTCAACGGCATGGAAAGATCCAACTGCTTGGTGAGAAATTCCAAACTATTGTCGTTGTAGTCCGATTCTCTTATGCGAGCGACGGTATGTTGGGCGCCCATCTTTTTTGCCAAAAAGCAAGAAAGCATGTTCACTTCGTCCGATTCCGTAACGGCAATGAACAAATCTGCCTTGGAAACTTCCGCTTCCGCAAGCAACTCGCGCGAAGTTGCATTGCCGCAAACCGCCATAACATCGTAGGTGTTGGTTACCGATTGAATAACGGCGGGATTGTTGTCTATTGCGACGATATCGTGTTTTTCGTCTTCGATACTTTCCAGAATGGCTTTGCCAACCTTTCCGCAGCCGACGATAATGACTCTCATAAGAACCTCTTTTCGCAGATTTTTGACTGTAAATATTATTGTATCACAAAACAAAGTTTATGTAAATGGATTACATAAATTTGTAAGAGAGTTTGCAAGACAAAAAAATAGTAAACAAAAGGGCTGTTGCAACGTGGAAAGATATCCACTTGAACAGCCCGACAATTCGCTTCGCCGTGCGGGTCAGAAAACCCTATACCTTGACAATCGCACAAGCGCACAACCGCCCCGCGCCATGCAATCTTGCCGATAACATCGAGTTTGCCACCGGCCAAACAGTTGCCGACCGCCCAGCCCCGATCAAAACACTATTTTTCAAGTGCTTTGTAGTCTATTTTTCCAAGCGGTGTACGCGGCATAACGGAAATAACTTCCACAAAACGCGGCACGGAATATCTAATGAGATTGTCTTGGCAAATTTTTATCACTTGTTTTTCCACCGTTTGCCTATCGGTTGGCGTTTTTAGTGTTACAAACACCTTCACAAACTGCTTGCCGTCAACTTTTACGCCAACGGCGCACGCTTCGTCTACAAAATTCAGCTTCTTTACGCAACTTTCCACCTGCGCGGGGAAAACGTTTACCGCAGCAATTTTCAGAGAACGCTTTTTACGATCCACCACAAACAAAAACCCGTCCTCATCCAAGTAGCCGACATCGCCGGTTTTTATCCAAAGTTTGCCTTGCGAAAGCTGTGTGCAATCTTCACCTTCCAAGTAGCCTTGCATATTGCCCACCGAGCAAATAGCAATTTCGCCCACTTGATTGGCGGAAAGCACGTTGTTGTTTTCGTCCCAAATTTGCGCAAAGCACCCCGGCATGGGTTGTCCGCAACTGCCTTTTTTGTAGTGAAAATAATTGTTTACCACGCAAACGCCGCAAACCTCTGTAAGCCCATAGCCGCGCATAAGTTTGGCGCGAACACAATGTTTGGCAAGGATTTTGTCAACTTTTTCCACCAACGTTTCGTCCAAAACGTCGCCGCCGCACCAAATTACGTCCAAATTTTTAAGTCCATTGACGTCCAAACAACGGCAAGCATCCATCTTTTTCAGCATTGCGGGAACAACCGACCAAATTGTTATTTTGAAGCGCGCAAAGTAACTTTTTACCGTGCGAGGATGGAACTTCGGAACTAAAATAAGACTGCAACCGAAACACAACGGCGTGTGCATGGCGGCGCAAAGCCCGTATGCGTGAAAAATGGGCAAAGTTGCCAAATTGTAGTCGCCCTTTTGTACGTTTGGCTTGTACATTTCTATCATGGAAAGTGCCGTGCCGTTGAATGCATCGTTGGAAAGTTTAACAATTTTTGGTTGTCCTCCGGTACCGCCGCTGTGCATGTAGCAAACGGTGTCGCAGCCCTTGCCCAACACTTCCGTTTTGCCCTTGTTGTGCGACATTTGCGCATACGTATGTGCGTTTTTGTTGCGTTTGCCCACAATTTTGGCATAAAGCGAGTACAACGGTTTGCGCAAAGTTACGTAGTCGGCAATGGAACAGCGCACCAAAATTTGCCCCAAATTTGCAAAAACACGTTCATCACGAGCCAAACCATCGTAGAAAAACAACGCTTTAGAACCCACTTTTTTCAAATTTTGTCGCAAAAGTTGCAACGGAATAAGCGGATGCACCACGTTTGCCACAAGCCCCAATTTCGAGCATGCGTAAAAAGCCGCCAAACTTTGGGGGCAAGAGGGCAAATAAAGCGTAACAACGTCGCCCCTGTTAAGTTTCAGCGCGGCAAGAGATGCCGCCAAACCTTCTATATCCGCCAAAAACCTTTTCATTGGCACTTTGTGGTTGAAGTAGACGACAAAACCGTCTTTGTTGACGCCATTTTGCAGCATTTCGTAGCAAGTTTTAGACATATTGCACCCTTTTTACCGTAAAGCGATAAATCTCGACAAAAGTATTATACCAAATTAAAAAGTATCTTGCAACAGGTTGACATCATAAGCCGATGAGCCGAGCAAAAATTTCAGTGCGTTTGAACAAACAACGTTCAAACGGTTGCGAATGTTTTTGGGGGAGAGGCACAAAGGTTAATTATGGCTTTTATCCAAGGGCAAGGCAACGCAGTAGAGACTACATCGACAAGCAAAACGCTAACAGAAAAACGCCCCTGAAAATTTAAGAGCGTTGAAGGCAAAATTTATAATTTTTGCGCTACCGTGTGCTTAAAGTTGTGTTTTTGCGCGGCGTGCCGACGGGAAAAATCTATTGAAGCCCAAGAAAACACGGCCAAAACGGCGTGAAACTTGCAATGTGCTGCAAACCCCGTGTTTCAACGTAACGCGTAATGCCGCAAAATCGGCGTTGCCAAACAATAGGCATACCTCCAAGTACGCACCTTGCCACGCCAAATCGACTGAAACATGCGCTTACAAAAGCGGAATGGTACCCAAATAACAAATGTCGTCGCGATCTTTTGCATTGCCTTCGGCAAGCACAAATGCCTTTTTATAAATGGTTCCGCCTGCCATTTCCACCAATTTTTCCAAGCCAATAAGGCTGTTGCCGGTGGAAACTACGTCGTCGATAATACCAACTTTTTTGCCGCACATAAGTTCGGCATCGTGGCGTGAAATGTAAAGTTTTTGTTCTTTGCCTGTGGTGATGCTGGAATTGATAACAATTTCCAAACCGTCTTGCATGTAGAGTTTTTTGCTTTTACGTGCAACGGCGTAATATTTGTGCCCAAGTTCGCGTGCAATAACGTGAGTGAGTTGCAATCCCTTGCTCTCGGCAGTCAACAACACTTCGCAATCACTAACTATTTTCGCCAATTCTTTGCCGCAATGTTCCGTCAAGTCAACATTGCCATGCAGGTTAAAAAAACAGATGTTCGATCCATTTGGCAAAGGCAAAACCGGCAACTGCGCTTTGTAGCCGTGCAAATCCACTTCGTAGTATTTCATATTCAAAACCATTACCTCCTGTCACAAAATTGTTTGGAGAACAGACGCGCGGCGAGACTTGCGCATGTGCGGATTTGTCGACAGACGCGTACACAGACGTACACAACCGAGACAAAACGCAAGCAGAACGAAGTATTCACGATGCATGTTATTCAAACTAAGCCATTGTCGCAAAGACGGCAGACTGTTTTCCAAATTTGTTTGAGAACACCGTTTTGCATGCTTTTTGACCAAGCGTGTTGCCAAAAACACGCATTACAGCTTGGAAATAAACTCGTCGAACTGCGCTTTAAGTTCTGCTTCGGTTCCGTTGTTGATAACAAACCTATCGGCTTTTGCAATTGGACCGCCCTTTTCGGAATGTTCGATTTCCGCCTTGTCGCGCGCATCCACTTCTTCGGCGGTTAGCGGACGAATTTTTCTGTTGGCAAGGCGTTGTTTGCGCACACTGCAATCGGTAACCACTGCCAACAAAATGAGGCTGTCGCCAAACGCCTCTTTCAAAAAAAGATATTCCGACCAACTGTACAAACCGTCCAACACCACGTTGCTTTGCGAAAGTTTTTCGACAATTTCCTCTTTCAACAGCACCGCAAAGGCACCCATGCCAAGGTTTTTGCGAAGGTCTTCCCTCATTTTGCGTTCGTTTGCTTCGTTTATCGGTATGCCCGCCTTTTTAAGCTGAGCCATCGTAACGCCGCCGAAATAAACCTTTTGCCAACCTCTTTCGCAAAAAAAGTCGCAAAGCAAACTTTTGCCGGAGCCGCACATTCCAACCACTGCAACCACTTTGTTCATAGTTTTTCCCTCTGTTAAACCCGTTTTCGTCGTGTAAACGTAAATTCACTTTAATATTTTACAACATATTCGGCAAATAATCAAGCGTTTGGGCGTATACTTCCGCCATCACTAACTTTTTCAAAGACGTCTTTTCGCCGGTGAATTTGTTAAGTTCATTTGACTCTCTGACGTTTTTTATTTTCAAAAATTAAATTATGTCGGAATATTTGCGAAAAACGAATGAGAACAGGCCAACAAAGGGACGGAGCCGACAAACAATATTATCACAGACGACAACAAGCGTTTTGGAATGTGAAGCGCAGCAAATAAGCGGCAAGTGGAATAGGCACACTACACACAGTCGCAGGGACTTGACTTTTTGCCGCCGCAATGGTAAAATATTTTATTAGGAGGCGCAATATGAGCAAAAACGTTTCGGATTTGATAGAACTCATCTCCACCTACTATCCTAAACTGCGCAAAGTGTTTCGCAATTTGGTTTCTATAAGAGATTTTCCCATTTCTGTCACGCAACTTACTTGCTTGAACATAATCGACAAGCAGGGGCAACTTACTATGTCGGCTTTGGCTTCGGAATTGAGCATGAGTAACCAACAACTTACCAAAGTGGTTGACGCTTTGGAAGGGTTCGATATGGTGAAACGTGTGTCCGATCCGAAAAACCGCCGAAAGATTTATGCGCAAATCACCCCCAAAGGCATACAAACCCTTGCCGATTTGCAAAAAGAGTTGGACAAAAAACTCGGCCACTTGATGAGCAAATTTTCCGATGACGAAATGGACAAACTGTACGAATGCTTTGCTCACGTTGCAAGTTACTTCGGCTACAAAGAAACGGAGCAGGAAAACTGATTTTCACTTTGGTGCAACACTATTGCTTGGCTCCCTTGTGTAAAAGGAGCTGTCGGCATAGCAGATTGAAAGGGAAGGACTTTTACTTAGGGCTCCCACCAAAAGACGAGGTGTTTTTCAATAGTTCCGCCGTTGATTGGAGTACCGCCATATTCTAATGCAATTATTCCTTTGATTGTTTCGCGTTTCGTCATGCGCAAATTCCCAAAACGGCGACGGCGCGAAAAATGCCACGCGAATCACGAGGGAAAACCGTCCTCATGCGGTTTGCGCTTCGGATTGTTAAGACTGCGGCTGCTTAATATCCCATTCTATATTCGGTTGTGCCTTGCAATAGTAATACTTCATATTTGCCGTTATAACATAATAATGTTGACATTATCTGTCAACATTATTAAAAATTTTTGTTTATTTTATACGTTCCAATACACACCATTTGAATCCAAACTATTATCTGTTGACGTACCCGATGATATGCTTGCGCTTGTTTTTCCAAGACACACAACAAACGCATTACTGATTGAAACGGGCATCTTAACCGTTGCGACGTTTGATACTGCCAAATAGGCGTCCTTTTGCAAATTTAATGTTTTGCTCGTCCCTATTGAAGAAAAGTTAGAACAATAGGTAGATTCGCTGCCCATTCCGCCGCTTCTGCCAATACCGATCACATAGCCGCCGGTGAATTTATATCCCCGCTCGGCATCTATACTCGAATCGGCTTGTCCCGTCGAGATAATCACGCTCGTTCCGCCCGAAAAACAAATTCCTTCATAGGAAGTCGTGCTGTTAGAATCAATGCCGTCGCCGCCCGCATAGACGTAAAGTTTTCCGCCCGAGATTACAATGGCCGTTCCCGAAGTCGCCGTACCATTGATACCGTCGTCGGAAGATATGACGGATACGTTTCCATCCGAAATCTCCACGGTCTTGCCTTCGATTCCCTCATACGAACTTACTACGGATATTGTTCCGCCGCTGATTGTAACTTTGCCGTCGCCGTGAATGCCGTCGTCGTTGGAGCGTAACGTCAAGGATCCGCCAGATACGGTTATGTTTCCCAAGGGGGCTGAGCCGTTTTCCAAAGTAGCGTCGCAATTTGCATGAATGGCATCGTCATACGAACTTACAGTAACCGTACCCGCCGAAATCGTAACAGCGTTAGACGCTTTGATACCTTTCGTAGAATGGTCGCCTTTATCGGCATTTCCTTCGTCCAGACCTCCGAAACCGCCGCCCATTCCGCCTTGGCCGAAATTACCTTGAGTCGTCGTATAATTCGTCCAACTGTAAGAAAGTCCGTAACTGCTTGACTGCAAGGCAATAGTGTCGAAATTATTATTTATGGCCATTCCATCGGAACATGCGAGATAATTTTCGTCCTGCCCTTGCTGTTGAGTGCTGTTGTAAATAAATAGTTGCATATAGGCATAGCCGCTCGGCTTTGTAATGGGATAATAATAGAAATTTCCAACCCTTGTACTTGACGACGAATTATACCATACCACATCCGTGTCGTCATTATAAAATTTGAGCGAGTACGAATAAGTGGTAAATTGATAGCGCACATAATACACGCTCTCGGACACGAACGTAACTTCTTCCGAATACTTTGAATACTTGTCGGTAAATATCTGCAAATTGACAGTTGCCGAACTTTCGTCTATATTTACATCGTATGCCGCATCTATTCCGTCGCAAGCGGCGTAAATAAGAATATCGCCACCCGAAATCGTAACCGTTCCGCGTTGTTTGCCCTTTGAAGAAACGTCGCTGTTAGTCGTTTTAATACCGTCGCCTTGCCTTGCAATAAGCGTAAGATTCCCCGATTCGACGCTTACGCTGTCGTTGCCTTTTAATGCATTATCTTTGCACTCGACCTGCAACGACAAGTTTTTAACGTTCAAATCGTCTTTGGTGTGAATTCCGTTGTTGTTGACGGACTTAACGCTCAAACTGCCTTTACCTTGAATATCCAAATCACATAACGCATAAACGCTTGCTGAAATAGCATTTTCATCCGATTCATCAACCGCTTCCCGCATATCGTAAATATAGTTTTCGGTTGATTTTTTCGCAGATAGCGTAACCTTATCACCGCTTAAAACGCTAATAGGACAAGCGGTGTACGAATATAATTCAAATCCGCTCATCTGCAATTCAAATTTGTAATCATCGCTTACGTCTATGACGATATTGCCGTAAAAAGCTCCTTGAATATCGTAAACACTTTGTTCGGATACATTATTGAAAGTAATCGTGCTTCCCTCAATCGAATAAGCGTTTTTCGTTCCGCTAACGTAAGTGATTACGACTGTTTCTTCTGCGCCGCAATCCGAGCATTTGTAAATATAAGACCCGTCTGATTGCGATATTAAAGTAAAATCATGTTCCGTTTCGTCGGGTTCCGATATCTCGATATCGTTATTGTCGGGTATTTCTCCGTCGGTTATATCGGGATCATCGCCCGTCCCGTTTTGATTGGGCGTCTCCGGACGATTGCAAGAGACGCAAGTAAAGCAAAGAACAAGGCAACACAACACACAAAGTATTTTCTTAAAGTTCATTTTGGGTTTCCTCCCGATTAGAAATCATTATTTCAAGATTGCCGTTTCGGCAGCGCAGTTCGTCGATAAACTGCTTTTCTTTCGTTACGTCCTTTAACACGATATTATATTTCAGTTTGTACATACTGCCCATATTTGACGTCTTTACCGAAACAGTTTCATACGAAACCGTAAACTCTTTGAAAATGTCATCAAATACTTCGGTATAATTCAAATCTTCCGGAATGGTGATCCGCAACGTTTTCTCTTTGGGAACTTGCTTTCTGTTCCAAATTTTAGCGATATTCAGTACAAGAAGGATAACCGCCATAACTATCGTAAAGATAACAGCAAATGCTATGTAACCCATTCCGATCAGCAACCCCGAACACATAGCTATAAATATTGCGACGATTTCCTTTGCAGAGCCGGGCGCCGAACGAAAGCGAACCAAACTGAATGCGCCGGCGACTGCGACGCCTGCGCCGATATTGCCGTTTACGAGCATAATTACTACACAGACAACTGCCGGCAGAATAGCAAGTGTAATTGCGAAACTTTTCGTGTATCTGCTCTTAACCGTATATCCAACCGCGAGAATGGCGCCCAACACGAGAGCTACCGCAAAACAAATAAAGAAATTCTCTACCGAGATAGAAGTTGACGAGCTAGTGTCGAAAATACTATTGAATATATTAGACAACTTTTTGTTCTCCTTGTATTTTATCGTTCAGCATCAGAGTATATGCCGTGCCGTATTTTGAAAATGAAGTTTTGTAAATCTTGTTACGACTTAAAACGCTCACAAGCCATAACGGAATAGCCGCCGCGGTTTTGATTTCCATTAAAATTTTATTTTCCGGCAATACGGATTGACCGTATATACCGCTACCGAGCGAAAGGTCATTTGTTCTCCACTTGATTGAACTGTCGAACGTGACTCTGAAATCCTTATCGTGAATTCCGTAAAACGCTTCGCGGCGATAGGAAATAAACATCTGAGGTTTTATCCCCGCGTATAACTTTGTAAAATAGGAGATTTCTCTGCCTATTTGACTGTCGATAATAACGCCGTCGGTCAACATTTTTATTGCCGTGTTTTCGTTGGTCGCGATCCTGCGTTTATAAACGACGGAATCGTATTTCTTTTTGATCTCAACGAAAACATCTCTCCCTTTCTTAGCAACCCCGTAACTGCGTATTCGTAGTTTCTCTTTATAACAAGGTCTTTCGATTGATCTCCGCACGAGAAGAAAGTCGGGCGTATCGCAATATAAATTGCAGATGTAGTTTTCGCCGAATTGGTCGCCGCACATATAATTTTTCAGTTCGCTTTTTATCAAGCGGTACTGTTCTTTCGAAAGGATGAACTTCAATTCATATCGTTTGAATATATCACTGTATGCCATATTTGACTCCTTGTATCTATCCTAAAATATGAACTTAAAATAAAACAAAAAAACGTCTCTGCAAAAAAATTTTGCAAAACAATTATAATTTTTCTGCTCCAATTAAAGTGTTACCGTAAATACAACCATACCGTTTTCTCCGTTGGCGGTAATTTTACCTTTATGTGCTTCAACGATTGCCTTTGCAACCGAAAGACCTATCCCGTGTCCGCCCGTTTCAGAGTTCCTTGATTTATCGTTTCGGTAAAATCTTTCAAACAGAATGCTTAGATTGCCGTTTAACTCTTTTGCCGGATTAGATACAACAAGTTGTATTTTATTGCCCGTTGTTTTTAACCGAACTTCGACTTGACCGTTTCCGTCCGAATATTTTAATGCGTTGTCGACAAGAAGGGAAACAAGTTGTCTTAAAAGAGTTTCATCACCGCAATACGATACGTTTTTTTGTATATCGCAGACAAGCGTCAACTCCTTTGCAACGGCAACCGCATAAAAGGGCTTTACCGTTTCTTCAACTGCATCCGAAAGCGAAAAGTCCGTCGATTTCAGCGTCTGACTTTCTTCATCCATTCGCGCAAGAAACACCATTTTTTCCGTTAGAGAAGTTAGTCGTTTTACTTGATCCTTTATGCTTTCAGTCCATTCGTTAGACGTATTCTGCATTTCCAAAACTTCGGTGTCTGCGCTAATGATGGTAAGCGGCGTTTTGATTTCGTGGCTTGCATCAGTGATAAATCGCTTTTGCTTTGCATAACTTTCCGCAATGGGTTTCGTCACTTTACCCGACAAAAAGAATACGAGCAAGAATACCGCTATAAAAGCCGCTAATCCCACGGCAAGGCTTATTAGCATAAAGGTTTTGAAACTTGTAAGTTCTTTCGTACAATCCACGAAGATATACATTGTATCGCTTTCGCCCACCATTTTCGTGCCGTATCTGTAATTCCCGTAAAATCCCGTATCCTTATTTTTATTGTAGAGCGATATCGCATAATCGGAGGCTTGCGTTTGATTTACCGAAACTATTTTATCGGTATTAACGTTTAGAACAGCGCCGCTGTCATCCAAAACGACTGTAAAATATCTTGTCTCAAATGGTGTTTCGGGCGACATAGGACGTTGGAAGGTATGATTAAAATTTCCGTTGGGCAGATCAATATTTTCTCCCAGACTGCCGCCGCCTCCGAACGTACCGTCGCCGTCCTTCAACAGCATTACGATTTGGTCGGAATTATTTACCACATTAGCATAATTCACGATGTTTATAACGCCGACAATCAATATGAGTACGGCAAGAACAGAACACGTAGTTACGATGATAAACTTTTTCCTGAGTCGCTTAATCATTGATTTTCTCCAAGGTGTACCCGACATTACGAATAGCTTTTATTTTGGCTTTCTCGGAGAGCGCCGATAGTTTTTTGCGCAAATAGGAAATATACGTCCACACGACGGTCATTTCCGTATCCGTATCGTAGCCCCAAATTCGCTCCATAAACTGCTCGACGGATATTATATTACCTGCGTTGAGCATAAGCATTTCGAGCATCTGAAATTCTTTGTTTCCCAAGCGGAACGATCCGCAAGGCGAAGACAATTCAAAAGTCGAGCGGTTTAACACTATATCTGCAAAAGCAAGTGTGTTGACAGCCTCACCGCTTTTTCGGCGTAGCATCGCACGAATACGGGCAAGCAACTCTTTCGTATCGAACGGTTTGCCGAGATAATCGTCTGCCCCGCAGTCAAGCCCCAAAACCTTATCGTCTATTTCCGTTTTTGCCGTAAGAAGAAGTATGGGCAAGTTCTTGTTTTCCGCGCGAAAGGCTTTCAGAACGCTGATCCCGTCCAATTTCGGCATCATAATATCCAAAATCGCACCGTCATAATTGCCGCTTTGAAGATAGATAAGTGCGTCTTGTCCGTTATACACGGCGTCCACCGAGTAATTATTGTGTTTCAGAATCGTTACGAGTGCATTACTGAGCGCCCTTTCGTCCTCCGCAAGAAGTAGTCGCATATTTTACTCCTTATTTTTTATGTATAATACCTGCTGTTCTTAAAATCAACCTTAAAACGTATAACAAAAAATTCGCAATTAAGCAATATGGTAGCCGTGTGAACGACAAACACAAGAAGAGCGGGATTTGAAATTCAAATCCCGTGTGCAAAATTTTTACGATTTTGTTATGATGGTTGTGGAAAAAAGCATAATCATTTGTCGTTGTTTAGCCGCATTTTTGAATTTTGGTTTTTGCGCACAAATAATTATTTGGATACATTTTTACACTTGGTCCTTGTTGCGTGTTGTGAACACCGTTGTGAAGCAGGTTCCGTCGTTCTCGCCCACCACAAACACTTTTTCGCCGACACGTCTGCACGAAATTTGAACTTTATCGTGAAGTTTCAGCTCTTTGTGGTACACTATTTCCACTGCGGAAATGCTTTCGTTCGGCGGCAAAACATCCAACGCAAAAAGGATGTAGTTGGTGTTGTTTACGTGTCCGTTTTTATCCAAATCGCTGCGGCGAATTTCTTTTTCGTAACAAAACTCGTATGTTTCGTCTTTGCGCACGCGCAAAAATGCGTTGGGGGCATCGGCGTGAAGGTCGGAATAATCGCTGTGGCAAAACATATTCATTGTTTCGGCAGGAAGAATTTTGCGGTCGTCGCGGCCGATTATCATCCACAAAGACGTAGCGGAAAAAAGTTGTTCGCCCTTTTCATCCACGGCACAAAAACACCTTTCGGCAAAAAATTTGTTGGGCGCAAGGGGCCAAGTGTACAATGTGAAGTTGCGATTTTGCATTGTTATAGGACGCGAGAAAACCAAATTGATTTTGCTCAACACCCACAACATTCCGTGAGAATCCAACACATCCCAGCCAACGCCGATAATTGTGCCGTGTTCGGTGGCAACGTCTTGCAAAAGTTGCATTATGCGGTGGGGTTTAACCTGCCCATTGCACTCGAAATCGCTTTCGTAAAGCTGAAATGTGCGTGCAAAAAATGTTTTTTGCGGAAGTGAAAATTTTTTGAGCGAGGACGTGAACTCGTTTTGCGCCGATGTGTTTTCTTTTTGAGTGGGCGTGAACTCGTTTTGTGAATGTTGCATACAAAATTTCTCCCGAAAACGCAATTGCCTTAATTACGGCAACGCTTGATTTGGTTGCATTGGTGGCAAGAACTGTGATTGTTGCTGTGGTTACATTGTTGCTGTGGTTGCAAATGCCCGAATGCCGCAATACCGCAATAGTTACAACAACTACTTGGGTGTATGGGTTGTTGTAGTTGCAACGGCTGCGGTTGCAATGATTGCTATTTGCGAACTTGAAAATATTATACCACCACCAAAAACTTTGTCAAACTGTTTTTTGTGTGTCAATCACGTAGTTACTCAATAATAATTTACGCCACTAGATGCGCAATCCCGCCTGACGCGCAGTTCCAAAATTGCTGCATTTTTGCTTTTATTGTTATTGACAATTTTTTTGAAATACATTATAATGCCATTATAATCAATCACGTGAGGGAGTAATTTACGCACGCCTGTGCGGAGGAACTGCCAACAACCGGCAAAAACAAATTTGTCTGGCGTTACTTTAGAAAATGAGACTCACGCAACCTATTTTTTTTGTGGGTTGCGTGAGTTTTTGTTTAGGGGAAACCCGAAGGAGAAAAATGAAACACTATTTGCAAGATGTCAACGATGTTTTGGCTGAATTACAAACGGACAAGACAGGGCTTTCGCAAGCTGAGGCGGAAAATCGTTTGGCAAAAAACGGTCCAAACAAGCTTGAAGAAGCCAAAAAAACGTCGATTTTTATAAAATTTTTGAAACAACTTGCCGACCCGATGATTATTGTGCTGCTTATTGCCGCCGTGGTAAGTTTGGTTACAGTTATTGTGAACAACTCTAACCCAAACAACGAGCCTGAAAGCGTTGCAGACGTTATCATCATTTTGGTAGTAGTGATTTTGAACGCTGTGTTGGGCGTTGTGCAGGAATCCAAGGCGGAGCAAGCCATAAAAGCGTTGCAATCGATGACGGAAGCAACGTGCAAAGTTTTGCGTAACGGCGTTGTCGCGGTGGTAAAGAGCCACGACGTTGTGGTGGGTGACGTTATCATTTTGGAATCCGGCGACAGCGTTCCCGCCGATTGCCGCATTGTGGAAAGCGCAAGCTTGAAGGTGGAAGAATCGGCTTTGACGGGCGAAAGCGTGCCTGCGGAAAAAAGCGCCGAGACTTTGCACAAAGATGTTGCGCTGGGCGACAGAAAAAACATGCTGTATTTAGGAAGTGCCGTGGTTTACGGCAGAGCCAAAGCAGTTGTTGTCGCAACGGGCATGTCTACCGAAATGGGCAAAATAGCCAACGCTTTGAACACGGCGCAAGAAGAAAAAACACCATTGCAAATAAAAATGGCGGCACTTTCCAAAATTTTGACATTTGTTGTTATCGGCATTTGCTTGGTGGTGTTTGCAACCAACCTTATTATGCGCGGGTTCAACAATCCGCAGGTTATTTTGGATAGTTTTATGGTGTCGATAAGTTTGGCGGTGGCGTCAATCCCCGAAGGATTGGCTACGGTTGTTACAATTGTACTTTCCATTGGCGTAACCAACATGAGCAAAAAGAATGCCGTTATTCGCAAACTTACCGCAGTGGAAACATTGGGGTGTGCGGAAATTATTTGTTCGGACAAAACCGGCACTTTGACGCAAAACAAGATGACGGTGGTAAAAACCTTTACGCACGATGAAATGCTATTGGCAAAAAGCATGGCTCTTTGCAGCGACGCCACCTTGGTTGAAGGCACTGCCGTAGGCGAACCCACCGAGTGCGCGTTGGTAAACTTCGCGTTTTCGCAAAACCTTGCCAAGCACGATTTGGAAAAAGCCACCCCGCGTGTTTCCGAAGCGCCCTTTGACAGCATGCGCAAGATGATGTCGACCTTGCACCAAACGGAAAAGGGTATTGTGCAATACACAAAGGGAGCCCCGGATGAAATTTTGGCGCGTTGTACCAAAGTTTGGAAAGATGGGCAAGAAATCGACCTAACGGAAAGCCTACGCCAAGAAATTTTGGCGCAAAACAAGCAAATGGCAGATGAAGCGTTGCGTGTTTTGGCTTCTGCTTACAAAGTTTACGACGAACTTCCTAGCGACGTTTCACCGGAAAAAATAGAAAACGATTTGGTGTTTGTCGGACTGTGTGGCATGATAGACCCTGTTCGTCCCGAAGTTGTGGACGCAATAAAAGAATGCGGTAACGCAGGCATTCGCCCCATTATGATAACGGGCGACCACATCGACACCGCCGTTGCCATTGCCAAACAGTTGGGAATAATTTCCGACGCAAGCCAAGCCATTTTAGGCAGTGCGTTAGACACCATGAGCGACGAAGAATTTTTGAAGGTGGTAGGCAACTACTCCGTTTATGCGCGCGTTCAACCTGAGCACAAGGTTAAAATTGTAAACGCCTGGAAGAAACTTGGCAAAGTTTGCGCAATGACCGGGGACGGAGTTAACGACGCACCTTCGATAAAAAGCGCCGATATTGGCGTCGGTATGGGTATAACCGGCACGGACGTTACCAAAAACACCGCCGACATGGTACTTTCGGACGACAACTTTGCCACCATCGTTTCCGCCGTGGGCGAAGGCCGCCGCATTTACGACAACATTCGCAAATGCATTCAGTTTTTGCTTTCTTCCAACCTTGCGGAAGTTGTTGCCATTTTTGCGGCAACGCTTATGGGCTTCACGCTGCTTAAACCTGCCCACCTTTTGTGGATAAACCTGATAACCGATACTTTTCCGGCTATTGCCTTAGGCATGGAAAAAGCCGACATCAACGTAATGAATCGCAAGCCGCGCGGTAAAAACGAAGGCATTTTTGCCGACGGTCTGGGTTTGAACGTGGTATTGCACGGAGTGTTTGTTGCGGCAATAACTTTGAGCGCGTTTTTTGTGGGCGTTGCCTTTGAAAACGGCGGAAAGGTGGCTTTTCCTATTTCGGAAGAACACTCGATGCAAGGCATGACAATGGCATTTTTGACAATGAGTCTAACGGAAATTTTCCACGCCTACAACAATCGCAGTGCCGAAAGAAGCATATTTACATTGCACTCGCACAACAAAATTCTGTGGGCGTCAATGATTGGTTCGTTGGTGCTTACCACCGCAGTTATTTTTATACCGGGGCTTAACACGGCGTTCGGCTTTTCCAATGCCGACGGTTCGGCATTCATAAACGCAACGGAATACTTTATTGCTTTGGCAATGGCGTTCTCCATTGTGCCGTTGGTGGAAATTCAAAAACTGATAACACGTGCGGTAAAAAGAAAAAAACAGAACCGAATAGCACGGCAAAGTGAAATAGGCGAGCGGAGTTGACACGGCCGCCGACAAAAAACAACGCACAGGCGCAATTCCGGATTGCTGCCGATTGCCGAGTTTGGTTGACACAAATTTGCTTGGCCGTGTTCTCAAAAGCCAATAACACATTTTTGTGCGGACACGTGTGAAAAAAATGTTAGAAAATGCGAAATTGACTGTTGCATCAATCACATAAAGTAAATAATTTGTGCAAATATGCAAAGGGCATCGAAATCAATGTTTCGGTGCCCTTAAATTTAAACTTCGTGCCGCCGTTTACGTAAAAATTTTAATACGACAGCTCATTTTTTTGTTGAAAAAGTATCGGTGTGCCCGATGATGTGTTTTATTACTTCGCCTGCCAAAAGCATGCCTGCAACGGGCGGCACGTAGGATATACTTGACGGAGTGGCTTTTTTTCGAAGTCTTGCATTGTCGGCGTTTGCGGTTTCGGCGATGCCTTCGTTATCGGCGTTTGTTCGATTGCCTGCGCTGTTTGCGTCGATGTCGGAATATTCCTCTTTGGGGGTTTGCGGACACTCTTCGGAGTACACCACTTTCAAGCGCGTTACACCCAATGCCTTCAATTCTTTGCGCATAACTTTCGCCAACGGGCACATTTTTGTTTCGAACACGTCGGCAACGCGAAAAGCACTTGCATCCAACTTGTTGCCTGTGCCCATGCAACTGATTATGGGAATGTTTTGCCGAAAACAAATTTTTGCCAAAAGCAACTTGGATGACACCGTGTCGATGGCATCCACAACGTAGCTAAATTGCGAAAAATCGAAGGTGCTTGCGGTGGTTTGGTCGAAACGGCAACAAAGCGCCGTTACCTGCGCATTGGGGTTGATATCCAAAATGCGCGCTTTGGCAATATCCGTTTTGTATTTTCCCACGGTGGAATGCAGTGCAAACAACTGACGATTGATGTTGGTTGGGTCGACGGTGTCAAAATCTACCAACGTGAGTTGTCCGACACCTGCTCGCGCAAGCGCTTCCACCGTGAAACTGCCCACACCGCCCAATCCGAAAACCGCCACGTTGCTGTTGTTCAATTTTTGCTGTGCGTTTGCGCCTATTAACATTTCCGTTCGACAAAACTGCCGCATGATTTTAACTATGCCCCCTGTTGCAAAATTGTTTGAAAAAAAGACGTGCGGTCGGCCTTAGCGTGCGCGGTTTTGCCGCCGACTCGTACTAAACCGTAAACATTCGAGGCAAAACGTAAGCAGAACGAAGTATTTCGTGACGTGTGTTTTTCAAACTTTCACCTAAGCCGCATTTTTTTAAATTGTAACACGCCGCACAACATTTGTAAAGAAGGTGCGCCAAAAACACAGCGCATGTCGCGACGAATCCCATTGCAAAGCCAAACCCCCTTTCAAAACTTCAAACAAGCGTGCCGCCAACCGTGCACATACAAAACACAAAACTTTCACACACTTACGTTAGCAAGCGTATTTATGTGATGACAGGTCATTTTAGAATTATTTTCGTCTGCAATAGGTGCAAAATGAAGTGCAAATTAGTGGCAAACCGCGAAAGCGGCAACTTTGAAAAACTGAATATAGACGCACTGCTTTGCAGTTTGGGGTGCGATGCCGAATTGGAAATTATCGACAGCAAAAGCCGATGGTCGGCGGAGGGCTTCGACACCATTATCGTGTGCGGCGGCGATGGCACTTTGAACAATGCCGTGCAAAAATGTAAAGGAAAGCGGCTGATTTACGTGCCCTGCGGCACCTTCAACGAAACGGCGGCAACGTCGAAAAAGTTGGAGCGTTTGGCGCAAGTGAACGATACGCCTTTTTCCTACGTGTGCGCAACGGGAAGTTTTACCGAAATAGGTTACACGGCGGCAAATTGCGACAAAAAACGGTGGAAAAAATTGGCATACCTGCCGCAAGTGGTGAAAAACTTCCACTGCCGCGAAATTTTTGCCAAACTGAATGCCGACGGCAAAAACCTTGACGGCATTTACACGTTAATTATGGTGCTGAAAAGCTACCGCTGTTTTGGCTTTTGCTTCAACAAAGACTACAAAACCACCAAGAAAAACTACTTGGTGGCGGTGAAATCTGTGGGAAAAGACAACTTTTTGAACAGAGTGAAAATGTTTTTCCCTTTTTTCAGAATTTTCTTTTGCGGCGCAAAACCATGCGTGAAAAGCCAATGGCTGCTGATACCCTTTGACGAGTTGATTTTGCAAATTGACAAACCGCAATATTTTTGCGTAGACGGCGAAAAGCGCAAGTTGGGCGGTGTTTTGCGCTTTTCCGAATTGACAATCGATCCGCCTGTAGAAGTGGTTTTGCCGCCCCAAAGCAGACGGCAACACAAATTCCGACAGAAAGTGCATGCAGAATGAAATTGCAATGAACAGGCATTGCGCCGCAACGGAAATTGCAAACCGAAAACAGGCACTCAAAAACCCAAAGTTTTTTTCAAACTTTCCACATCGCTAAACAAAATAGGAGTTATGCCAAGCGTTTGTAACCCTTCCAAATTGATGGGATTGTCGTCGGTGAAATAGATGTTTTGATACTTTTCATCGCACCCGTCGAGGCAAATTTGATAAAATTCCCTATCGGGTTTGGCGCAGCCGTAACACGACGACACAAAAATTTTGTCAAAATGTTTGTACAAATCGTATTTAGTAAACAACTCGTCGATGTATTCTCGTGCGGCATTGGAAAGTAGCACCACCTTGTGCCCGTTTTGGCGCAGTTGATCGATAAATTTCACGGTGTCTTTCATCAAAAAAGTATTTTGATTCCATTCACGGCGCACTTCTTGGGTGGAAATTCCCGCACGCTTTGCCAAAATTTCAAACATCTCGTCAAAAGACAACAGCCCGCAATCCAACTTTCTGTAGACTTCGCGGCGAATACGATCTTGTTCTTCTTCAGTAAAATAGTTTTTCATCCAAAGCGTGGACACGTCGGAAATAACCACGCCGAAACAATCGAAAATATACAAATTCATTTTTTACCTGTTGTTTATGTTTTTATATACTCATACACGTTTTTGTGCGCAAAAGCCCTTTGTCCTTGACGGTTTGAGCCTAAATGCGCTTTAGGTGCACAACCGTTTCGACATGTTTATCATTGTCCAAACTCAATTCCATATCCCCCTCAATAATAGGGAGCTTGAATTTC